>CAIOZU010000053.1 GCA_903862885.1 uncultured Pseudomonadota bacterium
CCCCCGTGGGTCTTGCGCCACCGAAAGTAGGTCTTATCGGTAACCCCTAACTGCTTGCAGACCTCGGCTACCGTCTTGCTTTGACCTGACAGAACGTCAGCCTCGCGCAGCTTGTGGATGATCTCTTCCGTCGTAAACCGTTGTTTTGGCATGATCTTAACCCTCCGTTCCTCTATTTTAGGGAACATCAGGCTGGACCAGTTATCTCAAGGCAGGTCAGCCGTCGTTGGCATAGGATCCATGCTCTCGATGTTGTCCTTGAGTAGGATGGGGATGCCGTGCAAAGGGCCACGCAACCTGCCGGCACGACGCTCCGCATCGAGTGAACGTGCGGCGTCAAGAACCGCCGGATTTACGGCAAGCACTGAGCGATGCTCGGGACCGTGACGATCAAATCGTTCGATGCGTTCAAGATAGGCGCCGACGAGCTCCTCTGACGTCACGGTACCCGCGGCCAAGGCTGCACTCAGCATGGTGATCGACTGTTCGGTTGGGTCAAATCGCCGTGATCGCGCGGCGCTGCCAAGGCTAATCGCAGGTGCGAGCGTCGCGCCTGTACCGATGACACTAAGGAATTTTCTTCGATCCATAAAACTCATCTTTAGTCGACGGTGAGTGGGTTCGAGCCGCTGACCTGCGCTCAGGACCGCTGACCCGTCCGCGGATAGTGCTGCCTCAGCTTATCAGCAGATTAATAGATCATGCGCAAAAGTCATAGTGAGGATCAAAACACGTAGCATGCAGCGATCATCACATCGTCCGATAGACCCTCTCAGTAAAAGTCGTGTCCCAAGCGTCGCAGTGCAACTGAGGCGCGCCATACGCTTTCAACAAGGGAAGAGGGGCTGGAAGCCGAGACGATCAGTGATCTAATCGAACAGTACCGACGCTAAGTTATCAACAGACGCCTAGGCTCGTCCATAGCTAGAGGACGGGCCGGATACAGAAGCAACTTGGGTTAGAGCGGCAACTGGCATTGAGGCGTCACGAGCGTCGAGTCTTGATAGTTATTGACAGGACAGCAACGAATCAAAGACACTAAGAATCTCTGTGATACGGCGGCTACTCACGGGAACTACGCCGGTCTACATTTTCTGCAGTGGTGGCGAGGCAGTCATGGCATGAATGCTGAGCTAGAACAGGAATCCAGTGACTTTTTGGCGGTGGTTCCAACGCCGTTGCAGCGCTCGTTGTCAATTATCGTTCCCACGTTTAATGAACGACTGAACGTGATTCCGCTACTCGAGGGGTTGCGTACCAGCCTGCATGGCCAAGACTGGGAAGCCATTTTTGTCGACGACGACTCGCCAGATGGCACGGCCCCACTACTTAGAGAATTGGCTCAGAACGACCCTCGCATTCGCTGCATCACGCGAGTCGGTCGGCGCGGTTTATCTTCAGCCTGTATTGAAGGCATGTTTGCCAGTTCCGCCCCGTACGTAGCCGTCATCGATGCTGACATGCAGCATGACGAGCGTCTGCTCGCGCAAATGCACCAGATGCTGCAAGCGGGTGAGGTGGATATCGTGATCGGAAGTCGCTATGTGGCGGGCGGGGGTGTGTGCCATTGGCGCACGCACCGTGTCTTGATCAGTCGCCTCGCGACTGGCTTGTCGGCGCGATTGTTAAATATCAAATTGACAGATCCGATGAGTGGTTTTTTCATGATGCGCCGTGAGGTCTTGGTGGGTGCGGTGGATCGCTTGTCTGGCTTAGGCTTTAAAATTTTGGTGGATCTATTCACGTCGCATGAGCGTCCGCTGCGCTTTGTCGAGCTGCCGTATCAATTTCGCAATCGCCATGCGGGCGACAGTAAGTTGGATTCTGGGGTGGCGTGGGATTATGTATTGCTGTTGCTGGCGAAGTCGCTCGATCGATTGGTGCTCGGTCGCTTTCTGGCGTTTTCAAGCGTCGGCGCGATCGGTGTGTTGGTGCATTTTGCCGTGCTCGCGTGTCTACATAAGTGGTTGACGGTGCCGTTTGCGGCAGCGCAAGCCACCGCCATTGCTGTGGCCATGGTGTCTAATTTCACGTTGAACAATGAACTCACTTACCGCGACGTCCGTGTACGTGGTGTGTTTGCCTGGTGGCGCGCGTTGCTAAAGTTTTTTGCCGTCTGCCTTGTGGGGGCTGCATTAAATATGGGGCTGGCCACCTGGCTCTATCAATTGTCGAGCACGTGGTGGCAAAGCGCGCTGGCCGGGATTGTGGCCGGCAGCGTATGGAATTTCATACTGAGTAAGTCAGCTATCTGGGGCCGCTAGCCCGGTGCGTTCAACACGCGACACCTTCTTTGCAGTCTGCTGCCTTAGTGGGGAGCCGGTGGGCGATAGCCGCGCAAAATCCGGTAGTAATAACGGTGCACTAGCCGACCCTCTCGACTGATGGTCCCCTGCATGATGGGGGTGAGCGTTGTCGCGGTTGCAGCGACATTAAGTTGCTCTAACGTGTCTTTCCGCCAGCTGATGAGTAATAGCGAGCGACCTTCTTGCTTGGCGATCGGAAACCAACGCTCATACATCAAACCCATGCCGCCGAATAGATGGGCGCTGGAGGTGTTCGCCACCGCGTCTGGCCGCGGGTGCGTGTAATACGCAAGCTCACTGGCCGTCGCGTAGCGATCCATGCCAATGACGAGGGGTGGTTGGCCGCTGGTCGTTCGCTCGGCCTCGCTCAATACCTGTACCTGCCGGCCGAGTTCGCGCCAGCCCACTGGCACCAGCTCAGCGTGTGTGCCGTAACTGACGCCCGGAAAGCGGCCGACGAGATAGCAAAATAGCAGCGGGTAGAGCACGATCAAGCCGATCAGCATGCCTGGCCACCGACCGGCGAGTCGGTCGGAGAGGCCCGCCATCGCGCGCCGCGCGCCACCTACACTGCAAGCGAGCAGCGGTAGCGCCGCAATCCACGGCGCCCCGGTCCAGTCGAGTTTGACGGTGTGTCGGAGACTAAAAAGGGCGAATACCGCGAGTGGCACCCAGGTGAGTGTCTTTAATAAACGCCCCGACTCTGGATACTCCGTACAGGCGGCGGCCGCACCGCGTCGGAGCAGTAGGCGAACAGCGGCGAATGCGCCGATCGGGGTAATGACCACAAGCACCCCACCGATCAATGCGGGCAGTGCAAAGCGGGGTCTTTCAGCAAGACGTTGCATAGTTTGGAAGGTGAAGGAGGCCCACTCGTGTTCGGCATTCCAGTAGATGACAGGGGAAAAAATAAGCAGTGCAATCGCTGCAGCCCCATACGGCTCAATGCGATACAACCAGTACCGGGCGCGGGGTTCTGAGATCAAGTAGACCACCGTTCCTACGCCGAGCAGCGCAATCGTATATTTAGATAACAAGCCCAGTCCGATGGCTATGCCCACCGCCCACCACGCGCGCGCCTGACCGGCGACCAGCGCGCGCTCAAGAAAATAGACCGCCACTGCCCATGCCGCGGCGAGTGGCGCATCTGGGGTGATAAGAAAGCCCGACAAAAACATAAAGGGCAACCATTGCGCGAGCAGCAAGGCGTAGCGCGCCTCCGGCGCGCGCACCGTATTCAGTGCGGTGCGGTAGATAGCAAGCGAAGCGATGGCGCTGCACAGCATGGCACCTACGCGAACTCCGAACTCAGAGGGCCCAAAGACCGCGGTACCAGCTGCAATTAACCAAGCCACCATCGGCGAGTGGTCTAGGTAACTGAAGTCTAGGTGCTGGGCATAATTCCAGTAGTAGGTTTCCTCGGGCAGCAACTCGACCTGTGCACCGTAGACCCCTCGCAAAGCGAACGCGCACGCGGTGAGTCCAAAGGCCACGGTCGTGGGTAGTGCGGTAATAGGGCGTGCATCGTTGATCCATGTCCATGCGGAGATCAGTGTCAGCTGACAGACAGCCGCAGAACTCAAAACGGTTAACAACACGGCCACGGTAGGCTGCCCCGTGCCAACCAGATCAAAGACGCCTAAGCGCAGGCTCCCGATCAAGATGCCAAGCGCACCCAGCGCCACGGCGCAGCGACCGATAGACGGTTCGGCTTGCCGAGAGGGGAGCCTGAGCATGATGCGTGTGCCACCGGACAGCGCGAGGCCCGCGCTCACGGCGATCGCGGCGGAGCAGCCTAAGCGGAGAAGAAAGGACGTGACTGCCAGATCAAGGACGGCGGACGCCCAGGGGTTGTCCATGGTGTTCTTGAGGGTCGACCGGATGTTCACGGGGGTGCTCCTCGTCTGACAGGCGGCGATGGGGTCTGCCGTCCATTCGAATAGTAGCGTATTCGGACCAGTGAATCATGCGCGCCTCACCCCGTGCGCTCCATCGGCTGGGGGGCTCCGTGGTTGGCCTGAGGCTTACCGAACCGTGATGCGTGTCGTGCTAAAAAGTGCAGTCGGTGGACTATGCTAGCGTGCCTTGGCAGGCAACAAAGCGCGTCATGGGGCACGCTTTTGCCGCGCGGCCAGCGAATCGGGTCGCGCCCACGGCTGCCTTGTCTGGTGAGTGATCCATTCGTATTGACCTTAGGAATATACATTGTGTCTACCCCTCTGCGTCCGATTGCCTTTGTCATCGCCAGCACCAATCACGGCTCGTTGTTGGTGAACCGTCATGACTACCGCCTCACCGACAATGGTGGCTTCGGTGTGGGTTATCAATTGCTACAACACGCCGCTTTTGATCCCAATGAGATTAACTTGGCTGTTCAATTGTTGGCAACGCGGCGAACACACTTTGGCGATGGGGTGGTGGCAATCGATTGCGGAGCCAATATTGGTGTGCATACCATCGAATGGGCGAAGGCAATGCATGGGTGGGGTGAGGTCATCGCGTTCGAGGCGCAGGAACGAATCTATTACGCATTGGCCGGAAATATCACACTGAACAATTGCTTTAATGCCCGCGCTATTTTTGCGGCCGTGGGTGCTGAGAGCGGTGAGATTCTGGTTCCTTTACCGGATTACTTTTCTCCCTCGAGCTTCGGCAGTCTAGAAATTAAGCAGACCAGCACTACTGAGTTCATTGGTCAACACATTAATTACTCCGCTGAAAGCTGCGTGAAAACAACCATGATGGCGATTGATGGGCTGGGGCTTAAGCGTCTGGACTTCATCAAAATTGACATCGAGGGCATGGAAATGGAGGCGCTCCGCGGTGCGGAGCAATCGATCGGCGCCTCTAAACCTCAACTCATGATTGAAAAGATAAAATCAAACGAGAGTGACATCCGTCAATTCCTCGAACGCTTCGGCTATCAGATCTTCACCGTCGGCATTAATTTACTGGCCATCCACCCGAGCGATCCGGCGGTCAGTCAAATTCAGCAGCAATAAATAAACGCTCGCAGCCTAAGAGCGGCTTGAGGTGGGCGGCGCGATAGGCCCTATCGCGGCACCGACCTCAGGCACCCGTTTAGCGGTTCGCCGTAGCGCTTGGCATCGTTGGTCCCATAAGGTCAGGATATAACTGCTGGGGCGCATGCGCATGTAAAAAAAGAGCCGCCCGATCGTGCAGCGAACCGGCACCGGAGGGGTCTCGATCCAGCACTTCTTTCTGAAAGACCGGCCATACGCTCAAGGCACCGGGTCCGAAATGGCGGGTAGGCTGATCGTTTTGGCGAAGCTCAAGCCAGTAGGTACCGGTCAACACGTCCTCCGCAAGCAACTCGATCGTGTCATCGACCGCCAGTCGGGCGCGACTCACTTTCAAACGACTCTGTGATTGCATGTCCTCTACGTTTTGCACGATGGCGTTGCCCTCGGGCGGTACCGGCACGGCGAGCCCTTGAATTTCCTGCATGATCGACGAGGTCGCAAATCCTCCACCCCAGCGTCCCCAACCGTGCTCATTGGGCGCTTTGATGCCAGTGAAAAACGGACTGGTGAAGCGGCTGATGCGTTGCGTGATGGCGGCGTCCATGTTGGCCAACGCAATCGTAAATGCCTCGAGGTCGTTGGCCATTGGGTAGGGATCCCAGTTGGCGTTGGAGACGATGTAGCCGTGTTGGTTATGGTTGCGCGGTCCGCCATGGACAAAGAACTTCTTAAGCTGCGGCGTTGCCAGTTCCCACGAGTCTTCTGGCGAGAGGCCGACACGAATCGCCGGATTGTGATCAGACGAGTTGATCTGCAGAAGAACAGTCTCTTTTAGGTGACTGAACGCTTGCCATGCCGAGGCCTGACGGATGGATGAGGCACGTAGGCTTTCTGGATCCTGAATGATTCGTTTGGGATCGTCCTCGTACAGGTCGCTGCCACGGGTCATAGACAACATGCGCTTTGCATGCCAATTGAGCCACGGGAAGGGGCGATTCAGTTGCACCACGGCACTCAATGGGGTGACGCTGCTGTTCATGCCCTCGAGGTCAATCACGTAGGCCAAATCCGCCCAACCTAGCGCGGCCTCTGCATCGGCCAACAACAGCGCCGCCTGGCCTGTCGAGTAGGCATTGCTGCTAGTGAGCGCACTGTCATCTGCAGCGAAGGGTTTTAATGGCTTAAGTCCCGCCGCTTTCAGCGCTTGTGCTGCCGGCATGCGGATGCCGCGGTAATAGGCGTCACCCACACCCACCATCGTAGCGCCGACATTCATGAGTGGGCCGAGATCCCCTTCGCCGACCGTGCCGCGCGAACGCACCACCGGTGTGATCCGATGATTAATCAGATCCAGCAGCATCTGTGTGAGGGCGGGTGTTGCGGCCTCATAGCTCATGGTATTGGCGCGCACCACGAGCATGGCACGCACCACCTCTTCTGAGGCGACTTCAGGGCCTACCCCGTTGGATTCGCCACTTTGAAAGATCTGCAGTTGGCGCGCTTCGAGCATCGCCCGATTGGCTGGCGACTCAGCATCTCCCTCAAAAATCGCTGACTCGCGACCCGCACCGGAGCCGCGATTGAACCAATAGACCGGCATGCCCTCAAGGGTGGCTTCGAGCAATAGGTTAAAGGCGGCCTCGGAGCGTGCGCGCGCCTCGTCACTCAAGCTGACCTTCGCGCCATCACGCGCCACGAGCACCAGTTGCTGGGCCGTTAAGTCGTGCCCGGTGAGTCGCACCGTGTCACTCGCGTGGCTGGGGTTTATGGGGCGATAGTCCGCGGCGTACGCTGCACTGACCGCGCTGAGGATCATCAGACAGCCGACCATCCACCACGTCGCCGGATGACCGCATCGAGGGGTAGGGGTGCCGTTGAGTGAATTCGTCATGGATCGTCCTTCCTGTGAATGCAGTACCCCTGAGTATGCCTGAGCGCGAGCGAACCGAGCACGCGTGACAGCCCAAGGGGGGGTGGAACGGAGGACGAAGACGCACACGGGACGGTGCGCACGTCTCCATCATTGTATTTAGGCGATTTGCGAGAAGGGGTGGTGCGCGGGGCGGGACTCGAACCCGCACGCCTTGCGGCACGGGATTTTAAGTCCCGGGCGTCTACCAATTTCGCCACCCGCGCGTGGCCCGAATCATACCTGTGTCCGCCGGATTGCGCCTAAAAAGTTATCGATAAGCTCGGTGTGTCGGCGCGCACCGATCGACTGCCGTAAGATGCACACACAGTGAGGGTGGGGTGCACGTGAAAGCAGCAGAACTATTTGACTTGACCGGGCGTGTCGCGGTGGTGACCGGGGCCAGCCGGGGTATCGGGGCAGCGATCGCCCGCTGTTTGGCAGTCAACGGTGCCGAAGTGATCTTGGTCAGTCGTAAGGCCACTGCCTGTGAGCAGCTCGCTGCGACCATTCGTGCGAACGGTGGCCGTGCGCGCGCTTATGCGTGCCATATGGGTGATCTCGACGCCATCGACGCGCTGTACACCTGGTTGGGTGCTGAAGTGGGTGGACTTGATATTCTCGTGAACAACGCCGCGACCAACCCGCTGCAGGGATCGGTGTTGCAAATGGATGCTGCTGCCTTTGAGAAAACGGTGGATGTGAATCTACGCGGTGTGTGGTTTATGTGCAGTCACGCGGCGCGCATGATGGCAAAATCCGGTGGAGGCTCCATCATTAATGTTGCCTCAGTGGCCGCCGAGCGGCCGATGGTCGGTTTAGGCCTGTACGGAGCCACCAAAGCGGCGGTGGTCAATCTGACCCAAGCCTTTGCTCGGGAGCTCGCAGGCAGTCGCATTCGGGTAAATGCGTTACTACCCGGCCTTGTTAATACCCAGTTTGCAGCCGCTCTACAGACCGACCCCACGGTGCGCGCAGAAGCCCTGCAGTCGATCCCCTGGGGTGAAATCGCCGAGCCTGAGGATATGGTCGGTGCGGCGTTGTTTCTGGCCTCCGATGCCTCCCGTTACATGACCGGCGCGAGCCTCCGGGTGGACGGCGGTTTAAACAGCTGAACGCGGCCGTTTGGTCGTGATGCTCGGGTATAATCGAGCGGTGAACATGCTCGTTTTACCTCGGACATCGTGCTGATGGCAGCCTCCTTGCTTGAGGTGCGTGACTTGCATCTGTGGCGCGGGTCCTTACACGTCCTTCGCGGGCTTTCCTTCGAGGCCTGTGCAGGGGATGTGCTGGTGCTCGAGGGCGCCAATGGTTCCGGCAAGACCTCTTTGCTTCGTGTGCTGGCGGGTTTGCTGTGGCCGGAAGCGGGCGAGGTGCGTTGGGAGGGGCAGGCGTTAGACGACGACCGCGCAGCACTCGGTCGACGGGTCAGCTTTCTGGGTCATGAGCAAGGGCTGCACGCCGATCTCACACCGGCGGAGAACGCGATGTTCGCGACCCAGCTGCGACGTCGCTGTGCAGCGGATGAGGTGCGAGAGGCCTTAGCGCAGGTCGGCATGGCAGATACCGACCGACCCACCCGCGCCCTGTCCGCGGGCCAACGACGCCGAGTCGCCATGGCGCGCGTGTTGCTGGCGAAGGCGCCGGTGTGGCTTCTCGATGAGCCTTGGACTCATCTGGATGCGAGCGGCGTGCGGCTGTGTCAGGACCTGATTGAGGCGCATGCAGCGCACGGTGGTTTGGTGGTGTTAAGCGCCCACTATGGGGTCGACTTTAAAAGCACCCGGCTGCGTCGCTTGGGGTTGTCATGAGTACAGCGGTGACCTCCTTGCCTGCCGTCATGGCGCTTGTGTTTGCGCGCGAGTGTCGTCTGGCGTTTCGGCGCTGGTCACAGCTGGCGCAACCGGTGGTATTTTTCCTGATGGTCACGACGCTGTTTCCATTGGCATTGAGCCCAGAGCCTGCGCTGTTGCGCAGCATCGGACCGGGCGTGGTGTGGGTCGCCGCCGTGTTGGCTTCGCTGTTAGCGCTTGAGTCGTTATTTAAAACGGACTGGGACGATGGCACGCTGGAGCAATGGGCGCTGTCTGATCAGCCACTCGCGATGTTGTTGCTTGCTAAGGTGGCCGCACACTGGTGCTTGAGCGGGGTCCCATTGGCACTCTGTGCGCCCGTGGTCGGGTATGCACTGGGCCTACCTATGAGCGCCTTGGGCACGTTGATGGGAGCGCTCGCACTCGGGTCGGCGGTGTTAAGTTTGCTCGGAGCGGTCGGAGCCGCGCTGACCTTAGGGTCGAGGCGAGGGAGCGTGTTGTTGGCCTTGATGGTGTTGCCACTGGCCATGCCCGTGTTGATTTTTGGTGCCCGCGCCACGGATCTGGCTATGAATGGAGACGCCCCCGACGCGGGACTGTGGCTGTTAGCGGCCGGACTGATCGCTGCCATCAGCTTGGTGCCACTGGCCTTAGGCGCAGCGGTGCGCGTGAGCTTTGAATAGCAGGAGTAACCCAGTGACTCGCCTGACTTGGTTTTATCGACTCGCGTCTCCCCCGACGAGCTATGCGACGGCGGGGCGTTTGCTCCCGTGGTTCGCGGTGCCGGCGTTTCTGCTATTGGCCGTGGGGCTGTACGGCGGACTGGTGCTCGCGCCTAAGGACTATCAGCAAGGTGATGCCTTTCGAATTATTTATGTGCACGCACCGAGCGCGTGGCTGTCGTTACTGGGCTATTCCGTTCTCGGAGTGTCTGCGGGCATTGGACTGATCTGGCGCATGAAGCTTGCCCACGCGTTGGCGGCAGCCGTGGCACCGATCGGCGCTTCCTTTACCTTCCTGTGTCTAGTCACCGGCGCGTTATGGGGTCGACCGATGTGGGGTGCCTACTGGGCGTGGGATGCGAGGCTCACCTCAGAGCTGATTTTGTTGTTTATGTATTTGGGGTATCTAGCGCTTCGCAGCAGCTACGACGATCTGCAGCGCGCGGATCGGGCCAGCGCGGTACTCGCGTTGGTCGGTCTGGTGAACGTGCCTATTATTCATTTCTCTGTCAATTGGTGGAACTCCTTGCACCAAGGATCTACTGTGTTGCGTGCAGGCGGCCCTGCGATGCCCGCGGCCATGTTGATTCCCCTGCTGGAATCGTTTGCTGGCTTTACGCTGTTGTTTGCCGCGATCGCATGCATACGATTGCAAGCAGAAATTCTCAATCGAGAGCGGCGGCCGACTTGGTGGATGGATAGCGCAATCAAAGGAGTGCCCCATGACTGAGTTCTTTCACATGGGTGGTTACGCCGCGTTCGTGTGGAGCGCCTACGGTTTGTTAGTCGTTGTGGTGGTGTGGAATGTGTTCTCGGCACGCGCTCTGTATCGCGCAGCACAGGCGGCAGCTCGGCGGCGTTTAGCAGAGAACGTGTTATGACACCGCGTCAGCGTCGCATCACCTGGGTAGTGGCGATTTTGGCAGGTGTCGGGCTGGCTGCGTTGGTGGCGGTTAAAGCGTTTGATAACAACTTACTGTACTTTTTTGATCCGTCTCAAGTCCAGGCGGGACTGGCGCCGAAAGGAAAAAGCTTTCGGATCGGCGGCATGGTGACCAAGGGCAGTGTCATGCGCGCCCCCGGCAGCTTGGAGGTGCGCTTTGTGGTGACTGATTTCGCGCACAGTGTGCCGGTTCGCTACACCGGCTTGTTACCCGACTTGTTTCGTGAGGGGCAAGGAGTCATCGCGCACGGTCGTCTGCAAAACGGTGAGTTTATGGCGGATGAGGTGCTGGCGAAACACGATGAGAAATATATGCCACCGGAAGTTGCTCAGTCACTGAAGGCGAGCGCTCCGGCGCTCGTCACGCCGTACGCGCCGTCGCGAGACACGCCATGATCCCTGAATTAGGTACGCTCGCTTTAGTTCTTGCCTTGCTGCTGGCTGCCATGCAGGCTTTTTTTGGCTTGGCCGGTGCCCACTGGCAGCAAGCGGCGTGGATGCAAGTCGCTCGATCCTCGGTGCTGGCGGTGTGGCTTGCGGTCGCTGCGTCTTTCACCGCTTTGACCCTCTCGCTCGTGCAACACGATTTTTCTGTGGCTTATGTGGCACAAAATTCTAACTCCGCTTTGCCACTGCTGTATCGGGTGGCCGCGGTGTGGGGTGCGCACGAGGGCTCCTTGCTGCTGTGGGCCTTGATGCTGGCCTCCTGGGCGCTGCTCGTGGCGCTGTTCTCGCGAGGTCTGCCAGCGGACTTTAGGGCGCGTGTGTTGGGTGTGCTCGGTCTGATCAGCGTCGGATTTTTGAGCTTTACGCTTCTGACCTCGAACCCCTTCGCGCGCTTGATTCCGGCCGCTTTAGAAGGCGCTGATCTGAATCCTATCCTCCAAGACCCGGCGCTCGCCATTCATCCACCGATGCTTTACATGGGCTATGTCGGCACCGCCGTGGCCTTCGCGTTTGCGGTGGCGGCGATGCTGTCGGGGCAACTGGATACGGCGTGGGCACGATGGACTAGGCCTTGGACCCTGGCGGCATGGGTCTGTCTGACGCTTGGGATTGCATTGGGCAGTTGGTGGGCCTACTACGAGCTAGGCTGGGGCGGTTGGTGGTTTTGGGATCCGGTAGAAAACGCCTCGTTCATGCCGTGGCTGGTGACGACCGCCTTGATTCATTCATTGGCGGTCACTGAGAAGCGCGGTTTGTTTAAGCAGTGGACGGTGCTGTTGGCGATCTTCGCGTTCTCCTTGAGTCTGCTCGGTACTTTCTTGGTCCGCTCCGGCGTGCTGGTGTCGGTGCATGCCTTCGCAGCCGATCCTTCACGCGGTCTTTTTGTGTTGGCCCTATTGATATTTTTTATTGTGGGTGCCTTGACGTTGTATGCCTTTAGGGCTTCCTCACTACAGTCAGAAGGCGGATTTGCCGTGGTCTCGCGTGAGTCCTTCCTGCTGTTGAATAATGCGCTGCTGGTGGCGGCAGCGGGTTTGATCCTCGTCGGCACACTATGGCCTTTAGTCATGGATGCGCTGAAGCTAGGCAAAATATCGGTGGGGCCCCCTTATTTTAATGTGGTGTTTCTTGTGCCGACGGTGCCACTGGTGCTGTTAATGAGCGTCGGCATGCATGCAAGCTGGAAGCGTGGCCATTTAAATCTTTATGCGAAACGCTTGACGCTGATTGCGGTGCTGAGTGTGCTCGGTGCGCTCTTGATCGCGCTCGCGGCCTATCACCGGCCCGGCTTGCCGCTCACCCTATTGGGGTTTAGTGCAGGGCTACTGGCCATTGGCTCAAGTCTTATTGATCCATGGGCGCAGTGGCGTCGTGGGCAAGCACTGCCGCAGGCAGTGCTCGGCAGGGCCATCGCTCACTTAGGGATTGGCCTACTGGTCATGGGTATCACGGGTGTGGCGTCTTACACGGTCGAGCGGGATGTCAGTCTGGCGGTGGGTGAATCGGCTGAGATTGCCGGCTATCGGTTTACCTTTCAGGGTACCCAACCGGTGGAGGGGCCCAATTATCATGCGATAGAGGGGCGCTTTCAGGTGCATGAGGGTGAGCGCACGTTGCCTGATTTGACGACGCAAAAACGCACCTACCGAGTCCAGCAAAATCCGATGACCCAAGCGGGCATTGCGGTCGCTTGGAATCGGGACTTGTTCGTGGCGTTGGGGGAGGACTTAGGCGGCTCAAAATGGAGCATGCGCTTGCAGTACAAGCCCCTCGTTCGCTACTTGTGGATCGGTGCGCTGGTGATGGCCTTAGGCGGTCTGATTGCATTATCTGATCGGCGCTATCGTCGTCAGACGGTGATCCCGTAGCATGTGGCGCTATCTGACACCGGCGATCGTCTGTCTGTTGCTGGGACTCGGACTCAGCTGGGTGCTGCTTCGCATTGGCAGCGGCGACCTGGATGTGCGCGAAATCCAGAGTCCGCTGCTTGGAAAACCTGCACCTGAGTTTATTTTGCCATCCCTCACGGAGGCCAGCACATCGGTGGACTCTCGCCATTTCAAGGGTTCGCCGTATCTCATCAATGTCTGGGGTAGTTGGTGTGCAGCTTGCCGTGAGGAGCATGCGATGCTTCTAAAAATTTCTGCCTTACAGCGGTTGCCGCTGATTGGTCTCGATTGGAAAGATGATCCGGCCATTGCCGTGGCCTATCTCAACGAATGGGGTAACCCCTACCAGCAGGTGGCCTCTGACGCAGAGGGGCGGGTGGCGATCAATTGGGGCGTGTATGGCGCACCGGAGACCTTCCTAGTGTCCGGCCAAGGCGTGGTGCTCTTCAAGTTTGTCGGGCCGCTCACAGAGGCGGTTTGGCATGACAAGTTTATGCCCTTGATTGAGCGCGAGGTGCACTGATGCGTGCGATGCGACGACTGGCGGGAGTCATCTGTCTGGCGAGCATGATCGGTGCAGCCGGTGCGATTGATGGCACGGCGGCCTTTTCTGATGCCACTCAGCAGGCGCGGTATGAGGCGCTCACGCATGAGTTGCGCTGCTTGGTGTGCCAGAACCAAAGCGTGGCGGACTCAAATGCCGATCTGGCGGCGGACCTACGTCGGCAGGTACGCGAAATGATGGCGGCCGGCCAGACGGATCAGCAGATTAAGAGTTTTATGACAGAGCGCTACGGGGATTTTGTGTTGTATGAGCCGCCACTGACGGCGCGCACCTGGCTTCTGTGGGGAGCGCCTGTGTTGCTCTTGCTGCTGTGCTTGGGTGGTGCGTGGCGCGTGATCCGCACGCGAAGCCGCGCGCCGATGGAGGAGTCGGCGGATGAGCGCCTGGCTTCCTCACCAGGGCCAGCCCACGGAGACAGGTCATGACGCTATTCATTGGCATCGCGCTGATCGTGTGGTTACTCGTGGTGGCGGTCGTCTGTCGGCCACTCCTCCAGCGATCATCGGCAGGGCGCCGCGGTTGGGTGTCATTCGGGGTGATCCTGATCCTCCTGCCACTGTGGGGTGTCTTTCTCTATAAAAAGTCGAGCAACTGGCCGTGGGATGACAGTCAGCGTGCTTTACAAAGCGCTGGCATGCCGGCTGATATCGCTGGGCTCGTGGGTAAGCTTGAGAGCCGACTGGCGCGTTCGCCGGATGATGTCGTCGGCTGGATGATGCTGGGACGCTCCGCGTTTGTGATGAAGGACTTTGCAAAAGCAGTCAAAGCCTTCTCACAGGCCTATCAATATTCGCATCACCAGAATGCCGAGGCGACCGTCGCCTACGGTGTCGCACTGGTGCTCGCCGACGCACAAGAATTCTCGCCGCAGGCGGATCAGCTGTTTGCAGAAGCCTTAGCGCTCGATCCCCAGTATCCGGATGCGCTGTTTTATGGCGCGCTCGCCGCCAGGGCCAATGGTCGGCTCAGCGAGGCCCGCCAGCGTTGGCTTGCGCTGTTAGCCCAGAAACCCTCCGCTGAGGTTGCCACGGCGGTCACCGAACGGCTGCATGAGGTGGATCAAGCGCTTGGGATCAACCAGGATCTTGAGTTAGCCGCCTTGGTACAGGCACCCGTGTCGGTCGAGGAGGCCAACCCCGCGGTACCGCTCGCCAAGGCCGCTGGCGTCGCCCCAGGACCCGGCGTTGTGACCGTGACGGTGTCGATCGATCCCAGCCTTCGCGCGCGTGTGCTCCCGCATACACCGCTTTATGTTCTCGTCCGAGACGCCTCCACGCCAGGACCCCCCTTGGCGGCGAAACGACTGGTCGATGTCACGCTGCCACTGGTGGTGTCTCTCAGTGAGGCCGACGCCATGGTGCCCGGGCATTCGCTCCACAGCGCGCAGCACGGGATTATCGTGGTGGCACGCTACTCCGCTTCAGGCAATCCGATCGCCCAATCGGGCGACCTGTTTGGCTCGGTGGCTTATGACTTAGCGCAGGGCAAGAGCACGCCACTGCAGATCAACCGGCAGACGCCCTAGTGTGGGTGTGGCGGGCAGGTGAGGGGCGACGCTTAGCCTTATCGTTTTGTTACTTCGCTTCATTGCTCGCTAGTTACTATCTGATTCGCCCGGTGCGAGACGCACTCGCTGCGAGCAGCGGACCCTCGACGATCAAGTACCTGTCGAGTGTGGTGTTCGTGGTTATGTGGGTGATCGTGCCGCTGTTTGGCGTACTGATGACACGTATCAAACGCACCGTGTTACTGCCAGCAACCCAAGGGTTCTTTGTGGTGAACTTGCTGTGCTTCGCAGCGACCTTTCAGTTTTTTGCGGAGACCCCATGGGTTGGGCGTGTGTTTTACGTGTGGACGACGGTATTTAACCTATTAGTCGTGTCTCTGTTTTGGAGCTTCATGGCAGATATCTGGCATGAGGCGCAAGGGCGTCGACTGTTTGGGGTGATCGCTGCGGGCGGCAGCCTCGGTGGCATCATCGGTCCTTTGGCCGCGCGCACACTCACGCCCTCCATGGGCATCAGTGGCATCACAGCGCTTGCCGCTCTGAGTCTGAGCTTAAGCATGGTGATCACGGTCCTGTTAGCGCGCGATCGCCGCGTCATAGACGCAGGCCAGGCATCGGGTGGGCTACGTCTTAACGAGCCTTTGGGTGGAGAGATCCTCGCGGGCGTGTCGCTACTGGTGCGGTCACCCTTTTTGCTTGGCATCGCGGTGTTAGTCGTATTTGGCGCCATGCTCGGCATGGTGGTGTATATCGAACTCGCCAAAAGCGCGGTGCGCCTGTTTGCCACCACCGCATTGCGAACAGAATTTTTTGCGACTCGTGATCTGTGGGTCAACATCGCCAGTTGCCTAATTCAAGCGGTCGTCGTTGGATTTTTAGCGACCCGGGTGGGCGTACGGACGACCTTAGTGTTCGCCGTGGCGGTGGTGTTCGCAGGCTTTGTGTCGGTGGCATGGCTACCGACAGCGGGCGTGTTGCTTTGGGTGAACAGCGCCTTTCGAACAACCGAGTTTGGGATCGGCAAACCGGCCCGCGACATGCTGTGGACGGTGGTTGATACCGAATCAAAGTACAAGGTGAAGAGCGTGATCGATACGGTGGTGTATCGTGGCGCAGACGTATTTGGCGGATGGGCACATGCCGCGTTTGGCGCGCTCGGTATGAGCTTAGGGATGATGGCGTCGGCGTGCGCCGCTATTACGCTGGCGCTCGGTATAGTGGCATTCAAGGTGGGCACTCGATACCGTCAACTGAGTGGTGCCTAGCCCAAACACAGGGTGGTTTTTTAATCGACCGAAGCAGGAGTGTAGACCGATGATTGGATATGTGTGTCTTGGAACAAACGACTTAGAAGCTGCGAAGCGTTTCTATGATGAATTACTTGCCGTGCTCGGCGCAAAACGCATCTGGGAAACCGAGCGGTTCGTCGCTTGGGGTCATTCGGAGACGACCCCGATGCTGTTGATCATCAAGCCCATCGATGGCGGTCGGGCGACCGTCGGTAATGGCACGATGGTAGCGCTTGCGGTGTCCTCGCGCGCCCAAGTGGATGCGCTGCACAGCAAGGCATTGGCTTTAGGGTGCACTGATGAAGGGGCCGTCGGTAATCGCACGGACAACTTCTACGCAGGCTATTTCCGCGAACGCGAGGGCCATAAAATCGCGGTGTTCTACGCGGGTTGATGTTTAACAGCGCAGGGGCGCCGGCTGGCACCCCTGCGCATTTACTTCATAAATCAAAAGATGTTGTTTATATAACTAATTGATAATTATATGAAATACTGTCTTTAGGCCACTTCAAAGAGCGCCGCCGCGCCTTGCCCACCGCCGATGCACATGGTGACCACCACGTAACGGACGCCCCGCCGCTTGCCTTCGATCAGTGCGTGCCCCGTGAGACGGGTGCCGGAGACGCCGTACGGGTGGCCCACGGCAATCGCACCGCCATTCACGTTCAGACGCTCCTCAGGAATGCCTAAGCGATCCGCGCAGTAGAGCACTTGCACAGCAAAGGCTTCATTGAGTTCCCACAGGCCGATGTCGTCGACGGTAAGACCCGCGCGCGCTAACAACTTAGGCACGGCGACTGCCGGACCGATGCCCATTTCGTCGGGCTCGCAACCCGCGACCGCAAACCCGCGGAAGATACCGAGTGGGGAGAGATGGCGACGTGCGGCACTGGCCGCACTCATCACCACGCAGGCTGCTGAGCCATCCGAAAACTGACTGGCGTTGCCCGCTGTGATCACACCGCCCGCGACGGCAGGCTTAATGCGACTCACGGCTGCTAAGGTGGTGTCGGCCCGAATGCCTTCATCTGCAGCGATAGTGACCTCGCGCGTGGACAGCTGGCCGGTGGCTTTATCCGCCACACCCATGCGCACGGTCATCGGAACGATCTCGTCATTAAACTTACCCGCCGCCTGGGCTGCAGCGGCGCGTAACTGACTTTGAACGCCATAGGCGTCCTGACGTTCACGCGAGATCTGATAGCGCGCAGCCACTTGTTCAGCGGTTTTAAGCATCGGCCAATAAACCTCAGGCTTGATCGCGAGCACGCCTGGATCCACTAACATGTGGCGGTTGATCTCGCCCTGCACGCACGAAATGCTCTCCACGCCACCGGCGACGAAGTGCTCTCCTTCGCCACTGAGGATGCGTTGTGCAGCGATGGCAATGGATTGAAGTCCCGAGGAGCAGAAGCGATTCACCGTCATGGCAGGCACTGTCACGGGACATCCCGCTGCGAGAGCAATTTGCCGTGCGATGTTAAAACCGGTGGTCCCCTCCGGATTGGCGCAGCCGATGATCACATCATCGACCTCGGCTGGATCCAGTTGAGCGCGTTCGAGGGCGTGTTTCACACTGTGGCCACCTAAGGTCGACCCATAGGTCATGTTAAACGCGCCTTTCCACGACTTAGCAAGCGCGGTGCGTGCGGTGGATACGATCACTGCATCAGTCATAACTCTCTCCGAAGTGACGCGACGGCTCAGCTGAGCGCGCGACCGGTTGATAGACAATCTACAATCAGTGGCGCAGGCTCCCACGAGGAGTCGCCGTCTTTGGCGAGCGCCGTTAGGGTTCTCGCTACCTGAAAGAGTCCAACCTCGTTGGCGTAATGCATCGGCCCGCCGCGATAGGCTGGGAAACCATAGCCCGTCAAATACACCATGTCGATATCGGATGCGCGCGCAGCAATTCCCTCGCCAAGCAACTTGGCGCCTTCGTTAATCAGCGCGTATACGCAGCGAGTGACGATCCCGTCGTCGGTGAAGGCGCGTGCCTGAATGCCTAATGTTTTTCGATGTTGATCGAGCAGGGCGATGACATCAGGATCTGGAATCGGTGCGCGCTGCCCGGCTTCATACCGATACCAGCCTTTGCCCGTTTTCTGGCCGAAGCGACCCAACTCACATAAGGCGTCTGCGACATTGGGTTTAACTGGGCGGCCTGGGTGCAACGCGGCGCGGCTTTTACGAATGGCCCAACCGATGTCATTGCCCGCCAAATCGGACACACGAAACGGTCCCATGACCATACCAAACGCTTCCATCGCCTGATCCACCTGCCACGGGGTCGCACCGCGGGCAATGAGATCCTCAGCCGCCGCCCAATAAGGCATGAGCATCCGATTGCCAATAAAGCCGTCGCACACGCCGGCGACCACCGCAATTTTTTTGATCTTCTTAGCGAGGCCCATGACGGTGGCCAGCACCTCTTTAGCGGTCGCTTGTCCGCGCACGACTTCTAGCAGCTTCATCACATTGGCCGGGCTAAAAAAGTGCAAACCGATGACGTCGGCTGGTCGGCGAGTGAAACTTGCAATCCGATTAACGTCCAAAGTGGACGTGTTGGTCGCTAGAATCGCCCCAGGCTTGGCCACGGCGTCCATCGCTTTAAACACGGTCTCTTTGACAGAAATATCCTCAAACACCGCCTCGATGATCAGATCGCACGTGGCTAAGTCGCTCATTTGCAGCGATCCACGCAGGCGCGCCATACGCTGAGTGAAGTCGGCCTCGGTGAGTTTTCCTTTTAGCAGGCTGCCCTGATAGTTTTTGGTAATCGTGGCGATGCCACGATCCAAGGCTTCCTGTTTGGTTTCTATCAAGATCACAGGAATGCCGGCATTCAGAAAGTTCATGGCTATGCCGCCGCCCATGGTGCCTGCACCGATGACACCCACGCTGGCGATGGCTCGCATCGCTGTGGTATCGGGCACATCAGGGATCTTCGATGCCGCGCGCTCTGCCTGAAACAAGTGTCTTAGTGCACGACTTTCGGGTGTCAGCATCAGTTCGGTGAACAGGCGCTGCTCAATGGCATCGCCTTCAGCGAAGGTCGGTTTAAGAGTCGCTGCAATCGCGTCAACAATTTTCAACGGGGCAGGGTAGGGCCCAGCGACACCTTTAATCATGTTGCGGGCAAACTGCAGGAAGGCCTCATGGCTTGGGTAACGCACCTTCAAGTCGCGCACGCGCTGGATAGGAATTTTCTCGCTGACGACTCGTTCAGCAAAAGTGATCGCACCGGCGATGAGATCACCCTCAATGAGTTCATTGAACAACGGCGTACCCTTAAACTGAGCTGCAGGTAGCGGTTGGCCACCGACAATAAAGCTCAGCGCCGCCTCGAGCCCAATGAGCCGCGGTAGGCGCTGCGTGCCACCGGCACCAGGCAGCAGTCCGAGTTTCACTTCAGGCAGAGCGATCGACGCAGAGGGACTGGCGACGCGAAAATGGGTGCTGAGGGCAAGCTCAAGGCCACCCCCCATGCACACGCCATGAATAGCGGCGATCACGGGCTTCGCCGACTGCTCGACGAGATCCACCACCGTGCGCAGATGCGGCTCCAGCATGAACCGAGGGGTGTCGAATTCACGGATGTCTGCACCGCCGGAAAACGCGCGGTCGGAACCCGTGAGGACGATCGCTGACACCGCAGGATCGCCATTCGCCCGGTCGAGGGCCGCGACCAAGGCGCTGCGCAGCTCGTAGCCTAGGCTGTTGACAGGCGGCTGTGCCATGGTCAGGAGCGCGATTCGCCCCTTGAGGGTGTATTGCAGACAAGTCATGAGAGCTCCAAGCCAAGGTAAACCAGCGACGCGCTGCGATTATAGGGGGATTTACGGTGCGCCTTAGGTCGCTTCGGGATTGTGTCTAGACGCGCCCTATACGTAATTTGACATAATATACATTATGCGAAGTATAGGAGGTATCCTGCCCACGCGTCAGCGTCCGCCTGCAGAGCAACCGCGCGCCTCATCGGTGTCGCACAGACCGAGCCCTTGACCCCGCGCGCTGCTCAGCCGATCCTGCTGTCTATACAGCCTGAGGTCCCATCGTCGTTGCCAACGACTGGGCCGAGATGCCGCACTTGTAAGGAGCGACCATGTCTACCCGTCGACGACCCGCGAAGCCCAAGCGTTTCACCCTGCGACTGTCGGGTGATGACCTGACCGTGGCTGATCTGCGTCGAGTCTGGGAGACGCCAGTGAGCGTATCTTTGGGTCGTGTTGCCGTGCGTGCGCTTGAGCACAGCGCCCGTGTCGTCCAGGACTTGGTCGCTCGCGAAGAAACCGCCTACGGCATCAATACGGGTTTCGGGCTGCTCGCGCATACGCGCATCGCCCGTGACGAGTTGTCTTTGCTGCAGCGAAATTTGGTGTTATCGCACGCCGTCGGCACCGGCGCCTTGTTATCTGATGACGTCGTGAGACTCACGCTGGTGCTAAAAATCGCGAGCCTCGTGCAAGGATTCTCTGGCATCCGCGTGAGCACCGTGCGTGCGCTTGTATCCCTTCTTGAACATGACATCTATCCGTGTGTGCCGTGCCAGGGATCGGTGGGCGCCTCTGGGGATCTGGCCCCGCTGGCACACATCACGGCGGCGTTAATTGGCGTGGGTGAGGTACGCGTGAACGGGCGCGTACAGACGGCTCGCAAGGCGCTGGCGAACGCGGGTTTGAAGCCAGTGCAGTTAGGTCCTAAAGAAGGACTCGCCTTATTAAATGGTACCCAGGTGTCTGCGGCGTTGGCCATCGGTGCCTTGCTACAGATTGAGAATGTGTTTGCGGCGGCAGTGGTCGCTGGGTCGCTGTCAGTCGATGCCCTCAAAGGATCGGATGTGCCTTTTGATGCGCGCATTCATCACGTGCGCCGCCAACCGGGCCAGCAACACATTGCGAGTATCTATCGAAAATTACTCAATCACAGTGAAATCCGCGCCAGTCACGCCGATTGTGATCGCGTGCAGGACCCCTACTCCCTGCGCTGCCAACCCCAAGTGATGGGTGCCTGTCTGGATGTGATGCGCTTCGCCGCTGGCACGTTGGTCCGTGAGGCAAACGCAGTCACCGATAACCCGTTGGTGTTCCCTGACGATGGCAGTGTGTGTTCGGGGGGTAACTTTCACGCGGAACCGGTCGCCTTGGCTGCGGATCAGTTGGCACTCGTGATTGCTGAAGTGGGCTCAATGTCGGAACGGCGCACTGCGCTGTTAGTCGATCCAAAAATGAGTGGTCTACCCGCTTTTCTGGTCGATAACAGTGGACTGAACTCAGGCTTCATGATGGCGCAGGTCACCGCGGCTGCATTGGTCTCTGAGAACAAATCGCTTGCTCACCCGGCGAGCGTCGATAGCATTCCGACGTCTGCCAATCAGGAGGATCATGTATCGATGGCCACCTATGCCGCCCGACGCTTGCACCTCATGGCAGAGAACGCCGCCGCGGTGGTCGCTATTGAAATGCTCGCCGCGGTTCAGGGTGTTGAATTTCACCGTCCGGCACGCAGCTCTCCTGTGCTGGAGGAAGCGATTGCATTGGTTCGACAACGCGTGAGTCGGTATGAGAAGGATCGCTTCTTCGCACCCGACATAGAGGCGGCAAAAGCGCTAGTGACTTCGGGTGTATTCCGGTCCGCACTCGGTGTGGTGGCCTTAGATGGCGGACCCGGCTAGCGATTGTCGTGTGACGATGGACACGACGACGCACCCGCTCCGCGACACGCCCCGTTATCAGGCAGTCAAAGACTATATTTTGGATCGCATTCGCCTCGGTGTCTGGGGGCCCAAGCAAGCCGTGCCCTCAGAGCACGAGTTAATGCGCACGCTCGGCGTGGCCCGAATGACTGCGAATAGGGCACTTAGGGAACTGGCTGCGGTCGGTGTACTAAAACGTGTGCCCGGTCTTGGCACGTTTGTCGCCGACCTCACCGCTGCCAGTCACCCGTTGGCACTGAGAAATATCTCAGAAGAAATTCGAGCGCGCGGTCATGCGCACCACGCTCGTGTGTTGCAGCTAAAAAAAATGCGTGCCCCTCCACCCGTGGCTGCCCACCTCGCGCTGACTTCTGACTCTAAAGAGGTCTTTGTATCGAAGATATTGCACTATGAGAATAAGGTCCCTCTACAGCTGGAGCTTCGCTATGTGAACCCGCGTATCGCGCCGGATTATTTGGGTGTCGACTTTCGTCTAACGACGCCACACGCCTATTTGGTCGCGATCGCACCGCTAGAACGGGTTGAACACAAGGTACGCGCCGAGTGGGGTGAGCGTTCAATTCGGCAGGCGCTGACGCTGAACGCGAGCGAACCCGTTTTGTTGATCGAGCGCATTACATGGAGTCAGGGCATTCCTGCCACCTACACCCTCCTCCATCATCCCGGTTCACGCTTTGAACTGAGCGGGACTTTTAATCCAGGCTAGCAAGTGCAGCTTGGCGCGGCATGATGCCAGGACTTCGCATCACAAGTGGCTAATTAAACTCGAGAATCTGTTGCAAGTTGTATTGCGCCGGATCCCAGTTATTTTTCCACTCAATGAAGGCCGCCGCGTTCATTGGGCGCGCAATCACATAGCCTTGAACCGTGTCACAGCCGGCCTCGACCACACACTGCCAGTCTTTGGCAGTCTCAGCACCTTCCGCTACCACCTGCATACCCAAGCTGTGTGCTAGTTGTACACTCGACTCTAAAATGGCATGCGCGATGGGGTCCTCGTGCGCGTTTTGGACAAATAGGCGATCCACCTTGAGTTCAGTGAAAGGCAACTGTTGGAGTATTTCAAGGCTTGCGTAGCCTGTGCCAAAGTCATCGATCGACAGACCGAAGCCCTTAAGCCGCAAGCGCGTGACCACATCTAGGCACGCAACCGCATTTTGCATAAAGCGACTTTCAGTGATCTCTAACGTGAATTGGCTCGGATGGGTGCCAGCCGACACAGCGATTTCGGTGAGCACTTCTGGTAGATCCAACTGGGTGAGATCATCCATCGACAGATTGACTGATACGGAGAGGTCATGACCAGCACGGATCCATTCACCTAATTGCTTGGCTGCGCTGCGGAACACCGCTCGCGTTAATAAATCGATCATGCCCGCGGCCTCCGCTACCGGCACCACTGACCCAGGAGACAGAAGCCCATGCACAGGATCCCTCCAGCGCAACAACGCTTCAGCTGAGGTGCGCGCCTGTGGATGACGAGAGACTTTAGGCTGGTAGTGAAGCTCAAGATAGCCGTTGGCTAAGCCTTCTCTGAGATCGTCGGCAGAAATGCGGTGAGGTACTTGGTCATCCGTGCGCTTTTGACGCGGCAGTCCGCGCTCCGTGGCCAGACTCATGAGGGCCGCGCGCAATTCGCCGAGGGTTGCTGGCTTTTTGAGAATAGCGAGCGGCCTCAGATCATGAGCCACTAGCAGCGTACCGACCGCTGTTCGCATGCGGTCGTCAGCGCCGGATAACACGATAATGCTGCCGGTATATTGCTCGCTCACAAGATGCCTGACGTACTCCACCCCATCCATCTCCGGCATATCGATATCACAAATCATTACATCGATTTGCCGGGCCGTCGCTTTCCTGTCTCGAAGGCATTGCAACGCAGCGAGGCCGTTATTCACTCGCTCCACACACGTCAGGCCTAATTGGTGGAGTTGTCCCGCTGTCACCTCCAACAGGAAGTCATCGTCATCAATCAGCAGGACCTCCAGGTGATGGAGTGTCGCGGGTAGCAAAGATCGCGCGGTCTGGTAAGGCATGGCGGTGTGCGGGTGGGCTGCTTAATTTAATTATTGAAGTGTCGATGCAGCTGGTCGCTGATGGCACGAAGGGACATGATCACCGGCTTGCAGGCCATTTGACTGGCGGCTCCATCCGCCGCGTGCAAAGCGGCTTCTAATATTTCACACTGAGCGGCTAAGTCATTCGCACCGAGCAGATACGCTGACGACTTTAATTTATGGGCCACGCGTGCCATGGCGGTCGAATCTTCTCTTTGCAGCGCCTCGCCTAACTCACGCTGAATATCTTCGCTGAGTTCCAAAAACTTTCTGATCAGCGCCTTGACTTTGTCTTGATCGTGGCCCACTGCATCTAACAGTTGCGATAGATCCCATTGCGGAGCGTGTCTACTGGCTGTGCCGTCGAAAGGCCAAGGCTCTGAAACCACCGGCAGAGGCGCAGTCGCTTCGGATGGCATCCAGCGGGTAAGTGTTAAAAATAATTCCTCTGGATTAATGGGCTTTGGCTGAAAGTCGTTGATTCCCACTGCCAAACACCGCTCCCGAGCTTCGGTGGTGGCATTCGCCGTGGCCGCAATCAACACCAAATCTTTGAGTGACGGCTGACTGCGAATCCGCCGGGCTAACTCGTAACCGTCCATATCAGGCATCTGGATGTCCATGAGAACGACGTCAAAGGGCCCAGAATCCGCAAGTCGCTCGAGTGCTGGGACACCGCTGTTAGCCAACGTGACTCGGGCGCCCACCGATTGCACTAACTCGGCCATCACTTGCTGATTAAACAGGTTGTCCTCAACGATCAGAATATGACGCCCACTCATCAGCGTCGGCATGCGGGCGAGACTCTGTAGTCGATGATGACGGCCCGTGGTGTGCTGCTCTAGACGGTCAATGTCTGCAGCCTCAAAGGGGATAGAGAAGGTAAAGATACTGCCGACGCCGAGCTTGCTGTCGACCCATATCTCGCCGCCCATTTTTTGCACTAGGCGGTGACTGATGGACAAACCGAGCCCGGTTCCCCCGAATTCACGCGTGGTCGAGCTGTCGGCCTGATTAAAAGCCTGAAATAGACGATCGACGTGTGCCGCCGCAATGCCGATGCCAGTATCCGATATCGTGGTACGAATCGAATAAGTTTCTGCGTCCTTGTGCGCTAACTCTAGCGTCACCGATACCATGCCCTTCGACGTGAACTTAATCGCGTTACTAATTAGATTGAGCAACACTTGCTCGAATCGCAAGACATCTCCCTCCAAATAGCTGGGGATAGACGGTGACACAAACACCGAGAAGCCGATGTGCTTCTCAATAGCCATATCGTTAAAAATAGCCTCGATGCGATCAACTACCGCGCGGGGAGAGAATGGCTTTATCTCGAGGGTCAACGCACCCGCTTCGATTTTTGAAAAGTCGAGAATATTACTAACAATTTGTACCAGACTTTCAGCGGCTACTGCGGTCTTAGAGACGTAATCGAATTGCTTGCCACTCAGTCCCGTTTTTAGGCACAGGCGTGACAAACCTATGATGGCATTGAGTGGCGTTCGAATCTCATGGCTCATATTGGCAACAAACGCACTCTTCGCAATATTCGCAGCCTCCGCATCTTCCTTGGAGCGCGCTAATTCAGCCGTCCGTTCCAGAACGCGTTGCTCGAGCTCCTCTTTTTGTTGGCGAAGCGCGGACTCACTATTTTTAAAAGCCGTACAGTCACTTTGAATCGCGATAAAGCGCTCCACCTCACCGAAGTCGTCCAATATCGGCGTGATTTCAAGAGTAACCCAGTGAGGTACCCCCGCCTTGCTGTAGTGAATCAACTCTGCACGAACCGGCTGCTTCTGTCTGATCTGAGCGAGAATATGGCGGACAGTGTCTGAATTGGTCAGCGGCCCTTGCAGTACAGAGCCGGGAAGACGGCCTTGAACCTCCGCTAGGGTGTAGCCTGTCTGATTGATAAAAGCCTGATTGACCCACTCGACCGCACCTAAGTGATCGGTAATCAGCACCTGGTCACCTGTCGAGCTGGCGACCACCGATAGCTTAGCCAGCTCGTCTTGCGCTAACTTTTGTTCTGTGACATCAAAAATAACCCCGACCAGACCACCCTGTGGGATGCGCGCCACGGATAACTCAATCCAACTGTGCGTGCCATCCGGTCGACGTCGACTGAGCCGGGTGCGAACCCGTTGCGGATCCTCCATGGCCTTGTACATCGCCGCCATCCCCGGTTCGCCCACATAATCAGAGAGCGGGTGGCCAATGCACGCCCCGTTTGGCACCCCCATGATCGCGTCCCAGGCCTGATTCAGGTAGACGAGGCGATGTTGTTCATCCGTCTCAAACACAGCCTCTGACAGCATCTCTACCCGTCTACGCGTACGATTTTCCGCCTCAATGAGCGCCTCACTGAGGCGTTGAGTCGCCTCGACATGCAGATCTCTCTGCAGCGCACTGCGATCAACCGGGGTGTCAGAGGGCATCGGGTGTGTCTTCTTGTGCGCGAGCGCTACGAGCGCACGCCAAGCTCTTTCAAAATAACTGTGCTATCCGCTGCGCGCCCATACAGGGGGAAGATATTCTCGCAGTAAAACTGATGTTCAGCCGCACTCCGGCCCGATGTGCAATCGGCCATGATCGTCACGCTCAGTCCCCGCTCGTAGGCCGCTCGACCGGTGGAGTCGATGCACAAAGAAGTGACCATCCCGCAGACTAAGACATTTTTTATAGCGCGCTCTTTAAGAAGGGTTTCAAGTGACGTCTGGGAGAAGGCATTAAAGCCGACTTTGCCCGTGACATAGAGAATTCTTTCACCAAAAGCCGTCATTTCTGGAATGGTCTGCGCACCGACGGAGCCCTCTTTAAAGGCTCCAAATTCCTTCATTGAGTTCAAAATGCCAATCGGCTCTGCCATAGCACGATAGTCAGGCGCCAGTACGATAGGGGTTGATATCAGCGTGATTTGCGAATCGCGAACGGCTTTGATGAAAGCCAGTGTGTTGCCGAGCACCTCATCGACACGATGAGGCTCCTCCACCACACCGCGCAGAATGCCGTCTTTCGCGAAATAATCATTTTGGTAGCCGACAAAGACCACCGCCGTGTCTTTTGGATTCATTGCAATACCCTCTAGTTTAGTGCCGGTCATGTTAAAGCGACATCCATGTCACTAGAAATCAAATTGCCTGCTACACGTTACAAAAATAATCGCTTCTTCGGTATGTGGCTATTTATGCGGGACCGTTAAAAATTCAGACCCCTGCGATCGTTCCATAGACCCGACATCAATACGCACAGACACCTTGCGTCAATACACCTTCTCAATCACTGCTTGGCCATGGCCTGTATCGATCTCATCACCGACGTGCGCGCCCAGCAGTCGCTGCGCCATGGGCGACACGTATGAGATCAACCCCTCTCCAGGATCCGCCTCATCCTCGCCGACTAAAGACCAGCGCTGCAATCGACCATTCGCTAACGTTAACTCGACGCTGCTACCAAAGCGTACCGTGCCCGT
The DNA here is from genome assembly GCA_903862885.1 of uncultured Pseudomonadota bacterium. Lineage (GTDB taxonomy): Bacteria > Pseudomonadota > Gammaproteobacteria > Steroidobacterales > Steroidobacteraceae > CAIKZZ01. The sequence goes on from CAIOZU010000053.1 coordinate 27,624, forward strand.
GGGCGTGAGTAATCGCACGACTTCTGCCGACGTCCTGCGCGCAGACCAGTATCTCAAATCGCGCTGACACTGGCTTGCCAACGGCAGCTCGTGACGGTGCCGCGCCGCGCTTAACTCTGATTCCAATCTTTTTAGGTGCGCGTCGATCTGCGCGAGACCTCGCGGGGTGACTAAATTCCGATGGCCACTGATCGCACGCTCCGGTACGTCATCCTCCTCGCCCGAGGACTCCTTCACGAAGGCGCGGCTCATGCCGGTAAGCCCTTGCGTTCTCTACTCAGAATTTCATCTATTCGCATTATTTATCAGTTAGTTATAAGAATGTACTGAGGTGATTTTGCGGAATTGTGCCACCGATTCCGGTAAGGGGGAAGACTTTTCTGGCGAGGCAGCCGCGGTGGTTGTTTTTTAGAGCGAGCGCTCTATAGTGGAGGCTCTCCGTAAGCGACTTGTAGCACCACTCACTGGGGTAGCGGACCACCATGAATATCCACGATGCGATGCAAGCCGCCCTTCGCGAATTGGTATTAAATAACCATATAAAACATCGTCTTATATCATGTTACTTAAAATATTTTCAACACATTAATGAGGCAGAGCTACCGACGGCGCTGCGCGCTGAGCTCACCCGCGTGCGTCAAGCGCTGATTGCCGCCTCGCCGCTACCCGGTGAGACGCCAGTGCAAGCGACCGTTCGCAAGATGTCGATTGATGAAGCCGAACGATTAGCGCTCGATATTGTGTCGTTGGCCAGTGAGATAGCCAAAGGCTTCTCGCAACAGCTCGCCTGGGTGGATGAAAGCGCGGCGGCACCTTCTGCTGAGACGCCGCGTACGCGCAAAACCGTCAGGCAAAAAGTCATCCCGTTATTCGCGCTGCATGAGGCGTGAGTCCGCGCGAATAAGTCGGCATCGCGGGTCACTCGTTTAGAGCAACGCTGCGTCAAAGCTCACTATGCGTTTGGTCGTTTACAACATTCGATACGCCACCGGCACCGGCGCTAACTTTCATTTGCCGGTACCTGGCTCCGGTTACTTGCGCGCCAATCGGCCCGTGTTAGATAGCATCACCGAGTTCATTACAGCGCTTGATCCGGACATCGTGGGTCTGGTTGAGGTCGACTCGGGTTCGATCCGAACAGGCATGCTCAATCAAGCCGAATACATCGCCGCACGGCTCGGTCACTATTCGATTTACGAATGCAAATATGGCATTGAGTCGTTGGGCACGCTGATGCCGATCATTCGTAAACAAGGGAATGCCATTCTGGCGTCACCGCGTCTGCACAATCAGCGGTTCCATTACTTTGATACGGGCGTTAAACGCTTGATCATCGAACTGGAACTGGCTGACGCCATCATTTTCCTCGTGCACTTATCACTAAAATACCGCCATCGTCAGGACCAACTGCGAGCGCTCCATGAGCTGGTGACCCGCGCTGAGAAGCCGGTGATTGTGGCAGGTGATTTCAATACCTTTTGGGGCGACAGCGAGATTTACCTATTCATGCAGGCGGCCGGTTTGAAGAGCGCCAACACGCAAGGGCTGCCCTCCTACCCGAGCCACCAACCTAAGCGCGAGCTCGATTTTTTCCTATACAGCGCAGGCATTCGAGTCACCCGATTTCAGATGCCAGCCGTACGTCACTCGGATCACTTGCCGTTGGTCTGTGACTTCGAGGTCACTGGCTGATCCGCCCTAAGCGTTGTGAAGTCTGTTAAGTTGGGCGTTGTGTTCCGACCCTGTCGCGGGTAGGCTTGCCACGGACACGATTCGCATAACAGTTGCGTCTCAGTCTGTCTTTGCTAGGCCACGCTCTATGGACGATACCGCAGACGATAAGATCCTTCGCACGTTTGTGCCATTGGACGGCTTTAAACGCGAAACTGTCGCGTCACTGGCTCGAAAGACAGGACTCAGTCGTTTAGCGGCTGACCGTTTTTTGTTCCGTACGGGTGACCAAGATAAAAAAACCTTTTATTTAGTCGCCGGTGAGGTGGAGTTGCAGCAACAGGGCACGGTGGTCGCGACGATTCGGGGTGGCTCGATTGAAGCGCGCAGCCCGCTCGCACCCCTCATGCCACGTCGTTTCAGCGCCCGCGCGATCACTGATATCGTCTACCTTGAAATAGACAGCGATATGCTGGATATCTTTCTTACATGGGACCGAACCGGCACCTATGAGGTGTCCGAGATTTCCCCAAAAACCGGCGCCTACCGGGTCGCTGAAATCATGCCCAAGGGCACCGGTCATGCCGCAGACACGAGCAATGAGGACTGGATGACCACCCTGCTGCAGGTGAATGCCTTTCATCACGTACCGAGCACCCATCTGCAGCAAATTTTTGCATTCGTCGAACATTGTAAGGCCGCGGCGGGTGAGTTGATCGTTAAGCAAGGTGATGTCGGTGATTTCTTTTATGTCGTGATTTCCGGACGCTGCTCAGTGGTTCGCGACACGCCCACCCAGGCAAGCGGCATCTTGTTAGCTGAATTAGGCTCTGGGGACAGCTTTGGGGAAGAGTCCCTGATCGGACAGATGCCGCGAAATGCCAGTGTACGCATGCTGACCGATGGGTCACTGGTGCGCTTGTCGAAAGAGCATTTCATTAATTTATTGGCCATCCCCATGCGGCGGGTACTGGATTTGAGTCCCGCGATGGCCGCGGTCAAGTCGGCGCGTGCCGCGTGGGTCGATGTGCGCATGCCGGACGAATTCAGGGCGCACCACATTCCAGGGGCAATCAACATGCCGCTCTATGCTTTTCGACTCAAAATGAGCGCTCTAGAGCACGCGTTGGAATACATCGTGGTGTGCGATGACGGGCGCCGCAGTGAAGCGGCGGCCTTTATTTTGACGGAGAACGGCTACACCGCCTCGGTGCTCGAGGGTGGGCTAAACGCTCACCGCGCCGCGCTTTAATCCACTGAGCCGACGGAGATCCACCGCCCGACGGTACACCGGGCGGTGGCTGATCACATGGTGTGCGTGGGTTTGTCGCCACCGAGGGCGCCGGCCAAGTAATTCTCAATCTTTTTCTGCGTACTACCGTGGTCCTGCTCGGAAAACTGCACCCCAATCCCCGGCACTCGTCGCCCCGTCACCCCCTTTGGAGTGACCCAAATGACTCGCCCCGCCACCGGCAACTTCTCGCTCTCGCCCATCAGATTGAGCAACATGAAGACGTCATCGCCTAGTGTGTAGCTACTTTGCGTAGGCACGAATAAGCCGCCATTTTTCACAAAGGGCATATACGCCAAATACAGCGCGCTCTTATCCTTGATGGTGAGCGTGAGCAGCCCGGGTTTGCTGGTTGCTTTTTGCATCAAAGTCCTTTCGTCACGACCGAGGTCGTAGTGCGCGGATCGACTCTAGTTCGCGAGCCAGCGTGATGTACAGCGATTCGAACAACAACGCCACGTTGGCGGATCCTCGAAGCGCGACCTGCGCGAGCCTTGTCTGATCGAGCAGCCCATACAAGGCTTGAATATGTCTTGTTCTAGCCTCCACTGGCAAGCCCTGACTTGCCAAGTTGTGATCTGGTGCCACTATCACAAGCCCGCGCCGGATCCGCTCGCACAGCCAGTGCTCGAGCCAACGCAGACGCTCTGCGGGGAATTGGCTATGCGAGCGTTCTGCCAGTGCGATGAGATCGGTGTCGGGTCGAAGCAGCATGACCGGCAGCTCAGCCATTTGCTCGGTGACCGATGCCCCACCGTTGGAGACGAGGGTCATGGCCGCCACCGGTGCCCCGCTTGCTAAGGCCAACGGTCCTAGCCAGTCCACGGTCGAGTCCACCTCGGCGAGCCAAGCAGCGGCATCCGCTCTAAGTGGCGCTTTCACCCGCACGCGACTACAACGGCTCGCTACGGTCGGCGGTAAGCGTTCAAGACGCGCCACGGTCAGTATCAGCAGGGTACCGGCGGGCGGTTCCTCTAGAGTTTTGAGTAGCGCATTAGCCCCATTAGCGTTCATGGCATCGGCCGGATCAATGATAGCCACCTTGCGCCCACGACGGCCGCTTTTCAGCCGCAACCCACTGATCAACTCGCGGATATCGTCCACTGCGATCTGTTTCTTAGTCTCCACCAGACCGACGCGCTGTAAATCGGGATGGGTATCGGCTAGGTAGAAACGGCAGGACGGACAGACGCCGCAGGGATGCTCGTTGGGTTGATCGCACAGCACCAATTGCGCGATCCACTCGGCGAGGGCCGCTTTACCTAGGCCCGCTTGGCCCTGAATTAATAGCGCATGCGCCAGCTTGTCTCCGCTGAGGGCATCGCGAATCTGTTGTCGACTCGCTTCTAGCCAAGGCGCTTGATCCAGCAAGGTGCGCGACACGACACTGGACTCTGCCATCACAGTAGTCCCCGGGACTGCAGCGCCTGGCGCACTGCCATCGCCACGGCCGCAAGCCCCTGGCTCGCATCCACACACACGATGCGTTGCGGGTGTGCCTTGGCGAGCGACAGGTATTTGCGACGGACCCTCTCAAAGAATGCAACCGTTTCTTGCTCGAAACGATCGGTGGCGGTACCGCGTTCAGCCATGCGCTGTAACGCAATCTCCACCGGCGCATCCAACAGGATGGTCAGCTGCGGCAATAAGTCGCCGCAGGTCAGCTGGGCGAGCGCCTGAATGTCAGCGTCCGGCACGCCCCGTCCGCCGCCTTGGTAGGCAAAGGTCGCATCCAGGTAGCGATCGCATAAAACGCATTCGCCACGCTGCAGCGCCGGACGAATTAAATTATTAACGTGTACCGCGCGTGCTGCAAACATGAGGCACAGCTCAGCACTCGCCGGCAGACCCTCGTCCTTCTCGTGCAATACCACTTGCCGAATTCGTTCTGCGAGCGGTGTCCCGCCCGGTTCGCGGGTCGCAAGCACACGCTGTCCCGCCGCGCTGAGATGCTTGGCCGCTTCGCGCATCTGAGTGGACTTGCCCACCCCCTCGATGCCTTCAAAGCTAATGAATGTGCCGACCGTCGTCACGGTGATGCCTCCAGAGCGCGGCGCGCATGCAGATAGTGCTGCACCGCCTTATTGTGCTCCAAAAGTGACCCAGAAAAGACGTGTCGACCATCCCCTTGGCCGCTCGCCACAAAATACAGTGCCGCGCTGTCTGCCGGCTGTACCGCCGCTTGCAGGGCAGCGGCTCCGGGCAAGGCGATCGGTGTCGGTGGTAATCCCATCCGCGTGTAGGTGTTGTATGCCGTATCGGTCGTCAGATCTACCCGATGCAGCGTGCCCTGGTAAGCCTGCCCTAGACCGTAAATGACCGTCGGATCAGTCTGCAATCGCATGCCTTTTCGCAAGCGGTTAATGAACACCGCCGCAATGCGTGGGCGCTCATCGACTTGCGCGGTCTCTTTCTCAATGAGAGACGCTAAAATCAATGCCTCATACGGGTTCGCTAAAGGCAAGTTAGGCTGCCGACTTTGCCAGATGCGAGTCAGCTCGCTCTGCAGGTGTGAATGCGCCAACGTCCACAGTTCTAAGTCGGTGGTACCGCGTGCCACCCGGTAAGTGTCCGGAAAAAACTGGCCCTCGGGCTTGAGTCCACCAAGGCCCAGTCGCGCCATTAACGCGTCATCGCTCAGTCCCATCCCAACGTGTTTAAGCAGCGGATTGGCCTCCAGTGCGGCGCGCGCCGTGGCGAAAGACCAACCCTCGACCAACGTCACCGGGTGAAGCCATACGCGGCCTTCGACCAACTGATCCAACACACCGGCTGGACTCGTCCCCGGTACCAACACATACTCGCCCGCACGCACATGGGCCGCTTTATGTTCCAGCCGTGCAATGGCTACCCACCAGCGTGGGTGACTGATGACACCCTGCGTGGCCAGTCGGGCGGCGAGCTTCGACAGTGACTCGCCACTCGCCAACTCAATCACCGTGGGTTGCGACAAGGTCGCCAACGGCGTGTGATACCAGCGCATCGCCAACTGCCAGGTCAGCGCCACCCCAGCCCCTAATAGGCACAGCGAAAGGATCGCACCCCACCGGGACACCCTCACCACTGGCTGATCCACGCCTGCGCTTGACGCGCGATGGGACCCACCGGCCACTGCCGACTGTCTAATCGCGTCACGGGCCACACGCCAATCAACGCATTACTCACAAACACTTCACTCGCCGCCTGCAACTCATCTGGCTGCACGTCTCGCACCTCCACCGCGTGGTGGGTGGCGTGCCATGCCTCGATCAAGGCGCCGCGCATCGAGCCGACTACGCCGCAGCGAGTAAGCGCTGGCGTCACGAGCGCTCCGTGGATCACCGCAAACACGTTGCTGAAGGTGCCGCACACGAGATGGCCCGCCTGATCGAGCATCAGCCCCTCCGCGACCTCATCGGTTAACTCCGCCCGTGCGAGCACTTGTTCCAATCGATTCAGATGCTTCAAACCCGCGAGGAGAGGCTGCCAACCCAGACGCGTACTCACCAGCTGCACGCGGATGCCGTCGGTCGCATAACTTGCCGGTCGTGCGCGCATCGGTTGTGCGCTGATATAACGGTGCGCCGGTGCGCCGTCCGTGTATCGGTAGCCGGTACCCCCCTGTCCACGGGTCACCACCAACTTTATCATCCCGACCGATGGCGCGGCCGCAGCGCGCGATAATTCAGACACTAACAGCGCACGCGCCGGACACGGGATGCGTAAGCGCGCACACCCTGCCTCTAAGCGGTCAAGGTGGCGCTCCAATAGGCGGATACGTCCAGCAATGACTGCCATGGTTTCAAACAGTCCATCACCAAATTCTAGACCGCGGTCTAAACCATCGGACGAGGCGTGCGCGGTGCCATTCACCCATAGCATCACGCACGCTCCGCGCCCAAACCCCGAATCAAGCCGCGCGCCTTAGCACGCGTCTCATCGAGTTCTCGATCAGGGTCTGAATCGGCAACGATGCCGGCACCTGCCTTGAGACTCAGCTCGCGCACTCCATCGGCGCGAGCCATCACGGTCGCCGTGCGAATTAAGATATTAAGATCTAAGCTCCCATCGCGTCCAAGATACCCCAGCGAGCCGGTGTAGGCGCCCCGCGCTTTGCCCTCCAGTTCCGCGATCAACTGCATGCAGCGCACTTTCGGGCATCCTGTGATGGTGCCACCTGGGAAGACGGCTCGAATGATCTGCCCCGGAGTGACACCCGCGCGTTGCTGGCCACGCACGTTAGACACAATGTGATGGACGTGGGCATAGCTTTCAATGCTCATGTACTCATCCACCTCCACCGTACCCGCCTCACAGATCCGACCCAGATCATTGCGCTCTAAATCCAGCAGCATCACATGCTCGGCCTGCTCCTTGAGATTGGCGCGTAGCTCCGCTGCCATGGTGGCATCATCGCCCCGTCGCGGTCGCGTGCCGGCAATCGGGCGCGTCTCCACCCGACCATGACGAGAGGACACCAGCCGCTCTGGCGACGTGGACAAAACGGTCATGCCCGGTAGCACCGCGAATGCCGCAAAGGGGCCCGGATTGGCACGTCGTAAATGGGCGTATAGAAGGGCTGGGTCGACGCCCGCCGCCAGTACGCCACGCCATTCACGCGCCAGATTGGCTTGATAGATGTCGCCCGCCGCAATGTATTCGAGCGCCCGGCTGACCGCCAGCCGATAATGGCTCGGCTCCTCTTCGGTGAGCACCATCGGTGGCATTGCCGGCAAGGTCTCCTCTTCCGGTGAGGACGGATGGAGGACCGCCTGTAAGCGATCGAGCACCTCCTCATGGCCGGATTCGGCGACGACCCATGTCGTGCCTGCCTCATGATCGTATATAGCGGCCGCACACACGCGCGTCGCCACCGCGATAGGCAGTGTGCCTATAGGCAGTCGCAGACTGGGTTCGATATCGGCCGCTAATTCGTAGCCCAGATATAAAAACCAACCACCCAAGAAAGGCAATGACTGCGTCGTATCCGTCCCCTGTCGCTCTTGCGCCCAGAGCTGATCGAGTGCCGCCAAAAAACTGCCTGTGTCAGCGCTAGGCCCTGTGAGTCGCCGATTGGCGTGTAACACCAGCGGCTCCAGATCCGGTGTGGCCGCGAGCAACAAGTCATAACGGCCCTGTTTGGATCCGACGCTGGCACTCTCCAATAAAAACGGAAAGCGCGTGGGCGCTGCTTGGTGCGCGCGTAGAAGATCAGGGCGCCAGGGCCCCAGACATCGAATCACGGTGCGTGAAGTGTTCACGGCTCGCGCAGGGAGACGCGACTCATCGAAGCTTGCGGAATACCAAGCTGCCATTGGTGCCGCCGAAGCCAAAGGAATTTGACAACGCCACTTCGATGTTCATCGCACGCGCCACCTTAGGCACGTAATCCAAGTCGCATTTCGGATCGGGATTCTCAAGATTAATGGTCGGTGGTGCCACTTGGTCACGAATAGCTAACAAGGTAAAAATAGCCTCCACCGCCCCAGCCGCACCCAATAGATGACCGGTGACCGACTTGGTCGAACTGACCGCCACGCGATACGCCTGATCGCCTAAGGCGCGTTTCACCGCGACCGTTTCAGCGATATCTCCTAACTGCGTTGAGGTGGCGTGGGCATTGACGTATTGCAAGTCGCTGGCATTGATACCCGCATCTTTCATCGCGTTGCTCATGGCCAGACGAGCACCCTCGCCATCCTCAGGCGGTGACGTGATGTGGTGGGCATCCCCGCTCATACCAAAACCCGAGAACTCGGCGTAGATGTGCGCGCCCCGTCGCTTCGCGTGTTCATACTCTTCAAGCACCAACGCACCCGCCCCATCCGCCATCACAAAACCATCGCGGTCCCGATCCCAGGGCCGACTGGCCGCTGTGGGCTGGTCATTGCGCTCGGACAGGGCTTTCGCCTGGCAGAATCCCGCCACGCCTAAGGGATTGATGGCCATCTCAGCACCCCCGGCGATCATCACATCGGCATCCCCGTACTGGATAGTGCGCGCGGCGAGACCAATACTATGAGTCGCTGTGGTGCAGGCGGTCACTACCGCCAAGTTGGGACCTTTAAGACCAAAGGTAATAGAGACGTGGCCGGAGATCATGTTGATGATGCTCGCTGGCACAAAAAAGGGTGACACCTTGCGGGGACCCTGCGCTTCCAACAACTTCTCATGACTCGACTGAATGGTATCTAAGCCACCAATACCCGCACCCATGATAATGCCCACGCGCGCCGCATTCTCCTCAGTGATCGCAAGCCCGCAATCTTTAAATGCCTGCACGGACGCGGCGTAGCCGTATTGCACGAACGGATCCATGCGACGCGACTCTTTAGGCGCAAGATAATCGTCGACATTGAAGCCACGCACCTCGCCTCCAAAACGCGTGGGATAGGCGGTGGTATCAAAGTGAGTGATTGGGCCGATGAAACTTCGGCCTTCAACCACATTTTGCCAGGCTTCTTTAACCGAGCTACCCACGGGTGACACGATCCCGAGGCCGGTCACGACGACGCGACGCTTGGACAAGGCGCCTCCCATTTACCGGTAGTGATGAATAAAAAGACGCACTCGGTTTAGTCCGAGCGCGTCCACGCGGGCATCAAGCCTTAGCCGGATGCTCCGTGATGTAATCAATGGCTTGCTGAACGGTTGTGATCTTTTCAGCGTCCTCATCAGGAATTTCAGTCTCGAACTCTTCCTCTAAGGCCATCACGAGCTCGACAGTATCAAGCGAGTCCGCCCCAAGGTCGTCCACGAAAGAAGCGTCATTCGTGACTTCTTCTGCCTTTACGCCTAATTGTTCAGCGACGATCTTCTTGACTCTCTCTTCAATGCTGCTCATCGTTATTAATCCTTTGTAACGCTTTATGCGTAATAAGCGAGAGGGGTTGAGCTGCCCGTGAGCCCGAACCCTTCCGCCTGCGCATTTTAGGGTAAATCACTCGGCCCGGCTACTTACAATATTGCTTTTTAAATCAATCGCTTGCATTGTCTGCCCATTCATGGCATGTGCATGCCGCCATTTACCGACAGGGTCTCCCCCGTGATATAGGCAGCGGCCGGTGAGGCTAGGAAGACCACCGCGGCGGCAATGTCGTCGACGCAGCCTAGCCGCCCCAGTGGGATTTGCGCAGCCAATTGCGTTCGCACCGGCTCCGGCAACGCGCGTGTCATGTCGGTGTCAATGAAGCCCGGGGCCACCACATTACAGGTGATATTGCGTGCCGATAACTCGCGGGCAAGTGACTTAGTGAAGCCGACGATACCCGCCTTAGCCGCCGCGTAATTCGCCTGGCCGGCATTGCCGATTTGTCCGACCACGGACGCAATACTGATGATGCGCCCCTGACGTGCCTTCATCATGCCGCGCATCACCGCTTTCGACAGGCGGAAGACGCTGGTGAGATTGGTGTTCAAAATCACGTCCCAGTCATCTTCTTTCATGCGCAGCAATAACCCGTCGCGGGTAATACCTGCGTTGTTCACCAGCACACTCACCGCGCCTTCCCGGCCTTCAATGTCCTTCAGTGCCGCCTCTATGCTGCCGCTATCCGTCACGTTGAGTGGCAGGCCGCGGCCCGTCAGGCCTGCGGCGATGAGTGCTTGGCTGATCTCGGCGGCACCGGCTTCGGTCGTGGCGGTGCCAATCACGGTGGCACCGGCTTTACCGAGGCCCAACAAAATGGCACGGCCAATGCCGCGCGAGGCACCGGTCACCAAAGCCACTTGTCCATTCAATGTAAAATCAATCGCAGGCGTCGAACTCATGACAGGATCCTTGTATTCATTGACCGGCCGCCAAAGCCAAAGAGGCGGGATCATCAATCGAGACCATGGCAATCTCTTTGTTGCGCTCTATCCGGCGATTCAAGCTGGTGAGCACTTTGCCAGGCCCACACTCCACAATCCGCTGAGTGCCTTGAGCCAGCATATCTAGGATGGTGTCCGTCCAACGCACCGGACTGGAGAGTTGACTCACCAGCAAGTCGCGAATATGTTCCGGCGAATCGTGCCGCTGAAGTCCCATCGCGTAGACAGGCCAACGCGGCGTTTGCAGGGCGACCTTAGCCAAGCGCTCGGCTAATCGCTGGCCTGCGGGCCGTAACAGCGAACTGTGCGCCGGCACACTCACTGGCAGCAACAAGGCGCGCTTGGCACCGCGCGCTTTTGCCTCCTCCATGGCGCGGTTCACCGCCGTCGCGTCGCCGGCAATCACTAATTGACCCGGCGAGTTGTAGTTCACCGGCTCAACGACTTGTCCTTGCGCGGCAGCCGCGCAGGCCGCCTCCACCGCGGCGTCCTCAAGCCCCAAAATGGCGGCCATGGCGCCCTGCCCTTGCGGCACGGCTTCTTGCATGACGCGTCCTCGAAACTGCACCAGGGCGACCGCCTCTTGGAAGTCCATGGCCTCCGCACACACCAGTGCGGTGATCTCGCCCAAGCTGTGTCCGGCCAACGCCAGCGGCTCGCCGCTCCAACGAGCGCGCCACGCGCGCCACACGGCGACGCCGGCTGTGAGCATCGCAGGCTGGGTGCGCTCGGTGACATTTAAATCAGCCTCCGGGCCCGCACTGCATAAGGTCCACAGGTCGTAGCCAAGAACGGCAGACGCCTCAGCAAATGTGGTACCAATCACAGGCTCCGCCGCGGCCAAAGCACTCAGCATGCCTACCGACTGCGATCCCTGACCCGGAAATACCACCCCAATGGCCATCAGTGACTCTCCTACGTTAACGGGGCGATTATAGCGGGGCTGTGATCGCTCGGGGGACATTACCCGATGACCCTCAGTGGCTTCGGTCGCTGTGTTAAAATCAGGCCGTCATTAATGCCCACTGGAGACCATCTCATGCGATCCCGACAGGCCGGTTTTACCCTGATTGAAATCATGGTGGTGGTGGTGATCTTAGCGATTCTTGGTGCCATGGTTGCTCCGCAAATCTTGGGCCGCATTGATGAAGCGCGAGTCACCAAAGCCAAAAATGACCTGAGGCTGTATGAGAGCGCACTCGATCTCTACCGCATGGATAACTTTCGTTACCCAACGACCGACCAAAGCCTAGACGCCCTGGTGCATCGACCCAATGATCCGAATTTGAAGAACTGGCGCAGCGACGGCTACGTCAAGCAACTCGTCAAAGACCCCTGGGGCCATGACTATGTCTACGTGGCCCCCGGCACCAATAGCGCCGCCTACGACCTGATGAGCTTAGGTGCCGATGGGCAAGTCGGTGGCACCGGTCTTGATGCGGATATCAGTGTGCGCGATCTCGGTAAATAATCAGCGCCTATCCAGTGACCTATTTGATGTCGGCCGCCCCCCGAAGAGCGCGTGGCTTTACGCTGATTGAAGTGCTCGTGGTGGTGGTCATCATGGCCGTGGTCACCGCGGTGGCTGTGTTTTCTATGGGGGTGTTGGGCAGAGATCGCGGCTTGGAGGCTGAGGGCGATCGCTTGACCGATATCATCGGCGCCGCGATCGAGCAAGCAGGCCTTGAAGGTCAGGACTTCGGTCTGTGGGTCGCCAGCGATCGCTATCAAATCATGCGACTTAATGCGGCTAGCCAACAATGGGAGGCGATCCCACAGGACCGCTTGTACGAACGGCATCGCTTCGTGGCGGGCATCACCGCTGGTCTACAGATTGAAAGCAAAATTCTGGTACTCGCTGAGCCAACCGATCAACCGAAGCAAGATCTGTCGAAGCAAGAGCTGTCAAAGCAAGAGAAGCAAGGTCTGTCTAACCCGGAACGGCCGCAGCAAGGTCTGCCAAAGCAAGAGCCGCAGATTTACTTTTTTGCCGGCGGTGAAGCTTCACCGTACCAACTGACACTTAAGCGCGCAGGCAGCAAGGACACGCTGCGTATTCAAGGCGGCTTGGACGGCACCCTGTCGGTACAAAAGCCAGGCCAGAAGCCATGAACCAGCGACGCCCCGACAGAGGATTTACCCTGATTGAAGTGATGGTTGCACTGGCCATTGCAGCGATCGGCCTCGCGGCGGTGTTAAGCGTGGTGACCCACGCTACCCGTAACGCCGCCTACATGCGCCAGAAAATTTTGGCGACTTGGATTGGCCAAAATGTGGTCACCGAACTGCGCGTCAGCGGCGCCTTTCCCGCAACGAACAGTCGTTCTGGGCGTGTGCATTTTGCCGGGGCCGATTGGGCCTATGAACAGGTGGTGATCGAGTCCGGTGTCGCCGGCCTTAGACGCATCGACGTGGCCGTGCGACTGGCCGCGCAGCCGAGCACAGAGGTCGTGGCCACCGTAACGGGTTTCGTTGGCGCCACGGCCACCAGCGCGCCACCGAGTACGACCGCATGGGACGTCGCCGCACCCGGCGCGCCCGCCGGTCTCACCGATGCGTCACGCGCACCCGCCCGCGGTGGCGCAGCCGGCGTCAGCAGTACCCTCGACGAGGGCACCGTCCAACCCACGACCGCCACCCCCGACGATAACGGCGGCACCAGCCCATGACCCGCTCGCGCACACTGAGGCATCAGGGCGCAGGCTTCACGCTGATTGAAGTGCTGGTGTCTATTTTTCTCTTGGCGGTCATGAGCGCGCTCGCCTACGGCACGCTCAACTACGTCACTAAGGCGCGTACGATCACTCGCGACTCGTTTGATCGCCTGCGCGCTGTTGAAGTCACCATGCATTATCTAGTCACCGACTTAAGTCAACTCGAGCCGCGTCCGGTGCGCGACGCCCTGGGTGCGGTGGCAGTACCTGCGCTACTCGCTGATGCGCGCAGCACCGATCTATTATCGTTGACCCGCGGTGGCTGGGCGAACTGGGTGGGGCTTCCGCGCAGCACGCAGCAGCGCGTGACTTATCGCTTAGAGCAAGACACGTTGGTACGCGAGTATCAGCTGGTATTAGATCCGACCTTATCGGACGCACCAGTGCGTCGCACTTTATTGACGGGTGTCACAAAAGTCACCCTACGTTACCTTGATGCGGCGCGCACCTGGCAAACGCAATGGCCCGCGCCGACCGGTGACAACTCAGGTGGCAACTCCGCCATCGCGCTTCGCTTACGACCGCGTGCGATTGAGGTGGTGTTGGAGTTAAAAGACTTTGGGACCCTCCGTCGGGTGATTGAGGTGCCCGGGTGAATCGCATGCGCGGTGTCGCGCTGATTATTGCGCTTGTGGTGGTGACCTTAGCCACGCTGATGGCCACGCGCATTGGCAGTCAAAGCAGTTTGGATCAACGTCGTGCGGCGACACTGATGGCACACGAGCAGGCCTTGCAGATGGCACTGGGTGCGGAGGCCTGGGCGATTGAGGTGCTCTATCAAGATGCCACGACCACTCAACACGACTCCTTGGACGAGACGTGGGCAATGCCGCTGCCGCCACTGCCCATCGATGGCGGCCAACTACAGGCAAGTCTTGAGGATATGCAAGGTCGCTTCAATCTAAATAACTTGCTGAAACCCGATGGCACCCAAAATATGTTGGCGGTTGCGCAATTCACCCGCCTGCTGGCAGCGTTAGGGCTTGAGCCCAAATGGGCTGACTTACTACTCGACTGGATCGATGCGGATAGCCTCGTCACCGGCAATGACGGCGGCGAGGACAGTGTGTACACGAGCCTCTCGCCCAGTTACCGTCCACCCAACCGGCCGATCGCCAGCATCAGTGAGTTGCTCGCGTTGCCGGACTTCGGCGCCGAGCGCTATCACCAACTGGCGCCGTATGTGGCCGCCTTGCCGGTGGGCACACCGCTGAATGTGTGCACCGCCTCGAGTCTCGTATTGGACACCATCGCACCCGGCTTAAGTCACTTTGCAGAGGGTACAGCGCAGTTAGCCGTCTATCGTCAAAAAGGCTGTTTTCCGGCGCTGGCGGATGTGCAAGCGGCGGTCACCCCGCTGATCAAAAATCCGACTGATCGACAGGCGGTGATGGCCGGACTGAGTGAATCCACGCATTACTTTCGTGGAAAAACCATCGTGAGCCTTGGCACTACCCAGCTCACGATGTACAGTCTCATCGAACGCAATGCCGCGGGGCCATCCCGTGTGATCATTCGCACTCTGGGCACTGAGTAACACCATGGCTGATGCTTTCATACTACGACTGCCCCGCTTAGCCGCCCTCCCTGACGCCTCAATGACCCCGGTCAGCTGGCTTCGAATCGACGCGCACGGCGTGGTGACCGGTCCAATCGGCCGAGGGACTCTGGCGGACGCAGCGATAGCCGCTGAAGGGCTTTCTGTGCGCGTCTTGGTACCGGGCACCGATGTATTTCTCACGGCGCCCACCTTACCCGTTCGCGGTGCAGCGAAGTTGCTGCCACTCGTTCCGTTTGCGTTAGAAGATCAGCTGGCGTCAGACGTCGATCTGCTGCACTTCGCCGTGGGCCGGCAACGCGCGGATCAGTCATTACCGGTGGCGGTGGTTGATCGCAGCCGCCTCAGTGCGTGCTTAGCCAGTTTACAGGCGGTCGGTATCAGACCCATCTCCTTACAATCCGAAGCGAGCGCAGTGCCTGCCAATCCGGCACACACGGTCATTGTGATCGACGCGGGTTGCCTGATGTGTCGCCCCGCAGAGGGCCTCGCCGTGACCCTAGATGCGACACCCTTACAACCGGCACTGGAGCTGGTGGGGCTTCTGCCGGTGGGACCTGAGGGCAGTGAAGCGCTCGTGTCCCCGGTGCATGGCTTACTGTATGTGTCGGCGGATGACTGGCCGAGTCACCAAGACGCGATTGAGAAACTACGTGGCCGCTTAAGCAGTCTCAACGTACAAGTCATGCCAGAGGGCGTCCTTCCCGTACTCGCCGCAGGCACCAGCAGCCTTGAGGCGATCAACGTACTACAAGGTGCCTACGCGCCCAGCGCCCGTTTGACCGATCACTTAGTCGACTACCATTGGGCCGGCGTGGCGGCGGCGATCTTGTTACTCCTACACGGTGTGAGCCTAGGCACGGGCTTTTGGCGCCATCACCAACAAGAGCGCGCGTTAGATGATAGCCTGCGAGCCGTCATCACGACCGCGCTACCGAATAGCCACGCCCTCGTCCAGCCGTCCACCGCGCGCCTCAGCATCGAGGCGCGTATACGCGTGATGCACGCGGCTGTGAACGCAGGGCTTATCGGTGCGCTTAGCATCGTGGCTGACGGCTTCAAGGGCGGTGACTCGACCGTAGAGACCGCGAGCTACCAAGACGGCCGCACCACACTCACCATAGATGTACCGAACAGCCAAGTACTTGAACAATTACGAAGCGCCGCAAGTGCGCACGGTTGGGTGGCCGAGTTGCAAGGCAGTACGCCGCACGATAGCCGATCGCGTGCCCGAGTGCTCATCAAGGAGCCGGGCCAGTGAGCACGTCTTATCAACAAGCCATGCAGCGCTGGTTTAACGCGCTGCCCCGTCGTGAGCAAAGCGCCGTTCGGCTGGGTGTGATCGGCGGCGGCGTGATGGTGCTGCTGGTCATCTTGCTGATTTTGCATCGTATGCAGAGCCGCGCTGAGCTGCGTATTACGCACAAACGCGAGGACCTCGCGTATATACAAAGTGTGTTACCCGAGTTAACCGCCGCACCGGCGCAGTCCACCGGCCAATCGCTGGTTGCTGAAGTCGACGACTCCGCTAGCAGCGCGGGTCTTAAAGACGCGCTAAAAGGCACCGAACCCAGCGGGACTCAAGGCGTCATCGTGCGCTTTGAAAGCGCGCCACTGCCCGCTTTGCTCACTTGGATTGTCCGCATCCAACGCGAATACAATGCGAAGGTCACTGCGGCAACCATTGAGAAGACCAGCAGCAATGGCCTAGTCAACGCCACCGTCACCTTAGTAGGCCCATGAATAGATTACGTGCCTTGATTATCAGCGTTCTCAGCCTATTAGCGGTCACCGTGATTTTAGCCTGTACCGTACCTATCTCATGGCTCGCGGATCATGCGCCTGCCTCAGTGCAACTCGCCGGAGTACAGGGCAGTGTATTTTCAGGGCACGCCGAGGAAGTGAGGTTCCAGCACACCCGCCTCGGTCGTGTCACCTGGCACTTCGCACCGGCGCGGCTACTGCACGGCGAACTCTGTTACGACCTTTCTATCACCGCTCCCGGCCACCATCTGCAAGGACGCTTCGGGATCGCCCCAAGACATACCTGGGTTGCCTATCAGGTAGATATGGAATGGCCTTTGCGCTCACTGTCGGACCAAGTGGTGTGGGGCGGCATGCTCACCGCCTCCATTGACTCGCTGCACCTCCGGAATAGTTGGCCGACGCTCTTTGTGGGCTCACTCACGGTGCGGCATTTTACTCGTCCGGATTCAAATGTTGATCTGGGTAGCTACACCTTGGATCTGAGCGCCGGGCCTACGCCGCACGAGGTGCTGGGTCATCTACGAGATGTGGCGGGTCCTTTAGCAGTCGATGCGACCTTATCGCTGGCAGCCGATCGCAGCTACCATATGGACGGCTCGGTGCTGCCGCGAGCGGGCACGCCTGAGGACGTCAAAGACAGCTTCACCTTCCTAGGCCCTCCCGATGCCAGCGGCCGACGCCTATTCCAGATGGCCGGCTCGATGTAGCACAGCGGGTCAGGGAGTCGGTGCTGGCCACTCGCGCCAGGCCGAGTGCAGTGGAAAATAGAGTCCCAAACGAATCACACGCCGCGGTTCACGCTCTGCCAACAATGCCGCGTAGTGCACCAGCTGTGCTCGATATCGCTCTTGCTCTCGATCCAAAAAAGCGTCTAGGTCGGTACCCTCGTGCTCGCTGGTCTTGTAATCAATGATCCAGCGAATCCCCGCTTCATCAATGAAGGTACGATCGATGCGCGCGGATACCACCCGACCGTGCACGAGTGTCGAGAGATCGAGCTCACTGCGTGCGTCCTCGTGCGCGGTAGTGAATAGCCACTGACCTCGTGGATCCAAAGCAGTCGCTTTTAAAGCACGTCGCGCGCGATCGATCGCCGCCGGTAATTGTTGCGCGCTCACACCCCACTCCTGCAAGCGGTGCCGCCAACTGGACTCGCGGCCTTCAAACGCGGTCGCCAAACTTAAGCCATGACGCGCCACGCGCTCAAGTTCTTCGTGAACCAAAGACCCCACATGGCGCGCGCTCGCAGTCACCCACTCAAACTCAAACTCTGAGGGACCCTCAGGCAAGCGGGCCACGCCACTGGTCAACGCCCACCCTGTCGCCGGTCCCACGAAGTCAGCGGGCAAGCGCGATAGGCTGGGGACCTGATTGGGATCTCGATCGCTGGTGTCGAGGGTGTCGCACACGGTGACGTGATCCGGCGCCGATGCGGCAAGCGTAGACCACACCACACTGAGGAGACTGGTTTTTGCAGGCGGCGCCCAAACCGACTCGGGTTTTTCTCCCCGTCTCCCATGCGACACCAAGTACAGGCGCTCCTGCGCGCGGGTGGCCGCGACATAGAAAAGCCGTGTGACCTCGTATTGCTCACGTTCTTTAGCCAGCCCCCTAAGCCATGTCTCCAGTGCCTCACTCTGCTTTGATCGTGCGCGATGCGGCGCCATCAGTAGCGCGGTCTCGCTGTCGGCCCGCGAAAACTCCACCCACTCCAACAAGTGTCGCTCCGACGCGCGTGTTGTCCGGGCGAGGCCAGTTAGAATGACAACATCCCACTCCAAGCCCTTGGCGCGATGGATCGTCAGTAATTGCACGGTTGATGCGCCCGGATCCGGCGCGCCATACAGATCCTCTAAAGACTCCCCGAGGGCGGCCGGATCCAACAGGTCGCCCGCACGTTCCAATGAATCCAAACGAGTGAAAAACATGCGCGCATTGTCCAAATCGGCACTGACCAGAAGCGTGGCAGGGCCGCCTAAGCGTAACCACGCGCGCTCTACGCAAGCACTCAAGGGCCCCTGACCGCGCTCGTCTATCGCCTGTTTCATGACCGTGACCAAACGCTCGATACGAAGCGCGTCCTCCGGTGCAAGTTGACCCACGCGCGTGCTGTCTGTGAGTGCAGACCACACGTCACGGGCCTCGGCGTTGCTCAGAAGGTGTTCGATGACCTCCAGTGACACACCGCACCACGGCGCCCGAAGACACGCAAGCCACGCGATGCGATCGCCATAGTGCAACAGAGCTCGCGTGAGAGAGATCAAGTCACGTACGGCGAGGCGCTCAACCAACGGCACGAGATCAATCCCGTGAAATGCAATGCCATTGTCGCGCAAGGCGGCAGCGATCGGCGTGAGCTGTGAACGTGAGCGCCCAAGCACCGCGATGCGAACCGTCGGGTCTTGGCTTTGCTCGGTGCGTATGATCTCAAGCGCCTCACGCGCTTCATCGCGCGCCGTGCCCCCCTCACACACTCGCCAATGCACCTCAGATGCGGGTGTGGGTGCTCGCGTGGCCTCACTGGGCGCATAACAGATGGCACCGCGCTCTAAATCTTGGGTCGCAGGAAAGGCACGTGAAAACGCTTGATTAAACCAGCTCACCAAGGCCGGTCGCGAGCGAAAGTTGGCACTGAGCAGCAGCGACTCGGGTCTAAGCGCGCCCAGACCCTGTTGCTGAATGCCTAAAAACAGGCTGATGTTCGCTGCACGAAACCCATAAATCGACTGCATCGGATCGCCGACTAGGAACAATGTCCTGCCGTCATGTGGACTCCAACCCGAGGTGAGCTGCTTAAGCAATCTCACTTGGGTGACAGAGGTATCCTGGAACTCATCGACCAGCAGGTGCTCAATGCGCTCATCAAGCGCCAAAGTCAGATCCGTCGGTTCCTCGGGGCTACCTAAGGCCAGCAGCGCGGACTGTGAGACTTCGACAAAATCCACCTGACCGCGCTCCGCAAACAGCACCCGTAATTGCTGAGACGCTGCTAACAAGACCGTATGAAGTGCCGCAACCACTTGCCACTCGGCCTCTGGATAGCCGATGGGCGGGAGCGCCATGACGGCACGCCATGCCTCGCGAAGCGCGTCATCATCCACCCGTGTGGCCATGAGGGCATTCATCGCATCGCGTTCCGCATCCGGCTTGCCCTTCGCTAGAAAACCTTGCGGCTTGCCAATGTACTTGCGCCATTGACCGTCGGCAGTGAACACCAAGCCACCGAGCAACTTCCAAATGGCTTGGCTTGTGGGCTCGGTAGGCGGGCAATCGATGGGGCACAAGAGGAGCGCTTGCCACTTGCCATCGGTCGCCGCCAAGCGGCCTGCGGCCGAGCGCGTGAGTGCCAGCAGTTGGGGTAATAAGTCAGGGCCACTGCACGCAGCCAGCCGCGCCAGCGCTTGGTGCACCCAATCCTCTAATGTGCATTCCAAGCGGCGACGGAGTGTATCCTGACGATCCGTCGTGACATGCGATACCACCTCGTCGAGCCAGCGCTCTCGCCAACCCAACATCTCCGCTAGCAGGGTGGTCAGTCGATCGACTTCATTGTCAAAGTGTTCAAGCACCCGTGAGAGCGCGTCTGCTAAGGCGCCGGGTGACTCGAGTTGCTCTAGGGTGCGCTCTGCCGCCTCCCGGTACAGCGGCTTGGCGCGCAACTCAATTGAGAGACGAACCCCCGCCTTGGATAACACCGGCAATCGATCGGCCAACCAGTAATTTAATGAATCAATCGTCTGAATACGCAGCCGGCCCGGTTGTTTATCCAAATCCCAGCCCGCTTGACGGGCGTGCGCAAGCACCGCTTTCGCGCGTGCGAGCATCGCCGCATCGTTGGCGTGATGGGGCGTGGCATCCTGCTCGGCGCGCGCGAGGGCATCGAGCACCCGGGCACGCATCTCGGCGGCGGCTTTTTGGGTGAAGGTAATGGCTAACACCGACTCGGGTCGCTCCACGCGGGTCAGCAAGGTGAGAAAGCGATTCGTCAGCAGCGTGGTTTTCCCGGAACCGGCTGGGGCCTGCACAATAAAGGACTGAGTCGGATCGAGCGCCCGCTGCCTCGCTTCCTGATCACCCAAGCGCGGGCCGCTCGACGATGGGCTCATGATTCCCCCTCGGCGATGTCGCCGTCTTCACTGTCTAAGGCACTGACATCGTGCTTAGAGGGAATACGACACACACCCGATAACTGACAGCGTTCGCAGGCACCAGGTGCTGGATCGACCGATGACTCGCCGCTCGCGAAGGTGCGCACTAACTCAGTGGTCACGTTCTGCCATTCCGCGATAACGCTCGCCCAATCACGACCTAAGTAACCCGCATCGCGCCGCAAGCTTTCAATGCCCTTCATCGATGGCAGTAGATCATCGCGGGCGGCAAGCCCTGCGAATGACTGCTTCACAGTCGACAACATCGCCAACGCCACCGCCTCCGGTGGCGGCTGACGGTGTGCCGCGTAGAACGGTAACTGGGCAGGATTGGGACGCGGACCCAACCATTTGCGGGTATCACGTTGGCCGGTTTTGTAATCCAAGATCACGGTACTGCCATCGCTTAACTGGTCGACTCGGTCGATTCGCACGGACAGCATAAATCCCGCGACGTTGACCTCATGGGGTTGCTCACACTCAAGGACGGTGAACGCGTGGCGTGAACGCTCAGCCATCAGCCATTTTTGCATCACCCGCGTCAGCCACGCGCACTCTAAGCGTAGCAGTCGAGTGTCCGGCAGCACCGGTGTCTGCGCGCGCGTGGCTTCGGTCACTGCACTCACTACCGCCTGCCGCAGCGCCTCCTCACTTAAAGCGCATAAGCGCGCGTGATCGCGCGTCTCGCTCCAAAACAGCCGCATCGCTTCATGGGCAATCTCGCCGCGTACCCGTCTAGGCAACCCCGGCTGCGGCGTCTCGAGGGCGCGCGCCGCCAGACGCAGTTCCGCACTCGCCCAAAAGGGACACTCGGCCTGGCGCTGCACCAACCCCGTCCCGTTCGGTAGTGCGGAGCCAGGTGCGTAGGCACTTAACACACCGGAAGGAACGCGGTCGAGAAGCACACCGCCAAACAATCGCTGGGCGCGCGATGGCGTGGGCTCGTAGGGCAGGCGAAGAGGCGCGCCTTGCATCAAGCGGGAAGGCACCACCGCCGTCTCGCCACTGTATTGGGGCACACTGAGCACAACGCGTGGGGCGCTACGGCACCACGCGCTCAGTGCGTGCTGCGCCTCCGTCAACCGATGTGCGGCGCTGGCGCCTGGCATCTGTAACTGGCGCTGCAAGGCGAGTGATAAAAAGGGCGATGGAGCCGGCGGTGCGGGAAAAGCCTCCGCAGACAATCCGGCGACCCACAACCCATCCAGCGGAAGCCCCGGATCTTCCCAGCGATCGAGTAGCCAGACGGAGGGGTCTGGCCGACGTGAGGGCAGCGTCGTCGCCCGCACCAAGCCACGAAACTCGGCGAGCGCCGCGCTCATACCCAAGGAACCCACCAGCGGCGACAATCGCCCAAACACCGCCAAGGCCTCCGTCAGCGCATGCGCCGCGTGGTATTCGACGCTGGACAGGCCTCGGGGACCTGGCCAGCCGGCCGCGCGCAGCGCCCGCTGAAAACGGTCAGCCCAGTCTGCTGCGGTGGTCGTGGTGTCTGCCGATAGGGCGCGGCGCGTAGCGGCCACGGCGTTTAAAAAGGTGGCGTCCACGTGGCGACTCTCGTCCCACACCGTGGCGAGCCGATCGGTGCGCAGTCGCTGGCAGCCTAGGCGTCGGATCGACACATCCATCTGCGCGCGCGCACACAGCGCCTTAGCATCCCCCGCCAAGTAAGGTGATCGCAGCAACTGCCCCACTCTCAGCACCTCAATCTGCGAGCCCCCAAGCGCTAACAGCGCCAGCGCCGTATCGACCACCGCCGACTCACTCAATGAGCGATTGACTGAACTGGCGATGGGGAATGCCTCTACAGCGACATCCGCTTGCATGAAACGATCAGCCAACAACCGTTCCAACACGGGCAGCCGTTGCGCCAAATCCGGCACGATCACGGCAAAGCGCCCTTGTGGCATACGCGCATAACACTCGAGTAGCCACTGAATGATCGCCTCCGCCTCCGCCTCGGAGGACGCGGCCTCGTATCGCACCGGTAGACACGCGCCAGACGGCATACCGAGTGTACGCACCGAGTGGCCGGTTCCGACTAACGCGTCTGCAAGCGATCGACGTGCCGGCGTCTCGTCGGTAAATCCATGAAATGCGATGGGCGCCCGCTCACCGATTGGGCGTTGCTCTAAGACCGCAGTCACTTCACGCACGAGGCGCACGGGATCGAGGGATCCCGTCTCGTGTGTGCGCTGTACAAAGGCCTGCGCCCAACCGCGAAAAGCGCTCTCCTCTGGGGTGTCGGTGGTCAGCGCATTCAGGGGGATCTGCCAATCCTGTACGAGTCCCCATGTGCGCGCCGCCTCGCGCGCGGTGGAGGGAATAGCCACCAGGCCCTGACCGACCTCGCTACGCTCTATAACCCACTGCCATAGACGCAGCTGCGCATAGGGATCCAGTAGCAGGCGGCGCTCGTCGACCGTACGGTAGGCCGCCTCTAGCCACGCGCTGTAGTGGCTAATGCGCGGTGTCTCCCATACCTCGTGCCCCGCTTGGTGGGCATGGCGACCGAGCGCAGCTCGCAGCGCCTGAGCCTGACGCGCCGTGGCGGTGATGATCTCACCACCCGACGCGAGCCACTCCCGATGCGCCGTTAGCATAAACCCGTGACCGCCGAGAGAGAATGGAGAGACATGCTGAGAGGATACCTCACGCGTACGGACGGCAGGGTATCCGCACCGCAGGCACCTGCGCTCCTTAGGGTATTAAATCTCATGGTGGCAAAGCACTCGGTGAACTGGCTGCGATCAATTGCTTCGTATAGGCATGCTGCGGATCCGAAAACAGCTGATCGGAGCGTCCCTCCTCAACCAAACGCCCCGCCTGCATGACCAGTACGCGATCACTCAACCAACGCACGACCGACAGATCATGGCTGACAAACAAGACCGCAGTGCCCTGGCTACGGCAACGTGCCATCAAAAGATTGAGCACCTGCGCCTGTACAGACAGATCCAGGGCACTCACTACCTCATCACAGATCAGCACGCGCGGCCGACTCACTAGCGCACGCGCGATCGCGACCCGTTGGCACTGACCACCGGATAGTTGGTGCGGCCGTCGGTCACGCAGATCAAGGGACAAGCCGACCTCTTGCATCGCGGTTAAGGTCTGCTCCTCCAGACGCCGTGGATCTAAGACGCTCGCCGGCACGCCCAGAGGCTCTGCAATCGACTGGAACACGGTGAGTCGCGGACTCAAGCTGGCACTGGGCTGTTGAAAGATCGCCTGGTAGCTTGGCCGGAGCGCACGCAGGCGGCGCGGCGTGAGCTGCGACACATCCAAACCCTGCCAACAGACGCGTCCCATGGACACCTGGGTAAGACCGAGTAAAGCGCGAGCGAGTGTGGATTTTCCGGAACCGGACTCGCCCACTAAACCCACCACTTCACCCGCCTCGAGACTGAGACTCACGTCCCGCAACACATCCACCCTACCCGTCTGGTGCCTAAAGGCGACGCAAAGCTGCTGCGCAGTGAGCAGTGCCGTCACAGCGCGCTCTCCTGCCATGGCTGCCGACAGCGCACGCCCACTGGGCCTATCGAGGTCATCGGCACCGGGCTCTGGCAGACTCCGGTTGCGAACGGACAGCGCATCGCAAACACGCAGCATTTCGCTTCGGGTTGTTCCGCCCCTTCAGGCAGCGTCGGGATCGCCACATGACGTGGCGTGGTGAGGGTGACACGCGAGGCAAGCAGCGCACGGGTATAGGGATGCACTGGATTGCGAAGGACGTCTGATGCGGGCCCTACCTCGACAAATTGCCCACTTAACATGACCGCCACCTCGTCACCTAAATGCGCGGCGACGTCTAGGTCATGGGTAATGCACAGCACACTGGTGCCGCGCGCACGCACGAGGCTCAATAACGCCAACAGGTCGCGGCGACTGCTGGCATCTAACGCACTGGTGGGTTCATCCAGAATCAGTAACCGGGGGTTTCCGATCAGTGCAATCGCCCACATCACGCGCTGCAACATACCGCCTGACAACTCATGTGGGTATTGCATGAGTCGTCGTGTGGGCTCGGACAGACGCACCTCACAGAGGCCAGCGAACGCCTGCTCGCTGGCCTGCTGTTTTGTGAGGTGCCCAGCATGATGCGCTGCTAACACTTCAGTTAATTGGCGACCGATCGTGAGATGCGGTGCGAGCGCAAGGCTTGGATCTTGAAACACCATGCCGATCGCTGACCCTCGAAGGGCGCGCAGCGTGCGTGGCGAGGCCGAGAGCAGCTGGCATCCTTCAAACCAAACCTGGCCGCTGATCTGCGCCTCAGGCGCCGCCAGACCGAGGACAGCCAACGCCAGTTGGCTTTTGCCCGCCCCTGACTCTCCCACAATGGTCAAGGAGCGCCCCGCGCCGATCATGAAGTCAACCCCATCGACGGCCGGCAACGCACCCCGGTCAGAGTGAAACGCCACGCGCAGTCCCTGCACCTTCAGTAAAGCCTTAGGCGGCATACACCGACCATCGGGCGCGCGCCCACTCACCCACCGCCGTGAGTGAGAGCACCACCCACACCAGCAGCGCGCTGGGAACGAGCAACATCCACGGTGCGTACTCCATTTCTTGAGTGCCTTGGCTTA
The DNA here is from genome assembly GCA_903862885.1 of uncultured Pseudomonadota bacterium. Classification (GTDB taxonomy): domain Bacteria; phylum Pseudomonadota; class Gammaproteobacteria; order Steroidobacterales; family Steroidobacteraceae; genus CAIKZZ01. The sequence continues at coordinate 53,156 of CAIOZU010000053.1, forward strand.
ATAGATTGCCAAGACTTGCCGCCGGCTCCTGGATACCCAAGCCCAAAAAGGACAAGAAACTCTCAAGCAGGATCAACTGGGGTATCAACAAAGTGGCATACACCAACACCGGCGCGATGACATTCGGTAACACGTGTCGCCACAGCAGGGTATGTGGCGCAAGTCCGAGCACACGCGCCGCCTCGACAAAAGGTTGCTGACAGACCCGACGGGTCTCCGCCCGAACGATTTGCGCCACCGTCAACCAACCGATCGAGGCGATCGCCACAAACAGCATCATCGGCCCGCGGCCCGCGACTACCGTGAGCAAGATGACAAAAAAGACATAGGGCAGTGCGTACACGACGTCGACACATCGCATCATCCACGCATCCACCCGGCCACCCACAAAGCCGGCGAGCACACCGTACACGGTACCAAAAGAGACACTGAGTACGCCGGCCACCAGCGCAATACCCAGTGAGATGCGGGTGCCGGCCAAACAGCGCGCATACAGATCGCGCCCTAAGCGATCCGTACCGAACCAATGGCTATAACGCCAACTCGGCGACATCGCCATATGACCCCAATCTAAGGTCTCAGGTGCCCAACGGGTCACGACTGCACCCACGCACGCCCACACCACCAGTGCGGCGATCAACCACACACTAAGCGGCACGCGGGATGCACGCCTCATCGTTTAAGCCCCTGACGTAGCTTCGGGTCCAGCGCCACCTGCAGCACATCCACCAAGCCATTAAGACCCATCACCAACACGGCGTACACGATGACCTTGCCGAGCACCAAGGTGTAATCTCGATTGAGTGCGCCCTGCACTAAAAAGCGTCCCATGCCAGGGAGCCCAAACAAGGTCTCAACGACTAACGAGCCGGTGAGCAGTGCCGCGGCGGTGGGACCGAGCGCACTGAGCACCGGCGAGACCGCCGGTGGCAGCACATGTCGCCAGATCACCGTGACCGGATGTAGCCCTTTAGCGTGCGCCGTGCGCACATGTGGTAAGTGCAGGGCCTCCAGCACACTGGCGCGCACCAATCGAGTGACAGCGGCCAGAGACGGCAAGGCCAGTGAGACCACCGGCAAGATCGCATCGCTCCACCGACCCGGCTCCCACCCGCCGACCGGTAGCCAGCGCAGGTACACCCCAAAGCCCAGCGCCAGCACCGGGGCCACCACATAGGTTGGGATAGCGATCGCCACCAAGGCCAAGGCGCCTACCATCCGATCGAATCGGCCGCCGGGCCACAACGCCGCACCCACACCGACGGGTACGCCCACGATCAAGGTGAGCAACAACGCCATGCCACCGAGCGCCAAGCTCACGGGCAAGCCAATGGCCAGCAGCTGGTTCACGGTGAAGTCTCGGTCACTGAGTGACGGGCCTAAGTCGCCATGGGCGAGCGCCCACAGATAGCGTTCGTACTGTACGCCGACCGGCTGATCTAACCCGTACGCTCGATCGAGATTGGCCTTCACCGCCGGCGGTAAGGTCTGCTCTTGGTCAAAAGGCCCGCCCGGGGCCAGACGCACCATAAAAAAAGCGACGCTGACCACCGCAAGGACGGTGGGCACCAGCCAAAGGAGACGGCGGAGCGCGTACTGGAGCAACAGACAGTCCCCTGACCACCGGAGCCGGCTTGAGACCGCCATGATGCCCGATTTAGGACACGAGCAGTGGTGGAACTCACTGACTTTGCTCAAAAAAATCTCCTTATACGGGCGCAGCACGGCGTGCGTCGGGCACAGCAATGGCGCTTCCAATGGGCACCGAGCGATCGGTGAGCGAATTTTTCCGGTGAATAGCGATAAACGGTGATTGACACCCGACGGGCTTTTGCATAGCGTGCCGCATCGCAAAAATTAGCGGTTGCGGAGCGGGTAAGCATGCAAAAGATTCTGGTGGGAATTAAACGAGTCGTCGATTACAACGTGCGCGTTCGGGTGAAGCCCGATGGCTCCGGTGTGGTCACTGATGGCGTCAAAATGAGCGTCAATCCCTTTGATGAGATTGCGCTCGAAGAAGCGCTTCGCATCCGCGAACGGGGTGAACCGGTGGAGATCGTGGCGGTGAGTATCGGCCCGGATGACGCCCAGCAACAACTGCGTACCGCGCTCGCCATGGGCGCGGATCGCGCCATCTTGATTAAGACCGATCAGATGATTGAGCCGCTGGCAGCGGCCAAGCTGATGCTTGAAATCATCAAGAAGGAAAATCCAGAGTTAGTCATTGTCGGCAAGCAAGCCATCGATGATGACAGCGCGCAAACCGGTCCAATGATCGCGGCGCTGTGGGGACGACCACAGGCGACCTTCTGTTCCAAGCTCGATCTGAAAGGCAACACCGCCGTCATTCTGCGTGAAGTCGACGCGGGTCTTGAGACCATCGAGATTGACCTGCCGGCGGTGATCAGTGCGGATCTTCGTCTTAATGAGCCGCGCTATGTCAAGTTACCTGACATCATGAAAGCAAAGAAAAAGCCGCTCGATGTGATCGAGATCGCCAGCCTTGGGATCGATACGACGCCTGGATTGAAAACACTGCTGACGGAACCCCCGAAACCCCGCGCTAAGGGCGTCATGGTCAAGGATGTCGCTGAACTGGTTGATGCGCTGAAGAAGAGAGGATTGGTGTCATGAGTAAAGTACTCGTCATTGGCGAACATGATGGACACAAACTGTCGCAAGCGACCGCACGGTGCGTCAGCTGCGCTACGCAGATTCCAGGTGCTGAGATCACGGTGGCCGTATTTGCCGCCGATCCGACCGCGGTAGCCGCACAAGCGGCCACGTTAACCGGCGTCACCCACGTGCTCACCATCAGTGGAGCCCACCATGCCCACCCGATGGGCGCCGTGTTGGCCCCCCATGTGGTGTCCTTGGCCAAGGGCTATACCCACGTGTTCGGAGCATCCACCACCTTCGGCAAGGACTTGATGCCGCGCGTGGCTGCCTTATTGAACGTCCCGCAGATATCGGATGCGATGTCGGTGGAAGGCGCTTACACCTTTAAACGCCCGATCTACGCAGGCAATGCGATTGTAACGCTCGAAGCCCCGGCGGATAAGATCTTAGTCGCCACCGTGCGCACGGCGTCCTTTGAGCCTGCGGCCAGCACCGGCAGCGCCACCATCACCGCTGCCGCGGTGAGTGTGGAGATGCCAACGCACACGCGTTTTGTGTCCGTTCAGGCCGCCTCCTCTGATCGACCGGATCTCGCCTCGGCCGCCAAGGTGGTCTCCGGTGGTCGCGCACTCGGTAGCAAAGAGAACTTCGAGTTGATCTTTAAGATCGCAGAAAAGTTAGGCGGCGCCGTGGGCGCCTCGCGTGCGGCGGTCGACGCCGGCTATGCACCGAATGAACTGCAGGTAGGCCAGACGGGCAAGATCATTGCGCCGCAGCTGTACATGGCCGTCGGTATCTCCGGCGCCATTCAGCACTTGACTGGCATTAAGGACGCAAAAACCATTGTGGCGATCAATAAAGACGGCGAAGCGCCTATTTTCGAAGTCGCCGACTTTGGGCTAGTGGGCGACTTATTTGAGATCTTGCCGCAACTAGAAGCCGCGCTCAGTCAGTCAGGCGCAAAGTAACGCGTCGAAGGCAGTGGGCACCGAGTGGTGCCCACATCTTTTTAGCCCGACAGTGCACCGATCGACGATCGATCGACGCCCAAAAATATTTATCCCGGTCATGCATGACAGCTCACTGCTTCATATTTATTAAGTTAATGAGTGGCTGCAGCGCATCAGGTTAAGGCGACCTCAGGGCGACCTCAGGGCAACCTCAGGGCAACGCCATCAGAATGTCATCTAAGCGGGCCGGCACGGACTCCACTCGTTTTAAGTGCGGATAGCGAAGCCCCTCGTAATAAGGCATCAGTACCACGTCAAAATGATCGTCCGAACGCACGATCAGCTCCAGTGGCTGTCGATCCTTCGCCGCCCGTGTGATGGCGCGGCCAAGCGCCTCCGCGCTATACGCCTCGCGGTTCACCGCGACCACCGTCATGCCCTCGGTCAGCGACGCCTTGAAGGCAGGTGAGCCCCAACGCACTTCCTCGAGGAGGCCCGTTTTCTCACCGATGAGACAACCCAAAGAATAACTAAAGCTCGCCATCTTGCGTTCACTGTCGCTGTCTTTTAGATACTCATTCGGCTCAGCGGTATACACCAACTGGTAACCACCGCGCTCAATTCCGGCGAGAGGTGCTGGCGCTTGCGTACCATCAACGTGCGCTCGCAGGAACGACGCCCAATCGTAGGGCTCAATCGCATTCAGCGCTTTGACGACATCAGCGAAGGTGTAGGTCACTGGCACGCTGCTGCCATCACGGATACCAAAAAATGCGCGCGCAAAATTATCAAGAGAGCGGACGCCCTTTGAGCGCTCACGAATCAATGTATCGACATCTAACCAAATTAACTGCCCCTCTGAGTAGTAGTCCTCAAAGCGCTGATAGTCGACCCAAGATAAAGGACGACGCGGATTTATAATTTCATCATTGGTGGTGTCTTGCAGAGAACGCCACTGACGTCCCGCCTCGTAATCAAAGTACGCCGCGGTAAGGGCAAGCGCATCTCGCGCCTGCTCTGCACTCCAAAGACCCGAGCGCGCAGCCAGCACCCGACCCCAATACTGGGTCTGCCCCTCGTACACCCACAGCAAGCTGTTTTGCATGGGTACTGAGTAATTCGCTGTCCAAAGGTCGGCTGGCCGACGAAATTTTCCGTTCCATGAGTGGGTAAACTCGTGCGGCAGCAAATCGCGACTGTCTGCATTTTTTTCCCAGTCGGTGAAATAGGACGCGCTGACCCCATCCTCGCTAGACTGATGATGCTCCAGGCCTTGTTCATGAATAGAATCACTGAGCGTCATCAAAAAGTCGTAGTGCGCATAGTGGTGTGAGCCATACAACCGATACGCCTGCTGCACCAGCGCCTTGTGAGCATCGATGTACTCGGGTTTACTCACTAGATCCTGCTCATGATCAGCAAACAGATCTAAGTAAACTGGCGCAATCCCCTGTGGATCGAGATCGATGCGTCGCGTGTGCAAACCCGCGTACAAGGGACTGTCGATCAAGGTTTCAAAAGACGTTCGCTTGAACTGAGTGGTCGCACCATTTACCCCAGCGCTCTCTAATGCGGTGCCCCACTGCCAACCCGTCGGCAAACTGACCCGCACATCGACAGGAATCTGTCGGGTGTAATAACCCGCTGGATACAAGGCCAGCGCGTTCCATTCAAGCTCAACAATTTCGCGACTGATCTCTTGCGAACCCACCTTCTCACTGGTCGGCGATAAATAGTCGAAATCGACCTCAACGGTCGACACAGCCGACGTCATCGGTACATGAAAAGCGTACACATCCAGCGGATCTCGCGTCCAACTCACGGGCGTACCGTTGACCTTAAATCGAAAACCCGCGACACGATCAATCGGCCCTTCAGGAGAATGCGTGCCCGGCAGCCACTTCGGATACAAAAGAGCGGCACCACGACTTAGCCCAGTAAGCACTTCGTGCACATGCACAATGCGCCTTTGCACATCGCTGGCATCGACCATCAAGGTCATCACACCCGGGTACGCTCGATCCTGCGGGGTGAGTAACGGAGCGGCTACCCCGGAGGCTAAAGGCCCAGGACTTGCCCCGGCCATCGTTCCCATCAGTGTGGCCCATACCGCCGCCAGCCGTCCCATCATCCGTATTCTGTTGCGCACGCTCAGATCCTCAAAAAATTATTAATATAAATCTATAACTAATTAATACGTATACAAAAACTTAAATAACCCTTCGCTCAGACACGGCCCGACCGACGAGCAAGACCGACCAGCTCACTGCGACTTTTTATAGCACTAACAGCGACAGCATCGCCTCGGTTTTGCCCGCGCCCTCACCGCCGAATCCGCGCGCCACGCCGATCGAGAGGGTCATGGGAAAGCGGTTCATGGTGATCATCCTAAAATCGATTTGCGCCGGGATGTTCCCCATGGCCGCAGCTACCACTTGTTGTGTACGGCGCTTTGTGCGCCGCCGGAGTCAGGACCACGGACCGCTCTCGCCGCATCCGCCGCGTCTTGTACTGAAGTGGCAGGCGCACGCTCAGTCGTTTGCGCTGCACCGCTCCGGTCATCGACTGCCGTCAAGGGGGTGGCCGGTTCTTGAGGCGTGACCAAAGAGCGCGTGACGGCGGTAATTGTACCCGCGGCGTGATCAGTCGCGTCTGATGAGTTCTTCTGAGCGCACGCGCTCAGGCCTTGCAACAGAGCGACTAGCATGACGACTTTTAAACAGGTGCTACTCGACATCGGGGTCTCCTCATACTGCGTATCCATCCTTTTTAAAAGGCAACCCGCTCGCCCCCGATACGCGATGTTTACAACCGCTGCTGACAGAATAGAGAATGCGGACTTAAGTCAGGCGACGTCGCTTCACTGGTTGGCGGAGAGGGTGAGATTCGAACTCACGAACCCCGTTAAGGGTCTCCGGTTTTCAAGACCGGTGCATTCAACCGCTCTGCCACCTCTCCGAAATCACCGGTGCAACGGCACCGGCGCACTGTAGCAAAAACCGCACCGAAAAGGCGACCTAGGTGCGGATTAAACGCTCTAAACCACCCAAATACGATCGCAAGACGGCAGGAATGATCACACTGCCATCGGCCTGTTGATAATTCTCAAGCACCGCTACCAAGGCCCGACCCACGGCCACACCCGAGCCATTCAAGGTATGGACGAGTTCCGGCTTACCCGTCGCCGGATTACGGAAACGCGCGTGCATACGGCGCGCCTGAAACGTTTCACAGTTGGAGCAGGAGGAGATCTCGCGGTACTTCCCTTGGCCTGGCAACCACACCTCAATATCGTAGGTTTTCGCGCTCCCAAAGCCGATATCGCCTGCGCACAAAGCGATGACTCGATAAGGCAATCCTAAGCCGGCAAGAATCGCTTCCGCGTGCGAAGTCATCGACTCCAACGCCGCATAGGACTGCTCTGGGACCACCACCTGGACCATCTCCACCTTGTCAAATTGGTGCTGACGAATCAACCCACGCGTGTCCTTGCCGGCGGCTCCGGCTTCTGAGCGAAAGCACGGTGTGTGTGCCACGTACCGCCTCGGTAGGCTTTCCGCATCGAGTATCTGATCGCGCACCAAATTGGTCAGTGGCACCTCGGCAGTGGGAATCAAAAACAACTCACGCTCGCCGCTCACTTGAAATAAATCGTGCTCAAACTTGGGCAGCTGGCCGGTGCCTGTGAGCGTCTCACGCGACACCAGATAAGGGACATACACCTCTTGATAGCCGTGCTGGTTGCTGTGTACATCCAGCATGTACTGCGCGAGTGCCCGATGCAGTTTAGCCAACGCGCCCGTCATGACACTGAAGCGTGCCCCGGAGAGCTGTGCGGCCGCATCAAAATCTAACTGTCCTAAACCCTCCCCCAGCGCAATGTGATCTTTGGCTTCGAACGCGAACTGCGGGATATCCCCGACCCGCCTGAGCTCAAGGTTCGCTACCTCATCCGCCCCGTCTGGTACCGAGGGGTGTAATAAATTCGGCAACTCCACGGCCAAGGCCTCGACCTCTACGTGTACAGCGGCGAGTGCTGCCTCAGCGCGCGACAGCTGATCGCCTAATGACTCGACTTCCTGCATTAAGGTCGCGACATCGCCGCCACGGGCTTTGGCCTGGCCGATCGCTTTGGAACGCGCATTACGCTCAGCCCGCAGTGCATCTGTCTGTATCTGAGTGTCTTTACGACGCTGCTCTAAGGTGGCTAACGCACCCACATCCAGCACGAAGCCTCGCCTCGCCAGATTGGCAGCCACCGCTGATGCGTCGGTACGAAGGAGTTTAGGGTCGAGCACGGTGTCCTCAGGCGCTGGTCGATGGAGGGCTACCCCGGCGTCGTGCCAGGGCGTCACGGATTTTGATCTCAAGGCCACGAGCCGGCGGATCATAATAGGTCTGCGGGCTCATCTCCTCTGGAAAGTAGCGCTGGCCGGCGGCATGCCCATCCGGCGCGTCGTGATCATAGCGATAACCCGCACCATGGCCCAGACCTTTTAAGGTCCGGGTGGGCGCGTTACGGATCGCCATGGGAACTGCTAAGGTGCCTAGGCGTTCGGCATCGGCCCGGGCGGCCTTAAAGGCGGTGTAAACGGCATTGCTCTTCGGTGCCACCGCCAGATACACCACCGCCTGCGCGATGGCGAGCTCCCCCTCAGGGCTACCCAATCGATCAAACACTTCACAGGCCTCTAAGGCGAGCGTCAGCGCGCGTGGATCGGCATTGCCGATGTCCTCACAGGCCATACGCAGCACTCGCCGCGCGATGTAGCGCGGATCACAACCGCCATCCAGTAGACGACACAGCCAATACAGTGCCGCATCGGGGTCGCTGCCTCGCACCGACTTATGCAAAGCCGAGGTTTGATCATAAAATTGGTCGCCACCCTTATCGAAGCGTCGATAGCTGCCCTCAGCGACCTCAGCGACCACCGCATCAGTGATCAGGCTCGGGCGGTCAGTGCCAATCGCCAGCTCGGCCGCGAGCTCTAACAAATTGAGCGCACGTCTCGCGTCCCCATCGGCAGCCTGGGCCAACGTGACTCGCGCCGTTGCCTCTAGCGTGACGCGACCGGCTAAGCCATTGACGGAATCGGCGACCGCCCGATCAAGGAGTGCCTCCATCTCGGCCGCCTGCAAACTTTTCAGCACATAGATCCGCGCCCGCGAGAGCAACGCGCTGTTCACTTCAAACGAGGGATTCTCGGTGGTGGCACCTATAAACAACAGCGTGCCATCTTCCACATACGGCAAAAATGTATCCTGCTGGGAGCGATTAAAGCGATGGACCTCGTCCAAAAACAGCACCGTGCCCTGACCGTGGGCGAGCCGACGGGCTTGCGCCTCCTCCACCACCGCTCGAATATCTTTAACGCCGGCTAGCACTGCCGACAAGGCGCGAAACTCCGCTTGGGCGGTGTGCGCCACTAAACGAGCGAGGGTGGTCTTGCCGGTACCCGGTGGGCCCCACAGGATCATAGAGTGCAGGCTGCTGCCTTCAATTAAGCGGCGAAGCGGTTTGCCGACACTGAGCAAGTGGCTTTGACCGACGAAGTCATCAAGCGACTGTGGGCGCATCCGGTCAGCGAGCGGCCGATAACTGGCTGTGGTCAGCACAGCGTCCACCGCCTACGGCGCCTGCCCGATCACATCCACGCCCGGTGGGACGATGAACGTAAACAGACTGTCCGGCAACACCAGATGGCGCTCCATGTTTTTGAGCTCAATGCGGGTGTGACTGCCGAGCTTATCGACAAACTCCAAACGGGACAGGCTGTCGCCGGCAAAGCCCATGCGAATTTCCGTAAAATCCGTGTCGCTGTTTTTCGGAATCAGCACACTCCACAGGAGACCGTCCAACGCACCGCCCTCGATGACTTTAAAGCCTTCCGTGACGTGCGCTTGCCCGGCTAATAGCATGGCCGGCGTTTGTGACAGCGATTGTTTGATCTGACGCACCGTGACTTGTGACAAATCCGCATCAAACAACCATAAATGATCGCCATCGCACACGATGAGTTGCTGGGGCGCCCGGTACTCCCATCGAAAGCGCCCCGGTTTTCGAAGCCACAGGGTACCGCTTGCACGCTCCGGTTTAGCACCGTCTTTGACGGTGATCTCCTGGACAAAGTCCGCACGCACCGCACTCAACGCGAGCAGGCCCCGATCCACACGGGACGCCGCCGCGTTAGGCTCCGCTGACGCCGACGCCATGAGCCACACAACCGCGCAGGCCAAACCGCAAACAACCAAGGTGAAGCGGCGTACCACTACTCGTCACGGGTCGGTGGCAGTAAGACTTCTCGTGAGCCATTCGATTGCAACGGACCCACCAGACCGGCTGCCTCCATGCTCTCCACTAGCCGAGCCGCGCGGTTGTAACCAATTTTTAGCCGGCGCTGCACACCAGAGACGGAGGCCTTACGGCTCTCGGCAACAATCTGCACTGCTTGGTCATAGAGCAAATCTTGCTCCGCATCCGCCCCCTCACCGCTCGCGTCAATGGGATCAAGCCCTGGTATCGGGCCAGTCGGCCCCTCCAGAATCTCTTCAATGTAGTTGGGTTCGCCGCCGCGCAGCGCATCCACGACGCGATGCACCTCTTGATCAGACACAAAAGCGCCATGTACCCGTGTCGGCACGGAGGTGCCCGGCGGCAAATACAACATATCCCCGTGACCTAGCAGGGACTCAGCACCGCTTTGATCCAATATGGTGCGCGAATCCACCTTCGCCGACACTTGGAATGCAATGCGTGTGGGAATATTCGCCTTAATCAAGCCAGTGATCACGTCGACCGACGGCCGTTGTGTGGCCAAAATTAAATGGATGCCAGAGGCGCGCGCTTTTTGCGCGAGGCGTGCGATTAATTCTTCGACTTTCTTCCCCACCACCATCATCAGATCAGCCAACTCGTCGATCACCACGACGATGTGGGGCAACGGCACGCAGTCCGGCACATTACCAGTCGAATCCAACAGACTCACATCACCTGACTGCAACTTGCGCTGCAAGATCGGATCCGGAATCGCCTTGCCGGCGCTTCGGGCAGCATCGACTTTGTGATTGTAGCCACCTAAGTTTCGAACACCTAAGGCCGACATGAGGATGTAGCGACGCTCCATCTCAGCGACACACCAGCGCAGCGCATTCGCCGCTTGTTTCATATCAGTCACGACCGGCGTCAGTAAGTGAGGAATACCCTCATAGACTGATAATTCCAGCATCTTAGGGTCAACCATGATCAGACGAACCTGCTCAGCCGTCGCTTTGTAAAGCAGCGACAGCACCATCGCATTGATCCCGACGCTCTTACCCGACCCTGTGGTACCGGCGATGAGCAAGTGCGGCATCTTTTGTAGATCCGCCACGACGGGATGCCCCGCGATATCTTTACCCAATGCAATAGCCAACGGTGAGTTCACATCGTCGTAGGCTTTTGACTTGATGATCTCGCCCAGCGTCACCATCTCACGCACTTCGTTTGGGATCTCAAGACCCACGACGCTCTTACCTGGAATCACCTCAACGACCCGCACGCTGATGGCCGAAAGCGCACGCGCGATGTCTTTCGCCAGACCCGAGATCTGGCTGACTTTGACGCCGGGTGCGGGGCGCAGTTCAAAGCGAGTGACCACAGGCCCCGGGTGCACTGCAACCACCTCGACCTCTACACCAAAGTCACGCAGCTTAATTTCCACTAACCGTGACATCGCCTCTAGCGTATCGGCGGAGTAGCCCTGCGGGCGCTCACCGGGATCATCAAGTAAACCCAGCGGCGGCAACTCACTGGCCGCTACTTTGTCAAATAGTGGCTTCTGCCGCTCTTTCTCAACGCGGGCACTTTTTTCAATGACCGGCAAGGGCACCTCAATCCGCGGTGGCGCCTTGACCTCAATTTTTTTCTTTTCCTCGCGCACAGCCACCTGACGCGCTGCCTTCTGCTCGCGACCCACCGTCTGGTCGCGGCGTGACGACAAGTAGGCCATGAGTCGTCGGTAAGCCAATACCAACTGGTGCCCGATCGCATCCATGATGGTGAGCCAGGACACACCCGCAAATAAACCGACACCTGCGAACCAACCACTCAGCAACAGCAGCGTCGCACCCAGATAACTCACACCGCGTGCGAGCCCAGCGCCCACCACTTCCCCGAGGATTCCCCCTGCGCTTTCGGAATAACTGGGCGCCGCAAAGTGCAAGGTCGCCATGCCGGCGCTGCAGGCCAAGGTCAGCACAAAGCCGACTGAGCGAAACGCTAAGGTGGTGCGTGCAATGCGATCGGCCGCCTGCGTTGGCTTATACAACAGCCAACCGGCAATCCCTAACATCATGGGGAATAAAAAAGCGGGCGCGCCAAACAACACCAGAAACACGCCCGCCACCCAAGCGCCCACGGGGCCGATCAGGTTGTGCACGTGGTCGGCCTCCCCGGTCGAGGTGAATCCCCCATCCAGCGGATTAAAAGTGATCAAGGCGAGCAACAAGACGATGGCCAGCGCGCTGCAGACCAGCAGTGCGCCCTCGCGCAGGCCCCGCGCGACGACCGCCGCGACGGTGTGCGCTACCCGCGCCGATTTTCCGAGTTTTACGTCAGCCAAGTTGATGCCCTAAACGAGAAAACAAGCTTAAGCCTATGATACGTCTCAGCCCCAAACTAAACCAGACGTCCGACGCGCTTTGCTACACTTCGGAGCGCGTTTTTCATACCATGACGGCTGCCCCGGACACCCTGTCAGAAGGATATCGAAGCCCCATGTCGACGCCTCGTCATACTCGCCTACTGATTCTCGGCTCAGGACCCGCCGGCTACAGCGCCGCTGTCTATGCCAGCCGCGCCAATCGCCAGCCGCTGATGGTGACCGGCCTTGAGGTCGGCGGTCAACTGATGACCACCACCGACGTCGACAACTGGCCGGGCGATGTGGAAGGGCTGCAGGGGCCTGAACTGATGGCGCGCCTGCGTCGCCACGCCGAGCGCTTTAACACCGAGATCATGGAAGATCACATTAACCACGTGGACGTGACGGTGAGGCCTTTTCGCTTAACGGGCGATCGCGGCGTGTACACCACAGACGCCCTGATCATCGCGACCGGTGCCTCCGCCCGCTATTTAGGGCTGCCGTCGGAGGAGACCTTTCGTGGCAAGGGCGTGTCGGCGTGTGCGACTTGTGATGGCTTTTTCTACCGCGGCCAACGGGTGTGCGTGGTGGGCGGTGGCAACACCGCCGTCGAGGAAGCGCTTTATCTCAGCAACATCGCCGCGCATGTGACGGTCATTCACCGGCGCGACCAATTCCGTGCAGAGAAAATCCTTCAAGACCGCCTGTTTGAACGGCAACGCGAAGGCAAGGTCACGATCATTTGGAACCATGCGGTTGAGGAGATCTTAGGTGACACCACCGGGGTCACCGGCATTCGTATCCTGCCCACCACGGGCGGACCCAGCCAAGACATCGCCTTGATGGGCGTCTTCATCGCGGTGGGTCACACCCCCAACACCCACTTGTTTAGCGGCCAACTGGCAATGACAGGTGGCTATATTTCCGTGAAGAGCGGCTTTGAGGGCGATGCCACGGCTACCAGTGTCGACGGCGTGTTTGCAGCAGGTGACGTGGCAGATCACACCTACCGTCAGGCCATCACGTCAGCCGGCACCGGCTGCATGGCCGCCTTGGATGCGGATCGGTATCTTGAACGCATCGACAGTGGCCGCTGACCGCAACGCACCGAGGCCACATCTCGAGGCCCGCGTACAGCCGTCGCTCGCCTCGATCCCCGCAGCCGATTGGAACGCGCTGGACTTGGGCGGTGTGCCTTTTTTACACCATGCCTATCTCGCGGGCCTTGAGCAGCACGGCGCGGTCGGCGTCGGCACGGGTTGGCTACCCTGCCATGTCGTCGTGTACGCCGGCAGCACCCTAGTTGGTGCCTTACCCTTGTATTCAAAAACACACTCCTGGGGCGAGTTCGTGTTTGATTTCAGTTGGGCCGAAGCCTATACGCGCCATGGACTTGGCTACTACCCAAAGCTCGTCAGCGCCACCCCCTTCACGCCGGCCACCGGCCCGCGATTATTGGTCCACCCGCAGCATGAAGCGGATCCGATTCGCCACGCCTTACTGGCAGGCGCACGAGCGCTTCTGGCGACTCACTCGTCCTTACACTTTCAATTTCCAAGCGACGCGGATGCCGACTGGTTAAAGGCGCAAGGCCTACTATCGCGTATCGATTGCCAATTCCACTGGACCCATCAAGGCTATGCCGATTTCGACGCGTTCTTGGCCACCTTCACGGCCGAGAAGCGCAAGAAAGCCAAGCGTGAACGCCGCCGCATTGCGGAGGCCTCGGTGGTATTTGAGTGGCGCGCGGGGGATACACTCTCGCCGGCACTGTGGTCGCAAGTGTATGCACTGAAAGCGTCCACCTTCCACCGCCATGGCCATGAGCCGTATTTACCGCAGACACTTTTTGAGTCGCTCGGCGCACACAGTGGCGTGGTGCCGCTGGTATTGCTGGCGTGGCGCCACGATCTGTTGGTGGCCACGGCGATATTTTTCGCAAGCGCCGACACGCTGTATGGACGGTACTGGGGATCGAGTGGTGACTATCACAGCCTGCATTTTGAGGCCTGCTACTACCAAGGCATTGAGTACTGCATTCAGCACGGCATCCGCCATTTCGAGCCGGGCACGCAAGGAGAGCACAAGGTGGCGCGCGGTTTTGTACCCACCCTCACTCACTCGATGCATGACATCAAAGACCCGCGCTTCAAAGAAGCCATCGCGCAGTTTCTCGAGCAGGAGCGCGCGGCGGTGCACCGCTACGCAGAGGCAGTCGCTGATCACGTGCCTTACCGCCACACAGCGGCAACCGAAATACAGGTGGTGATCTGAGCGACGCAGGCCTCATGCGGCTTCGAGCCACCGACGCACCACCGACATGGCCGGACCCTGAGGGCGCCGCCCACGAGCCCAATGGATTACTGGCGGTGGGTGGCGCACTCAACCCCGCGTGGTTGATCAGCGCCTACCGACACGGCCTCTTTCCTTGGTTCGGGGTCGATGATCCGATTCTATGGTGGTCGCCCGATCCGCGCGGGATATTGGTGCCCGACGAATTTCACGCCAGCCGCAGTCTTCATCGCTCTATCCGACAACAGGGTTATCACACCCGAATCAACCACTGCTTTAGCTCGACCATCGACGGCTGTGCCGCGCCACGAGGCATCGATACCGGCACCTGGATCACCCCCGCGATGCGCTTGGCCTACTGCGCGCTCCATCAGCTGGGCCTGGCACATTCGATCGAGGTGTACCAAGCGCAGCGCCTCGTTGGTGGCCTATACGGCGTCCACTTGGGGGGCGTGTTTTTTGCGGAATCGATGTTTAGCCGACAGACCGATGCCTCGAAAGTTGCGCTGCTCGCCCTCGTTCAGCTAGCAAAAGACCGTGGCATCGAGCTGATCGATACCCAAATGCCAAGCCCCCACCTGGCAAGCTTAGGGGCGAAATCGGTCTCCAGACACGTCTTTTTAAGCGTTTTGAGGCGTCTGATCGACCGACCCATGGCCCCTTGGCCGCGCCCGGCCTGTTAGGCTGGCGGCAAGCCGAATTGCCACGGGGTGGCCGATTCGGCACAATGCGCTCGCGTTACACAAGTCAGGAACAGAATGTCGAAAGAGGAAGCGATTCAGATGGAAGGCGAGGTCGTTGAGACGTTGCCGAACACGACGTTCCGAGTCAAACTCAAGAACGGGCACGTTGTCACGACTCATATCTCGGGAAAGATGCGCAAAAACTACATTCGCATCCTCACCGGCGACATCGTGACGGTCGAAATGACGCCGTACGATCTGACCAAAGGTCGCATCACCTACCGCGGCCGATAAGGCCGCCCCTCAGGTCAGTAGCGCAGGCTCTTGGGCACTGCGCGTTTCCAGACTCAAACCTTGACCATCCGCTGACAGCTTGACGCGCACTGTACCGCCTTGGGTGAGTTTGCCAAAAAGCAGCTCCTCGGCCAGCGGACGCTTAATCTTCTCTTGGACCAAGCGTGCCATTGGTCGGGCACCCATCTTTGGGTCATAGCCTTCGCGTGCGATCCAACGTCTGGCGGCGTCATCGATAGACAGTTGCACGCCCTTTTCTTCCAGCTGCGCCTCGACCTCCATCAGCACCTTATCGACCACCCGCTCGATGGTGCCTGTGGTGAGCGCACCAAACTGCACAATCGCATCCAAGCGATTGCGAAACTCCGGTGCGAACACGCGCTTAATGGCCTCGGTACCATCACTCTCCGTCTCTGACTGAGTAAAGCCGATCACATTGCGCGCCATTTCACTGGCACCCGCGTTAGTCGTCATCACAATGATCACGTGCCTAAAGTCCGCTTTACGGCCGTTATTGTCAGTCAGGGTGCCGTGATCCATCACTTGCAACAGCAGGTTAAAGACATCCGGATGGGCCTTTTCAATTTCATCTAACAACAACACGGCGTGAGGATGCTTGGTAATCGCTTCTGTCAGAAGACCGCCTTGATCAAAACCCACATAACCGGGCGGCGCGCCGATCAGGCGCGACACGGTGTGCCGCTCCATGTACTCGGACATATCAAAACGAATTAACTCGACCCCTAAGGACAGCGCGAGTTGGCGCGTGACCTCGGTCTTGCCGACGCCCGTGGGTCCGGCGAACAAGAAAGAACCCACTGGTTTCCTCGGATCACCCAGGCCCGATCGCGCCATCTTGATGGAAGCGGAGAGCATCTCAATCGCCGGATCTTGCCCGAAGATCACCAACTTTAAGTTGCGCTCTAGATTCTTCAGCACTTCCTTGTCCGAGGTCGATACCTGCTTAGGCGGTATCCGGGCAATACGCGCCACCACGGCCTCCATGTGTTGTACGGTCACGTGCGTAGCGCGCGTCGCCGCGGGCTGCAACCGCAGATTGGCGCCCGCCTCATCCACCACATCAATCGCTTTATCAGGTAAAAAGCGATCATTGATGTAACGTGCCGCGAGCTCCGCCGCGGTGGTCAGAGCCGCCTCATCATAGGTGACCCCATGGTGCTCCTCGAACTGCGACTTCAGTCCTTTTAAGATTTCGATGGTCTCAGGGACTGAAGGCTCGAGCACATCGATTTTCTGGAAGCGGCGGGCGAGCGCGCGGTCTTTTTCGAATATCCCGCGGTACTCGTGGTAGGTGGTTGACCCGATGCAGCGCAGATCGCCATTGGACAACACCGGCTTAATCAAATTAGACGCATCCATCACGCCGCCAGAGGCCGCGCCCGCGCCAATCACCGTGTGAATCTCGTCTATAAATAGCACGGCACCCGGGATTTTTTTGATTTCTGTGAGGACGCCTTTCAAGCGTTTCTCAAAATCACCGCGGTACTTAGTGCCCGCAATCAGCGATCCCATATCCAGCGAGTAGATGGTGCACTGAGCTAAGACCTCGGGGACTTTCTGCTCAACGATTAAGCGCGCCAGCCCTTCAGCGATCGCGGTCTTACCCACACCTGCCTCGCCGACATATAGCGGGTTATTTTTGCGTCGCCGACAAAGGATTTCGATGGTACGTTCTACCTCCAACTGCCGACCAATCAGTGGATCAATGCGTCCCTCGGCGGCCTGCCGATTCAAATTGACGCAGTACTTATCCAGGGCACCCGCCTGCGCCTCTGCATCGGCGCCCGCGCCTGACTCGGCCTGCGCGGTCATGTCTTTCTCCGCACCCTCTTCCGCAGACTTCGACAAGCCATGCGAAATGAAATTAACGACATCGAGACGTGCGACATCCTGCGCGCCCAGCAAATAGGCTGCATGCGACTGTTTCTCGCTGAAAATAGCCACGAGTACGTTACCTACCGCGACCTCTTTCTTACCACTCGACTGCACGCTGAACACCGCCCGCTGCAGTACGCGCTGAAAGCCTAAGGTGGGCTGTACCTCGCGCTCATCCTCCCCGCCCAAGCGAGGGGTGGTATCGGAAATGAAATGCTGCAAATCGGCTTTCAGCTTTGCCACATCCGCGCCGCAGGCCTTCAAGATGTCGCGTATGCGCGCCGTGTCTAAAATCGCCAACAACAGATGCTCGACGGTCATGTACTCATGCCGCGCGCTGCGTGCCGATTGAAAGGCGTTGTTAAGACACAGTTCTAGTTCACTCGATAACACATCGGTATCCTCTTGAATGGATCGCTAGTCGGCTTCTTCAACGGTGCACATCAGTGGGTGCTGGTGCTGGCGCGCGTAGGCCATGACTTGAGCAACCTTGGTTTCTGCAATCTCATACGTGAACACGCCACACACGCCCTTACCGCGGGTATGAATCTCTAGCATCACTCGGGTGGCTTTGACTCGATCCATCACAAAGATGGCCTCTAAGACCTCCACCACAAACTCCATCGGCGTGTAATCATCGTTCAGCAAAATAACCTGATACAGAGGCGGCCGCTTCAGCTGCGGCGGCGCCTCCTCGACCAGCAGGCCCTGGCCATCCCCCGGGCGCCCCGTTTGCTCGTCATCGTTGGACTTCATGGGAGTAGTTTATAGGGACGCCGGGTCGACTGTTCAAGGGCTCGGGGGCTAAACTTGGTCTTTATTTTTTAATGACTTAGAGCAAGGCACGCGGACTTGTCGCCACCACCGGCGACGCCGTATGATTAGCGGATGTATAGCCGTGTCATTCAAGGGCGATGGCGAGTCGCTGGCCGTCGGCTCGGCCGCTGGAATCGTGCGTGGCGATGACCCTCACCGACCCGCTGGTGCTTTGGCGCGCCGGCCTGCCTGGCCTGGTGCGGCGTCTGCCGGCCGTTCTGACCGCTTTATTAGCGATCGGGCTCGCATGGCAATTAGCCACCCTACTGTGGCAACTGCTGCCCGCGAGTCGCTCAGCCACCGCCCCCGCGGCGGTCAACGTACCGGCCACCGAGTCGCTGCAGCCCGTATTGGATGGCCATCTGTTTGGAAACCCGTCAGGCGCTGCCAGCGGCGAAAGCGCCCCTCAGTCGCAAGTGCCCCTGGTGGTGGCCGGCACCTTAGCCGTTAAAGACCCCAAGGCCGGCCTGGCCATCATCGGCGAGTCAGCGGTCGCCGCTCGACTCTACGCCACCGGTGGCAACCTACCCGGGGGCGTTAAATTGTTCGAGGTCTATCCGGATCGTGTGGTGATTGAGCGCAACGGTGCCCTCGAGAGTTTGTATCTCCCCCGCTCGCACCTCGCCGACTCAGCCAGCAAACCGGCCCCCATGAGCGCAGCCGTCGCCCGTGTCGCTGAACAAACGACTGCCGTGTTGGGCGAAATCCTTAGACCGATGCCCACCTACGCCAATGGTCAGCTCAAGGGCTTTCGTTTATTCGCAGGACGCGATCGCGCGCGCTTCGCTGAGCTCGGATTGCAACCGGGCGATCTGGTCACCCAAGTCAATGGAGTGCCCTTAGGCGATGCGCAGCATGGGATGGAGGTCCTTCGCACCCTCACCAGTGGCGGACCCGCCACGGTCACCGTGGAACGCGAAGGCGCCACCCAACAACTGACCATCGACGCCAGCCAAGTGGCTGCCATCACCGGTGCCCCCGCAGCACCCACACCCACCCACGCCGGCGTGATCAGCCCACCGTGAACACGCAAACGCTGACTTGTACCTGCCCATTTTATAGAGAATCCGTATGCCGTCTGCCCTGACTCACCGATCCGCCCATCGCCTCGTGCTGGCACTCGCCTGCATCCTGATGACTCAGGCGGCGGTGCCCGCGGGACCCGAACCGACGCCCGTCAGTTCACAGGCCATGATCACCCCAAATTATAAAGACGCCGATCTCACCCAGATCGTGGAAGCGGTGAGTCAAATCACTGGCAAGAACTTCATCCTAGATCCGCGCGTTAAAGCCCAAGTCACCATGTTGTCGGCAACGCCAATGAACGCCCAGGCGTTTTACGAGGCATTCCTTGCGATCTTACAGGTCCACGGCTTTGTGGCGGTGCCCTCAGGCAAGCTCTGGAAAATCATTCCAGATGCCAACGCACGCCAAGTACCGTCTAACGATCTACCCGATGGCGCAAGCGCAAGCTCCGACGAATTGGTCACGCAAATCGTGCAACTGAAAAGTGTGAATGCCGCGCAACTTGTGCCTATTTTGCGGCCTTTGATTCCACAGCAAGGTCACCTGGCGGCTTACCCGGCCTCGAACGTTCTGATCATCTCGGATCGCGCCAATAACGTGAATCGATTACTGCGCATCATTGATCGCATCGACCACGGCGGCGATGATGAGATCGAGGTCATCCGCCTTGAGCACGCCTCGGCGACTGAAATCGTACGCGTCGTGAATCAGCTGACCAGCGCAGGCGCCGGCGCGGAGGGCGGCGCCACCGCAAAGCTCCTGGCGGATGAGCGAACCAATAGCGTCTTAGTGAGCGGTGAACGCAATCAACGTCTTAAACTGCGCACCTTAGTCGCTCATCTGGATACGCCAATCGAAAGCGGTGGTGGCACGCGTGTGCGCTATCTGAAGTATGCCGATGCCGAAAAGCTCGCCGCCAAACTAAAGGAACAAGTGCAAAACGCCAGTGCCGCACCTGCCGCTGCGGCCAGCGCACAGACCGCACAAGAAAAAGCCACCACCATCTGGGCAGACA
Organism: uncultured Pseudomonadota bacterium; assembly: GCA_903862885.1. GTDB lineage: Bacteria > Pseudomonadota > Gammaproteobacteria > Steroidobacterales > Steroidobacteraceae > CAIKZZ01. The sequence goes on from CAIOZU010000053.1 coordinate 73,368, forward strand.
TCCCAACGAATGCCTTAGTCATCACCGCTCCGCCGAAGCTGATGCGCGGCCTGATGGACATCATCGATCGCTTGGACATCCGCCGCCTGGAGGTGCAGGTCGAGGCGATCATTGTCGAAATCACCGGTGATACGAATGCGCAACTGGGCATCAACTGGGTCATCGATGGGTCGAGCAACAACGTCGGTGCGGGCGGTTTCGTCTCGCCCCTCGACAGCAGTGGCAACTCCATCGCCACGATTGCGGCTGCCGTACAGAACCCAGCCGCCCTCACACCGTCCGCCGTCCCCAATGGCATGACCTTCGGGGTGGGCCGTTTCGGCACCTCCGGCACCAATTTTGGCGCGGTGTTAAACGCCTTGGCAGGACGCGCCAACACCAACATCATCTCTACGCCGAGCGTGGTGACGCTTGACAATGAAGAGGCGCAGATCAAGGTCACCACCGAAGTGCCCTTCCTCACCGGTCAGTATGCCTCCACCGGCTCCGCCACCGGCACCGGCGCAACCGGCAACACCGGAGTCGTCAATCCCTTTCAAACCATCCAACGCCAAGAAGTCGGCACCATCCTAAAGATCACCCCGCAAATCACAGACGACAACACCATCATGTTGAAGATCTCTCAGGAAGTGTCGGCACTGGTTAAAAGCGCTATTGCCACCGTCGATGTGCAAACCTCCAAGCGAGCCGTCACCACCCGCGTACTGGCCAATGATGGCGAGATCATCGTCTTGGGTGGCTTGATCTCTGACAGCGTGACCGGCAGTGAGCAGAAGGTCCCGCTGTTAGGTGATATTCCACTGCTCGGCAACTTATTCAAGACGCGCTCATCGAGCAAGCAAAAAACCAACTTAATGATTTTTATCCGCCCAAAAATCTTAGTGAACAAAGAACAAATGGCGATCGAGACGGATGCGAAGTACAACTATATTCGGTCCTTGCAACTGCAATATGGTGACTCCGTCCCGATGCAGCCGCGAGAACATCAGGCGGTGTTGCCGGATCTGAAGGACTTAGTCCCGGCTGCCAATACCCCGATCACAGAAACGCCTAAAGCACGCGCCACGCGCGGCACCACGGAACCGGCGGCGGCCAGCCGCAGTACGCCTGCGGGGCAGGCAGTGACCGATGGCTCCGCGCCTGCCTCAGAGGATCGTACCCCCTGATGAGCACGCATCCTTCGCCCCTGCCCACGACACCGGAGCGGCGACTGCCTTACGCGTTCGCTCGTAAGCACGGCATTGTCGTTCGTGTCATTGAGCACGGTCAGGCGCAGGTGATCGCACGCGACAGCGTACAAGCCGCAGGGGTCGCAGAAGTGAGACGCTTCTTGGGCGTTCCGCTCACCGTCCAACGCGTGCCGGATGAGGCCTTCGATGGCCTCCTGCAGGCGAGCTATGAGACCGGCAACAACGCAGCAGCGGAGGCCGCTGAAGGTCTCGAAGAAGACACCGATCTCGCGTCGCTGGCGGAGGATTTGCCGGAACCGTCGGATTTGCTGGAGAGCGAGGACGACGCCCCCATCATCAAACTGTTGAACGCCGTCTTAACGCAGGCGGTTCGTGAAAATGCCTCCGACATTCACATCGAACCGTTCGAGAATCGACTGGTGGTGCGTTTTCGAGTGGATGGGGTGCTGCGGGAAGTGCTGCAGTCACGTCGTGCGCTCGCACCCATTGTGGTGTCACGCATCAAGGTCATGTCCAAATTAGATATCGCAGAAAAGCGCTTACCTCAAGATGGCCGCATGTCACTTCGCATCGCCGGGCGGCCAGTGGATGTGCGGGTCTCAACCATTCCTGCAGGCCATGGTGAGCGCGTGGTGCTTCGTTTGCTAGACAAGCAAGCCGGTCGACTCGATCTTGCCCAACTGGGCATGCACCCCGACACCCAGGCAGAGATGGATGAACTCATCCATAAACCCTACGGCATCATTTTAGTGACCGGCCCCACCGGCTCCGGCAAGACCACGACCTTGTATGCGGCGCTGCAACGACTCAATGACAATACCCGCAACATCCTCACCGTCGAGGATCCCATTGAGTATTACATCGACGGCATCGGTCAGACGCAGGTCAATACCAAGGTGGATATGACCTTTGCACGTGGCCTACGCGCCATTTTGCGCCAAGACCCGGATGTCGTCATGGTCGGTGAGATTCGCGACATAGAAACCGCACAAATCGCCGTCCAAGCCTCGCTCACCGGCCATTTGGTGCTCTCCACGTTACACACCAACACCGCGGTCGGTGCAATCACGCGGCTGCGTGACATGGGAGTGGAACCCTTCTTGCTCTCCTCTACCCTGCTCGGGGTATTGGCGCAACGCCTCGTGCGGGTGGTCGACACGGACACCGCGGATGCCCATCCACCGTCGGCCTATGAGCGGAAGTTTCTTAACGTGCCGGAGGATCAAGAGGTGACCCTGTACCGCCCGGATCCAAAACGCGGCAGTGGCTTCAAGGGACGCACCGGTATTCATGAGATCGTCATGATTGATGATGCCATGCGCCAACTGATTCACGATGGTGCCGGCGAGATGGAACTTGAGCGCCATGCGCGCGAGCGCACCCCATCGATCCGTGATGATGGTCGTCAAAAAATACTGAGTGGCGTCACCAGCGTTGAAGAAGTGCTTCGCGTCACCCGCGAGGACTGACCCAGCATGCCGGCCTACGAATACACGGCCATGGATGCCACCGGGCGCGAGCGCCGCGGCCTTTTGGAGGGTGACACCGCCCGACAAGTGCGCCAGTTGCTGCGTGAGCAACAACTGCTGCCGGTCAGCGTGACGGAAGTGGAGAAAAACGAAGCGCGACGCGGCGGCATCCGCCTGTCTTTTGGGCGCAGTATTTCGGCCACCGACCTCAGCCTCCTCACCCGCCAGCTCGCGACGCTGTGCCGCTCTGGACTGCCATTAGAAGAGTCGCTTTTGGCCGTGTCGCAACAAACCGAAAAGCCGCGAGTGGCCGCCATTGTCTCCGGCGTGCGCTCCCGGGTGCTTGAGGGCCGCACGCTCGCCGATGGCTTAGCGGCTTTCCCTCAAGTCTTCCCAGAAATCTATCGCGCCACGGTGGCTGCAGGTGAACAGGCGGGTCGCTTAGATGGGGTATTAGAGCGTCTGGCGGATTACACAGAGAATCGACAACTGCTACAAAGTCGAGTGCGCAATGCGATGGTCTACCCGATCCTGTTGACGGTCGTGTGTGTTCTCATTGTGTCGCTGCTGCTCGGTTATGTCGTGCCGGAAATCGTCACCGTCTTCCAGGCCAGTAAGCAACAGTTGCCGTTGCTCACCCGCGTCTTGATCGCCCTGAGTGTCGGCTTTAGGCGCTGGTGGTGGTTATTGGGTTTATTGATGGGTGCCATCGCCTACGGTGTCAAACGGTGGTTGGCGATCACCGCCAACCGCACCCGTTGGCATTTCGTGTTGCTCCGCTTGCCGCTTCTCGGCAAGTTGGTGCAAGGCATCAACGCGGCGCGCTTCGCGCGCACACTGGCCATCTTGTCCTCGAGCGCCGTGCCGGTGCTTGAAGCCATGCGAATCGCCGGTGAGGTGGTGGTGAACTTGCCCATGCGAGATGCGGTCGCATTGGCGGCGGTGCGAGTACGGGAAGGCGCACCCATCGCACGCTCCTTAGGGGCGTCTAAGCTCTACCCGCCGATGCTCATCCATCTGATCGCCAGCGGCGAATCCAGTGGCGAGTTAGACGCTATGCTCGAACGCGCCGCCAGTAACCAGGAACGGGAGATGGATGGCATCGTGAACACGGCGGTCAACGTACTCGGGCCCCTGATGATCCTGATCATGGGCGGTTTGGTCCTATTGATCGTGCTGGCCTTGTTATTGCCGATTTTCGAGTTAAATCAATTAGTCCGCTGAACCACGGCGGGCCCCCTTGCAGACGGCCGCGGTCTGTTCTATAACAGCACTCAGTTCACGGTAACGGTCTGGTGTCTAGCAAGACATGAGCGAGAAGTCTAACAGCGACGACTTCGAGGGCGATGAGGACGAAGACGTCGGCGAGAGTGATGCGCACCTATCGCATCTACTCAGAGATTTTGACCAAAAAAAGCGTAAGCCCGGCGTAAAAGTCCCTGAGCCGGCGTGGCGCCGACTCGAAAAATATCGGGAACAGATTGAGACGGCAGAACTCATTTCCGATTTCGACGACTACGATCTAGGCGATGGCGAGCCTCGGGCCGGCAGTAAGCCGCCGACCACAAAAATAAAAAAGAAAATCAGGCCGCGGGATTAGCAGACAATTTAGCGGATGGTTTAGCCGGCGATTTAACTGGCGATGATGCAGTGCGTCACAGCGACTCAATGAAAGTGGCGGGTGCGCGTCCTTAACGCCCCGAGGTGTCGGCTGCGATCAAACAGCGCCTCCACCACCACATGCTGAACAATCCCTGCTCGTTGCAGACGACCCCGTGCCTCTAATAAGCGCGACTCCATTAAGGCCTGGCGCCAGGCCTCGGCCACCTGTCGCCAGACAATCAAGTTCACAATGCCCGTCTCATCCTCGAGCGTCACAAAAGTCACTCCGGCAGCCGACCCTGGGCGCTGCCTAAGCAGCACCAAACCGCACACTCGAACGATCGCATCGACCGGCTGATGCATCAGTTGCACAGATGCCAACACCTGCCGCTTCGCTAGGCGCGGACGCAACAACGCCAGCGGGTGCCGTCCGAGCGTCAATCCCAGCTGCTGATAATCCGCGCGGATGTCCTCGCCCTCAGAGGGCGAACGCAACAAGGGCACGCCCTCTGGCTCCTCGACATCGCGCCATAGCGGAACGGAGGGCAACAGACCACTCACCTGCCAACTGGCCTGGTGGCGATCACTGGCCAGTCCTTTCAGCGCGCCACTGGCAGCTAACACCGCTAGCGCACCGCGATCTAGGCCACTGCGCTCAGCCATCTCCTGCACACTAAAAAAAGAGGCCGTCTCGCGCGCCTCGATCAAACGCTTGGCGGCCTGTCTCGATAGACCGCGTACTTGACTCAGACCTAACCGCAGTGCCGGTGGCTCGCCGTGCAATGTGGCATCCCAGACGCTGCTGCGCACATCCACCGGCAACACCGTGACGCCATGCGCCTTGACATCTTGCACCAATTGGCTGGCCCCGTAGAAACCCATGGGCTGACTGTTAAGTAACGCAGCCGTGAAGGCCGCCGGTTGATGGCACTTCAACCACGCCGATACATAGACCAGCAAGGCAAAACTGGCTGCATGTGACTCCGGGAATCCGTATTCGCCAAAACCGATGATCTGCTTAAAAAGCGAGGAAGCAAACGCAGGCGCATAGCCGCGCGCCTGCATGCCGTCAATTAATCGCCCTTCAAAGTGCGACAGCCCACCACGCCGTTTCCAAGCCGCCATACTGCGCCGCAACTGATCCGCCTCGCCAGCCGAAAATCCGGCAGCCACCATGGCCAATTGCATCACCTGCTCCTGAAAGATCGGCACACCGAGTGTGCGCTCCAGTACCGAGCGCACGTCAGCACTCGGGTAGCTCACCGCTTCCATGCCCTGTCGGCGTCGCAAATACGGATGCACCATGCCACCTTGAATCGGACCCGGCCGGATCAAAGCAATCTCAATCACCAAATCGTAGTAGCAGCGTGGTTTCAAGCGCGGCAACATCGCCATCTGCGCACGCGACTCGATCTGAAAAACACCGATGGTGTCTGCCTGGGAGATCATTTCATAAGTACTTAGATCCTCACTCGGCACATCCGCCATCATGAAAGGTCTCCCCACGCGCTCACTGACCAACGCCAACGCGCGACGGATGGCGCTTAGCATGCCGAGCGCCAACACATCCACCTTCAAAAGCCCCAGTGCATGCAGATCATCCTTGTCCCACTGAATGACGGTACGTTCTGCCATGCTGGCGTTCTCCACCGGCACCAACGCGGCTAAAGAGTGCCGCGCAATCACGAATCCACCGACGTGCTGCGATAAATGCCTTGGAAACCCCACCAACTCTCGCACCAAAGAAAGCGCGCGTAGTACCTTAGGGTGAGCAAGTGTCACCGCCGCCTCACGTGCGGGTGGGTGAGCCACCGGTGTCGCCTCATGCAACTGTTCAGTGCGAAGACCACTTGCCAACTGCGCCATGAGCGGCGCATCCAGTTCCAGTGCCCGGCCGACGTCTTTAATGGCACTGCGTGGTCGGTAACAGATGACCGAGGCTGCCAGCGCGGCGCGCTCACGCCCATACTTGTTGTATAGGTATTGGATGACCTCCTCGCGACGGTCATGCTCAAAATCCACATCAATGTCCGGCGGCTCATTACGTTCTTTTGATAGGAACCTCTCAAAGAGCATCGACATGCGAGAGGGGTCGACCTCCGTGATACCCAGGCAGTAGCACACCGCTGAGTTAGCCGCCGAGCCGCGGCCTTGACACAAAATCCCACGCTCACGAGCAAAACGCACCAAATCCTCAACCGTCAAAAAAAACGGCTCATACGACAGCTCAGCAATCAACGCGAGCTCCCGCTCAATCAACAGGCGCAGCGTCTCGCTGACACCCGTCGGGAACCGCCGCTGCAGACCGCGCTCAGTGAGCACCCGGAGCCAACTGGTCGGGCTGTGCCCATCAGGCACCAATTCATCCGGGTACTCATAGCGAAGAACGCTTAAGGAGAATTGACAACGTTCTGCGATCACTAGGGTCTCTGTCAGCAGGGCCTGCGGATAGCGGCTGAGCAATTGCGCTCTGCTTTTTAGGTAGCGCTCGGCATTCGGCTGCAACGCATGGCCTAACTGCGCCACGGGCTGTCGCAGGCGGATCGATGTCAGCACATCCTGTAGCGGCTGACGCTCACGACGATGCATCCACACCGAGCCTATCGCCACCAACGGCATAGCAAGCGCCGCTCCGCAGGTAGTCCAATCGAGTAACTGACTGCGATCGCGTCCTTGCAACGTATGATTCACTGCTAGCCACACAGCATCCGCGAAGCAGGCTTTCAGCCACCGCCCCTGCCCTAGATCGACGCAACCACCTGGCAACCACAGCGCCAACAACCCCTGCAAACGCGCCTGCTCGATATCCGCTCGATACAGACAGTACTGACCCTTCGTCGCACGACGTCGCCCCACCGTCAGCAGATGACACAGCGTTGCATACGCTGCACGATCGGTGGCCAATAAAACCAACGACGGGCCATCGACTAAGTGCACTTCACTACCGACGATTAAACGACAGCCCATCCTTTGGCTGGCGACATGCGCGCGCACCACACCTGCCAAGGAACACTCATCGGTGAGTGCCAGGGCGCGATAACCGAGTTGTTCGGCTTGATCGATCAGCTCCTCAGGATGTGACGCACCCCGTAAGAATGTAAAGTTGGACAGCGCATGCAATTCTGCATAATCAGGGAGTGACCTGCTCATCCGAAAAGCCCATGCAAAAACCATTGCGGCTGCGACTCAGCGCGTGTCCTGAAGACCCATAACTGAAGTCCTTGCGGGTTATGCGCCCTGTAGTAATCACGCGCAATCGCCTTCCCATCCCACCAGCCACTTTCAATGCGCTCAGGGCCATCACTTAAAACCAACCGCCCGCCATAGCAAGGCCGGCCGGCAATTTGCGATAACCGACTCGGTGTGTGCAACAGCCACAGTGGTCGAGACACCGCCTGGGGACTTAAGCGGACACCCATGGCCGGAGCAGGCTGACTCAAGAGTGTCTGCGAATCAACGCAACGATAGGCATGCTCCGGACGATGTTCAGCCACCTCACACAAACCATGCACCGCGTGCTGGCCTAAGCGAGCGCGTAATCGATCAAGCAAAAGACTCGCCTGCGCCACTGACACCACCGTACTGACACCGTGCCCCGCCAATGTCCCACTGTCCGGCACCTGCGTGACCCGAGTACTCGAGCACAGCATGAGCGCCTCCACAGCCGCGGGCAGACTCAGTCGGGTGAGGCGCTCCGTCAACAGCGGCACCCAGTCCTCCACTCGCCAGGCGGGTAAGGAGCGCCCCAGCGACAGCTGCGTCGATGTCTGCCCACGATGGATCAGTGTGAACCGCACCACACTGACCGCTGCCGCACGCACACGCAGGCAGTCTTCAAGCTGACGCAGTAATGTCTGCATGGATGGCAGCAGCTGGTGCGTGGTCTCGCACGGATCAGGCAAGTCGACGCGCGCACTAAAACGTGCGGGCGCCACCCAGCGTCGACGTAGGCTCGGACGCTCGCCGTAGGCTGCCTCCAACTCATGGAAAACTGTCACACCGAGGCGGCGCTGTACGCCATCCCGCGGCAATCGACGCAGTTCCCCTAGGGTGCGCACACCCCATCGATGGCAGGTCGATAACACCGCCTCTGGCCACTGGATCGCTGCCAGCGGCATCACTGCCAAGACGGAGCGCAACGCCTCCATCGACTCGACCACCGTGGAGGGGCGTGCACGCGCCAACCACAACGCCGCTAGGGCAGTGGGCGCCACGCTCCATTGTGGGCTATCGCCCTGCACCAAAAAATCGGCGAGCAGCTGCTGTTGCAAGCGCTCTAGCCCACCAAACAGCGACAGACTACCTCGCACCTCAAGCAATAAGGCGTCTGGGGGTTGCACACTGACCCAAGAGGTCCACCGCGTCGCCCAATCAGCTCGTTGAAGCAGCGCCTGTCGCTCCCGTCGCTCGTCTCGCATCACCACCTGCAAGCTATCGACCTTGAGTTCAGCCACACTGAGTGGCATGCCCGCTGAAATACCGGATCGGGCCGCTGACGCATTCACCGCCCACACCGACGCCTCACGCTGCATGGCCGCAACCACCACAGTGGGTGGTGCAGGATCTATCGGTAAAGCGACCGCCGCCAGCGCTGGAAATGACAAGGCAAACCAGCACGACTCACGGATCACTGAACGCGCTGACACCACGGACGGCGTCGGCACAGGCTGCGGTGCGAACAAGTCACCGGTCTGACCGACGCATGCGCTCCTGCGGATGATCTTGCTCGGCGTGTGCATAAAAAGTCAGCCCGACAGCACATCCCGAATCCAGATAGCCCCTAAGGCCTTGCGCTTAATGACATGCAAGTCCAGTCCGTGGGGGGTAGGACGCAACACCAGACGAAGACTGGCCGGTGAGGGCTGTGTCTGCTGAGCCACCGAACGACACAACACGACCAACGCCGTGCTGTCTACCGCCGCCCGCTTGATGCGCCTGAGCCAGCGATCATCGACTGCGTCCAGCCAAGCTAAGACGGCAAGACAACTGCCACTGCGCAGTGCCTGTTCGATCGCCCAGAGTCGATCATTCACCGCCGTGGCATCCACCAGCAGCAGATGCTCCGTAGCGATACCGGCCTGCAGCAGAGCCGGTGGATACACGACGTGGGGAGGCGCAATACACACCAACCAGCGCTTGGTGGTGAGTTCGCGAGTATCCGTTAGGGTTTTAAGTGCCGGCAACAACAGTGACAATTCACCGGCGCCTGCCGCTGGCAACAACAACTCAATCAAGCTGCCCAGTGGCCAACCCACCGAGCCCAAGGCCGCATCGAGCGTTGGCCATCCGGTGGGTACATGCGGTGTAACCACAGGATCCACCACACTTCGCCACACACGAGTGGCGGCAAGCAGTGCATCGAGTCGCGCCTTCATCACTCAGACCAGAACGCACGCCTGAAACCACGCTTACTGCAATGAATCCGTTTTATGACCACGCCGCAACACACCCACCACAACGCCTTCAATCAACACCGACTGTTCTTTAAGATCAACCCGGATCGGCTCAAAATCGACATTCTCAGGCATGAGCCACACCACCGACCCTTCCTGTCGATAACGCTTCACAGTGACTTCATTCTCAAGACGCGCCACCACAATTTGCCGATTGCGCACTTCCGGTGTGCGATGTACCGCCACCAAATCACCATCCATGATGCCGATGTTACGCATCGACATGCCTTGCACTTTCAATAGGTAATGGGCGCGTGGACTAAACAATTGTGGATCGATCTGGAAATGCGCTTCAATATGCTCTTCAGCCAAGATGGGTCGACCCGCGGCCACCCGGCCAATCAGTGGCAAGCCCATCTGCTCACGCACGGTGTCTTTGAGTTGGATACCGCGCGAGGCACCGGGGATCAGATCGATCACCCCTTTCCGCTTCAGCGTCTTCAAATGCTCTTCAGCGGCATTGGGCGACTTAAAGCCGAGTGCCGTCGCAATTTCCGCGCGGGTGGGCGGCATACCGGAGACGTCCACTTGTTCACGGATGAAATCAAGAATCTGACGCTGGCGAGGGGTTAAGTCGGTCATAAAATGCCTGTATGTTTATACATGTTCTGTGATTATATACAGTTACTGGGCGGCCGCAAGCCCCCCGCCCATCCCGAGGCGTGCTTCCAGAGCGAGCGACGTCTATGTCGGTCATTACCGATGCTTAACCGAGTTATATGGCGTAAAACAGGCAACTCAGGTAAATTGAATCGTCTGCGATGATCCATTTCATTGCTGCCAGATGCGAATCTGATGACTTTAGGTTTTGATTTAAGTGGTTAATTTTGATTTAAGTGGTTAATTAGGAGTTTTTATGAAGAAAGTACTCGCCCTCAGCGCAGCGACCCTTTGCGTGTTCGCCGCCGGTTGCACCGACTTGAAGCCCATCCAGTCGCAAATTGACGACCTGAAGAGCCAGGTAGCCAAGCTGTCCGCTGGCCAGACCTCATTGGAAGCGGGCGTGGCCAGTGCGGCCAAAGCCGCTGCCGCTGCTCAAGCGGCCGCTCAGCAGGCTCAGACTCGTGCTGACGCTGCCGCTGCACTGGCTCAGGACGACAAGGTGCGTATCGACAGCTTGGAAGCCAAGTTGACCGAGAAGATCACCAAGGCGTTCAAGAAAGCCAACCAGAAGTAAGCGCGCGGCGCGCGACCCAGTCTATGCACCGCATGGACTGATCTTCGCCCGATCGATTCACAAAGCCGCGGCCCTCCGCGGCTTTGTTTTATCTGCTGACCGTCAGGGACGATGATTCAGGGATGATGATTCAGGGATGATGACTCACGGGAGTGTTGCAAGAACGCACGGCGTCTCTGATGAGCACTCAATGTGTTGGGGAAAACCCTTCACTCACGGACACCGGTATGCCCACGGCCTCCGCAAAGGCATTCTCGGCCTTCGACCACACAACCGGTCCCACCTCATAACGACGCGCAAAGCGCGCGATCAAGCGCGCCAAGTCGGTCCGATCCGGCGCCACAATGGCGCTGCTGGTTGATTCCAGTGGCGGGTGGATCTCCACGTACAGCTTGCCCTGACTCAAACCGGCTTTAAACGGTTGATTGACGATCCGCACCGGCGTATCCACCGACACCATTTTAAATAATTCCTCAATGTTCTCTGGATACAGACGCATGCACCCATGGGTCACATCCATGCCGACGCCATCGGGATTATTGGTGCCATGGATCATGTATGAGCCACCGCCAATGGCTAAACGCATGGCGAATAACCCGAGCGGGTTATCAGGCCCTGCCTTGACGACTTTCGGCAACATGTCGCCGTTTTTAGCATGCTCCTTGCGCACCGACTCGGGCGGATACCAGGCCGGGTCTTTAATTTTGCTCGCAATCCGTGTGAGCCCTAGGGGTGTTGACCAATCCATCTTGCCGACACTCACCGGATAGGTGACCACCACGCGCACCTCACCGGGCTTTGCCACGGGATAATAGTAAAGCCGATGCTCAGGCAAATTCACCACGATACCTTCGCGTGGCGCATCGGGTAGCAGGCGACGCAGCGGCAGACGAATGGGGGTACCCGCACCGGGCGTCCATGGATCCACGGTCGGATTGGCGTTGACGATCTCTTCGTAGCCTAAGCCGTGGCGACGTGCGATTTGAATGAGGGTGTCCTCCTCATTCGACGACACCTCGCGATACTCACCCGTGACATCCCCATTCACAGGCCATGGCATCACGCCCGCCCAACTGAGTGGAGCCGCAAGCGCCAAGGCTGAAAGCACTACCCATCGCCGACCACGCGCTTGCCGTCGCATCACTGTCATCCTTCACACCGAGAGCGGTCTATCGCATCCCCCACCTAGTATCGAATCAGCGCCGACCCCCAAGTAAACCCACCACCGAAGGCTTCGAGCAGCAGCGTCTGGCCGCGCTGAATACGCCCATCGCGCACCGCACAATCGAGCGCTAAGGGCACGGAGGCGGCGGAGGTATTGCCTTGCTGACGCACCGTGACCACGACTTGCTCCATCGGCAAAGCCAGCTTCTTAGCCGCCGCCATGATGATGCGAAGATTGGCTTGATGAGGCACTAGCCAGTCGACATCCGACCGCTCAAGACCGGCTTTTGCGAGGGTTTGATCGACCAGTCGCGACAAGGTGTTGACGGCGACTTTGAACACTTCATTGCCTTTCATGGTCAGACCCGCCGGCGCGCCCGCGCGCAGCTGATCAAAGCCGTAGGACACCCCGAAGGGGTAATACAACAGATCACGATACTGGCCATCTGCCGAGATAATCGTGGTGAGTATCCCAGGTTCCTCAGACGGCTTTAACACCACGGCACCTGCGCCATCGCCGAATAACACGCAGGTCGAGCGATTACTCCAATCCATGATGCGCGTCAGACAGTCTGCACCAATCACCAAGGCGCACTTGGCTTCACCCAGGCGAATGTACTTATCCGCGATGGACAAGGCATACATAAAGCCACTGCAGGCCGTCTCAACGGACAATGCGGGCGTGTCATGTATACCTAAGGCCGCTTGCACGAAGGTGGCGACATTCGGAAATACCAGATCCGGTGTGGTCGTACCCACCACAATAAAGTCAATCTCATCGGCCGTGACACCGGCCGCTTCCATCGCTCGCTTAGCCGCCTCGATCGACATCGTGGACGTCGTTTCCTCAGGCGCCGCCATGTGCCGCTGCTCGATGCCACTGCGCGAGCGAATCCACTCGTCGGTGGTGTCGATGAGCTTTTCAAGGTCGGCGTTGGTGACGATCTTTTCAGGCAGATAGCTGCCAGTGCCGGCAATGCGCGAATACATAGTCAAGACGCCTGTGATTGAAGGGCTTTGGCGATCTGCGTGGGCACGTCGGACTGTGCTTCGATGATCGCGCGACTGACAGCGTACCCGAAGGCGAGCGAATCGGCACCCCCATGGCTTTTGATCACCACACCCGCTAGACCCACCATGCTGGCGCCGTTATAGCGACGGGGATCCCAGCGGTCTTTAAGGCCGATCAACGCAGGTCGCGCAAACCAAGCGGAGAGCTTGCGCGTCAGGCTTAATGAGAACTCCTCACGGATCCCCTGACCGATCATCCGCGCCAGACCTTCCATACTTTTTAAGGCCACATTGCCGCTAAAGCCATCGGTGACCACGACGTCGACCGTACCGCTAAAGATCTCATCCGCCTCGACATAACCCACATAGCGAAGGCCCGAGGCTTTAAGCAACTGGTGTGCGGCCTTGACCACCGCGGTGCCTTTGATTTCTTCATGGCCAATATTGAGAAGTCCCACCCGTGGCGGGGCGCCCTGAGTGTCGGCTCCTGCAATCACCGCGCCCATGACCGCAAACTGCAACAACTGGGTTGCGCTGGCCAGCGCATTGGCACCCAGATCCAACATCACGGTGCGTCCACTTAAGGTCGGCACGCCCGATACAATCGCGGCCCGCTCAACGCCTGGGACCGTGCCCAACACAAAGTGCGCACAGGCCATTAATGCACCGGTATTGCCTGCGCTGATACACGCCTGGGCTTTCCCGTCCGCCACGCAGTCCAAGGCGCGACGCAGGGACGAATCTTTTTTTCTACGGATGGCGTCCCGAGGGGACTCATCCATGCCCACCACCTCAGCGGCTTCTAGTATCTGAAGTCGGTCGCGGACCTGAGGATCCAAAGTCGCCAACAAGGGGTGAATCACCGCGCCCTGTCCAACCAATACAAAGCGCGCATGAGAGGACGTCTTTAAGGCGCTGAGGGCGCCGGCGACCGTGACGGCGGGACCGACATCCCCGCTCATCACATCGACGGCGATGGTTACGGGTGCGTTCATCACAGCCCCACCCGATGGGGCAACCCATCGGTCACCGACGACGCATTATTCGTCAGGTGTCTCGACCGGCGTTTCAATCACTTTGCGACCGCGGTAATAACCATCACGCGTCACGCGATGACGCAAATGGGTCTCGCCCGAAGTCGGATCGACCGACAGCGCAGGAGCCGTGAGGTGATCGTGCGAACGGTGCATACCGCGCTTAGATGGGGTTTTACGGCTTTTCTGAACGGGCATAGTCTCTAACTCCTCACAATCACTGTCAGCGCTTTAACAAATCACCCAAACCCGCAAAGGGTTTGGTCACTCCCGAGTTCGACACCATCCTCAGCGGCTCTACCACTGGCATCGTGCGTCGTCCCGTGCAATCTTGCGGCGTTGGATGCATCGGCACTAAGGGCAGTGCCAACAGCAGTTCGTCTTCCACGAACTCCAACAACTCCAATCGTCCACCTGGTGCGGTTACCGCATCATACTCATCGGGCACTCGACCCGCCTCGGCATCGCGCCCCACAAAGGCGACTCGCACCGGCGACTCCACGGTCGCTTCAAATTCCTGCAAGCACCGCTGGCACACCAACCAGGCCTTGGCTCTCACCGCCCCTTCCAACGCCGGGTAATTACCAGCGACATGGAAGCGAAAATGCGCCGCCGCTTGACCTTCCGGGCGCGCCAAACTGCTGCGCACCCGCTCGAATCCATCGATCGGGAACTCGCGTTCAAGCTGGGTACGTTGGGCAGCGAGCTGCCCCACATCCAGCGGGTCTTGCATGAGACTCGCCATAGGGCCGCGTATGATAGTGACCGATCGCCCTTGTGTCAAAGTCAAATCATCTGCAACATCTTGATTTTCAAGCTCTGATGCCCTGCCACCTTGGATCTTTCATGAGCCCACTCGCTAATCGACTGATTTTGGCCTCGACCTCGCGCTATCGCTGCGAGCTGTTAAACCGCCTACAACTGCCCTTTAACGTCGATCCCCCGGCGGTGGATGAGACCCCAGAACCCGGCGAAGCCCCGGCAGCCTTGGCCGCTCGCTTAGCGCTCGCCAAAGCCAAGGCAGTGGCCGACCGTCACCCCACGGCGTGGGTCATTGGCGCGGACCAAGTCGCCGCATGCCGCGGCCAGATTCTGGGTAAGCCCGGTGGCTTTTTGCGTGCCTGCGAGCAACTCACCGCGGCGAGTGGCCAATCGGTGGTGTTTTATACCGCGGTCACGCTCATCCGCCAGGACCTGGGCCGGTGTGCGTCGCACCTCGATCAGACCGTGGTGCGGTTTCGTGTGCTCGACGCCGGGGAGATCGAACACTATGTCAAGCGTGACACCCCCTACGACTGCGCGGGCAGTTTCCGTTCGGAGGGTTTAGGGATCAGCTTATTTGAGCGGATCGACAGCGAAGACCCGACCGCCTTGGTGGGTCTGCCACTGATTTGGCTGGCCGCGGCACTGCGTACAGCCGGCCTCAGCCCGATTGATGGGCCGCCGTGATTCGCTGAGCCGTCTCCTCCACTGCTTGCGCGTAGAGCACATCCACCTCTTCGCCCGCCGCGACGCGCACCGCCAAGTTACGCAGTAAGCCATCTGCCACGTCGTAGGCCCAACCATGCACCACCAAGGACTGACCCCGCTCCCAAGCGCCTTGCACCATGGTCGTTTGACACACGTTCAGCGCTTGCTCGATCACGTTTAATTCGCACAAAAAGCGTTCACGCATCGCCTGCGGGCTGATCCCGCTCAACAAGCCTTCATGGCGCCGCACCACATCCTGAATATGCCGCAGCCAGTTATCAATCAAACCCAATCGGCGCTGGCTTAACGCGGCACTGACGCCACCGCAGCCGTAGTGACCGCAGACAATGATGTCAGCGACTTTCAGCACATCGACCGCATACTGAATGACCGATAAGCAGTTCAGATCGGTATGCACCACGACATTGGCAACATTGCGATGCACGAACATCTCACCGGGCAAGAGCCCACAGATTTCATTGGCCGGCACACGACTGTCTGAACACCCAATCCACAGATACTGCGGTAACTGTTGATTTTTTAGCTTGTTAAAAAAATCGGGGTCGCGATCGACCGTCGCTTTTGCCCAAGCGCGGTTGTTACTAAACAGCAATTGTGTGGTTTTCATCGGCGCGTACGTCGCTTCTTACGGGCTGCAGACAAATTATCCAACACATCGGCTAATTCCTGAGGTAGCGGCTGGTTGACATTGAAACTACGACCGGAGCCCGGCCAGTCAAAGGACAGCGATTGGGCGTGTAGGAACAACCGTTTTAATCCGAAGGTTTCCATTTCGCTATTAAACTCACGATCACCGTATTTGTCATCCCCCGCGACCGGATGGCCGGTGTGGGCGGCGTGCACACGAATTTGGTGGGTGCGACCGGTGCCTATCTTGACCTCGAGCAGGCTGGCGCGCGCCCCAAAAAAGTCCGCCGGAGTAAAGGTCGTGTCGGAATCCTTGCCGCCTTCCTCTACCCGCACACGGCGCTCGCCCCCCACCCGGGCACGGGTGGCTAAAGGCGCGTCGATGGTCTTTTTACCCAAATCCCAAGAACCCTTGACCAGGGTCAGATAACTCTTATCAACCCGCCCCTCGCGCAACAGCTCGTGCAAGGCGCGCAGTGCCGGGCGGTTTCGGGCGACCAGCAGCAGACCACTGGTGTCCCGGTCGAGCCGGTGGGCAAGCTCTAAGGTCTCGGTGGGGCGCGAAGCGCGTAACGCCTCGATCACCCCAAAGGTCAGGCCACTGCCCCCGTGGACGGCAAGGCCTGAGGGCTTGGCGATCACCAACACGTCCTTATCGGTGTAGATCACCGAGGATTCGATGGCATCGACCGCTGGGGTGGGCACCCGGGGCGATAAGGGCTCGGTGGCTTCCCGGATCGGTGGAATGCGCACGTCATCCCCAGCGACCACCCGGTAGTCGGGCTTGACGCGGTGCTTATTGACCCGCACCTCGCCTTTTCTGACTAAACGGTATATCCGCGGCCTCGGTACCCCTTTCAGGACCCGCAGGAGCCAGTTATCGAGGCGCTGGCCGTCGTCATGGGCGGTGACCACCACATGGGTGACCTTGGCGAATTCGACGATTGGGTCAACATTTACTTCGTAAGACATTGATTTACTAGCACTGGTCTGTTATTTTCCCTAGCGTTTGGTGAATAACGCGCGGCTCGCGAAGCGGTCCACGGTGATCACCCTAGCGCGGTTCTTGCATCTCGAGTCGCCCCACCTAGGAATCTGGACAATACCGGATCCGGTCGGCGGAGTGAGTTTCGGCAACCGCATATTAGTTGGTCTGGGATCGCCCGTCTTGGGAGATCGGACCATCGTTCGGCCGATGACTAGGACGCGCGGCTAGTGCCGCCCACGGAATAGCCACAGGGTGGCTTCCGTAAACGACCGGTTAACGGGCTCGATAAGTACTGCAGGCCGGGTGCGTGAAGCGCGGGTTAACACCCCGACCCAACGCGCCCGCGAAGAAGCGAATTCAGATGGCTGTGACTATTCCATCCACGAACCGCCCCCGTTTGGCAGGCTTAGCGTCGCCGCGTTCCGATTTCAGCGCGAACCCAGTATCGGCCCCCGCCAGTACCCAAGTAGGGGCCCATGAAGAGAATGTTAATCAATGCGACGCAGCCGGAAGAGCTGCGCGTCGCGCTTGTTGATGGTCAGAAACTTTACGACTTATCGATCGAGATCGCGTCCAAAGAACAGAAAAAAGCCAATATTTATAAAGGCCGGATCACGCGAGTAGAACCTAGCCTTGAGGCGGCGTTCATCGAATATGGCGCTGCGCGCCATGGCTTTTTGCCCCTCAAAGAAGTCGCTAAAGAATATTTTCGGCAAAGCCCCCAGGGTGGCCGGATGAATATCCGCGATCTCTTGTCCGAAGGCCAAGAGATCGTCGTGCAAGTCGAGAAGGAAGAGCGTGGCAACAAAGGCGCCGCGCTCACCACCTTTATCAGCTTAGCCGGTCGCTTTTTGGTGCTCATGCCGAATAGCCCGCGCGCCGGCGGCGTCTCGCGCCGCATCGAAGGCGAGGAACGTGACGCCACCCGTGAAGCGATGGAGGGTCTATCGATCCCCGATGGCATGGGCGCGATCGTGCGCACCGCCGGCGTGGGTCGAACCACTGAGGAACTGCAGTGGGACCTAGACAACCTGCGTAAGAACTGGGATGCGATTGATGCCGCCGCCAAGGAGCGTCAAGCCCCTTTTCTGGTCTATCAAGAGAGCGATGCCGTCGCTCGCAGCATCCGCGACTACCTCTCGGATGATATTGGTGAAGTCCTGTGCGATGACCCGGCTGCCTATCAGCGCGGTGAGGACTACATGCAGCGCTTTATGCCGGCGGATGCCAGCCGCAAGCTCAAGCTGTACACCGACGAGGTGCCGCTGTTCACCCGCTTCCAAATTGAAAGCCAGATCGAGTCGGCGTATTCGCACAAGGTGACCCTGCCCTCCGGCGGCAGCCTCGTGATTGACCATACCGAAGCCCTGGTGTCGATCGACATCAACTCAGCCCGCGCCACGCGCGGCTCTGACATTGAAACGACCGCTACCAACACCAACCTAGAAGCCGCAGATGAGATCGCTCGTCAGTTACGTATCCGCGATCTCGGCGGCTTGATCGTGATCGACTTCATCGACATGGATGCGAGCAAAAACCAGCGTGCTGTGGAAGACCGTATCCGCGACGCCGTCAAGATGGATCGTGCGCGCATCCAGATCGGTAAGATCTCACGCTTCGGATTGCTCGAGATGTCCCGCCAGCGTCTGCGGCCATCGCTTGGCGAATCCACTCATTTAGCATGCCCTCGTTGCGAAGGCTTGGGCTCGATTCGTAGCGTCGAGTCACTCGCCCTCGCTATCTTGCGTCTGATCGGTGAAGAGACCCGCAAGGAGCGAAGCACCAAAGTCATCGCTCAACTGCCGGTTGAGGTGGCGACGTTCCTGATCAATGAAAAGCGCGAATGGTTGCAAACCCTTGAGAAGCGCAACGCCGTCGAAGTGATTTTGGTACCGAACCCGCATCTACAAACCCCCAACTATTCGATTCGTCGAGTACGCGACGACGAGACGGGACTGGCCGAGAATTCTCAAACCAGCTATCAGTTGGCGGATCAACCGGCGGCCGAGCTTCGTAGCAGCAGCACGGAGCCCAAGAAAGCGGCTGAAGTGGCGGCGGTTCAACCGATTCTGCCAGCCGCCTCAGCGCCCGGCCGGCAGGCGAATGTCTGGTCAGCCGATGCACCGGTGGCGGTGCAGGCGCTCAGCAATCAGCCCGGGGTACTGAAACGCCTCTGGGTCTGGTTATTTGGCACCGGCACACCCTCCACGCCCAAGCCCAAACCGTCCGCTCGCGATGAGCGACCCGGCCAGCGTGACGGCCAACGCGATCGCAACAACAGACCCGGTGGACGTCGTGACGAACGCGGCGGTCGCTCAGACGGCAGACATCGCGACGGCCATCGAGACCGCCAGGACGGCCGTCGTGGCCTGCCGAGCGAGCGACCACGCGATGATCGACCCAGAGACGATCGACCCAGAGACGATCGACCGAGAGACGATCGACCCAGAGACGATCGGAACGATCGTAACGATCGACGCCCGCGCGATACCTCGCGAGATCAAGCGCCGGTCACACGCGCCGCCGAAGAGCGTCGACCGGAGCCCCGCCTAGACGCGCCACAAAGCGCTGAGCGCGGCCAGGAAGGCGTCGACGTCCGCTCTCAAACCGGCGAACCCGGCGCGGATGGACAGCGTCGTGGCCGTCGTCGTGGCCGTCGTCGTGGCCGTGGTGGCAACGCGGGCGGTCCGATCGGCAACGAGTCACCGACGGAGCTGAGCGGCCAGGCCGCCAGCGGCGTGCCGGATATCGGCGATTCAGGTCGCTATCCAGCCCTTGACGTCGCCGCCTACGAGCGCAGTCAGCACGCCGCACGGGGCGTTGCACCGGCCGAACCGGCGCAGCGC
The DNA here is from genome assembly GCA_903862885.1 of uncultured Pseudomonadota bacterium. Lineage (GTDB taxonomy): Bacteria > Pseudomonadota > Gammaproteobacteria > Steroidobacterales > Steroidobacteraceae > CAIKZZ01. Next base: position 93,420 of record CAIOZU010000053.1, read on the forward strand.
AGCTTCACGGACATGCATCCGACGCCAGCACCCATGCCGACGCCAGCACCCGCACCGGTCGTTCAGGCATCAGTGGTGAGCCAAGCACCTTTAATGCCCGCCCCACCGGTGGAGGCCCACAGCACGCCGTCGAGCGCGCCGAGCGCACCACCGAGCTCAGGACGGGACCCAGAGCAAGCTTAAGACCCACAGTGAGTGAGCGACGTAATTCGCTCAACTCCATCCCCCTCAAGCCATCGCATCCCGCGGTGGCTTTTTTTTGCCCGGATCATTGCGCCAATCCATCGTCACGATCGGCCCCAGCAGGCACAGATAGCACAAGGCACCGAGTAACGTCACACCGGCGGCAACGCCAAAGGCCCAAGCAAAGTGACCGGTGTCATGCACCACCCAGCCGGTGATCACCGGCGCGCTCACACCGGCCATATTGGCGCACAGATTTTGAACGCCCATCCACTGTCCAGCGGCCCGCGGCCCTGCCAAGGTCTGCGTCAGCGCTCCTAGCGGCGCGCTTTGTACCCCAAAACAGATACCCGCAAGGGCTAACCACCACAGCACGCCGTGTGCCCCCACGCCCACACACCCAGCCATCGCGAGCGCCACCGAACACAGTGCCACGACCATCATGCGTGTCCACACCTTGCCTGCCTCGACGCCGCGGCGAATCAACGCATCACACACCACACCGGAGGCGAGCGCTGCGCACGCCTGTAAGCCATACACACCGGCTGCAATCAGCGCCATCTGCGAGACGCTAAATCCATACTGCCTGACCAACAGCAACGGCAGCCACGTCAACATAAAGTAAAACGCGTAATTGCCACAGAAATGACCCAAGCTCGTCGCCCACAACGTCCTTTGTTTGAGTAACAGCGAGTAGCCCACAGGATCTGTCGTTGAACGCCAAGGTCCGGGTGACCCGCGCCGAGTCACGCCTAACCACGGCACTAACCACAGCAAAGAGGCCGCACCGAATACAATGAAACTGACGCGCCAGCTCATGCCTGCGATGAGTAGCCCACCGAGCAAGCTACCGGCTGTCGGCCCCAACGCTTGGCCCACGGCGATCAGACCGTTCGCGCGGCTGCGCTCACCGATAGCGACATGAGTCGCAAGGAACTGCGCGTTGCACGGGTAGTTCACGCTCTCGCCGACACCGAGCAACACACGACAGGCCAATAACCAAGCAAAGCCGTGCGCCCAACCCGTCAGGGCCGTGGCCACGGCCCAGACGCTTAACCCGACCGCCAACACATAGCGCACCGCGAAGCGTTGCGCGAACCACCCAGCAAGCGGTTGTAAGGGCGCGTAGGACCAAAAAAAAAGCGGAGAACAACACCCCCATCTGCAGGGGCGTTAAGTGCAACTCAGACTGCATCAACGGACTCGCCGTCGCTAAGTTGCCACGATCAAAGTAATTAAGAAAAACAGCGAGCGCGAGCAGCGTCACGGTGGGCGTGAAGCGCATGACTCGACTGGCGAGGGGCAGCCCTGACACGGCAGCCCTTATGCGACGACCGTATCCATCACATCATGCCCGCGCCACCAGCACCACCCCGATGATGATCACACCGATACCCGCCAGTTTAAGTCCCGACAAGGCTTCCCCGAACAGGTAGTAGGCGGCGAAGGCGTTCACCACATAACCCACTGACAACATCGGGTACGCCACACTGACCGGCACGCGCGACAAGGCGGCCAACCACACCCCGACACTGATCACATAGCAGACTAAGCCTGCAAAAATATGCGGCTCAAACACGATCCGACACACAGACAGTACCGGGTGAGCCCATGCGAGCTCGAGCGGCTTAAGCGCATTCGCGCCGGCCTTTAGAAGCAACTGCCCACCGGCGTTTAAACCAACGCCCACTAAAATAATCAGCAGACTGAGCGCGTTCACGTGGCCCTATCCTAAAAAGTGTTCTTGCGAGACAGTAAACCCGAGCACGGCCTGAACATCAAGAGCGCGTAGCCGATGTGCGCAAGTGCTGCTCCACCGCGGCGAGATCCGCCTCGGTATCTACTCCAGGCCCTGGCACCACGCACGCCTCTGCCACAGCGATCTTAAATCCATGTTCTAGCGCACGCAGTTGCTCTAAGCGCTCAAGCAACTCCAGTGGCGTCGGCACGAAGCCCGCTAAGGCCTTCAATGTGCCCACCCGATAAGCATATAAGCCGATATGCCGACGCGCACCGACAAAGCGCTGCCGGTCCGCACCCGCTACCAACGACGCATCCCGCGCCCACGGGATCGGTGCACGGCTAAAGTAGAGCGCTAAACCGCTCACATCGCTGACGACTTTGACGATGTTCGGGTCCAAATACTCAGCAAGCGCTCCGAGTGGCGTGGCGAGTGTGGCCATCTGAGCGCTCGGTGTCTCCGCGAGCACGCGCGCCACCTGCGCCATCGCACGGGCCGGCAACAACGGTTCATCGCCTTGCACATTGACAACCAGATCATCGTCCTTAAAACCCAAGCGCCGTGCCACTTCAGCACAGCGATCCGAACCCGATGCATGAGCCGGATCAGTCATCACCACGGTCCCACCAAATCCCTGTGCGCAATCAGCGATTCGCGCATCATCCGTGGCCACAATGACCTCCGACGCACCAGACGCCTCGGCGTGTCTAAACACATGCTCGAGCATCGGCCGGCCATTGATCAGTCGCAGCGGTTTACCGGGCAGTCGGGTAGAGGCATAGCGGGCGGGTATGAGCACACGAAAGCTCATGAGAGCAACGCCGCCTCATCCGCGCTCAGTCGGCGACCCTCCTCCTCCAACAAGATCGGAATGCCATCACGAATCGGATAAGCCAAGCGATCGATGCGACAGACCAGTTCATCGGCGCGCTTTTGCCAATGCAATGGGCCCTTACACACGGGGCAGGCCAAGATATCTAGCAGTTTCGCGTCCATTGCTTGAGTTAACTCCGTGAGACGCACGATATGACGCGCGCCATTAAACGTTCCGCATCCGCCATCGGCAGCATCGCTTTAACCTCAAGATAAAACCGTGCGGCGGGCGGCAGATCCCTGCATTTGACTGCATCTTTCTCAGTCATCACGACCGGCACACGGTCTGCGAAAGTGACTTGCTCCAAGCCAATACGCGCATGATCCGCCAAAGGGTGCTCAATCACCACCAGCCCTAAGTCTTTTAGCGCGCAAAAAAATCGCGCCGGATGACCGATGCCTGCGACCGCGTGCACGGTTCGACCACGCCACTCACCAAGCGCACTGCGCATCTTCGTAGCGATGTCCACAAAGGCCACTGGCAATAGGGTCATTGACAGTGAATCCACACCCGCCACTACCCCTTGTACCACCACCAGATCGACCTCCCGCAAGCGGGACTCCGGTTCACGCAAAGGACCCGCCGGCAGCAGTCGTCCATTCCCCAGCCGTCGCGACCCATCGACGACCGCAATCTCCACATCCCGGCGCAGCCGATAATGCTGCAGCCCATCATCCGCAAGAATCACATCCACGTGCGCAGCGAGCACACGCGCGCCAGCCAAGCGATCACGCGCCACCACCACCTGCGCGGACGTGCGCGTCGCCAACAACACCGGCTCATCACCGACCGCGCGCGGATCCGACTGCGAGGTGACCGACACCGGTCCGGTGAGCGTGCCACCATAGCCGCGAGTGACAATACCCACCCGCCATCCCCGCGCCTGCAGCTCCTCTGCGAGCCACACGGTGAGCGGCGTTTTACCGACACCGCCGACCGTGATATTACCAATCACCACCACGGGCTTACCGGGGTGTGCGCTGTAAAATAACCCTAAGCGATAGCCAAGTCGCCGTAACCCAACCATGCAGCCAAACAGTGCGCTGAGCGGTAGCAGCCATACGCCACCCGGCGCGTGATCGAACCAGACCCGTTCGAGCCAGGCGCGCATGTCAGTGATTAAACTGCATCCGGTGCAGACCGGCATACACGCCACCGGCCGCGATTAACTGCGCATGGCTGCCACTCTCAACGAGCCGCCCCTCCTCCAACACAATGATCCGATCGGCATGCTCAATCGTGGATAAGCGGTGCGCGATCACCAAGGTGGTGCGATCACGCATCAGATACTCGAGCGCATCCTGAATAACGCGTTCGGACTCACTGTCTAAGGCACTGGTCGCTTCGTCCAAAATCAGAATGGGCGCATTCTTTAAAAGCGCTCGAGCGATCGCGATACGCTGTCGCTGCCCACCTGACAGCAATACCCCGCGATCACCGACCTCTGTGTGCAGACCCGCAGGTAGCTGCATCGCAAACTCCAGCACATGCGCCGCTTTTGCGGCCTGATCGACCGCCTCGTCCGAGACGTTTTGCGCGTTAAAAATGATGTTGTCACGAATGCTGCCATTCATTAACACCACATCCTGGCTGACCAGGCTCACGCTCTCACGCAGATCATGCAAGCGATAATCACGCACATCGACACCATCGACACGCACGACGCCGGAATCCGTGTCGTAAAAACGAGGCACCAGACCCACCAAGGTGCTCTTACCACTACCGGATCGGCCGACGATCGCCACCGTCTCACCAGCGTTCACTTTGAACGACACACCCTGCAACGCCGGCGCTTTATCGGGATACGCGAAGCGCACCGCATCAAACTCAACGTCACCGCGCGCCCGCGCCAAACGCACCGTACCGCCCACCGACTCGGTGGGCTCATCCAGCACCGCAAATACACTCTCGCCGGCCGCGATGCCCTGCTGCAGTGAGCCAAACACCCCGACCAAACGCCGCAGAGGGGCCGTCAGAAACAGCAAAGCCGCCAGAAACGAGGTGAACTCACCGACCGTCATGGCGTGTCGTAGCACCCTTTGAATCGCCACATACATTACCGCCGACAGGGCGCAGGCAGCGATCATTTGCACAATCGGATTGCTCATCGCACGAGCCCGCATTAATTTCATATTCTGAAATCGATTTTGCTCAATCACCACTCCGAAGGCCGCCGCCTCGTAGGCTTGAGCATTAAACACTTTAATGAGCCGTTGACCCTCGATCGCTTCCTTAGCCACTCGCGTGACATCCCCCATCGAGTTTTGAATTCGGCTCGAATAGCGCCTAAATGCGCGGTTGATTATCTGGATTAAAAAAACAATCAGAGGAGACACCACTAAAGCAAAGCTGATCAATTGCCAGTTACTGTAGAACAACCAAATGAGCAAACCCACGATCGTCAGCGAGTCGCGAATCAGGACGGTAATGGAGTTAGTAGCCGCCTCGGCGACCAACTCCGTGTTGTAGGTGAGCCGGGATAGCAGTTGAGCAGAGGAACTCTGATCGTAGTAACGGGTCGGCAAATCGAGGTAATGCCTGAATAAATCGGCGCGTAGATCCTTGATGACTTGGCGCCCCACCCAGCCTGGCGCATAGACCGACAAAAAATCTCCGATGCCCCGTGCAGCAAATAACCCAATGATGCCCGCCGGGACAATCATCAGAGTACGTGGGTCGTACTGCAAAAAAGCGCCATCCAGAAAGCGCTTCACCAGCACCGAAAAGCCCGTATCACAGCCCGCATATAAGGCCATGCCCAACACACCGAGCGAGAACATGGCCCAATGGGGCCGCGCGTACCCAAACAGTCGGGCATAGATCGCATACGGCGTGCGCGGCGTCACGGCACGGCCGCCAGCGACACTCATCGAGCCTCCGTTTGCGTAACCGTGGCGATGTTGACCTGTGTAAAGCCCAGCCTACCCACCACATCCATCGCAGTCACCACGGCTTGGTGAGTGGCTTGCGCATCCGCACGAATGGTCACAGCACTCGATTTGGGGGGATGACCGCTGCGCTCCAAGGCGAGTCGCAAGGTTTCCGGCGATCGATTCATTAGAGAGCGACCGTTGACGTGGTAGTCGCCCTCAGCGGTCACCGCAATGGTGAGGGGATCCACTGCTCTCCGCTCCGCCTCAGCACTCGCCTCGGGCAGTCGCACCTTCAGGCGCCCATCCTGCACAAAACTGGTCGACACCATAAAAAACAGCACGAGCAACAGCACCACATCAATCAACGAAGTGACATTGATCTCAGGCTCCACAGACTGGCGGCGACTGAAATTCATGGTCGGCGGGCTTTACTGGTCGGTGCCATCACCGACTTCGAGGCAATAAAACTGCCGGACTCTACCCCGCGATGCTCATCGAGAGACTGGACTAATCGCAGCGCCTCCTTCTCCATCTTGATCACCAAGGTTTCGACGTGGCCACGAAGATAGCGATACGCCATCAGCGAAGGGATGGCGACAATTAACCCGGTGGCGGTGGCGATCAAGGCTTGGCCAATACCGCCGGATAACACCTTAGGATCACCGACACCTTGCTGAGTAATCGAACTGAAGGCCGTGATGATGCCCATCACGGTGCCCAACAAGCCAAGCAGCGGCGACACCGAGGCAATGCTACCCAGTAGGTTTAGAAATCGTTCGAGCTCATGCACGACGTGTCGACCCGTGTCCTCAATCGCCTCTTTGATGTACTCGCGCGGCCGATAGCGCTGACTGAGACCGGCCGCCAAGATCTGACCCAACGCGGAGTTACGCGCGAGAGCCAAGACATGCCGCTCGGTCAGTTGATTGGTTTCGACCAACTTCCACATCTTATCGGTCAGATCCTCAGGCAGGATCCGCTTTTCTTGGAGGCTATAGAGCCGCTCGACGATGATCGCCAGTGAGATCACAGACAACACCAGCAGCGGCCACATGACCGGTCCACCCGCCTTGATAATGCCCCACATGCTGCGTGATACCCCCCTGGCGAGCCGCTAGCCGGCTAAGTCATCGACCCTGCGCGAATAATACTGCATGGGGCCCCGCTGCGGGACAGTCCTTACGCGCTCCGCTCCCGCAAAATGCCCTCAGTCAGCACCATCACCCGATCTAGCCGGGCGGCCAATCGCTCGTCGTGGGTCACAATCACCAAAGCGGAGCCAAATTCTCGGTTTAATTCGAGCATCAATTCGAAAATAGCCGACGCATTCGCGCCATCTAGGTTACCCGTGGGCTCATCGGCCAGCACCAGCGCAGGTCGGGTCACCAAGGCACGGGCCACAGCGGCCCGCTGCCGCTCACCACCCGACAGCTTCGCCGGGCGATGCTGCAAGCGCTCACCGAGACCGACTCGGATCAAAATCGCCCGAGCTTCGGACCAAGCAACGCCCGCCGGCACGCCTCGGACCAGCAGCGGCATCGCGACGTTCTCCAGCGCGCTGAACTCAGGCAATAGATGGTGAAATTGATAGACAAAGCCAATCGCTTGATTGCGCAGCACACCGCGCGCCCGCTCATTTAAGGTGTGCATGCGTTCGCCCTGCACCGCCACCTCTCCCGCCGTCGGTAGATCCAAACCGCCGAGCAACTGCAACAGCGTCGTTTTACCTGACCCGGATGCGCCCACCACCGCCACGCGCTCACCGCGCATCACGCTAAAGTCGACCCCACTCAAGATGCGCAACACCGCAGGTCCTTGGGTGAACTCCTTCACCAAACCCTTAGCCTGCAATACCGGCGTCACCGACACATCACTCATGGCGCAATGCCTCTGCGGGCTGCGTGCCCGCTGCTTTAAATGCTGGATACAGCGTCGCTAAGCAGCCTACCACTAAGGCGGTCCCACACACCCGAATGACATCCAACCGAGTGACCACGGCGGGCAAATCGTCAATGTAGTACACCTTAGCGTCGATCAAGTGAGTACCCAGCAGCGCCTCGAGCCCATGCACCAGGGCGGTTAAGTGTGACGCCACCAGCACACCCAAGGCCCAGCCACCCAGCGTGCCCAATGCCGCGATCAGCGTCCCCTGAAAAATAAATATCCACACCAGACTCGATGGGGATAAACCCAACGTCCGTAAAATCGCGATGTCACTTTGCTTCTCTCGCACGAGCATCACTAAGGTCGCCACGATATTAAATGCCGCCACCCCAATGACCAGCAAAAGCAAGACAAACATAATGGATTTGGTGGTCGCGATCGAACGAAAGAAATTCGCATGTTGGCGTGACCAGTCACTGATGAAGAAGCCACCACCCAGATCCACGGCGACGGTGCGCACCACGCGCGCTGCAGCCATCGGATCCTCCACCTGTAGACGAAGCCCGGTCACCGCATCTCCTAATTTAAACAGTCGGGCGGCATCTTCAAGCGACACCACCGCGATATTGCGGTCAATCTCATATAGGCCTGAGTCAATCAGCCCGACGACCATTAAGCGCCGTACCCGAGGCACGACGCCGGTTGGGGTCACCGTACCCTGCGGCGCGGCCAATACCACCGACTGTCCTATCTGCACCTGCAACTCAGTCGCCAACGCCTTGCCCAGTAGCACGTGGTAACTGCCCGCGGTCAGCGCCGACAGCCCACCTAGGCTCACATGTGAGGCAATAGACGACACGCGCTGTTCTGCGTCAACGTGGATACCTCTCAGCAGCACCCCACTCACCCGTTCACCATAGGCCACTAGGGCCCGCTCCTCCACATAGGGTGCGACCGCGCGCACCTCAGGCTCGCGCGCCGCGCGCTCGCCCAAAGCCTGCCATTCACTCAACGGTCCATCCACGCCAGTCAAGGTGGCGTGCGCGGTCATCGATAAAATCCGTTCACGCAACTCTATCTCAAAGCCATTCATCACACCCAGCACCACGAGCATCACCGCCACACCAATGGCCACGCTGAGCGCACCGACGAGCGCGATGAAAGACACATAGCGATTGTCGGTACGCGCTTGCAAGTAGCGCAGCGCGATACGCGCCTCAAGACGTGGCCAGCGCATCATTCGTACCTCAGCGCGTCAGCAGGCTCAGTCGCCGCCGCTTGCCGAGCCGGATATATCGTCGCCGCCAAAGTGAGCACCAGCGCGACCGCCACGACCACCCATACATCAGTCATTTGCACAGCAGACGGGATCCGCGTGACGTAGTACACGTCCGAGTCAAGCACTTGAAAGTGTAAATGTCGCTCGAGCCAACCAACGACGGACTGGACATTAAAGGACAGCGAAAGACCAAGACCCACACCCAGCAATGAGCCGCCCCAACCGATGGCCACACCCTGACTCAAAAATATCTTCACCACGCCTGCAGGTGATAGACCCAGCGTTCGCAGGATGGCAATGTCGGTGCGCTTTGCGCGCACCACCATGACCAGCATCGCGACAATATTGAAGGCAGCCACCGCCACCACCAGCAGCAAGATCAGCGTCATCATGGTTTTTTCAATACGGATCGCACGAAAATAACCCGCGTTCTCAACGGTCCAATCGCGTGCGACCAGACCCGGGCCCAACACACTCGCTAAGCGAGGCGCCGCAATCGGGGCATCGAATACTTCATCAAAGACCACGCGAATGCCCCGCGATCCGCCGCTTTGTAGCAACACAGAGACATCCTCGAAGGCAGCGAGCGCCAGTACACTGTCGTGATCTTGTAGCCCGACCTCAAATAAACCGGCCACGGTGAACGCGCGAAGGCGCGGCGCCAACTCTCCACCGAGGCCGATGGTCGGCACCATCAGGGTGATCTCATCACCCACCGCCACGCCTAACTCAAAGGCCAGTGAGCGACCCAGCACGATGCGATTGGTGCCCGCCGTGAGCCCCGACAGCTCGCCCTCCACCAGAGAGCGGGCAATCGCCGTGACATCGCTCTCACGACGGGGATCGATGCCCCGAAGAGTCGCCCCTTGCATGTCCGTGCCGTGGATCAATAGCGCTTGAGTTTCGATAAAAGGGGCCGCACCGGCTACCCCTTGGACATGGCGAGCCCGCTCCGCAAGGGCGGCCTCCGACTGGCCGCCAACCGCCCCGGTCAAGGTCGCATGGGCGGATAGACTGAGGAGGCGCTCGCGCAGCTCCCCCTCAAAGCCATTCATCACCGACAGGATGGTGATCAGCGCCGCGACCCCAAGCGCCACCCCCAACAGGGAAACCCAGCTGATAAACGACACAAAAAACCCCGTTTCACGGGATTTTACGTAACGCAGCGCAATCCATAGCTCAATCGGTCGAATCATCTGAGAATTAGACCACGGCACGGGCAAACTGCGCACTCTGACGTGCATCACCTCGCGGGACCGGGCCGGTGGATGCTAGACTACCCTCCCACGGAGGTTCCCCATGCGCACCATTCGAGCAATCTTATTGACGACCGTCACCGCCTTACTGGCCAGTGCCGGCTTAGCCCAAGCGACCCCAGACGCCACCAGCCGACCGGAGCGCGGGTTACGAATGACCGTGGTCGAAGCCCGATATGGCACACCGACCAACCGATATCCAGCCGTCGGCAAGCCCCCCATTGCCCGCTGGGATTATCCGACGATGGTGGTTTACTTTGAAAATGACCAAGTGATTCATACCGTGCTGGTGCCTACCGCCGACTGACAGGCCGGCGACACGCGGCGGCCGTTAGACCCTCTGATGGCCGCTGAAGTCAAGTCGTTACGACGGCACCAAGAACCGCTATCCTCTCGCCCTGTCCGTGATGCGCGCCTCTGGGGGCCCTCACTCTAGTCCGGTGCGCGAGCAATTTGCCGATGGTGTTTGAGCCTTTACTTCCCAATCCAAGCAGCCCCCAAGTTCTGTGGGGTGAACTGTATGGTGGGTCACTGTCCATGGCGATCGTGGCGGCTGCCTCGCAGCACGTCGGCCCCCTCGTGGTACTCGCTGGCAGTGCCCGGGACGCCGAACGCACCGCGGAAGAACTGCGCTTCTTCGCGCCCGCTGAGCTACCGATTCTTAGCTTTCCCGACTATGAGACGCTCCCCTACGATGTGTTCTCTCCACACCCGGATATCACCTCACAGCGACTGTCCTGCTTAAGCGCCCTGCCGACACTCACCCGGGGCCTGGTGGTGGTGGCCTTGGATGCGTTGCTCGCTCGCCTGCCACCGCTCGCCTTTGTCAGTGGTCACAGCCTATCGCTCACCCAAGGCGAAACGCTTGACCTAGAGGCGTTTCGATTGCGCCTAAGCGCCGCGGGCTACGCCACGGTCACCCAAGTGGGGGCTCCCGGCGAGATCGCGCAACGCGGCTCACTCCTCGATGTGTGGCCGATGGGTGCAGCCCAGCCTTATCGCATCGACCTGTTTGATCAAGACGTCGATAGCATCCGTTTGTTTGACCCCGACACGCAGCGATCGGCGGATAAACTCGAGCGTATCCGGCTGTTACCCGCTCGCGAATTCACGCTGAACCCCGATACCATTCGCGACTTCCGCGTGCGCTACCGCCAACGCTTCGAAGGCGATGTGACCCGCTCGCACATCTACAAAAGCGTCACCGATGGATTACCGGTGGGAGGTCTCGAGTACTACCTACCGCTGTGGTTCGATGGTCTTAACACCTTGTTTGATTACTTACCGCCGGCCGCGGTACTGGTCGATATTTGCAATGTCGAGCACCTGTCAGTGGCTGCATGGGATGACATTAATCATCGATATGAGCAACGCCGCCATGACATCGAGCGTCCGTTACTGTCGCCGAGCGAGGTATTCCTCACGCCGGAAGAACTGCGCACTCAGATAGCCAGCTACCCACGCGTCCTCGTCACCCATCACAAGGTAGCGCCCATCACCGCGGAGGAGGCCACGGCACCCTTTAAAAATTATCGGGCCAGCTTACCATTGCCTTTACGTATCGACGCGCGCGCTGATGCACCGATCGCCGCGTTAGATCAGTTTCTTGCCGGTTTTTCTGGGCGTGTACTGATCGCTGCTGAATCCGCTGGCCGTCGTGAAGTGCTCCTCGAGTTACTGCACCGAGCCAACTACTTTCCAACGGCGGTGGCCCACTGGAAGGAATTCGCCAGTGGGACCCAGACGCTCGCGCTGATCGTTGCCCCGGCAGTCGGTGCGCTGCTCTTTGAAAGCCCACCGATCGCAGTGATCACCGAAGAACAGCTGTACGGTGAGCGTGCACGCCAAGAGCGCAGGCGACGACGCGCCGAACGCGACCCGGAGCAAATTCTAAAAGACTTACGCGATCTGACGATCGGCGCCCCCGTCGTTCATGAGGAACATGGGTGCGGTCGTTATCACGGATTGAAAATCCTCGATGTCGATGGCGAACCGCATGAGTTTCTAGTGATCGAGTACTTAGGCGGCGATAAACTGTACGTGCCGATCACCATGCTGACCCGCGTCACCCGCTACACCGGTGCGCCGGCGGAGACCGCACCGCTCCACAAATTAGGCGGCACCGATTGGACCAAAGCGCGCCGCCGGGCCGCTGAGCGCATTCGTGATGTGGCAGTCGAATTGCTGGACTTGTATGCACGCCGCGCAGCACGCGTAGGCACCTCACTCGCGCCCGATGCGAGAGAGTACGAAGCCTTCGCCGCCACCTTCCCTTTCGAGGAAACCCACGATCAGCACGAGGCCATCCAGGCGGTCCTCGCGGACCTTGCGGCAGCAAAACCCATGGACCGCGTGATTTGCGGTGACGTCGGCTTTGGCAAGACAGAAGTGGCGATGCGTGCCGCCTTTGCGGTGGTACAGGCCGGTCGCCAAGTGGCGGTGCTCGTGCCGACGACCTTATTGGCCCAACAGCACCATCAGAACTTCGGTGACCGCTTTGCCGACTGGCCCGTGCGCATTGAGTCCTTGTCGCGCTTTCGCTCCCCCAAGGAATCAAAGGCCGTCCTCACGGGCTTGGAGGATGGCAAAATCGATATTGTCATTGCCACCCACCGCCTGCTGCAGGCGGGTGTGCGTTTCGAGCGATTGGGCTTGGTGATCGTCGACGAGGAACACCGCTTTGGGGTGCGCGACAAAGAACGCCTAAAAGCCTTACGCGCGGATGTCGATGTCCTGACACTCACCGCGACACCGATTCCACGCACCTTGAACATGGCTCTCGGTGGACTGCGTGATCTGTCTTTGATCACCACCCCTCCTGCCGAGCGCCTCGCGGTCCAGACCTTCGTACTTGAATGGAATGCGCCGACAGTGCGTGAGGCGATCTTGCGGGAGATCAGGCGGGGTGGGCAGGCTTATTTCGTGCATAACTCAGTGGACTCCATTGAGAAGCGCGCCGCTGAGCTTCGCGATCTCATCCCAGAAGCGGATATTCGCGTTGGGCACGGGCAAATGCGCGAGCAAGATCTAGAGCGGCTGATGCTTGATTTTTACCACCGCCGCTTCAATCTATTGGTGTGTACGACGATTATAGAAAGCGGTATCGATGTACCGACCGCCAATACGATCGTGATTGATCGCGCCGATCGCTTTGGGCTGTCGCAACTGCATCAACTGCGCGGACGGGTGGGCCGCTCTCACCATCGCGCGTTTGCTTATCTCATTGCACCGCCCAAAGCCGCACTCACCGGCGACGCCGCTAAACGACTCGAGGCGATTGAGTCGCTGGAAGACTTAGGCGCAGGCTTTGCGCTTGCGACCCATGATCTTGAAATCCGCGGGGCCGGCGAACTGCTCGGCGATGAACAAAGCGGCCAAATCACAGAGATTGGATTCGCGTTGTATTTAGAATTACTGGATCGTGCCGTAAAAGCCTTGCAATCCGGTCAACAACCCGACCTAGAGGGACCGCTGCATCAAGGGCCCGAGGTCGACCTGCATATTCCAGCCTTAATTCCTGAAAGCTATATGCCGGACGTTCATCTGCGTCTGGTGCTTTACAAGCGCATCGCGGCGGCCAAGGACATCGAGGCCCTGTCTGAACTCTCGGCTGAAATGATTGACCGATTTGGGCCCCTTCTGCCAGCCATCGATAATCTGTACCGCGTCACTCGGCTTAAACTGCAGGCCGTTGAATTGGGCCTGAAGCGTCTGGATGCCGGCCCGCTCGGTGGTGTGATTGAATTCACCAAGGAACACACGGTCGATCCCGACCGGGTGATCCGCTTAATTCAACAGGAGCCGAAGACCTACCGCTTGGATGGGCCACACCGCTTGCGCTTTAGCAAGCGCACCGACACCCCACTGGAACGTATCGCGGTGTGTGAAGCCTTACTGACTGGCCTCACCCCACTAAAGGGCAGTATGATCTCCCCATGATCAGTCGACTGAATCGGCGGGTGGTGTTACTGGGCTTAGCCGCCACCAGCGTCACGGTCTGGGCGGATGTCCCTGTCGGTAGCAGTCGATTCACCTTGGAGTGGCTCGCGTTTAGACAACCAGGCACCCACCCCCCACTGAACCCACCAGGCCCTATTGCGGAGGTGCTCACACTACCGGGCCGCGTGACCTTACTGACCAGCACGGCGAATCAAATGACCCATACGGCGGCTGCACTCAGTCGCCAAGGCTATGAGGTCCTCGCCCACCTCGCCTGGGCCGCCGTCATTCCACCGAATGGCCGCACGACGGCTGCTTTACGCGACTTACTGCCCCCTGAGGCGCCGCTCTCTGGCGCCATCGCTATTCAGCGCGGGCAGCACCTATTCATGGGCGTGGATGTCGACTATCAAAGTGCTCATGGGGTTCGCTATGGCATCCGCGAACATCGGCGCATTAAATTCAACGAACACCACTACTTCGATCATCCCGCCTTTGGCATGATCCTTCAGGTGCGACCACCCAGCAACGAAGTGATTACCGACGAGTAAGCACCTCAACCTTTGAGATGAAGCGCTGGCCGATCATTCAAGGCATGGCCCAACAAAGCGCTCGCCGCCTGCCAACGAGCAGAGGCCCTCAGTTCAGCCATTGCCGTCACTCCCGATGGCATCTGTCGACCACGGAGCCTCGCCAAGCGTAACGCGGAGGCGGCGCGCGGTTGCCAGGTGAGTTGATCAAGCAACTCGTGCACAGAGGCGCGCGAATTGCACACCAACAACAAATCGTTACCTGCCTGCAGTGCAAGTTCTGCTCTTCGCTGCACGCCACCAAACGCCACAGCACCGGCCATACTGAGATCATCGGTGATAATGGCACCGGAAAATCCCATCTCTAATCGAAGAAAATCAGTCACCCAACGGGACGACAAGCTCGCAGGCAGCTCATCAAAGTCGGGAAACACCACATGCGCCATCATGATCGAGGCGAGGCCATTGGCGATGAGCCGTCGGTAAGGCAACAAATCGGCATCTAGGTCGGCCAATGGCCGTCGATCCACCGGCAAGGCCACATGCGAATCGGCGACCACCGATCCATGCCCCGGGAAATGCTTCGCGGTCGCTGCCATCCCCGCCTCACCGAGACCGGCCATGAGGCTGCTGGCTAATTCATACACGGCCAATGGGTCCTTATGAAAGGCACGGTCACCGATGACCTCGCTCATGCCATAGGCTAAGTCCACCACCGGCGCAAACGCCAGATCGACACCGACCGCTCGCAACTCCGCACCAATGAGCCAACCCGCCTCTTTCGCCCACGCTCGGCCTCGACTCCGATCGAGGTCATATTCATGCCCGAAAAGCTGCATCGCCGGTACGCGCGTGAAGTCGTTGCGAAAGCGCTGTACCCGCCCCCCCTCATGATCAACCGCAATCAATAAAGCGGGATTGCGCAGTGCTCTGATCTGATTGACCAACGCAACCAACTGCGTAACCGACTCATAGTTTCGGCTGAACAAAATGACACCACCGACCAGTGGGTGCAAGAGCACCTCTCGATCCTCCGGCAGCAAGGAGCGACCGGCCACGTCGACCATCAAGGGACCCAAACTCATCGAGTCGGCTCAAAGACTGCGATGGATTCCACATGCGCGGTGTGCGGAAACATATCCATCACACCCGCCGCGGTCAACGTATAACCGTGCTCACGCACGAGCACGCCCGCATCGCGCGCCAGACTCGCCGGATGGCAGGAAATATAGACCACGCGCTTCGCACCACTCTTTGCAATAAACGGCAGCAAGGCGGCTGCACCCGCACGCGGCGGATCGAGCAATATCCGATCAAACCGTTTTTTTAACCACGGCTCATCTTTCGGTGCCACCGACAGATCCGCGGTGGCAAATTGAACGTTATCTAGACCGTTGGCGGTGGCATTGGAACGCGCCTTAGCGACCAGTGCGGCTTCGCCTTCAATCCCTAGCACCTGGGCCGCCCGTCGTCCTAAGGGCAAAGTGAAATTGCCCACCCCACAATATAAATCAAGCACACTTTCGCCAGGCTCAGGCGCCAACAACTCAATCGCACGACTGACCATGCGCTCATTCAAGACGGTATTCACCTGCACAAAATCAAGCGGTCCAAAGCCGATCTTGACATTAAATTCGGGCAACTCATAGTTAAGCGGCTTGGCTGACGCATCCAGCGGCACGATGCTGTCTCGACCGCCGGACTGTAACCAGAACTCGACGGTGTGCTGGGCGGCAAAGCGACGCAAGACCGCTAAATCAGCGTCAGTCGGCGGCAGTAAAACACGCAGCACCATCACCGTGACCTCAGCACCGATCGACACTTCGATCTGCGGTAGACGACTGTTGATCGACAGTAACCCGATCATCTCACCCAACGCTTCACACAACTCACCCACGGGTGAGGCCAGCACGTGGCAATGGCGCACATCGGTTAATAGCGGTGAGGTCCGCTCACGAAATCCGACAATGGCGCGGCCACTCTTAGCGAAATACTTCACGCCCAATCGTGCACGGCGACGATACCCAAACAAGGGCCCGGTCAGCGCCGGCAGCATCTCACGCGGGGTGACCTGCCCGATGCGTTCGAGCTGGGTCAATAACTCCCGATGTTTAGCGGCCCATTGCGCCTCCGGCGCAAAATGCTGCAACGCACACCCACCACAGCGCCCAAAATGCGCACAGGCCGGCTCTCGCCGATCCGGTGAAGGCCGGATGACCTCAAGTAACAAGGCCTCATCAAAGCGGGCATGCAGGCGTGTCCGCTTGAGGCGCACTTCTTCCCCAGGCAACGCACCACTGACGAATACCGCCTTACCCTCCAGGCGAGCCACCCCGCGACCCGTATGATCGAGATCGACGACCGTCGCTTGCTCCTCACTCGCCATTAACCCGCCACCGTGAGCGCGCGTTCCAATATCGCCACCGCCATGACCAGCCCCCCCTCATCCGTTAAGCTAATAAAACCCGTCCCCGCACCGAGTTTCAAAGCCAACCGAGCGCCGCGGGGACTCCAGATGACCTCCGGTCGACCCCACGTGTTTTGCACGAAACCGCAGTCTCTTATCCACACACCATGAGCAAAGCCGGTGCCCAGCGCCTTGACGATAGCCTCTTTGGCTGCGAATCGTTGCGCCAAGAATCGCACTTGGCGCACCCGCGTCGCGAGCCGATCAAAGCGCTCTCGTTCTTCAGGCATCAGCAGGCGATTCACAAAGTGCTGCCCAAAGCGCTGATGAGTCGCCTCAATACGGGTCAAATCGACCAAATCGGTGCCGATACCAAAAATCATCGTGCCGCCCGCATCAACTGTTTCATATCAACCACCGCCTGGTGAAGCCCAGAGAACAGGGCGCGAGCGATGATCGAAAAACCAATATTCAACTCCACAATCTCAGCAATAGCCGCTACCGGCTGTACATTATGGTAATCGAGCCCATGGCCGGCATTCACGATCAAACCCAACTTATTTGCATAGCGCGCCGCCGTGACTAGGCGCTTTAATTCCACGCCCTGGGCTTCGCCAGTCACTTCCGCATAGGCGCCAGTATGCAACTCAATGACCGGTGCGCCGACTGCGTGCGCGGCCTCGATCTGATACCGATCCGGATCAATGAACAGCGACACACGACAACCCCCTTCCCGTAGCTCGGCGATCGCATCGGTGAGCCGATCACGCGCACCGATGACATCCAGACCACCTTCCGTCGTCACCTCTTGGCGCCGCTCTGGCACCAAACACACATCGCTCGGCCGAAGACGTCGCGCGATGGCGATCATTTCGGGAATAGCCGCCATCTCCAAGTTGATGTGCGTGCTGACGCCGCGCGCGAAGCGCTCCACATCCGCATCCTGGATATGCCGACGATCCTCGCGCAAATGCAAGGTAATGCTGTCCGCCCCCGCCTGCTCAGCCACGTGCGCGGCGGTCAGCGGATCCGGAAACGCCGCGCGCCTCGCTTGGCGTACGGTGGCGACATGATCGATGTTGACACCCAACAAGATAGGCCCATGGGGTCGCTGAGTCGCCGTCATGGCGTTGTCTCCTGTTTATCCTGATTCGCATCGCGCACGGCACGCGCGACTCGACGGGTCGCTAACGGACGACCCTCTAGTGCCTCGCCGATCGCCGCGCGCAGCAGCCGCTTCGCTGCCAGCACGCTGGCATCATCCGCCAACTCCTCGAGCGATAGCGACAAAAGACACGTCCCTAAATAGACACCATCCCCCTCCGCCCGCCTCGCCACACCCAGCACCCCGCGTCCTGGTTGTACATGATAATACTGATTCGCCTCGACGAGATCGCCTGTGGACACGACCCGCCCGTAGTCGACACCAAAACCAATCGCCTCCAGCAGCCGTTTTTCAAATAGTCGAAGGCCACGTGCCTCCGTTTCCACCTGCACCAGCGCCGCCACGGCCTGGCCGTAGAGCGCATATAACTCAGGGTGCGGATCCTCGCGACCCAGCAGCTTTAACATGAGCTCGTTAATATAAAACGCGCTCATCAGGCAGCGCGCTGACACCGCCACCGGCGGTCCATTAGGCTCAGCGGTCGAAAAACTGCCGCCGTCACCGGAGCCTGACCAAGAAATCAGTAGGGGCACAAAGGGCTGCAACAACGCCGCCTGCCGGCTTTTTGTACCGCGCACCCCGCGGGCGAACAGCGAGACGCGGCCGTGCTCACGCGTATAGAATTCGATGATCCGGCTGGAGTCACGAAAGTCGCGGCTGTGCAGCAACCACGCAGGTTCTAGTTGGATGCGCTTCGTTGTCGCCATGCTGTGGATGGTACGGCGGCGTCAACCGTTCTCATAGCCAAATGAGCGCAAAGCCTGGACATTATCTGCCCAGTTTTCCTTGACCTTTACCCATAATTCCAAGTGCGTCCGCCGCCCGAATAAGCCATTAAGGTCGTAGCGAGCACGTTGGCCGATCTCCTTCAGCAGAGCGCCACCCTCGCCAATGACGATCCCCTTCTGACCGGGGCGCTCGACCCAAATCACGGCGCCAATCTCTAGACGCCCATCCTCGGTGTCTTGCATCCGCTCGATCTCGACACTTAAACCGTAGGGGATCTCCTGCTGCAAGCGCTGCGTTAACTTCTCTCGAATAATCTCTGCCGCCTGAAAGCGCTCCGAGCGATCAGTCAGTTGCTCCGCTGGAAATAATGGCGGCGAGATCGGCAAATGGCGCGCTAGAGTATCTGGAAGGGAGGCGACGTTTTGCAGCTTAAGTGCGGACATCGGCACCACCTCCACAAAGGGATGACGAGCCGCCAAATCCGCCATAAACGGTAACAGCCGCTCTCTGGGCGTCACCCGGTCTGCTTTATTTACGATCAATACCGCCGGTAGATGCGATTTTTTTATCCGACTGAGCACCCGCTCATCTTCATCCGTGAAGCGCAGAGCCTCCACCACAAAACCCACCACATCCGCCTCAGTCAACGTGGCCGCGGCGGTTCGATTCATCAGGTTGTTTAACTGCCGCTGCCCACCCTCATGCAAGCCCGGCGTATCGACCAGGGCAATCTGATAATGAGGTCGGTGCAATACACCCAAAATGCGGTGGCGCGTGGTCTGTGGTTTTTGCGAGACGATGCTGAGTTTGCGCTCAAGAAGCGCATTCAATAAGGTCGACTTACCGACATTAGGGCGCCCCACCAACGCCACAAAACCGGCGCGATGCGGCTCAGATTCACTCACGGCGCGTTCCCCTTACTGTCAATGAGCGCCAACGCGCGTTCTGCGGCCTGCTGCTCTGCCCGACGACGCGTCGTCCCTTCGCCTGATGTTTGGATACTAAGTGCCTCAATGAACAGTTGAACTAAGAAGACTTGACGGTGCGGCTGCCCGCTCACTTGCTCGACCGTATAGGTGGGGAGCGCCTGATTGCGTCCTTGCAGCCACTCTTGAAGCTGTGTTTTCGGATCTTTCGGTGGCGGCGTTTCTGTTAGCGCCTGCACACGAGCCAACCACAGCCGCTCAATCACACCGCGAGCGGCCTCAATCCCTTGATCAATAAACACGGCGCCGATCAAGGCCTCGAGCGCGTCTGCCAAAATCGATCGCCGCCGAAACCCACCCGATTTCAGCTCGCCCGCGCCGAGTCGCAGGTGGTCACCAATACCAAGGAATTCGCCGACATCCGCGAGCACTTCCCCACTCACCAAAGAAGACCGATAGCGACTGAGATCGCCCTCACTCGCCTCTGGAAAACGCGCAAACAGTAAGTCTGCCATCACAAAGGACAGCACCGCGTCCCCTAAAAACTCTAAGCGCTCATTATCCAGACCCCCCGCGCTCCGATGGGTCAGAGCGCGAATAAGTAACGCCTCCTGCGACAGGCGGACGCCTAACTGAGCCTCGAGCCAGCCAGCGTCCGCTCCGGGCCGCGAGCGGGTCACGGGGTATCGGTAGCCGTTAGCTGAACACTCTTGTCAAAGTGCACCACCAAGCCCAAATTACCAAGGTAGCTCGTTTCGGCCGCGTAACTGATCCGCACCGTCACGACTTTGTTATCCACCGTGATGTCCGCGTCCGCAGGCGACACCGAGTGGACATCATCGACGTCAAAGCGCTTGCCGAGCGAACTGCGGATCGCCGCGTCACTCACCCCGCCCACGACACCCGACTGCAATCCAGTCAAGGCGTGACCGACATTAAAGCTTTCCGAGTAGATAGGCACCAAGCGAATGATCGCCAGCACAAATAAGCCAATAAAGAAAATCAGAATCACACCGCCGAAAAAAGTAATTCCCGCTTGTGAGCGGATCGACTGAGGATGCATGGTCATGGATCGATACTCCTTCACTCTAATTAATTGCTTTCCCGATACGCGCCCAGCGAACCACCGGAAACCCATCGAAGCTCATCCAAACGCGAACAGCCTTACCGACTATATTCTCTTCCGGGACAAATCCAAGCTCTGAGAATCGACTATCTTGACTGTTGTCACGGTTATCACCCATAAAAAAGTAAAAACCAGGGGGAACGACAAAGGTACCCGTGGGTGCGAATGTGGCGTCATTGGCAGGCACCGCCGCCACACGGGGGTTAACCGGGCACTCACTGAGATCGCGAGATGCGGTGCACGCGTGAGAACGCCGGTATGGCTCCGTAGGACAGTACATTAATCGGTGCTCATGCAACCCCAGTGACTCGATGCCTTGATGGAAATTGAGATAGCACTTGTCTTCTGTAAACGCACCCTGATCAGTCACTACGGCCTCGACCCCGTTGACCCACACCGCATCACCACGGATGTCGAGCCGATCTCCTGGCAAGCCCACTAGGCGCTTGATGTAGTTGACAGAAGGCTGACTCGGCTTTCTAAACACAATAATGTCACCGCGCGCTGGTGCGCCCATAGCGATCACTTCGTTGTTAAGAACCGGCAGTTTCACGCCGTAGCTAAACTTATTAACAAAAATGAAGTCGCCATCCAACAGGGTCGGCATCATCGAGTCAGAGGGGATACGAAACGGCTCGAACAAAAAGCTGCGCACCAACAATACAATAAGTATCACTGGAAAGAATGAGCGCGCATATTCAATGATAACTGGCTGCCGCGCTGCAACCGCACGTCGTGGCTTGAGAACCCACGCATCCAAAGCCGTAAGCAACCCAGTGAGTGCGGTCAGCACCACCAGCGCAAAAGAGAAGTCATAAATAATTCGCATACAGACGCCTATAGCTCAGAACTGATTACTTCTTGCTCACCTGCAAGACGGCCAAAAAAGCTTCCTGTGGGATCTCGACACTACCCACCTGCTTCATTCGCTTCTTACCCTCTTTCTGCTTCTCAAGCAGCTTGCGCTTACGACTGATATCGCCGCCGTAGCACTTAGCTAGCACGTTCTTTCTAAGTGCTTTGACACTCGAACGAGCCACGACTTGACTGCCGATAGCCGCTTGGATCGCCACGTCAAACATCTGACGCGGGATCAACTCCTGCATTTTATCGACTAACTCGCGACCCCGAGAGTACGCCATGTCGCGATGCACAATCAGTGACAGCGCATCGATACGATCCGCATTAATTAACACGTCTAAGCGTACGAGGTTAGCCGCCTGGAAGCGATTGAATTCATAGTCGAAAGAGGCGTAACCACGACTGACGCTTTTTAAACGATCAAAAAAGTCTAAAACCACATCAGCTAACGGCAACTCATACTGCAACGACACTTGATTGCCGACATACAGCATCTTCTTTTGCACGCCGCGTTTATCGGTACACAACTGCAAGACCCCACCCACATGAGCGGGTGGCACTAAAATATTCGCCGTGATGATGGGTTCGCGCATCTCCGCAATGCGATCTAAGGGAGGAAGTTTTGAGGGATTGTCGACCAACGACACAGTCCCATCGGTATGGATTACCTCATACACAACGGTGGGTGCACTGGTGATGAGCTCCAAGTTGTACTCGCGCTCTAATCTCTCCTGCACGATCTCCATGTGCAGAAGACCTAAAAACCCGATACGAAAACCAAAACCCAGCGCTGTCGATACCTCGGGCTCATATTGCAGCGCCGAGTCATTCAGTTTTAGTTTCTGTAGGGCATCACGAAAGGCCTCATATTCATCGGTCGCCACTGGAAATAAACCGGCGAATACTCGCGGCTGAATACGCTTAAAACCAGGCAATGCTTCTGAGCAAGGATTTGACTCGAGGGTGATCGTGTCGCCGACAGGCGCTCCATCGATTTCCTTAATGCCGGCAATAATGAATCCCACCTCGCCCGCGCTGAGTTCTTCTCCATCGAGGCGCTTTGGCGTGAAACGACCGAGTCGCTGACACTCGTGCGCCCGCCCGGTGGACCACATACGAATTTTTTGGCCGCGCTTTAAACGACCGTTCATGACACGAACGAGGGACACGACGCCCACATAGTTATCAAACCACGAGTCGATGATCAGCGCCTGCAATGGCGCCTCTACGCTGCCCCGCGGAGGCGGAATGCGAGCGACAATCGCCTCGAGTAGCGCATCCACGTTCTGGCCGGTTTTTGCCGAAACCAACACCGCTTCCTGCGCGTCAATTCCAATGATCTCTTCGATCTCGACGATGACCCGTTGCGCATCGGCGGATGGTAGGTCAATCTTGTTAATGACTGGAACAACCTCCAGACCCTGCTCAAGCGCGGTGTAGCAGTTGGCGACGCTTTGCGCCTCGACACCCTGAGCGGCATCCACAACCAACAGAGCCCCTTCACAGGCGGCTAACGACCGCGACACTTCATAGGAAAAATCGACGTGCCCTGGGGTATCAATGAGATTGAATTGATACTGCTGACCGTCTTTAGCCAAGTACTGCAGCGTGACGCTCTGCGCCTTAATGGTGATGCCTCGCTCACGCTCCAAGTCCATGGAGTCTAATACCTGCTCTTGCATCTCACGCTGCTGCAAGCCACCGCACATCTGGATCAGGCGATCGGCGAGCGTGGATTTGCCATGATCGACATGGGCAATAATGGAAAAATTACGAATCTCATTCATGGTCGTCGCACGGCTCCTGCCGGCGACAGTGCCAGGCCAGCCGCCGAATTATAGCAGTCGCCGCTGGTTCAGCTGTGACTTGGCATCGCCCATAAACGACGAATCTCATCCCAATCGAGGCGCGTGTAGCACGCGGGCTCGCCATCGATGAGCAAAACAGGCACTCGGTACCCATATCGGCGCTTAAGAACCGGGTCGGCGTCCACATCCAGCTGCGTTAAAACCGCCTGTTGCTCTGACACCCAGGGCGCTAACTCACTGTGCATCTCCTCGCACAGCGGACAGTCCTCACGTGAAATGAGCTGTAATCGACTCACGGTCACTCACGGCGACTCGATGGAGCGAGCTGTAGGGGCCCCCAAACTATCCACGGCAGCCCCCGGCGCACGCACTCCACTTGCGACCCACTGAACGGCTCCGGCAGGCACCTCGCCCACCACGGTGACCTGGTGATTGGCCACCCTGTGTGACGACACCGACGCAGCGCCAATGCGACCCTCACCCGACCAAGCCTGACGCGGTGGCGAGGGGAGTTCCTCAATAAAGACGGACATCGACGCTAAACCATCGGATAGCACCAGATGAGTCACCGACGCCCTGCCATCGGCCGCCGCCTGTGAACCGCTAGAGGTGAGCTGGAATCCGGGTGGTAGATGACCGACCTGCCACTGCGTGTTGCTCGCCGGCTGCCCGGATGTGCCACCCCCCTGACGGATCCACTCAAAACCCGTCGCATCCACCACCGGCTTAAACAGATTGCTATACAGCGGGCCACCCACCGTGAGCTTGGAGAACATGACCTGCTCAAGCACCCGCCCGTGTGCGTCCACCAGATCCGTGCGCACCGGCATTTTTGATTCGGAGTCAATCCAAACCCGATAACCAAAACGGTAGGCGTCGCGGGGGATGATGGCTAATAGTTGCGCGTCTTTACCAATCGATGAGCGCTCATGTCCGGCTAACGCCACACGATAACTACTCTCCAAACCACGACTGAACACCGGCAACGTACCGAGTAAGGTGCCTGGCTCAGCGCGTGTTTCCACTATCACCTTGCGCTCGCGTGGCAAGTAACATTGCAGCTCATCACCGTTACGAATCACTTCTCGACCCGTCCCAGACTCGCTAATTAAATGCTCGAGCACTTGCCCATCGCGGACTCGATGAAATATGTGCAGCCGCTCGATATGGCCATCAGCGATGTGTAAAAACTCTCCCTCATAACTGAGTGAGGCAAGCGCCTCGTTCATGGCGGCCAGCACTTCCTGCGGTTGTTGCTCAGCGAGCGCAACACTGCACGCCGCGAGACCTGCACACACCATGCCCAGCAGACAGGAGAAACGCCTCATCGACCGTCCTGACTCGGCGCATCAGCGACCAAATGAATCAGCACATCTCGCGAGGACAGCGGCGTCGATACTTCTGAGTGAGCGACCACATAGCGCGCCAACTCCGCCTCCGGGATCGCCTGTAAACCGCCGCGCGCCTCCGGCGTCACATAACTCACCGGCTCCTTAGGCGCCATGTCCATCTCCGACGTCGCAGCGACCACCGCCGCGGGCAAACTCAACGGTGCGGACCGCGGTATGACTTGATTGGGATTTGACATAATCGGCGCTGCCTTGGCGACCACCGCGGGTCGCGAATTGAGCATTGCGCCGTGATGAATCAACCACACACTGAAAGCCGCAACGCTCGCCGCCACACCCAACCCACTGAGCGCGCTGCGCCAACCCAATGGGTCGGCAGGCGAGAGTCGCACATCCGGCAGTTCAGGCTCTATCGCCACCAGCGCACTAATTTTCTGGCTTAAATCACGACTGGCATTGTCTTCCTGGCCGCGCAGATAGTCGCCATATAGGCGATAACGCTCGAGCCGCTGCGCCAACTCCGGTTCACGCCGAAAGCGTCGAAACAACAACGCCGTTTCCTCTGGAGGCAACTCTCCGTCGAGGAGTGCCGACAGCTGTTCATTGACAATGTCACTCATCGCTTCACCCCACTCCACGCTCGCTGCTATCGCCACTCGCACTCATTCCAACCCCCGCCCGAGTCCCGCCGAAAAAAGCGGCCGCAACTGGCGATCAATCGCGTCGCGTGCCCGAAAAATACGCGACCGAACCGTACCGACTGGGCAATCCATGGTACTGGCAATCTCTTCATAGCTGAGGCCATCAATCTCACGGAGCACAATGGCGGTACGTAAATCGGCTGGTAGCGCTGCCATGGCCGCACTCACCGTGCCACGAATCTCCTCGGACAAAGCCAAGCGTTCCGGCGTCTCTTGGTCACGCAGTGCCTCTGGCAATCCATGTGATGAGCCCTCAAGCGCATCGAGCTCATAGTCCAGTGACCGACGTTTATTGGCAACCAGTGAGTTCTTCGCCGTGTTGATCGCGATCCGATAAAGCCAGGTATAAAAAGCGCTCTCACCCCGAAAAGTCGGCAACGCGCGATACGCTTTCAGAAATGCCTCCTGAGTCACGTCCTCTGCCTCCGACCGATCGCGCACATACCGCAAGACCAAATTCATGACCTTCTGCTGATAACGCAACACCAGAACATCAAAAGCCGCACGCTCGCCGCGCTGCACGCGCACCACCAGCTCGGCATCCTCCTGATGGTGTGTCACGCATCCCCGCCTAAGCGGGAAACAGGCCCCACATGGTCTGGATAGACAGCGTTGGGCTCAGAAAGTTCGCTCGACGGGCCGGTGAGCTCAAGAATTAAGGCCTCCCAGCCGGTCGGTGGTGGCACGCGCCCAAGGCATACTGCGGCGAGCTCAGGATCAGATAACTCCAGCAACGCCATAAACTCACCCTTCCGCTCCGTCGAAGCGAGCGCCCAACGGGTCTGTAAGTAGCGCTCAAGCAACACATCGAGTTCCCGCATGCCGCGTCGAGCACTCCATCGCAGCCTACGCCACACCTCGTCATCGGTCGGCACGTGGTTCAAGGGCGCTCGGCCATCATCTTTTTGATCTCCGCGATGGCCTTCGCCGGATTGAGATCCTTAGGACACGCCTCGGTACAATTCATAATCGTATGACAGCGGTACAGCTTAAACGCGTCATCCAATTGATCCAGACGAGCCGCTTGGGCTTCATCTCGTGAGTCGACAATCCAGCGATAGGACGCCAGTAACGCAGCCGGGCCTAGATACTGATCGCTGTTCCACCAATAACTGGGGCAACTCGTCGAACAGCAGGCGCACAAAATGCAGGCTGAGGGTCGATCGACCTTTTCCTGCTGCTGTTTGCTCTGCAAGCGTTCACGGCCTAACGGCGCCTCACTCTTCGTCTGCAGCCACGGCTTGACTGAGGCGTACTGCTCATAGAACTGCGTCAGGTCCGTGACCAAATCCTTCATCACCGGCATGTGTGGCAACGGGAAAATTTTCACATCGCGCTTAACATCCGCAATCGCCTTAGTGCAGGCCAATGTATTGACCCCATCAATGTTCATAGAGCAACTGCCGCAGATCCCCTCACGACATGACCGCCGAAACGTGAGACTCGGATCAATCTCATTTTTAATCTTTAACAATGCATCCAACACCATGGGGCCACAACGATCCATATCAATCGCGTAGTGATCAATGCGCGGCTTATCGGGTTGATCAGGATCAAAGCGATAAATTTGAAAATTCACCACTCGGGTCGCACCCGCTGGCGCGGGATGACGCTTCCCAGGAATGTCTTTATAGCGGGATGCCGCGGGCAATGTGAACTCAGCCATTGATACTCTCGCTTATCGCCGTCTTAGTAGGTACGCACTTTGGGTGGAATCGCCTCCACCTCGTTCGTCAACGTGTTCAGATGCACTGGCCGATAGTCCATGCGGGGTACGCCTGCTTCGTCGACCCAACACAGCGAATGCTTAAGCCACTGAACATCATCACGCTCTGGATAGTCCTCTCGCGCATGTGCGCCACGACTCTCCTTGCGATTAGCAGCAGAGTGAATCGTTGCGACTGACTGCAGCATGAGATTCTCAAGCTCCATCGTCTCAATCAAATCGGTATTCCAAGTCAAGGAGCGGTCAGTGAGGCCGATATCAAGCACCGCGTTGAAGGTGGTCTTTAGCTTCTCACAGCCTTCGGCCAGTGTCTTTCCGGTCCGAAACACCGCCGCATCCGACTGCATTAATTTCTGCATTTCAAGCCTGACCTCTGCCGTCGCACGCTGACCCTGTCGATGCCGCAGACGATCAAGTCGAGCCACAATCGGCTCTGAGGCACTGGCGGGAAGCGGCGCGTGCTCTGCCTCGGGCTTCAGCGTGGCGGCACAGTGCATGGCCGCCGCGCGGCCGAACACCACCAAATCAAGCAACGAATTAGAGCCTAAGCGATTCGCCCCATGCACCGACACACAGGCGGCCTCACCGACCGCCATCAACCCCTCGACCACTGTTTCCGCCTGTCCATCACGGACCGTGACCACTTGGCCTTGGACGTTCGTGGGAATACCACCCATGTTGTAATGCACGGTGGGCAGCACGGGAATCGGCGCCTTGGTGACATCCACACCCGCAAAAATGCGTGCCGTTTCAGCAATACCAGGTAACCGATCGTGAATGACCTGCGCACCCAAATGCTCTAGGTGCAGATGGATGTGATCCGCCTGCTCACCGACGCCACGGCCTTCCCGGATCTCAATAGTCATCGAACGAGACACCACATCACGACTCGCTAGGTCTTTGGCATTGGGCGCGTAACGTTCCATGAAACGCTCACCACTGGCATTGGTCAGATAACCACCTTCGCCGCGTGACCCTTCCGTGATCAGACAACCCGCTCCATAGATACCGGTGGGGTGGAATTGAACAAACTCCATGTCCTGCAGCGGCAGCCCCGCTCGCGCCACCATGCCGCCGCCATCACCTGTGCACGTGTGTGCCGAGGTGCATGAGAAATAGGCGCGCCCATAACCACCGGTCGCCAAGATCACTTGATGCGCTAAGAACCGATGCAATCGACCGGTTGCCATCTCTAGCGCGATCACACCGCGGCAGGCACCGTCCTGCATAATCAAATCAATCGCAAAGTACTCAATAAAAAACTTTGCATTGTGCTTCAGCGCTTGCTGATACAGGGTGTGCAACATCGCGTGTCCGGTGCGATCCGCGGCGGCGCACGTCCGCTGCGCGATACCCTGGCCATAATGAGTCGTCATACCACCGAACGGCCGTTGGTAGATGAGACCCGCCTCGGTACGAGAAAAGGGCACGCCGTAGTGCTCAAGCTCAATGACGGCCGCCGGCGCCTCCTTGCACATGTATTCAATCGCGTCTTGATCGCCTAGCCAATCGGAGCCTTTGATGGTGTCGTAGAAATGGAATCGCCAATCATCGGCACCCATATTACCGAGCGCCGCAGAGATGCCCCCTTGCGCTGCCACCGTATGACTGCGAGTCGGAAACACTTTAGATACGCCTGCCACACTCAGGCCTGATTCCGCTAAGCCGAAAATAGCGCGCAGGCCGGCGCCGCCGGCGCCGACCACCACCACATCGTAGCGATGGTCTATAAACTCGTAATCACTCATCAGTTAATTCCACATAAAATCGATATAACGGCAGTGATCGCGATGACCGCCAACAGCACATGCGCCCATTGCAGCGAACGACGCACCGCTCGCTTCAGCACGATGGCATGGAGGTAATCATCAATGATTACCGACACCCCTAACCACGAATGGTGAAGCCCACACACAACCAGAAGCAGCGCAAGACTTGCCTCTAGCGGATCAGTGAATAGCGCACGCGCACCCTCGTAGGACAGATCGTGACTCAATAAAAGCACGACCCACCACAGACACAGCGGCACCAGCGCGATGGAACTTAAGCGTTGTAACCACCAATGCCCAGCCGCACCGTGGCGACGAAGGCCGAACAGCCGTGGCGCTCTGCCCACCGTTTTCATCGTGCACCGCCAGCAAAACACATCCAGCCGACACTCGCCGCCGTCAACAACAAGGCGAGGATGATCACCCACTGACCGGCACGACGCGCCGTGTGCTTTTCAAGTCCAACACCCAGATCAAATACCAAATGACGGATCCCCGCACACAGGTGATACGCAACCGACGCTAGAAGCCCGACCCGCACCAGCCAGCCTAAGGGCGATTGCCAGAGGCCCATGACGCGCGCATACGACGCAGGACCCGCCGCCAAAGCCAGCAACCAACTGACCGCGCCAATCGACGCCACACTGAGCAGAATTCCAGTGGCGCGGTGCAGTACCGACAGGGCCATGGTATGCGCGAAGCGATACACCGACAGGTGCGGCGACAGGGGACGTGAAGCTTTCATCAAAATAGATGGTCCTTAGCGCGATAAAACAGCGACTCCGCAGCTCAAAAATCGATACACCGGCCACCTTTCTCCCAATCGCCAAAGCGGGTGGGGTCCGGACCCTCGACGCCACCGAACTCAGCCACCGGCTCGCCGAGGGGTGGCGGCATCCGGACCGGAGGCTCCCCCAAAACGGGCTCCACCGACGAATGGCCGGCGGCTGGCTGAAGCGGCTTATTTTCCCGTGTCATAGCGCAAGATGTTGCCAGATAACGCACTGCAGCACCACCGGCAGCCGAGTGGCCAAAGCCCTATGTATTACTTATAAATTACTTTAATTAATATGGTTAACTATATAATATTAATGCAGTTCTTAATAATTCATTGTGCGATGGCCCACTCACTCAGCTTCTGTTCACCGCGCACTGCACCTGTCCGTGCGTTAAGCCTTATAGTTTAGGCATGCCAAACACACCGCCTCCACTTGACCTCATTCTCCTCAGCGGCCCCGACCGACTGTCCTTTTTGCAGGGACAGATCACTCAAGACACACGCGAGCTACGCGCGGAGACGGCCACCCTCGGAGCACTTCTCAGCGCTCAGGGCCGCGTGATTGCGATCCTCTGGCTGATACCGAGCAGCGACGTGATAGCCCTCGCGGTACATCACTCCTTAACCGCTCGCGTGCATGCCCACCTAGCACGGTGCGTGCTTCGCGCCAAAGTCAGCCTCGCACGAGCGACGCTGGATGTGTCTCGATCACAGGCCATTGCGAACCGATTAGGCGATGCCTCTTTAACTCACCCACTGATGCAAGGGGATAAGCGGCTTTGGACACACGCTTTAATCAAAGCCGGCATTCCCGAAATCACCGAGTCCACCTGCGAGCGCTGGATTCCACAAATGCTGAATCTTGATCTACTCGATGCCATCAGCTTTAACAAAGGCTGCTATACGGGTCAGGAGATCGTGGCGCGCACCCAGCATCTCGGTCGCATCAAACGCCGCTTAATGCGATTTAGCGCCCAAGCCGAACTCACACCGGAACCACTCGCTGCGCTACTTAACGGTAGCGAAAAAGTGGGTGAAATCGTCAACGCGATCGTGATCGATCAGCGGCTATCGCTCTGCGCCGTCCTACCGCTTGACTGCATTGCACCGCTCACACTCGAGGACGGCACCGGTTTACATGCTGACCTACTACCTTATCCCGTGACCGCTTAATCTCGAGCAGCGGGTTGCTCCGGTTTCATCTGTGGAAACAGCAGCACATCACGAATCGAGGGAACATTCGCATACAGCATCACTAAGCGGTCTATGCCCACACCGAGTCCACCCGTCGGTGGTAGGCCATACTCCAAAGCGCGTATGTAATCCGCATCAAAATACATCGCCTCGACATCACCGGCATCTTTACGCGCCACCTGCTCCTGGAAGCGAGCAGCCTGCTCTGCTGAATCATTCAGCTCCGAAAAGCCGTTGGCCAGTTCACGTCCTGCGACGAAGAACTCAAAACGGTCTGTGACAAACGGGTCTTGATCATTGCAGCGTGACAAGGGTGAGACCTCAGTCGGATAGGCGTAGACGAACGTCGGTTGCTGCAGTGTGTGCTCAACGGTCGCATCAAAGAAAGCAATCTGCAACTTGCCCGCTCCATCACTCAAATCGAATGCGATATCTCGCCTCTTCAACTGAGCACGCAGATAGTTCACATCGCGAAGCGAGGAGCGATCGAGGTCGGGGTTCTGCGCAATGATGCTGTCCTCGATGGTGACGCGCTTAAAAGGCACCGAGAAATCGATACGGGTTCCCTGGTAGCCGACCTCTCGTTGCCCTAATACCGCATCCGCTAGACCGACAAATAGACGCTCTACCAATTCCATGATCTCTTCATAGGCTGCATAAGCCTGATACAACTCCAGCATCGTGAACTCAGGGTTGTGGCGCGTCGACAGACCTTCGTTACGGAAGTTTCGGTTGATTTCATAGACACGTTCAAAGCCGCCGACTACTAACCGCTTGAGATACAACTCAGGCGCGATACGCAGATACATATTGATGTCTAATGCATTATGGTGCGTCACGAAAGGGCGCGCGACCGCCCCTCCTGGAATCGGCTGCATCATGGGCGTCTCCACCTCCATGAATCCACCGGCGTCCAAAAACTGACGAATGTAACGCACGATGCGAGTGCGCATTTCAAATACCGCCCGGCTCTCCGCATTCACAATCAGATCCACATAGCGCATCCGATAACGGCTTTCCGTGTCCGTGAGACCATGCCATTTATCAGGCAGCGGACGCAGGGATTTAACGAGTAACCGCAGTGACTGCGCACGCACTGACAATTCACCCGTGCGGGTGCGCATCAGCGTACCGGTCGCTGCCACCACATCACCCACATCCCAACTCTTAAAGGCCTGATAACTGTCGCCTAGACTACTGGCCTGAAGATATAACTGAATCGAGCCAGATGAATCCTGCAGCTTGATAAAGCTCGACTTACCCATATCGCGCTTGGCCATCATGCGACCCGCAACCCGCACCGTCACCGCCTCCGTATCCAACCAGTCGGAGGAACGCTCAGCGAAGGTGCTGACCAGATCATCGGCTAGGGCATCCCGTCGAAAGTCATTAGGAAAGGCCTGACCCTGCGCTTTGAGCGCCTCCAGCTTCTCCCGCCGCTCGGCGATGAGCTTGTTGTCGTCGGTTCGTGCGCTGTCGGCCTGATTGCTGATTACGTCGTCATTCATTGTCACAACCCCATCTTTAGGCTTGCTTCCATAAACGGATCCAGGTCGCCATCGAGAACCGCCCCGGTATTACCCACTTCCACACCCGTCCGCAGATCTTTGATACGCGATTGATCGAGCACATAGGAGCGTATCTGGTTACCCCAGCTCACGTCCGACTTTGAATCCTCAAGCACTTTAGCCGCGGCATTACGCTTGTTAAATTCAAGCTCATACATCTTTGCTTTCAGCATTTTCATGGCTGTACCACGGTTTTTATGCTGACTGCGTTCACTTTGGCAACTCACCACAATGCCGGTCGGCACATGCCTAATACGAATCGCTGACTCGGTTTTATTGACATGCTGGCCACCCGCGCCACTGGAACGAAAAGTATCCACCTCAAGGTCTGCCGGGTTGATATCAATATTGATGTCATCATTCACTTCGGGTGATATGAAAACAGACGCAAACGAGGTGTGGCGTCGATTGCCGGAGTCAAACGGTGACTTACGGACCAAGCGATGCACACCCGTCTCCGTGCGCAGCCAGCCATAGGCATACTCGCCTTCTACCCGCAACGACACGCCCTTGATGCCCGCCACTTCACCGTCAGACTGATCCATCACCTCGAGCTTGAAGCCGTGGGCGTCTGCCCATTTACCGTACATGCGCAGCAGCATCTGTGCCCAATCCTGCGCTTCGGTGCCGCCGGCACCCGCTTGGATGTCTAGATAGGCATTATGGGAATCCATTTGACCGGGGAACATGCGCTGAAACTCCAGCGTCTTCACGTCCCGCTCCAGCTGGGTGCAATCACGCTCCACCTCAGCGACCAGCGAACCCTCGCCCTCCGCCTCGGCCAACTCCAGAAGCTCTAAAGAAGCTGCGATCCCATTGCGAACGCGATCTAATCGACTGGTGAGGTTATCGAGTTGGGCGCGTTCGCGACCCAGCGTTTGCGCACGCTCGGCGTTTTCCCAGACCTTAGGATCCTCGAGTTCGCGGCTAACTTCAGCGAGCCGCTCACTCTTGCGATCGTATTCAAAGATACCCCCGTAGGGTCGCCAATCGATCCTCCAGATCGATCAGCATCCGCCGAATAGGCGCTATCAAAGGCATGGTGTCAGCGGTCATAACGGCGGGAAACAGTTGTGAAAACAGGCGTCAATCCTAGCATGTTTCACCTCGTTGCGGGCCTAAGGCCCTCACTCAGTCATCCAGTAGGACCACATCCTCTAACAGCAGTTGCAGGCGCCGCTTTCCCATGTACTCGTTCACATCCAAGCGATAAACAGCCCGTATGCGCGCATGCACCGACGGCACGCGATGACCCGGCCGCAGCAACCAGCCAAAGGCAATGGCCTCTAAGGGCACAGCCGCCGCACTCGCCCGTAGCCACAGCTTTAGGTGGCTTTCGCCCAACACACGCGCCTCCACCACAGAAAACTCGCCATCAAACGTAGGCTCCGGGAATCCCGAACCAAAAGGACCCGCGGTGCGCAATCGCTCGGCCGTCTCCAATACCAAATCCGACACCGCGAGCGCACCGTCCGTGTACACACGGCCCTCCAACAAACCCGGCGACGCACGACGCGCCACTTCCTCGGACAGCAACTGACCAAATTCCTTGACGCGATCTGCCGACAAGGTCAGCCCGGCCGCCATCGCATGCCCACCAAATTTATCAATTAACCCCGGTCGCAGCGTAGCGACGGCCTCGAAGGCATCCCGAATATGAATGCCTGGCACTGAGCGCGCGGACCCGCGCGCCAGCCCTCCCTCAGCGCCTGCAAACGCGACGACGGGTCGATGCACCTGCTCCTTCACTCGCGATGCGACTAAACCCACCACGCCCTGATGCCAGGTCCGATCAAAAAGTGAAATCGCAGCCGGCAATGCAATCCCTGGCTCATCTAAATGAAGGCGCGCGACGATCTCGCGCGCCTGCTCCTGCATAACCGCCTCGGTTGCACGTCGTTCGCGATTTAAGCCATCCAATTGTTTGGCCAGCAACTTGGCCCGCTCGGGATCATCAGTCAGCAGGCATTCAATGCCGATAGACATATCCTTCATGCGCCCAGCCGCATTCAAGCGCGGCCCTAAGAAAAACCCCAGATCGGTTGTCCCCACCGCCGACACGCTTCGCCCGGCGACCTCAGCCAATGCCTTAATCCCCTGGCAACAGCGACCCGCGCGGATGCGCTCCAATCCCGCCTGCACCAAAATCCGATTGTTTTGATCGAGCGCTACGACATCTGCCACCGTACCGAGCGCCACCAGATCCAGCAAAGCGGTCACCATCGACAGGGGTTTTTCAAGCGTGCGGGCAAGCGCTGCCATCACATAAAACGCCACTCCCACGCCCGCCAGCGCCCGACTGTTAAAGGTGGCACCCCGCACATTCGGATTCACAATCACTTGCGCATCCGGCAGCGTGGGTCCTGGCAAATGGTGGTCGGTGATCAGCACCTGCATCCCTAAGGCTCGAGCCGCAGCCACGCCCTCATGACTGGAGATGCCGTTATCCACGGTCACCAGCAGAGTGGGTGCGCGTTCGCGCGCTAACTCGACGATGCCCGGTGTCAGTCCATAGCCATACACGATACGATCCGGCACCAAGTAATCCACGTGCGGATAACCGAAAGCGCGCAGTGCACGCACCATGAGGGCACTCGCGGTGGCCCCATCGGCGTCGTAGTCACCGACCACCAAAATCCTTCCATCCCCCGCGAGTTCAGCAGCCAGCAGTGCGGCTGCCGCCTCCACACCCTCCAAGCTCCGTACCGGCAGCAGGCCATCCATCGACAAACGCAGATCGTCCATGGAACGCACACCCCGCGCGGCATAAATGCGAGCCAGCAGAGGATCGAGCGTGGGAAGCAGGACATCGGATGGTATGTCGCGGCGACTGATGGGACGATGTGGCATCATGAACGATCACCTAAAACACGCGACCTGCGCCACAGCCGTAACTTGTGGTGGCGCATCAACTGATATTCCACACCATCCAGATAGACAAGCGCACGCTGCCATTGGCGAGTGCTCAACCCCTGCGACAGCACGTGCCACCACCTCTGCTCCATCGCGATCCCATCGTGCCCGGCCGCCACCGCATCCTCCACACTCCAGGTCTCCAGCCGGTCGGTACGCACTGCATGCGCCGCATCGCCACACACCGCTCTAAGCCACGGATCCGCACTATGAACCACGGGCCACTGCGCCACACCCTGCAAGCGTCCACCGCCGCCGCCCCATAGCCACAGGGCATTGACCTTGCTCCCCTGCAGACTCAGGAGTCGCCGCTCATGCAGCCACATCTGTAGCTCAGTCATCAACCGCCACAGTGCGCCTCCGTCCGGCCCGGTCGGTCGCATCTCCTCTAACCCGCGACCCCCGTGACCTGCTGGATCCACGCTGTGCGCGCAAAGTGCCGGCTCCACCGCCAGCAACAAGCCGAAGGGCGTGGCGTGCAATTGCACCGATGGATCCGGCCAAGAACTTTTAAACTCATCGACCAGACCCGCCTGCGTGGCCTGAGACAAAGAGAGCACACCACTCGGGTGCACTTGCACGCTGCTCAGACCGACACTTAAGTGCAAGGGACTGACCAGCCACCAGCCACCCGCCGGATGGGACGCACATCCCGCCGCCTGCGCGACTTGCTGGGCTAACGGTACGCCACCACCGACCACCGTTAAGCCCGCCTGAGCGAGGACCCACTGTCGCCAGTCGCCGTTGACCACCCGCCGGTCAGCCCGTGCGAGCAGACGTTCAGCCAGCGGCCACGGTGGGCGCGCCCCCGAGGCCAACCCCTCTAGATCAGTGACCGCGACGTAGAGAGTGCTCATGAATGCGGTATCGTAGCGCGATGCAACTGAATGCCACATCGCCCCAAGCGCCCTTCCGCGTGACACGCTACACCGCGGACAGTGTGACCGTGGCGGATCAAACCGTCACCCACAGTGCGATCTTGACACCGACCCAGTGGCTGCCTTGGTCAATCCA
Organism: uncultured Pseudomonadota bacterium; assembly: GCA_903862885.1. Lineage (GTDB taxonomy): Bacteria > Pseudomonadota > Gammaproteobacteria > Steroidobacterales > Steroidobacteraceae > CAIKZZ01. Next base: position 130,013 of record CAIOZU010000053.1, read on the forward strand.
CTCGATCACTGATCTGACGCCGGCATCCTTCGCACCCTTCCTGACGCTAAAGGTGTCGGTGCTGTTGCTCGCCACCGACGGCCAAGCCCGCTGGCCTGAGCCCGCGCTGTTCGCACACGCCGCCGCACATGGCATCGGCATGGAAGTCATGACCCTAGGCGCGGCGGCGCGCACCTACAATCTATTGGCCAGCGACGACCGCGCGGTGGCACTGGCGTGGATCTTGCCACGCCGCTAAGCGGCACCACTCTCAAAGTGAGGGCTTCCACGATGGCAAGTGGCTCCGCGGATCCACCGGGTGGCCGTTCACTCGAATTTCAAAATAGAGCATGGCTTGATGGCCCGGGCCCTCACCCATCGTGGCGATCTGTTGACCTTCGCGCACTTGATCCCCCTCCGCCACCGACACCGATTGGTTATACCCATAGGCCGACAGCCAAGTCTCATCGTGCTTAATGATCAGTAGGCGACCGTACGCGCGAAGGCCTGCGCCCTGATAAACCACCCGACCGTTGGCCGCCGCCCGCACCGGCGCACCGAACACCCCCTCGATGCGCACCCCCATACCACCCGCCGGCTGAGTGACCGGAGTCAGCACACGACCCTCTGCCGGCCAACTCCAATGCGGGCTCGCGGACGGTGCGCGCTCACTGTGCGTAGGCGTAGGGACGATCGCTTGGCCGCTACGCGACGCGGCGCCGGTGGCCGGCGACAAACGCAAGACCTCACCCACTTCAATGCGAAAATCACCGCCTACCCCATTCCAGCGCGCGAGATCGTGATAATCGAGACCGAAGCGGGTGGCGATGGCACTGAGGGTGTCACCGGGTCTCACCACATAGGTGCCTGACGGTGTCCCTGCGCGCTCAGTCGCACAGCTGACCAACAACCACACCGTGATGCACCCGACGCCTAAGGCGCGACGCCCGCACGCTAACACGATCAGCCCATACCGCCCACGAGTGGCACAAAACTCACCGCACCTAACTTCTCACGTAGAAAGTGCTCCTCCCGTCGAGTGATCCGCAACAGCTCTTGAGCGCCTTCCGGACCCACCGGCAAAATCAAGCGACCCCCTTTCGGGGATAATTGCGCCAGCAGCGCCTGCGGGACCGACAAAGGCGCGGCGGCCACCAAGATCGCATCATAAGGTGCGTGCGCTTTCCAACCCTCAGCGCCATCGCCATGCTTTAAGCGAACATTCTTAATGCCCAGCTCCTTTAAGCGCACTTTGGTCCGATCTAGAATCGGCTTGATCCGCTCGATGGATTCCACTCGCGTCACCAGCGCTGAAATCACCGCCGTCTGATAACCACAGCCGGTACCCACCTCGAGCACATTACGCAGCGGTCCGGCACTGAGCAGTGCCTCCGTCATGCGAGCCACCACAAACGGTTGGGAGATCGTCTGCCCAAAGCCAATCGGCAAGGCCGTGTCTTCGTACGCACGGCTTGACAAGGCCTCATCAACAAACAAGTGTCGCGGCACATTGCGGATGCGATCCAACACCGCCTCATCCTTGATGCCTTGTTCGCGCAGACGAGTAATTAAACGTTCGCGCGTGCGCGCGCTGGTCATGCCGATCCCGGCCACTCTGGAATCAGACATGCACGCGCTCCAACCACTCGGCCAGCGGTGCGATACCACCATGTTGCGTCAGATCGATATGCAAGGGTGTCACGGACACATAACCGTGCTCGATTGCATGAAAATCAGTGCCCTCACCGGCATCTTGACCCGCCCCGGGCGCGCCCACCCAATACATCGGTCGACCGCGTGGGTCATGGGTGCGCACCATTTTCTCTGCACGATGGCGCACACCCAAACGCGTGGCGCGCCAGCCCTTGATCTGTTCGTAGGGCAAATCTGGAATATTGATATTAAACAGCGTCGCGCGCGGCAGCGGCTTTTGCAGCAAGCGGGTAACAAACTCCCGACTGAGACGCGCCGCGCTATCAAAGTGACGCTCACCACCGGCTGCTAATGACAGCGCAATACTCGGCAAGCCCAAAAAGCGGCCCTCCATCGCGGCCGCGACCGTGCCTGAATACAAGACGTCATCACCTAAATTCGCGCCATCATTAATACCGGAGAGCAGCAGCTGCTGCTCCTCGGCTAAAAATCCTGAGATCGCCAAGTGAACGCAGTCGGTTGGGGTGCCATTCACGGCATACCAATGTGGCTCTTCGCCGACGATCCGAAGCGGTGCATCGAGGGTAAGGGAATTCGACGCACCAGAGCGGTTGCGATCGGGTGCGACCACGGTCACCGAGCCCACCGACTGCATCTCCCGTGCCAAAGCCCGCAGACCCTCGGCACGCCACCCATCATCATTGCTAAGTAAAATATTCATGGACCGAGCCAGTATAAACTGGAAGAGTACAGACCGATGGGAATCCCTTCGATGGCAAGACCGCCGCCACCCAAGCCCGCCGAACCCGACCTGTCTTTTCGAGAGGCCGTGGGCCCCGTTCGCCCCTTAAAAGTGACGCACACCCACGTATTGCCCACCCCCAGCCGAACGCACCGACGCGCGCCCAAAGCAGGTGTCTTGACGGAAACGCGCGGCATTCGTCCGACGGATCACTTCACCCAGGTAGGCACGGACCGCCACTTCCACCGAGCCACGGTGTCGGCTCGCACCCTAAGCCAACTGCGTCGCGGTCAGTGGCGGATAGAAGCCGACATTGACCTCCACGGGCTCACCTCGCTGGCCGCCGAGGCCACGCTGCGACGCCACCTGTCGGCCTGCCTTCACCAGGGCCATCGCTGTATCCGCGTGATCCATGGCAAAGGCCATGGCTCCGGGGCTTTAGGCCCGGTACTAAAAGACACCGTCGCCTACTGGCTTTGCCATTGGGACGCGGTAGAGGCTTTTACCTCAGCCCGACCCCGCGACGGCGGTAGCGGTGCGCTGTATGTGTTGCTGACGAAAGCGTCGTGAGACCCCACTTAAGGCGCAGGCTTTCGCTTCGCGGTCACGGCCTGCAACATGGCGCGCGCCTCAGGCGCCATCCACGCCTCCACTAAGGCATCGAGCGCCGCACCGTCCATCGCCTCGGCTGCCTTGATCATGTCCTTTCGTAGCAAACGCCTGGTCATCGCGAAGGCCTGAGGCGGCGCAGCCAGACAGCCCTCTAACCACGTGCACGCCGTTGCGTGCAGCGATTCGGGATCCGCCAACTCATCCACCAGACCACAGGCAAAAGCATCCGCAGGCGACAGCAACGCACCACTGAGCAACAAATGCCCGGCTTTGCGCTCACCGACACAACGACTGAGCAGTGTCGCGATAAACGCACCCGGGAAAAGTCCCACCTGCACCTCATTAAGGCCAATGCGTCCGGCGCCGCGCGCCATCACCCGCCAATCACAACACAACGCCAACACCGCGCCACCGGCCGGACTCGCTCCATTCAGGGCAGCGACCACCGGAATCGGAGACCTCACCAGCACCTGAAGACAGCCAAAAAAGGTACCGAGAAAAGCGCGCAGGCCCACCGCATCCAAACTCAAGACGTGGCGCACATCGAGACCGGCCGTGAACAGCATCCCGGCGCCACTCAACATCAGCCCACGCGCGCCCTCACCCGGCGCGGCTTGCAACGCATCGCTTAAGGCCACTAATACCTCGTGATTCAAGGCATTCACCGGTGGCCGGTCAATGGTTAGAGTGCGAATCCCATCGCGATCAGTCACGTGAATCATCATGTCCCTCACTGGTTGCATCCGCCGTCAACACTAATTCTCGGACCACCATGGTGGCATACGCACCGGGCGGTAATACAAAGCACAATTCTAGGGCATCGTCTAGCCAGGTGGCTGAAAACTCACGCGGCACGACTCGCAACGGGCGCCGCGCCGCGTCAACCCGCAAACCCTCTAAGACCGCAGGTAAAGGATCAAAGGCCGCGAACACCGCATCCTCTAACGCGCGACTGATCCCAATGGATTCCGCACGCGCACCCGCCAACGGGCCCGTTGGATGAATATCTAAAGCGGCCAACCGGGCGATCAAGGTGTCGTCAATGGTATCCGCCACAAACCAGCTCCCGCGACCATCCAGATTCACCAACTCACCCGCCACCAGCTGATTCCAGGTACCTTGGCGCACGCGCGCCGCCAACAGGGCATTAAAGAGCAACGAACGGGCCGCAGACAATACAAAACCCCGTGCCTCACGGCCCGCCGGTAAGGCGCCGCCCGCCATCAGCCGCTGCACCGCCCACAAGTTGGCACCCTCCCGCCCAAAACGCTGCACCCCAAAATAATTGGGGACACCTGAGAGCGGCAGGGTATCTAAGCGCTCACGCAAATCGCTCGTCGCACCCGCCAACTCAGTGAGGCGTATCCGAAAATGATTGCCCTGTAAGGCCCCACGCCGCAGCTTCTTGGAATGCGCCTGCGCGCCAATCACCCGAAAGCCATCTCCTTCTTGATGCAGCCAGTCGGACACGCTGCGTGTGGCGGGCACCGTAAACCATTGTGTGGCAACGGCCATACGATCCTTAAGGCCGGCAAAACCCACATCCCGCGCTGCGACGCCCGCGACAGCCGCGAGCTTTCGCGCTACACCGAGTGTGTCACGGGCGCGCTTCTCGACTTCTAAAAGCACATGCGCGGCACCGCCATCGGCGACAAAGCCTAAGCGTTCCGAGACCACGAAGTCTTCCGGGACCTTTTTCAGGCACGCCTGAACGGTCGGTGTAGCGAACGCGCGCATCGGCGCGAGCGCACTCTCAAGCCACTCCGTTGGCAGCGCGTTCAGGCTCTGCGCTCTAGCAGCACCGCAGCCTGAGCGGCGAGCCCCTCACCCCGCCCGATAAACCCTAAGCGCTCGGTGGTGGTCGCCTTGATATTCACGCGCTCAAGCGCAACACCCAACAGCCGCGCCACACTCTCGCGAATAGCCACCCGGTGTGCGGCTAAGCGCGGCCGCTCAGCCAACAGGGTGAGATCGGCATTCACCACGCCATAACCCGCCGCTTGGACGCGCTCCATCGTCGCGGTCAACAACAGCGCACTGGCGACGCCTTTGAGCGTCTCGTCGCTGTCTGGAAAATGTTCACCGATATCCCCTAAGCCGGCAGCCCCCAACAGCGCATCACACAAGGCGTGCAACAACACATCCCCATCGGAATGCGCCACCACCCCATGGGTGTGCGCGACACGACAGCCGCCCAACCACACATGATCGCCCACACCAAAGGCATGGACGTCAAAACCAAAGCCGATGCGAAGATCCGTCATCGCGACCTCCCCCGTAAAATCTGTAAAGCCACGGCGACATCAGCGCTTTCTGTGATCTTCATATTATCTGCCTCACCCGCGACCAACAGCGGGAATGCCCCGCTCGCTTCCATGGCGCTGGCCTCATCGGTCGCCTCAGGACAATGTGTCAGCGCCTCAGTGAGCGCGTCCAGACGAAAAGCCTGCGGCGTCAACGCACGCCAGATCCCATCGCGTGGCACAGTGGCCTCAACCACCCCCGTTGGATTCGCTCGCTTTAAAGTGTCGTTGACTCGCACGGCCAGCAGCGCCCCCGCAGGATGGCGGCTCAGCGCTGCTTTGAGCCGATCGATGTCTGCGCGGCGCACACAGGGGCGTGCCGCATCGTGGACCCACACCCACGCGTCCCGCGACGCGACCCGTTGCCTCACATCCTGCAAGCCTTTCAACACTGACTCGCGGCGCGTGCCACCGCCTAGGGTGTGAAACACCTTAGGGTGGGTCGCCACGGGCAGCGCATGAAAGTAACGGTCCTGTGCTTGCAAGGCCACGACGATGCCCTCACAGTCGTCATCAGCAATAAACGGATCGAGCGCGTGCTCCATGACCGAACGACCGGCCAGAGCAATGTATTGTTTGGGCACTGCCTGATCGCCCGCTTGCATGCGGGTGCCCGCACCGGCGGCCGGCATCACCAGCCAATAGGCGAGTGACGGCAGCCGGCTCGCCTCATCCTCACGGGTCATGCTGGGCCGCAACACCTTCTGCAGGAGCCGGTGCGGGCGCCGGGGTCGGCAGACCCGGTGGTGGCGCATCCACCACCTGGAAAAACGTCTCGCTGGCCCCAATCATGCCCAGATCGTTGCGCGCTCGCTCCTCCAACGCCGCGGTACCTTCTTTGAGATCTTTCACTTCCGCCGCCAACTGGTCATTACGACGCAGGAGGCCTTGGTTTTCACTGGTCTGGGTGGCCACCGCTTTCTTTAACACCATCACTGAGCGGACACCCCCATCGGACACCCACAGTCGATACTGGAGTATCGCGACCACCATCAATAGCGCTGCAGCGAACAGTTTCATAGGCTCAATAACCTAGCACGATCCATTGAAACACACATCCGCATCGACTCACGCGACGCTTGCCTTCATTGGGAAGGCGCCGATACCCGCATAGTGCGCTCGATCGCCGAGCTCAGCTTCAATGCGTAACAGCTGGTTGTACTTCGCGACCCGATCCGAGCGGGACATCGAACCGGTCTTGATCTGGGTGGCTTGGGTGGCCACCGCCAAATCCGCAATGGTCGCGTCCTCCGTCTCACCCGAACGATGCGAGACCACCGACGCATAGTGTGCGTCGCTCGCCATTTTGATGGCAGCCAGCGTTTCTGTCAGCGTGCCAATCTGATTGGGTTTGATCAAAATGGCATTGGCGACTTTTCGGCGAATGCCCTCGGCGAGAATCGCGGTATTGGTGACAAACACATCGTCACCGACGATCTGCCGACTACCGCCCAAACGCTCCGTGAGATGAATCCAACCTTCCCAGTCGCCTTCGGCCATCCCGTCTTCAATGGTAATGATCGGATAGTCGGTCGCCAGCTTACTCAAATAACCGGCAAAGCCAGCAGAGTCGAATGTCAGACCCTCACGAGTGAGCTGATAAAGACCGTCCTTATAAAACTCAGAACTCGCCGCATCAAGCCCCAACCAGACGTCGCGCCCTGGCGCGTAACCGGCCTGTCGAATCGCGTCTAAAATAGTGTCTAAGGCGGCCGCATTGGACGGTAGATCCGGGGCAAAGCCACCCTCATCCCCGACTGCGGTGGAGAGCCCCTTGGCGTTCAGTATTTTCTTTAGCGCGTGAAAAATCTCTGCCCCACAGCGCACCGCCTCAGCGAGCGAGGGCACACCCGCGGGCACGATCATGAATTCCTGAATGTCTAGGCTGTTATTGGCGTGCGCGCCGCCATTGATGATATTCATCATAGGCACCGGCAAGGTATAGCGCTTTGCGTCGGGCGACAGATACCGATACAACGGTAAGCCCGCTTGCCGCGCCGCCGCGTGCGCAGTCGCTAATGACACCGCAAGCAACGCATTGGCGCCCAGACGAGACTTACTAGGGGTACCGTCCAACGCAATCAAGCGGGCATCCACACCCGCTTGATCGGTCGACTCAAAGCCACGCAACCGCTCCTGAATCACACCATTCACATGGCTGACCGCCTGTCGCACGCCTTTACCCGAGTAGCGCTTCGCATCCCCATCCCGCAACTCCACCGCTTCCCGAGAACCCGTCGACGCACCGGACGGCACCGCGGCACGACCCATCACCCCGGTTGACAAAATGACATCCGCCTCGACCGTCGGATTACCACGCGAATCGATGATTTCTCGTCCAAGAATCTGCTTAATGGTCGCCATCCGCCTAGCTCTCCAGTCCGTGGGTCTTCATCTCTTCTTCCTCATAGGGCGCGCGCTTGACTGCCTGATCCAACACCTGCAAGGTCGACAACAACGAGTGCATCCGCTCAAGTGGCCACGCATTTGGCCCATCCGACAAGGCCTGATCCGGCCGCGGATGCGTTTCCATGAAAAGACCGGCAATGCCAGCGGCCACCGCTGCCCGAGCGAGCACTGGGATAAACTCGCGCTGACCACCGGACGAGGCGCCCTGACCACCGGGCAACTGCACCGAATGGGTCGCATCAAAAACGACCGGACAGCCCGTGCTTCGCATGATCGCCAGTGAACGCATATCCGATACGAGATTTTGGTAGCCAAAGCTAAATCCACGCTCACAGACCATGATGTCGTTATTGCCGGTGGATCGCGCCTTATCAACGACATTCTGCATTTCCCACGGAGACAAAAACTGCCCCTTCTTGATGTTCACTGGTTTTCCCTGCGAACACACACTCAAAATAAAATTGGTTTGCCGACATAAAAATGCCGGGGTCTGCAACACATCAGCAACCGATGCGACCTCAGACAACGGCGAGTCCTCATGGACGTCCGTCAAAATAGAGACCCCTAATTGGCGCTTCACTTCCGAGAGGATGCGTAATCCAGCCTCAACGCCAGGCCCTCGATAACTCTTACCAGATGAACGGTTCGCTTTATCGTAGGAGGATTTAAAAATGAAGGGCACTTTTAAGGCACGAGTGATCTCTTGCAATCGACCCGCGACCTCGATTTGCAACTCAAGACTTTCGACAACGCACGGACCGGCCATCAGAAACAGCGGCTGCCGTGAGCCAATCTCCACACCGAGCAGCCTCACGCCCGCGCACCCACCGCGCGCGCGGCGATCGATTGCGCGGCTCTCTCACGCGCCGCACGAATAAAACTAGTGAACAAGGGATGACCATCTCGCGGGGTCGATAAAAATTCTGGGTGAAACTGCACTGCCACAAACCACGGATGCGTCGGCAGTTCGACAATCTCAACCAAGCCATCTTCAGAGAACGCAGACACCTTGAGTCCGGCCGATTGGATGCGGTCGAGATAATTATTATTAAACTCATAGCGATGTCGATGCCGCTCATTGATCTCTTCTCGCCCATAAATGGCATGGGCGAGCGTGCCACTCTGTACCGTCGCTTTCTGCGCGCCGAGGCGCATGGTGCCCCCCATAGACGAGCGCTCATCACGGGTCACCGTGACCCCCGATCGATCCTGCCATTCGGTGATCAGTGCGATCACAGGGTCCACGGTCGTGCGGTTAAATTCCGTGGAATTGGCGGTCGTTAGTCCCAACACGTGACGCGCATACTCGATCGTCGCTAGCTGCATACCCAGGCAGATCCCTAAGTAGGGAATGGCGTGCTCACGAGCGAATTGAATCGCTTGAATTTTCCCCTCAACGCCGCGCTCACCAAAGCCACCGGGCACCAAAATCGCGTCCATACCCTGTAATGCAGCGGTGCCGTTTTTCTCAATCTCGCTCGAATCGATGTAGTGCACCTCCACCTGCGTGCGAGTCTTGAGACCGGCGTGGGTCAACGCCTCGTTTAATGAAATATAGGAATCCCTAATTTGCACGTACTTGCCCACCATCGCGATGTGCACGGTCGCCTCAGATGACTTCTTCGCAGCGACCACTGCCCTCCAATCGGCCAAGTCAGTGGGTCGCGCCGTCAGGCCTAAGCGCTCGACCACGATGTCATCCAAACCCTCTTCGTGGAGCAACAATGGAATTTTATAAATGTCATCCGAATCGACCGCAGAAATCACTGCACGTTCTTCCACATTGGTAAAAAGCGCGATTTTGCTGCGCTGTTCTGCAGGCAACGGACTGCGGCTGCGGCACAGCAAAATATCCGGCTGAATACCAATGCCACGCAACTCCTTAACGGAATGCTGGGTGGGCTTCGTTTTAATCTCACCGCCAGTCACTGTAGGCACCAAGGTCAGATGCATATAGACGCACCGTTGCCGGCCCAACTCCACGCCTAACTGGCGGATGGCCTCAAGAAACGGTAAGGATTCAATGTCACCGACGGTGCCGCCAATCTCTACCATGCAGACGTCGGCATCACCCGCGCCGAGTTTGATGCAGCGCTTGATTTCGTCCGTGATGTGCGGAATCACCTGAACGGTCGCCCCCAAGTAATCACCGCGACGCTCTTTGGCGATCACACTTTCATAGATACGGCCGGTGGTGAAGTTCGAGTTTCTCGTGGCGGTATAGCGCACATAGCGCTCGTAATGGCCTAAGTCCAAATCCGTCTCAGCGCCGTCCGCGGTGACAAACACCTCGCCGTGCTGAAAAGGGCTCATGGTGCCTGGATCGACATTGATGTAAGGGTCGAGCTTGAGCAGACAGACCTTCAGCCCGCGCGATTCTAAAATAGCGCCTAAGGACGCAGACGCGATCCCTTTACCGAGCGAGGAGACGACACCACCGGTGACAAACACGAAGCGTGTCATAAACTCTCCCGTCAAGACGTGGGCCAACGAAAAAGGGCCTTGTCAGGCCCTTGTGCGACGGGAGATCAGTCTAGCGGAAAGCGATCGCCGTCTCAATCGAGGAAACACCGAAAAGCACACTCGGTGGGTTCAGCCACACGATCCGAAGCCCCGTCTCCTCAAGCACCGCGGCAGCACTGGCCGCCCACCAGACGGCAGCGGGGGTGATCACCCCAAGCAGTTGCTCCTCGTGGTAGCACAGCACCGCCCGCGTCCGAGTCCATGGCGGAATACCCGCCTCGCGCAACCAATCCTTAAGCGGCCGAGTGGGCCCGCCGTGGACCCGACATAGGCGCTCGCCACCCTGCCGTCGTCGCAGCGTCAGCGGCCCCATAGCGGGCGTCCGTAGGGTGATCTCCAGTGCGCCAAGGCCACCTAAGTCCACGCGACCCGCCGTGAGCGCCACCCCGTGCACCCACGGCAACTCCGGCAAGGGCGCGCTGGCATATAAGCCGCCCGCATAGCGACGCACCTCGACCCCAGGCCATCGCACCCACGGTGTGCCATCGACTCGGGCCGCCAACACGCAGCGCTCCATCGCCAACAAACTGGCGGTGGGTGGCACACCCAATCCCTTGACGCGCAGCCAATAGCGAATGAGCTCGCGACGCGCCTCGGACGATAGGGCCTGCAAGGCGCTGATGGCCAAGACGCCAGCCCGCTCCGCCTCGCCGCAACGCGTCACGGAGGCCTCATCCAGCAGGCGCTGCGCGGCGGCGGCATGTCCGGCGGAACGACTCAAGGTGCGTGCTGCCTGCGGCCAACGCGCAATAAGCCTTGGCCACACCGACTGACGCAAGTAAGAGCGATCAAAACGTGGATCCTCATTCATCGGATCCAATCGGTAGGGCAAGCGCTGCGTGCTCGCATAGGCTTTTAAGAGTTGCGCAGGCACAGCAAGCAACGGTCGCCACAATTGACCCGCACCCAGCGCCGCCACCGCCGGCATAGCCGCAAGGCCAGTCACCCCCGCACCCCGCAACAGTTGCAGCAACAGCGTTTCCGCCTGATCTTCCTGGTGGTGTGCCATCAGCAGCACCTCACCAGCCACTAAGGCACGCCCTAAGGCCTCATAACGGACCCGTCGGGCCTCCGCCTCCACACTCAAGCCCGGCGCGTCGGACAACTGCACCCGGATCAGGTCCATCGGCACATGGCACACCAAAGCCACTTGAGCAGCGGCCGCCGCTAAGGCATCCGATCCTGAGAAACCATGATGAATGTGGAGCGCACGTAAGGCCACCGATGCGAAGCGCTGCGACCATTCCACTGTCGCCGCCAGTAAAGCCGCCGAGTCCGCGCCACCGGAGAGCGCGATGGCCACGCGAGCCCCCGCGGGGAGCCCGCCGAGTTCGTCCATGTATTTGGACAGTACGCTGCCACCGAAGCCCTCCGCCGACGAGCCCGGACACATAATCCGGAGGCCCGCTTAGGCGACGCGAAACGAGCCGAAGGACTCGAGCCGAGCGGCTCGTGTCTCAATGAGCTGTTCCACCGATTGGCCAGAGACCGCAGTCAACGCCGCCACCAGTGCCGTCTTCAGGGACTCCGCGGTCACCGCCACGTCGCGATGCGCGCCGCCTAACGGCTCAGGCACCACCACATCCAGAAGCCCCTGTGCCTGCAGCCGATCGACCGTCAGACCCATTGCGTCGGCGGCCAACTGTTTCTTATCGGCGCTCTTCCATAAAATAGAGGCGCACCCTTCCGGTGAAATCACCGAATAGACGGCGTACTGGAGCATCAACAAACGGTCACACACGCCGATCGCTAACGCACCCCCCGAGCCCCCTTCGCCGATCACACAACTGATGATCGGCACTTTCAGGGTGGCCATCTCAAAGAGATTGCGAGCGATCGCCTCGCTTTGATTGCGCTCTTCTGACTCAATGCCCGGATAGGCACCGGGCGTATCAATTAAGGTCACCACCGGCAATCCAAAACGCTCCGCCAAGCGCATCAGGCGTAACGCCTTCCGATAGCCCTCTGGGCGCGGCATGCCATAGTTACGACGCACGCGCTCTTTGGTGTCGCGACCTTTCTGATGGCCAATCAGCATGATCGGACGACCCTCTAACCGGGCGAGTCCACCGACGATCGCCGCATCATCGGCATACATACGATCGCCATGTAACTCTTCAAAATCAGTAAAAATAAGCGGCAAATAATCGAGCGTATAGGGACGTTGCGGATGGCGCGCCAGTTGCGTGACTTGCCAGGCATTCAGGCTTTGAAAAATGCTGCGCGTTAACGCCCGGCTCTTCGCTTGCAGGCGACTGATCTCTTGGGCGACATTGATTTCTTTATCGGCATCCAGCAGCCGCAGTTCAGAAATTTTTGCTTCTAGCTCAGCAATGGGCTGCTCAAAATCTAAAAAATTAAGGTTCATAGGCTGCCAAGGTTCCAGAGCGGGCCGGTCACGTCAAGGGGCAGAGCCAAAATAGCCCTGTCAACCGGTCATTTTTAACGGCAAAGTGGCCACATCCCCCTGCGCACCCCACGTGGTCAGTGCCTCCTGCTGATCGCGGGGGTGATACACCAAGCGCACGTGCTCCGCGCCAAAGTACCCGATCAGACTGTCTAACATGGCGCGATTCGGTTTAACCGACCAGTCGGCGCCTAAGTCCAACAGGGCTTGTGCGGCGGCACCTGCGTAGTACACAGACACCCCGGCACGACCGCCCCGTGCGGGGCGCAAGGCAGACTCCAAGGCACCGAGCACCGTCCCCGACTCAGCCCCCGGCGGCCAGCGCACCAACACCCGGCGCACCTGACCCTCACGCGCCGCATCTAAACTCACTAAGCGCTTGGCCTGCAAACGCCACCCCTCAATAAAATTATCCCAGCGCAGTCCCCCCTCGACGAGCAACAGCGCATCTTTCACAATCAAGTCGCGGTGGGTGCTGAGGATCTCCTCAAACAAAGACACCTCCAAACGACCCGTCGCGTCTTCCAACATGAGCGAGTGGCGATTGCCCCGTCGACGAATCTCAGCCACCAAACCCGCCACGGTCAGCGCCCGAGGCGGACTCCACTGACCCTCACCGCCGCTGGGGCGGCCCGCGGTGAGCTCTGCTAAGGTGCCGGGCGCGAGGTAGCGGCGATCGTGAACAAACTCATCCATCGGATGACCCGTGAGGAACAAGCCGAGCGTTTCTCGCTCACCCGCCAAACGCACTGACGCAGACCAATCCGGCAACACCGCCACCGGCCGATCTAACGCGAGCCCAGTCAACGGCGCTGCACCACCAAATAAATCGTTCTGACCTAAGGCCGCTGCCCGCGTGTGCTGCTCGCCCGCTTGGATCGCCTGCGCCAGCTCGGCCATCAAGGTGGCACGGTTTGGGCCGAGCGCATCAAAGGCGCCGGCTTTCAACAACGCATCGAGGCAACGCCGATTCACGCGGCTGAGATCGATGCGTGCGGACATATCCCGCAGACTTCGGAAAGGGCCGCCCGTGGTACGCGCCTCGATAATCGCCTCCACCGCGGCGAGCCCCACGCCTTTAATCGCACCCAAACCATAGCGCAGCGAAATCTGACTGGCGACCGCAAAGCGATATTCTGAGTGGTTTACATCCGGCGGCAGTACCGCAATGCCGGTTTCTCGACAATCTTCAATGCCGACGACAATTTTATCTGTCTTATCCAAGTCACAGGAAAGCACCGCCGCTAAAAATGCAGCGGGGTAATGTGCTTTGAGCCACGCGGTCTGGTAGGTCAGCAGCGCATAAGCGGCCGAGTGTGATTTGTTAAAACCATAACCGGCGAATTTTTCCATCAAATCGAAGATGTGAGTTGCCTGCGCTTCTGGCACCCCATGACCGATAGCCCCTGCGACGAAAATAGCTCGCTGCTCCGCCATCTCCTCGGCTTTTTTCTTACCCATAGCGCGGCGCAATAAGTCAGCGCCACCTAAGGTGTAGCCGGCGAGCACCTGGGCGATTTGCATCACTTGCTCTTGATATAAAATGACCCCGTAGGTGGGACGTAAGATCGGTTCTAAGGCAGGGTGCAAGTAGTCGATCTTCTGGCCCGCCGGGGCATGCTTACGATCGATGAAGTCATCGACCATCCCAGACTGTAATGGGCCTGGCCTAAAGAGCGCCACCAACGCCACGATATCGCCAAAGCGATCCGGTAGCAGACGCCTGATCAAATCGCGCATGCCGCGCGATTCCAACTGAAAAATTCCTGTGGTCCGGCCTGTTTTTAGCAGAGCGAAAGTCTTTGCGTCTTCTAGGGGCAAGCGACTCATATCCAATGGCTCTTCGCCAGCCACCGCACGCGCCTCGTTCACAATGCGCACTGCGAGCTCGATAACGGTGAGTGTTCTTAGGCCTAAAAAGTCAAACTTAACGAGGCCCGCCGCTTCCACGTCATCCTTATCGAACTGCGTCACGATCGAGGTGCCGCCCTCTTCCACAAAAAGCGGCGCAAAATCCGTGAGCACAGACGGCGCAATCACTACACCACCCGCATGCATACCGGCATTGCGCGTAATCCCTTCTAACGCGCGACCCAAATCGATGAGCTCTTTGACATCACCATCGCTCTCATACAGCTTGCGTAATTCATCTTCCTTTTCCAGCGCTTTATCCAAGGTCATTTCGAGCTCAAAAGGAATGAGCTTCGCAATCCGATCGACAAAACCGTAATTATGGCCGAGCACGCGACCCACATCGCGCACGACGGCCTTCGCAGCCATCGTGCCGTAGGTGATGATCTGCGAAACCCGATCACGACCGTACTTAGCCGCTACATAGTCGATGACCCGATCCCGACCTTCGGTGCAAAAATCTATATCAAAATCCGGCATCGAGATGCGTTCTGGATTTAGAAACCGTTCAAACAGTAGATCGTGCTGCAGAGAATCCAGATCAGTGATGCCCAACACATAAGCCACCAGCGAACCGGCACCGGAGCCGCGTCCCGGACCGACCGGCACACCATTCGAGCGCGCCCAGCGAATAAAATCCGCGACAATCAAAAAGTAACCTTCAAACCCCATGCCACAGATGACATCCAACTCACGTGTCAGACGGGCGTCGTATTCCGTGCGTTCGACTACCCGCAAGGGCTTCTGGCCTGCCGCCCACGCCGCTTGTTGCGCCACCAGTCGCGTCTCTAGGCCCTCCTTCGCCTGCGCGGCGAGATACGCGGCCGGTGTGGTGCCCTTAGGCACGGGATACTCAGGCAAGAACGACTTACCTAGCCGCAACTGCAGCGAGCAGCGCTTGGCAATTTCTAGCGTCTGCTCAAGCAACTCCGGTGCATCCGCAAACAATACGGCCATCTCGTCTGGGGTTTTTAGGTACTGCGCATCCGTATAACGACGAGTACGGGTCGAGTCTGTCAGTAGGCGACCATCATGAATACACACCCGCGCCTCATGCGCCTCAAACTCCCCCGGGGTGAGAAAGCGCACATCTTGGGTAGCGACGGCTGGAATCTCCAACTCATGCACCAAGGCCAAAGTGGCAGAAAGCAATGACTCATCATCGGGCCGACCCAGTCGTTGCACCTCAAGATAATAACGATCACCAAACAAAGCGCGCCATGCGCGCGCGGCACGATGCGCCTCGGCGACCCGTCCATTACCTAGGTGGCGCCCCACGTCACCCTCACCCGCGCCCGAGAGAGCAATCAGCCCAGCGACTGTGCCAACATCCAACCACGCTCGCTCAAGCATCGGCGCGCCGTGACGCTGACCCTCTAAATACGATCGGGACACGAGCTGCGTGAGGTTGTGGTAACCGGTCTGGTTCATGCACAAGAGCGTCAGCCGAGTGGGCTCAGCGCGCTCACCGGACTCGCGCACCCACACATCCACACCAATAATAGGTTTGACGCCCGCGGCTTGCGCGGCGCGATAAAATTTGACCATCGCAAATAGATTGCTTTGGTCAGTAACAGCGACGGCTGGCATGCCGGCGGCTGCCGCGGCCGCAACCAACTCGTCCACGCGCACGATGCCATCCACGATGGAATACTCTGAATGGACGCGCAGATGAACAAAATCAACCATCACTCACACCAACCCCTTGTGGACCAGACGCCAGACTCGATCTTACCGGTTGGAAGGACCGGCGATGTAACTGACAGGCGCCCAATCGGCGCAGTGCCGCCACATGGGCCGCCGTCCCATAGCCTTTATGCTGAGCAAAGCCATACCCGGGGTAGCGCCGCTCGGCCTGCTGCATGTACCGATCACGCCAGGTTTTAGCCAAAATCGAAGCCGCGGCGATCGCCGCCTCGCGCCCGTCGCCCCCGATCACCGTCACCATGGGCACACAGCGCCCCATAAATACGCCCGTCAAGGCCGGCGCCCGATTACCATCCACCTGAATCAAGGTCGGCACACTGGCGAGACCAAGCAGCGCGCGGCGCATGGCCAATAGCGTCGCTTCCAGAATATTAAGGGCGTCGATCTCAGCCGCCTCCGCCCAACCGAGCCCATAAGCCACGGCCCGGTCGATCACCTGTGCCGCGAGCGCTGTGCGCATCGCCTCTGGCACTTTCTTCGAGTCATCGAGGCCAACGAGAGTGCCGGTGAGCGGCAAAATCACAGCGGCGGCGACCACAGGCCCGGCGAGCGGCCCGCGACCTACCTCATCCACACCGGCGATGCCTGCCGTACTCGGCCAAGCGACCCTCATGACAAGTGACGGTCCGCGCTTTTAGCCTCAACCAGCGCAATGATGGCCTCTGCCGCCCGCTCACTGGCACCCAACCGGAGCCGCGCATGAATACGGGTGAACTCGGCCTGTAAATCCGATACACGCGCTGGCGAATCCAACCACAGCAGCACTTCTTGAGCGAGGCGCTGCGGAGTGACAGCCTCTTGCAGCAACTCACACACCACCGCCCGACCGGCCAATAAGTTCGGCTGTGAAAAAAATGGCGCTTTCATCAAGCGAAGCCAGCGGACGAGCCACGCCGTCGCTCGGCCTAATTTATAAGCCACCACCATCGGTCGTTTGCACAACAACGTCTCTAGGGTCGCTGTACCAGAGGCCACCAACACGCAATCGCTCGCTGTTAATACCTCACTGGAACGCCCATCTAATAGCATGAGCTTCGAGGCGAGCGCGGGCCGTGTGCGAAGCGCCTCCTCAAACAGCTGACGCGCACGTGAATTGGCCAACGGCACGAGGAAACGCAGAGCAGGCCGCTTCAGCAATAATTGCTCCGCGGCCCCTAAAAAGTCAGCGGCCAGTCGGGACACTTCGGCGGCCCGACTGCCGGGCAACAGCGCCACCCACTCGCCCGTGGCTGGAATACCAAGCGCCTGCCGCGCACCCGCCCGATCCGCTGTCAAAGGCAACCGATCAGCGAGAGGATGACCAACAAACTCTGCTGCCAGCCCGTGCCCTTCATAAAATGGCTTTTCGAATGGCAGCACGCAAAGCACCAGCTTCAATGTCTTTGCCATTTGATGGACACGACCGGACCGCCACGCCCATACCTGCGGGCTGACATACTGAATCGCGGGAAACGACGCTCCCACCAGCTTCGCGGCGAGACCCAGGTTAAATTCAGGGGCATCCACTCCGACAAAAGCGAGTGGCGCTGCCAATCGTGTGCGGCGCAACACCATCGCCCGCAAACGCAGCAAGCGCGGCAGATGCTTGATCACTTCAAAAAGGCCCATGACCGCCAGCTCGTCAGCTGCCGCCCACACCTCACAACCCACCGCCACCATGGCAGGCCCAGCGACACCGGCAAATACCCACTGCGGTCGGCGTGCTCGCAAGGCTTTAATTAAACCGGCGGCGAGATGATCGCCCGACGTCTCACCGGCGACGATCACGATACAGGGTCGTTGAACCAAGGGTTCCTCCGAGTCAACGACGTTAACTAACGCACCAAGCTGCGAGTAACGCGTGGCAAAAAGTCAACGAAGGCCTGGACGACCGGCTCCTCCGCTGCCAACCGGCGCAGCTCCTCAGCGGCCTCATTCAACTTGAGACCCGATCGGTACAATGTTTTATACGCGGATTTCACCGCACTCACCTGCGAGGGTGTGAACCCGCGCCGCTTCAGGCCTTCTAAATTAATGCCTTTGGGCTCCGCTGGCGCACCCGCCACCATCACAAAAGGCGGCACATCGCGCGTGGCGGTGGCGTTGTTTGCTAGAAACGAATGCTGACCGACCTTACAGAACTGATGGACGCCCGCATAACCACCCAAAATAACCCAATCATCGAGTTCTACATGGCCGGCAAGACCTGCATAGTTAGCCATCACGCAGTGACTGCCCACGACACAATCGTGCGCCACATGGGTATAGGCCATAAACAAATTGTCGCTGCCAATGCGGGTCACTGAGTGCCCCGTGATCGTCCCGCGGCTGACGGTAGAGCACTCGCGAAACTGATTGCGATCACCAATCTCAAGAGAGGTGCGCTCGCCTCGGTACTTCAAATCCTGTGGCGCGTCGCCAATGGAGGCAAATTGCCAGACGCGATTCTCGCGGCCCATACGCGTCGGACCCAAAATCACCGCATGCGGACCAATCACGCAGCCTTCACCGAGCTCAACCTCTGCCCCGATGATGGCATACGCACCCACACTGACCCCCGCCGCCAAGCGGGCGGTTGAATCAATCAGCGCCGTTGGATGAATCAGCGTCATACCGATCAGGCCTGATCCTTCGGCGCCACCATCATATTGGCCGCACACACTACCTGACCGTCGACCAACGCCTCTGTATCAAACTTCCAAATACCACGCAGCGCTCGTGTGAGCGTCGCTTGCAAAATCAGCTGATCGCCCGCCTCCACTGGCTTTCGGAATCGGGCGGAATCAATGCCGACAAAATAAATTCGCGTGTCCTCAGTGGGCGTCACGCCCGCGGTCTCGAAGGCTAAAATCCCAGACACTTGCGCAAGCGCCTCTAAAATTAAAACACCGGGCATCACCGGGCGGCCTGGGAAATGCCCCTGAAAAAACGGCTCATTGACGGTCACGTTTTTCAACGCCTTAATGGTTTTACCTGGGTAAATCTCCAGCACGCGGTCTACCAGTAGAAACGGGTACCGATGCGGTAGCAGCTTCATGATGGCATGGATATCCATGCCATACGGTACAGGGGGCGTCGTCTGATCGGTACTCATGTCTTTTCCATCCCAGTTAGCGTGTTAAGACGCTCGAGGTCGCGCACACGATCAAACAAGTCGTCCAAATGCCGTAAGCGTGCGACGGTTCGTCGCCAATCACCTGCCTCACTCACCGGCACACCAGAGGCGTAAACACCCGCCTCAGTCAATGATCGGCTCACCATAGACTGCCCAAGCACCACCACATGGTCGGCAATCTTGAGGTGACCGACGATTCCAACAGCACCCGCGATCAGGCAATGGCGACCGATGGTCGTTGACCCAGATACGCCGACGCAGGCCGCCATCGCGGTGTGCGCACCGATCCGAACGTTGTGTCCAATCTGAATCTGATTATCTAACTTGACGTCGTCTTCAATCACCGTGTCATCCACTGCGCCGCGATCAATCGTCGTGTTCGCTCCAATCTCGACGTCATTACCGATAATTACCGACCCCAATTGCGGGACCTTAACCCATCCATCGGTGTCTTTAGCGATACCAAACCCATCGGCTCCAATGACCGCGCCTGAGTGGACCACGCAGCGCTCACCTAAAATCACCGAATGATAAATCGTGACCCGAGCCATGAGTTGGCTGTCAGCCCCGATGGATACGCCCGCACCGACCACGCACCCCGCACCGACCACCACCCGCTGGCCCAACTGCGCACCGGCTCCCACCACAGCCAACGGGCCGACGTGGGCACTGGGCGCAATGCGCGCGCTGGCATCGATCACCGCACTGGGATGCACACCGGCGCCGACCGACGGTGCGGGATGCAGGAAACTGGCAATCCGGGCATATGCGGCGTAAGGATTGTCGGTCAGCAAGGCCGCCGCTGACCAGTAACGGGTCGCGGCGGGCTCCAAAATGACCGCACTCGCAGCGGTCGTCTTAAGATCGGCGGTGTATTTGCTATTAGCTAAAAAACTAATCGCGCCTTGGCCGGCACGCTGCAACGTGGCGACCCGGTCTATCACCGTATCCGGATCGCCCTGCACCGCCAAGCCAAAGCGGGCGGCCAGTTGACCGAGCGTCATGCTCGCCACCAGCGCCCGTCCTGACTTACTTTTTGGCAGGCGCTGCCGCGGCTGGCGCCGCAGCTTTCGCTTGCAAGCTAGTCAATACCTGCGGGGTGATATCGACCGCGTCAGCGCTATAAATCACGCCGCCCGCCAACACGATGTCATAGCCCTGCGCCTTGCCGAACACACGAACTGCTTCATAGATGGACTTCTGCACTTTCTGCAGTTCCTCATTCTGACGCAGTTGCACGTCTTCTTGGAACTCCTTGGCACGACGCTCAAAGTTGACCTGCGAGTCGCGAATATCGCGCTGCGTCTTGGTGCGCTCTGATTCAGACATCGTCGCCTGGTCGCGCTCGAACTTTTGAGCGCGCGCCTCGAGGTCTTTTTTCTGCACCTCAAGCGTCTTACCGCGTGGGCCGAACTCCGCCTCTAGGGTGCCTTGCGCCGCACGCGCTTGAGGCGCTTCCGCCAACAAGCGCTGACTATCGACCACGGCGATCTTTTGGCCGTCGGCGAGCGCCGCTGCACACAGGGTGACACTCGCCACCACGCCCACCATCCAACATTTGGTATTCATACGCATGACATCAAACCTTCCTAACGCAAATGATTAAGGGAGAATCTTAAAACGCAGAACCGATCGAAAACTGGAAACCCTCGCGCTGGTCAGCGTAGATAATGCCAGTTCCCGGATGAGCATTCAGCGGAATCGCATAGCTGAACCTAAAAATTCCCATCGGCGCCAACCATTGCACCGCCAGCCCAGTTGATCGGCGCAACTCGCTGAAACTAAACTTATAAGTCACCGGCGTCTGGCGGTCAGCACCCACAAAGGTCTGGCCGGACGTGCTGAACACATTACCGATGTCATAGAAAGTACTGACCCGCACGTTCGCCTTCCACTTCTCAGGGGTTGGGAAGATGAGTTCTAAGTTAGACACCGTCAATAAGTTACCACCCGCTGGGTTGCCGTAGTTATCACGGGGGCCTAAGTAACTTTCCTTATAACCGCGCACCGTATCAGGGCCGCCACCATAGAACATCTTATACGGGGGTAACGCACTGGTGTGACCCAACTTGTTACCAAACTCCGCCTCGACCTTAAAGGCCAGAGTAAAAGATTTAGGTAATGCTTGCAGTTTCAGAAAGTTAAACGCTGTAGAAAAATACTGCACGTTACCGATAGGCAGCGTGGTCTGCGCCGTCAATGAGGCACGCATGCCGCGATCTGCGAACAACGCGCGATTGCGACTGTCGTAACTCCACCCAGCAACCGCCTCTAAGGTCTCGAATCGAGTCCCGTAGAAGTCATAGGTAGTGACCGTACCGCCGCCATCTGCCGAGGTACCGGTCTGCAAAAAGGGATGCCCGTTGGCACGCACCCAGTTAATCGACTGCTGGGAACTGCTGGAACTACTGGCAAGCAAGGTGTCATGCGATGCGGCCAATCCCCACTGTAGCCCCTGGAACTCGGATATCGGATACCCATAGTTAAGACCCAATGTCAGCATTTTTGTAGAGAACTGCGAAGCGTTCGACACAAACTGAGTGGAAGTTCGATAGCTGACCGAGGTGGAACGTGAGATGCCATCAACGGTCGTGTAGGGATCACTATTGGAAATCGTGTACACCCGTGAGTACAAGCTCAAACTCGTATCCACCGCCACGCGCTGACCTGAACCTAAAAAGTTCGACTGCACAAAATTGGCGTTCAACACAAACTTCTGAATACCAGAATAGCCGATGCCACCGCCGAACTGACCGGGCAAACCTTCCTTGATTTCAAAGTCAACGTCTACCAAGTCTGGCGTACCCGCGACCGGCTTATTAGATGTTTCTACTTTCTCAATGAACGGCAAGCGCTGAAGACGCTGCTTAGAGCGATCGACCGCCTGGTTTGATAGCCAAGCGCCTTCCAACTGCCGCATTTCGCGACGCAGGGCCTCGTCATTGATGCTGGTGGTGTTATTGAAATTGATATGCCGCACGTAGACCCGGTTAGCCGCATCAATGAAGAAGGTTAAAGAGACGGTTTTCTTGTCCGCATCCAACGTAGGTACCGGATCGATTTTGGCAAAAGCATAGCCTTCAGATCCTAAGCGATAACTCATTAATTCCTGAGTACTGGTCACTAACTTCCGTGAGTACGTCTGCCCTGGCGCGACCAGTAATAACTTCCTGAGCTCCGCCTCAGGCACCACCATCGTGCCCGCAAGCTTCACCTCCGACACCTTGTATACCTCACCCTCTGTGACGTTAACCGTGATGTAAATATCTTCTTTCTCAGGGGTGATCGCTACTTGGGTCGAGTCGATCTGAAAATTAGCGTAGCCACGGTCCATGTACCACGACTTTAATTTCTCCAGATCGCCCTCCAGCGATTCGCGCGAATAGCGATCATCTTGCTTGTACCAAGACAACCAGTTGGGCGTGTGCAGCTCCAAGGTATCCAGAATCTCTTTCGGCGGATATTGCGTGTCACCAACAAAGTTAATCTGTCGAATGACGGCACGTTTGCCTTCCTTGATATCGACGGAGATTTTTACTTTATTGCCCGCAACGTCCTCTACCTTTTCATCTACCCGCACGGCATATTTTCCGCGCGAGAAGTATTGATCCGTGAGGTATTGCTTCACATCCTCAAGAACACTGCGATCGAAGGTTTTTCCTGCCGCCAAGCCCACATTCTTCAGACTCTTCTGCAAGTCTTCCGTTTTAATGTCTTTATTGCCCTTCAGCTCAAAACTCTCAATCGACGGCCGCTCACGCACCGATATCACAAGGATGGTTCCATCTGCGCGCATCTCGACATCGCGGAAAAAGCCTGTGCCATATAGCGCACGCAACGACTCCTCCACTTTCTGACGCGTCATCTGGTCGCCCAGACTCACGGGCAGATAGTTATAGACGGTACCTTCCGCAATACGCTGCAACCCCTCAATCTTGATGTCGCTGACGACAAAGCCTGGAAGATCGGACGATGTGCGATCTTGTGCCCACACCGTGCTGCATAAAAGCGCACAGGCAATGGTTGCAATGCGAATAAACCTGAGTGGCATGCGGGTATACATTCCTAAAAAAATTTCGCGGCTACCCGAAGTGCCGCGCGATATCGTTATAAAAAGCAAGAGCCATCAAAAGTGCCAATACCAAATAACCGACCTGCTGGCCTATCAGCTGCACACCGGCTGGCAGAGGCCGCCCGCGCACTGCCTCGGCTAACTGGTACACCACCTGCCCCCCATCCAGAATCGGAATCGGCAAAAGGTTAAGTATGCCAATACTGAGGCTGATAACGGCGAGAAATCCAATAAAAGTGACGGCGCCGGCCAACGCACTCGCACCTGCATACGCGGCAATGCCGATCGGCCCAGAGACGTTCTTCAGTGACACCTCGCCCGCGACCATGTGGCCGAGGAACTTTAAGGTCAGCACCGATTTCGACCATAACTCCGTTAGGGCAGGCCTCACCGCCCCCCATGGCCCGTAGCGCTCAACCAATTGAACCGATGCAGGATAAGCCACTCCGCCTCCGGGGCCAATGCCAATCCGCCCGACCCAGGGATTGCCCGCGAGGTTCGGGTCCCGCTCCGCACGAATCGCCACCCGAAGTTCGATCCACTCACTGGCCCGGTGCACTGACAGCAACACCGTCTTATTTGGTTGAGCACTGATTTTATTACGAAAATCCACGAATTCCGTCACGGGAACCCCGTCAATGGCCGCAATCAGGTCGCCTGCGCGTAATCCTGCCGCCTGGGCTGCGCCACCCGGCACCACTTGGCCCACCACCACGGGAATATGCGGGCGCGTGAAATCAAAGCCGATCCCGGCTGCAAAAGCGCCAGGTTCCGTGAGCGCCCGCCGCTGCGCCAAGGGAACGTCAAGGCTTAACTGGCGCTCATTACCCGCCCGACCCACCCGAAGCGCCGCATGCCCATCCGCCAGCACCGCCGACAGCAAGGCCAGGGTCGCACCCTCGCGGGTAGCGATCGCCTCATCGCCGACGGATAGAATGTCATCGCCGGCGAGCAAGCCCGAGGAGGCCGCGACCGATCCGGGTGTCACCTCACCGACCACCGCCTTGAGTCCAGGGACTCCGTGCATAAACAGCACCCAAAAGGCCAAGAAAGCAAACAAGAAATTAGCCCCGGGGCCTGCGAGCAACACCAAAATGCGCGCCCAAATGGGTCGCTGGGTAAAGGCGCCCGGTAAATCCTTTTCAGCGACCGGCCCTTCTCGCTCATCGACCAGCTTCACATACCCACCGAGCGGCCAAGCCCCAAGCGCGTACTCCACCCCGTCACGTCCGACACGCCGCCATAGCGGCTTACCAAAACCAATGGAAAATCGAAGCACCGTGAAGCCTAAGCGCCGCGCGACCCAAAAGTGACCGAACTCATGCACGGTCACTAAAATGCCGATCGCGATGATAAAAGCGACAACTTGAACTAGCACAAACATCACGGCGACACACTCCCTCGTACCAACACGCGATCATGCGCGACCTGACGCGCGAACGCATCCGCACCTAATACATCCTCTAAACCGAGCAACGGCTGCATCCCAACGCGCTCAAGCACGTCCTCAATGACCGATGCGATCGACGTAAAGTTCAGACGGCCGGCTAAAAAGGCAGCCACCGCCACCTCGTTCGCCGCATTTAACACCGCAGGCGTTGTTCCACCACTGTGTGCGGCCGCCTCTGCCAACCCTAGGCACGGAAATTTCACTCGATCAGGTGCCTCAAAATGCAAGGTCCCCAAGCTCAATAAATCTAATGACTCGACCCCAGAGTGGATGCGCTCGGGAAAACCCAACGCATGGGCGATGGGCGTGCGCATATCTGGATGTCCCCATTGCGCGAGCGTAGACCCATCAATATATTGAACGAACGAGTGCACAGTGCTCTCGGGGTGAACGACCACCTCAATTGCTTTCACCGGCAAACCAAAGAGTAAGCTGGCCTCGATCAGCTCTAAGCCTTTATTCATTAAGGTGGCTGAGTCCACTGATATCTTTTGACCCATCACCCAACGAGGATGCGCACACGCTTGCTGTGGGGTGACCGACGACAAGCGTTCCGAGGGCCACCGCAAAAACGGACCCCCTGATGCAGTCAACCAAATGCGCTGCACGCCGCGTGTCGAACGCCCGGTAGGACCGACCGGTAGGCACTGGAAAATCGCATTGTGTTCACTGTCAATGGGAAGTAATTCAGCGCCACTGCTCGCTACCGCATCCAACAATAAGTGTCCTGCCATAACCAACGCTTCTTTGTTGGCCAACAGCACCCGACGACCGGCTCTTGCAGCGGCCAATGTGGGCAGCAATCCAGCGGCGCCCACAATGGCTGCCATCACGATGTCAGCAGACGGCAAGATGGCTGCCGTCTCTAAGCCCGCCTCGCCGACAAGCACCTCGGTGGGACACTTTGCCTCACGCAGTCCAGCAGCCAGCGACTGCGCCGCCGCCACATCGCTGATCACTGCCAACGCCGGCTTAAATTCAATGCACTGTGCTAGCAGCAACTCCCACCGACTGCGCGCCGTCAGTGCGACCACTCGAAATCGGTCCAGGTGACGCGCTACGACATCGAGCGTACTCACGCCGATGCTGCCGGTTGAACCCAAAATGGTGATGCCTTTCATATTGGGTTTAAGTCACTCGCCCACACAGCATCATACCTAACACAAAAAAAGGCACGGCCGCGGTGATGCTATCTAATCGATCCAACACACCGCCATGGCCTGGCAGGCACACACCACTGTCTTTAACACCTGCAAAGCGCTTGACACGACTCTCCAGCAAATCGCCGATGACCGACACCCAGACGACGGCTACTCCAACGGGTAAATAGCAGCTGGGTGCAATGTGCAGCCACTGACCACCGAGTGCCGCGACCCATAGACCCGACACGGTACCACCCGCCACACCTTCCCACGTTTTTCCTGGGCTGATGGAAGGCGCCAATCGATGCCGGCCAAGAAAACGCCCCGCAAAGTAAGCACCGATGTCAGCCGCCGCCACTAAGCAAAAAAACCAGGTCAGCAAAGCCACCGCGGGCTCGGATCGCGACACTAACGCCACAAACCCAAGCCAAGCAGGCACGAGCACGGCTGCACCCAACCAGCGCACCGCCGTCACGCCTAAGCGATCTGCGTAAAGCAGCAGCCAAAGAGCCGCCGCCAGCCAGCTGAGCGCGGCAAGAATTAATAGAACAAGCAATCCGCCGGACTGGGTGCTCAACACATAACAGACAGCGGCGCCCACGGACAACGCGAGCACATACGCGACGCGCGACCAGCGACTTGCAAACTGCGCAAGTCGCGCCCACTCCCACGCACCCATCAGACTCACCAGCGTAAAAGCACCTATCAGCTGCAAGGAGGAGGCATAGCACAGTAAGCCGACCAATACTGCCACCATCAGGGCCGCGGTCATCACCCGCGTCTTCAGCATGCTGTGTCGCTCACTTGCGCTGAGGTTTGTCCGTAGCGTCGTTGCCGCTCAGCAAACGCAGTGATGGCTGAAGCAAAATCGTCTGGTGAAAAATCAGGCCACAACTGCTCAGTAAACCACAACTCGGTATAGGCCAAATTCCACAATAGAAAGTTACTGACCCGATGATCGCCGCCAGTGCGAATCAACAGATCGGGATCCGGTAGGCCACGCAACGCCAATTGTTCACTGAAGTACACCTCGTCAATCTGTTCTGGCTGAATCGTACCCGCTCGTACGGCAACGGCTAGACGCTGCGCTGCCTCGACGATGTCGCGCCTGCCACCATATGCCATGGCGATCACTAAAGTCAGGCCGCTGTTCGCTCGGGTACGCTCCTCAGCGGCACTCATGCGCGCCACCAACCCCGGCGCCAGATGCGAACGTGCCCCTACAAAACGGATACACACGCCCTTCGACGCCAACTCATCAATCTCAGCGTCAAGTGCCTCTAAGAACAACGACATTAACAGCCCGACCTCCGACTGCGGCCGGCGCCAATTCTCTGTAGAGAACGCAAAGATTGTCAGAACCTTGACACCCACCGCCGTGCACCGCTCGATGCTCATACGCACTGACTTTAAGCCAGCACGATGACCCGCCGCACGCGGCAAACCACGCCGCTGCGCCCAACGACCATTTCCATCCATGATGATTGCGACGTGCTGCGGAATGCGCACGAGTGCAAAAGATCTCCTCACACTTGGAGGAGATCCTTCTCCTTATCGGCTAGGACAGCGTCCACCTCGGCAACATACTTATCGGTCAGCTTTTGCACGTCCTCTTCAGCGCGACGCTCATCATCCTGAGAGACCAGCTTTTCTTTGAGCATCACCTTGAGTTCATTCATTACGTCCCGGCGCACAGTGCGCACCGCAACGCGTGCATTTTCGGTCTCATGCTTAGCCGCTTTCACTAAATCGCGACGCCGCTCTTCAGTAAGCGCAGGCATAGGCAAACGAATCACGGCACCCGCTGTATTGGGCGTAAGGCCCAAGTCAGACTTCATAATGGCTTTTTCAATGGCGGGAATCATGCTCTTATCCCAAGGACTGACCGCTAGGGTTCTGGAGTCCTCGACAATCACATTAGCCACCTGCGATAACGGCATTTCAGAGCCGTAATAGTCGATCTTCAGGTGCTCAAGCAGCGAGGTGCTCGCACGTCCCGTGCGCATCCGCTTAAATTCAACGCGCAGCGACTGCACGCACTTCGCCATGCGTTCGGCTGCATCTTTCTTCAGTTCAGCGAGCATCGATAGACCCCCTAAAAAAAGTCGGCACGATTAATCGTTCGACACCACTGTACCGACATCATCGCCACCGAGGATTCGCAGCAAATCACCATGATTATGCAAATTAAATACCTGCAGAGGCAGGTTGTTGTCGCGGCACATCACAATCGCCGTGGCGTCCATGACTTGAAGACGGTCATTCAGCACTTTATCGTAGGACAGACGGGTATAGCGTGTCGCGGTGGGATCCTTAACTGGGTCTGCCGTGTAAACGCCATTGACCTTGGTCGCCTTCAGCAACACATCCGCGCCGATCTCGATCGCGCGAAGACTGGCCGCGGTGTCGGTCGTAAAAAAAGGATTGCCGGTGCCGGCTGCGAACAACACGACGCGGCCCTTCTCTAGGTGGCGGATGGCCCGGCGCCTGATATAGTCTTCGCACACTTCGTTGATCTGTAATGCCGACATGACCCGCGCATGCAGGCCAAGCGACTCCAAGGCGTCCTGCATCGCCAATGCATTAATCACGGTCGCCAACATGCCCATGTGATCGGCCGACACGCGATCCATGCCGGCACGGGCAAGGCCCGCGCCGCGGAATATGTTGCCACCGCCAATGACGACCGCCAGCTGCACGCCGAGCGCCTGCACTTCGATCAATTCAAGCGCAATGCGACGTAAGACGGCGGGATCGATGCCGTAATCGCCACCACCCATCAATGCCTCGCCGCTCAGCTTCAACAGCACTCGGCGATAGCGTGGTGTGGCATCCGTCGGCACAGAACTCTCCAGACGACCCGAACCGGGTGTCAATCAGCGTTTTTCACTACTCTTAACCGTCGCCATCACTTCATCAGCGAAATTTTCCTGCTTTTTCTCGATGCCGGCCCCGACCTCTAGACGCACAAACGCCTTAACCGTTGCACCCGCTTGCTTCAGCAGTTTCTCAACCGTCGACTCAGGATCTTTCACGAAAGGCTGGCCCACTAGGGTGATCTCAGCAAGGAACTTGCGCACTCGGCCATCCACCATCTTCTCAATGATGGCGGGTGGCTTACCTTCCCCGCTGGCTTGCGCAACCAAAATCTCGCGCTCCTTAGCCAGCTGCTCGGCCGGCACCTGCGAAGCGTCAATGCACTGCGGATTGATGGCCGCTACGTGCATAGCCAAATCACGGGCCAACGCCACATCACCGCCCTCAAGTGCGACGACCGCACCAATCCGAGTGCCGTGCAAGTAGCTTCCGAGCACACCAGAAGACTGAATGCGCTCTAGCCTGCGAACGGTGATGTTTTCGCCAATTTTAGCGATCAAAGCGCGACGGCGTTCCTCGAGCACCACGCCATCCGCACCCTGCAACGCAAGCACAGCATCAATACCGACCGCGCCTGACTGGATCGCCGTGTGCGCGACCGCGTCAGCAAAGGCATTAAAGTCACTCTCGCGCGCCACAAAGTCGGTCTCGCAATTAACCTCAACTAAAACGCCGCTCAGGCCATCCGCGCTGACCGCAAAGGCAATGCGACCTTCAGCAGCGACGCGTGATGCTTTTTTGTCAGCCTTCGCCAAACCCGACTTGCGCATCACTTCTGCTGCAGCCTCTAGGTCACCACCTGTTTCAACGAGTGCTTTTTTGCACTCCATCATGCCAGCCCCAGTTCGCTCCCGGAGCTGCTTGACGTGTTCTGCGCTGATATTCATCTTAAAAATTACTCACTCGCCGCCGAAGCCACACCATCGGAGGTGACCTCGCTGACCGTATCAACGGTCGCATCACCACTGGCTGCCAACGCAGCCTGCGGCTTACGAGCGCCACCACCGCGAGCAGCGGGCTTGCGCTTAGCGCTGTTCGGCGCGGCGGCAGGACGACGACGCGCTCCTGCGTCCTTCTTGCGCGGATTGCCGGCAGCGTCCAACTCGACAAACTCATCGGTATCGGTGGGCATTGAGGGGCTCGCTTCGCGGCCTTCCAACACGGCATCTGCCATCGCCCCAGTGTATAAATTCACTGCGCGCATGGCGTCGTCATTGCCTGGAATGATGTAGTCCACAAAATCAGGTGAGCAGTTGGTGTCTACAATCGCGACGATTGGAATACCTAACTTTTTCGCCTCTTGAATGGCGATGTTCTCGTGACCGACGTCGACAATAAAGAGCACATCCGGCAAGGAGCCCATTTCCTGGATACCGCCCAAGCTCTTCCGCAATTTTTCCATTTCGCGGCGCATGACTTGCGCCTCTTTCTTGCCGCGACGCTCTAACGAACCACTCGCTTGCAGTTCCTCAATGTCACTGAGTCGCTTGATAGACTGCCGAATGGTCTTGAAATTCGTGAGCATGCCACCGAGCCAACGGTGGTTAACGTATGGCATCCCAGCACGGGCAGCCTCACGCTGGATGGCATCGCGCGCTGAGCGCTTGGTGCCAACAAACAGCACCTTGCCGCCATCCGCCACAATACCCTTCACAAAAGACGCCGCCGCCGCAAACATCGGGTGCGTCTTTTCAAGATTGATAATATGAATTTTATTTCTTTCGCCGAAGATATAAGGGGCCATCTTCGGGTTCCAGAAGCGCGTTTGGTGACCAAAATGGACACCCGCTTCCAGCATCTGTCGCATAGACACGCTGCTCATCGTCGTACTCTCCCGGGTTAAGCCTTGCGCGCATCCTGCACGGAAGTCGCTCGGGGGCCCTGCGAGACTCGCAAGGCGGGCCGACCAACACCCGTCCGTACAGTGGGCACCGCTGAAGGCCAACGGTTGCCGATGCGCGTATGGAATTTAAAACATCAAATCGCTGCGCTTTATAGCATATGGGGGCCCTACAAACAATGGCTTAGCCGCTTTTTACCATGACCTTTGGACGAGTCATGACCGAACCCTAGCCGCTACGGGCAAATTGAGCCTGAAAGGGGCGCCAGCGCGGTATTTTATTGCGAAAATCGCCTGCACTCCCTAACATCTCAGCCGGTGCACGTCGCACCCCTTCCCGTCTGGATACCCGAATACCGTGAGCTTGAAGACCCCAGCGGACATTGCCGGCATGCGTGAGGCCGGGCGCCTGACCGCCGAGGTCCTTGACATGATCGGCGCGCACATCAGCGCCGGCGTGACCACCAACCAAATTAACGACATCTGCCATCGTCACATGGTCGACCAACAACAAGCGATCCCTGCCCCGCTTAACTATCACGGGTTTCCGAAATCCATTTGCACCTCCGTTAACCACGTGGTGTGCCATGGTATTCCCGGCGACAAAGTGCTAAAAAACGGCGATATCGTGAACGTCGACGTCACCGTCATTAAAGACGGTTGGCATGGGGATGCGAGCCGCATGTTCATCATAGGCGCGCCGTCGATACAGGCGAAACGCTTGGTTGAGGTATGCCGCCAAGCGTTGTGGATTGGTATGCAGGTGGTCAAGCCTGGCGCGCAGGTCGGCGACATTGGCCATCACATTCAGCGTTTCGTTGAAGCGCAGGGCTTTTCGGTCGTGCGCGAGTACTGCGGCCACGGCATCGGACGCATATTCCACGAGGACCCGCAAATCCTGCACTTTGGATCCCCCGGTACCGGCCCGGTTTTAGAGGAAGGCATGACCTTCACCATCGAACCCATGATTAACGCGGGCAAGCGAGATGTCCGATTGCTTCCTGACCAATGGACGGTGGTCACTAAAGACCATTCGCTGTCTGCCCAGTGGGAGCACACCTTACTGGTGACCGCCAACGGTTATGAGGCACTGACCCTTGGACAGCATGAAACCGCGCCCTCCATCAGCTAACTGCGCGCTTCCACTGTGAACGCATCCGTACCCCCGGTAACGCGCCCTAGCGACTCTGAGCACCGGGAGGGCTTTGTATGGAATGCGCTAAGCGATTACGCCACACGTCTCGAGGCCATCACCCGCCCAAACCCAATGACCGCCATCATCGCCGGTTTCAAAACGGTATTAAAAGAAGGTGACGAGCAGCTTAAAGCACGATTTTTGGCCGAGGAACCGGTTGAACTGTTGGTGCGCGATCGTGCCTGTTTGGTCGATCTCATCCTGACGCACGTGTGGCGTCTGCTCACGCCGACGCACGGCCATGGCCTTGCCTTGGTCGCTGTCGGCGGCTACGGACGCGGCGAGTTGCATCCTTGTTCAGACATCGATGTGATGGTGCTGCTACCCAAAACAGAGGAATCTCCCTGGCAGGCTGAACTCGAGCACTTTCTCACGTTCCTTTGGGACATTGGTCTCGAGATAGGTCACAGCGTGCGTACCATCGATGACTGTCAGCAGGAGAGTCTCGCTGACATCTCGGTGGCCACCACGCTGCTTGAGGCGCGACTCATTAAAGGTCCTGAATCGCTTTTTGCGGCGATGCGCAAAGCGCTCGGCCCCAATCGAATATGGAGCGATGCGGACTTCTACGAAGCAAAGGTTAAAGAGCAACAGACTAGGCACCTGCGTTTTCATGACACGGCTTACAATTTGGAACCCAACGTTAAGGCAAGCCCCGGCGGCTTGCGTGATATCCAAACGATCGCATGGGTGGCCAAACGTCACTTTGGTGCGGAAACGCTAGACGAGTTAGTCGAGCACGGATTCTTAACGACTGCTGAGCTTCGCAAGCTAAAGACCGCACAAGCCTTCCTCTGGAAAATTCGCTTTGCACTTCACTTGCTCACAGGACGCCGCGAAGATCGACTCCTGTTTGATCACCAAATTCGACTTGCGGCCCAATTTGGCTATGAAGACGCCACCTATACGCTTGCCGTCGAACAGTTGATGCAACGCTACTACCGCACGGTAATGGATATTCAGCTGCTCAATGAAATGCTATTGCAGCTATTTTCAGAAGCAATCCTCAATCCAATCCCTAGCGCAATGCATCCACTGACCGCTTGCTTTCAGGTTAGAAACGAATATCTAGAGGCTGTTGATGAAGATACTTTTGAGAAGTACCCATCGGCGATGCTCGAGATGTTCCAAGTGCTGTGCCAGAACCCAGATATCAAAGGCGTGCGCGCCACCACCATTCGCACCCTACAAAACCATCTCTGGCTGATTGACGAAGAGTTCCGCCAAAACCCACGACATCACCGCTTGTTTCTTGAGATATTGCGTGAACCTAATGGAGTAACCCGCGCCTTTCGTCGCATGAATTTATACGGTGTACTGGGACGCTACATACCGGCATTCGGACGCATTGTCGGTCGCATGCAGTACGATCTATTCCACGCGTATACGGTCGACGCACATACCCTGTTTGTCGTGCGCAACCTGCGACGCTTTGCGTTGCCAAAATTTGACCATGAATTCCCAAAAATGTCGGCTCTTTTTCGCTCCCTGCCGCGCCCGGAATTGGCGTATCTCGCGGGTTTATTCCATGACATTGCCAAAGGTCGCGGCGGCGATCACTCAGAACTTGGCGGCGTTGACGCTGAAGCGTTCTGCTTAGAACAGGGGCTGTCGCGATACGACGCTCGCTTAGTCGCGTGGCTGGTACGCAGCCACCTACTGCTGTCGGTCACCGCCCAGAAAAAAGACATCACCGACCCTGAAGTCGTCAATGAGTTTGCTCGGCGGGTCGGCGATCAGACCCACTTGGACTATCTATATGTGCTCACCATCGCCGATGTGCGCGGCACCAACCCAAAGTTATGGAATACGTGGAAAGCCTCTCTGTTTGAGGAATTCTATGAGCGCACACGTCGCGCACTACGGCGTGGGCTTGAAAGTCCACTCGGCGAGGCAGAACTCATCGCAGAAACACAAGAAGATGCGCGAAAGATATTGACTCTCGACCACATCCGCTCCGCCGAAATCGAGCATGTATGGAAGCATCTGTCTGGCCCGTACTTCATGCGGCACACCGCTGAGGAGATCGCTTGGCACACCTCGCTGCTGGCCAGCCGCGACCCCTTTGATGAGGAGCCACTGGTCGCGATTCGCCAAGAAACGGGACGGGGTGGTACCGCCATTTTTAGCTATACGCGGCGCCGCCAAAACAGTTTCGCGAGAACCACCGCTGTGCTCGATCAGATGGGGCTTACCATCTTAGACGCACGCATCACACCTACCTCGAACGGCTTCAGTGTAGAGACCTATCTGGTACTGGAGGACACAGGGAGTAGCATCTTAGACCGCAGTCGTGTCCATGAAATCGAACAAGGTTTACTAAAAAGCCTGCGCGATAATGACGGCGCCTCGATCAAGGTCACCCGTCGCGCACCCCGCCAGACCCGTATGTTTATGACCTCCACGCAAATCGCGTGGACTGAGGATGACCGCCAGCAGCGCACCGTACTCGAGTTAACTGCCTCTGATCGGCCCGGTCTTCTCTCGGAAGTGGGGAAGGTATTTTTGCACGAGAAAATCCAACTGCTCGGTGCACGCATCGTCACGGTCGGCGAACGCGCCGAAGACGTCTTTTATGTCGTTGACAGCGACGACCGCCCGCTGGATGCAAATGGGCGCCATCACCTAGAATCCGCCCTCATGTTGGCGTTAGATCGTCGCGCCTAAGCGATTCGATACAGCGACCTTCCTAGACATCCATAGTCCCCCCTATTTTACAGAGATTGCCCATCATGAACGCCAGCGACATTGCACTCGTCGAATCCTACTGGGACAGCCGCACCGAACTCACGCCCGCTAAGGCGTCAAAGGAGTTATTGGTCGCACTGGATACCATCTTGCACGCACTGGATCAGGGTAAGGCACGCGTCGCGACACCGAGCGCGACCGGCTGGCAGGTCAATGAGTCGCTAAAAAAGGCCGTGCTGCTTTATTTTCGGACCCATGACAACGCGCTGATTCCAGCGGGTCACACCCAGTTTTTCGACAAGGTCCCCCTTAAGTACACACACTACAGCCACGAACAGTTTGTTGCCGATGGCACGCGCGTGGTGCCGCCCGCGGTGGTTCGTCATGGCGCCTATATTGGTTCAGGCGTGGTCCTTATGCCTTCTTACGTCAACATCGGCGCCTATGTCGATAGCGGCACGATGGTCGACACCTGGGCCACCGTCGGGTCCTGCGCTCAAATCGGAAAAAATGTACATCTATCAGGCGGCGTTGGCATCGGCGGCGTTCTCGAGCCTCTTCAGGCCTCTCCCACCATCATTGAAGACAATTGCTTTATCGGCGCGCGCTCCGAAATTGTTGAAGGCGTCATCGTCGAACGCGGAGCCGTCATCTCAATGGGCGTGTACATTGGTGCCAGCACGAAGATCTACGACCGAGAATTGGGCACCGTGACCTATGGACGGGTACCCGCTGGCTCCGTCGTGGTGTCCGGCAATCTGCCCTCCGCGGACGGCAGGTACTCGCTGTACTGCGCGGTGATCGTCAAGAAAGTAGATGAAAAGACCCGCGCCAAGACCTCCATCAACGAGCTACTACGCGACTGATTCCGCGCGCCTCGCCTAGCCAAAGCGACCGGTAATATAGTCTTCAGTCAGTTTATGACGCGGATTAGTAAAGATCTGATTAGTCGCGCCGACTTCAATGAGTTCACCCATATGAAAGTAGGCCGTGCGCTGCGACACGCGTGCCGCCTGCTGCATATTGTGGGTCACAATCACAATAGTGTAGTTATCTCTTAGCTCGTCAATCAAATCCTCAATACGAGCAGTCGCTACCGGATCAAGCGCAGAGCAGGGTTCATCCATGAGAATCACCTCAGGATCCACCGCCATCGTGCGTGCAATACACAAGCGCTGCTGCTGACCACCCGATAGACCCGTACCTGGGTGATTCAGTCGGTCCTTCACTTCGCTCCAAAGACCCGCTTTTTGTAACGATGACTGCACAATCACATCGAGGTCCGCGCGTGTTGCCGCCAAGCCATGGATACGTGGACCATACGCCACATTCTCATAAATTGACTTGGGAAACGGATTGGGCTGCTGAAAGACCATACCCACGCGAGCACGCAGTTGCACCACATCCTGCTGGCTATGATAAATATCCTCTCCATCGAGAGTAATGCGTCCGGTCATACGCGCGCCAGGAATCGTATCGTTCATCCGATTCATCGAGCGCAGAAAGGTCGACTTTCCGCAGCCTGATGGGCCGATCAGGGCCGTCACAGATTTCGAACCAATATCTAGGCTGATCTCCTTGATTGCCTGCTTTGCGCCATAAAAAATACTGACCGCTCGCGCGCTGATGACGGGGTCTTGCACAGAAATCTGGCCAACCGTCCGCGTTTCAACCGGCTCGCCAGGCTGCGAATGATCCGGCGCTGCGGTCACCTGAATATGAGCTGTAGTCACGCCACCCACCTCTTGAGTCTCAGCAATAGACGATTCCGTCATAGCAATAAAGCCTCAGCTACCAACGCCGTTCAAAACGATTTCTAAGAATCACTGCCACAAGATTCATGCCGAGTAAGAAAACCAGCAGAACCATGATCGCAGCGGACGTACGCTCCACAAATGCCTGCTCGGCACTGGCGCTCCAAAGATAAACCTGCACGGGCAGCGCGGTGGCCGCAGAACTGAGATTAGTAGGCACATCCGCCACAAATGACACCATGCCAATCATTAATAACGGCGCGGTCTCGCCCAAAGCCCGTGCCATGCCAATGATCGCGCCCGTCAACATACCCGGCAGGGCAAGCGGCAACACGTGATGAAGCACCGTTTGTACGCGCGAGGCCCCAATGCCAAATGCCGCCTGCCGGATAGACGGCGGCACGGCCTTAAGGGCTGCACGGCTTGAAATAATAATGGTCGGCAACGTCATCAAAGTCAGCACCAAACCACCCACGAGTGGTGACGAGCGCGGCAAGCCGAAAAACTGGATAAATACCGACAGCCCCAAAATACCAAACACAATCGAGGGCACCGCGGCCAAGTTATTAATATTGACCTCAATCACATCTGTGAAATGATCGCGCTTCGCAAATTCCTCCAGATAGAGCGCAGCAGCCACACCGACCGGGAATGACAGCGCAATAGTGATCATCAGTGTAAACAACGAGCCCTTCACTGCGCCCAAAATGCCCGCTTCTTCCGGCTCTCGGGAATCGCCTACAGAAAAAAAGCGCCAGTTAAAGTGCCGCTCGACACGATGATCAGCAGCCAGCGCCGCCAGCCACTGGATCTCTTGATCATCGACCGCCCGGTCTTCTTCCGCCGCACCGACCGATACTTCGCCTTTGACAAGCAGATCGATATGATCATCCGCAAGCAACCATACCGAGTCGCTCTGCCCGATCAAGTTGGGGTTAGCCAGCACGTGATCGCGGAGCGCACGTTCAGCAGACTCGCTCAACAACCCATACAACTTGCGTTGCTCAGACCGCTCAACAACATCAGGAAATTGGGCGCGCAGACTCGCTTTAATCAGCGCTGCATAGTTACCATCTGCCAAATCCGTAGCGAGGCGTTTGCCGTTGGGATCGATCTGTTCGGCGTTGTACTCAACATTAATTCGGATATACGTTTGCTCAAAGGCACGATACCCCTTACCAATAATACTGACGAACAAAAATCCGATGAAGGCAATGGACAGGAGCACCGCCATCAGTCCATACGCGCGAAACCGACGCTCCGCCCAATGACGACGCCGCAGCAACTTGGCAACGCGACGCGCTTGGGGGTCTTGTGCGTTACTCATACTGCTCTCGATACTTTCGAACAATAATGAGCGCTATAAAATTTAGGATCAGGGTCGCACCAAACAGCACCAAGCCCAGGGCAAAAGCGGCAAGCGTCTTGGGGCTATCAAACTCAGAGTCACCCACTAAGAGCTGCACGATCTGGACAGTCACGGTCGTGACTGATCGCAAGGGATTGGCTGTCATCGTTCCAGTCAAGCCCGCCGCCATCACCACAATCATCGTTTCGCCAATAGCCCGCGACACCGCGAGCAGCACACCGCCCGCAATGCCGGGCAAAGCCGCCCGCAGAACCACCTTTCGAATCGTCTCAGACCGCGTCGCACCCAATGCCAATGATCCATCCCGCAAGGCCTTCGGCACAGCGGTGATCATGTCGTCAGCCAGCGAAGACACAAACGGAATAATCATCACGCCCATGACTAGCCCTGCCGCTAACCCACTCTCAGGTGCCACTGCGATGCCCACCCCTGCCGACAGTCGAACCAGCAGAGGGCCCACCGTCAGTGCGGCGAAAAACCCATAGACCACCGTGGGAATACCCGCAAGCAACTCTAGCAACGGCTTTGCGATCGCACGCACTCGATGATTGGCATACTCCGCAAGGTAAATTGCCGCAAATAAACCAATGGGGATAGACACCGCCATGGCCACCACAGAAATGAGCAAAGTACCTAAAAACAGGGGCACCGCACCAAAGGCCCCGGACGAGCCGATCTGATCCGCGCGGATCGCCATCTGCGGACTCCAATGCGTGCCAAATAGAAAGTCGGTCACTGGTATTAAGTGAAAAAATCGCACCGCCTCAAACAGCACTGAAGCCACGATGCCGATAGTGGTGAAAATCGCCAATGTGGAACAGGCCGCGAGACTGACCTGAAAGACCTTCTCAACGCCATGTCGCGCCCGAAGAGCCGGAGACAAACGATGCCATGCGAGGCCGCCACCAACGAGCATCAAGCACAGGGCAAGCACCGCAACGGCACTGTGACTCCATTGCTCTAAGCGACGCAACTCAAATGCGGCTACCTGTACGGCGGGCGACGCCATGTCCAATGGCACAGTGCCATCTTCTACATTGTGTATGTCACTGAGCAACTGACTACGCTGCCCCGGTGACGCTACGGTTCCTAGTGAGGGAACGTGCGCCACCACGGCATTCACAATGACACGATGACCGAAGACATTCCACGCCAACACCATGGCGAGCGCGGGCAGAAAGCACCACGCGGCGACCCACATACCGTAGTGGCCGGGTAAAGAGTTGAGCTTGGAAATGCCAGAACGCCCACCCACCAACGCAATAGAGCGACTGCGCCCTACGAAATACATGGCGACAGAACACGCAGCTAGAATCAAGAGGAGCGTGGAGGTCAGCATAGCCTTCGGTGTTTAGACAGCCCTAGTTTCTGATGCGCATCACCCGCCCTGAGGCATCGCCTTTGGACGCGTGATCGTCGATCACCGAGGGGTCCAGCAATCTCCGCTATTATGGACGCGGATTGTGACATATTTGTTTCAAGCGGCACTTTAGCGAGCCCTCGAAATAGTCGCCAACACTTTGTTTTAGAAACCTTTATACTCATCAGCCACCACTTGACGACCCACCCACTAGACACCATGTCAGACGCATTATCACTGACCGAACAGCTCATTCAGTGCGCCTCGATCACACCAAATGACCAAGGTTGCCAGGACCTCTTAGCCTCCCGTCTCGCCGCCGTCGGTTTCCAGATCGAGTGGATGCCCTTCGGCGACGTTCTCAATTTCTGGGCCACCCGGGGCGCCCCCGCACCTACCTTGTGCTTTGCGGGCCACACCGACGTGGTTCCAACGGGTCCTCTCGAAGCATGGGCCACCGACCCCTTCATACCCACGGTGCGTGACGGCGTCTTGTACGGTCGCGGCGCTGCGGATATGAAAAGCGGACTCGCTGCAATGGTGACAGCCGCCGAATCTTTTGTTAAAAAACACCCGCACCACAAAGGTCGTATCGCTTTTCTCATCACCAGCGATGAAGAGGGCCGCTCAGTGGATGGCACGCTGCGCGTCGTCGAGGCGCTGAAGGCACGACAAGAAACGATTGACTGGTGCCTCATCGGGGAACCGTCTAGCGAAAAGCGCTTTGGCGATACGATTAAAATCGGTCGACGCGGCTCCCTCAGCGGTCGTCTGCGCGTCGAGGGCATTCAAGGCCACATCGCGTACCCGCATCTCGCCGACAATCCGATTCACCGGTTCGCACCCGCACTCACGGAACTCTGCACTCATCACTGGGATAATGGCACGGAGCATTTCCAACCCACCTCTTTCCAGATTGCCAATCTCAACGCTGGCACCGGCGCACCTAATGTCATTCCAGGTGAATTAAATGCGCGGTTCAATCTTCGCTTTTGTCCGATACAGACCGTGGCCGGACTGCAAGCAGCCGTCAGCCAGATACTCGAGCGCCATCAACTGAAGTATCAGCTCGAGTGGTTTATCTCTGGCCTCCCTTTTTACAGTCCGCCCGGCGCCTTAAGCGACGCTGCGGTGGCTGCACTCACCGAGACCGTCGGCACGCCGCCGCAGCTATCCACCGGCGGCGGCACCTCGGATGGTCGGTTCATCGCCACCCTCGGCACCCAAATCGTTGAGTTAGGTGTTGTGAATCAAACGATTCACCAGATCAACGAGTGCGTAAAAATAGAAGAAATTGTATATTTGGAAAGGACTTACGAGAGAATTCTCGAAAATTTATTAACCTAAAATCAGCGACTGAGAAAGCGAATCGACGGCGGGTCGCGGCGACTGTTGTTCCACACGCCAAAGACACCCAGTGCTGTGAGCGACAACGCCACCCAGGCTGCCATGGACAGTCCGAACAAGCTCCACGTGACGGCTTGGCAGTCACCGCCCCCGCGCCACACCAACCCGACCGCTTGGTGTACCGGCAGCATATCCAGCAGGGTGTATAGGTCAGCGCCACACGATGGCAACGATCCTAGGGGCTGTGCCTGCATCCACACTTGACGGGCTGCCAAGGCAACCCCCGCCGCCGCACACACCCCAACCAATCCCGCATAGACACGTGCCCACAGTAGACGCGGATGATGCACCATCGCTAGAAAAAAAACGGCGCCGAGTGCCAGTACAGCCGCACGTTGCAGTAGGCACATATTACAAGGCTGAAGCGCCTGAATATGTTGGGTGAATAAGGCATAGCCCAACATGCCCAGCGTCGCTGCCAATCCGACGGCGTTAGCGGTACGGCGTCTGATCACCAAAACGTTACGCGCCACGACCCAGCGTCTCTAATTGCTTTTCGACATCATCAAGCGATGTGTGCCGCACGTCCTTACCGTAGACCATGTAGATCACGTACTCGCAAATGTTCTTCGCATGATCGCCGATACGCTCCAAGGAACGCGCCACCCACAATACATCCAAGGCTCGCCGAATCGTACGCGGGTCTTCCATCATAAACGTAATGCATTGCCGATGAATCGCATCGAATTCCTCATCAAGCACTTTATCGTGCCTGCAGTTCCTTAAGGCGGCCGACGCATCTAAACGCGCAAAAGCATCCAAGGCATCACGCAGCATTTGGTGAGCCAAGCGACCCAAGTGTTTTATCTCGCGATAGCGATCCGATGGGCGCTCCATCGTGGCAAGCCGCGACGCAATATTGCCGATTTTCTCCGCCTCGTCACCAATCCGCTCAAGATCCGTGATGGTCTTAATAATGGCAACGATCAACCGCAGATCAAAGGCGGCTGGTGAGCGCGTCGCCAAAATGCGACTGCACTCCTCATCAATAGAAACTTCCATATCGTTGACTTTATGGTCACCACGCGCCACTTCCTCGCCCAGTGCGCTGTCGCCTTCCACCAGCGCCAATACGCCTTGTGAGAGCTGCTGCTCGACGTAGCCGCCCATCTGCAGCACACGACTGCGCACCTGCTCCAAGTCTTCGTTAAAGCGCCTCGAAATATGTGGGCCGAGCTCGTTCACGTCCATAACTAACTCCCGACAATGATCAGCCAACTATATACGCATCTTTAGCGCCTGTCAGGGGCACTGAGGAGGCATAGCGACAACCCCTACGCGACCGTCTTTACATCGCTTAGCCGGACCGCGTGCAGTGAACGATAGCGTTCGGCGTTGGCATGTCCCATGTACTTAGTCAGCACCTTTGGGTCCGTTCCCAACAAATCCACCGCCACCAAAACATCGATGGAGTGCCCGAAGGCTGCGTCCACATTGAAGGCAATCACTCGGGCTCCCAGCTTCAAGTATTGCCGCAAAAGAACCGGCATACCCTTGCCGTTCATTTCTAGTCCCATCAGCGCAGCATCTAAGGCGTCGACAGACTCAATGCCCGCACCCTCTCGGCGAAAAAGCCGAGACCGGGGGTCGTTCGGTAAGGGATTACGGGGCACGGCATAGCGCGCCAACTGGTCATCAGCATACCGGCGGCCGAGAAAGCCTGTGATGAGTGCTCTGGCGACCGGGGAGTAATCATTACTGATACTCACCGTGCCGTACAACGTTCGGAAATCAGGGTGTCGCACGACGTAGCCGGCGATTCCCTTCCACAACAACAGCAAAGGCGAAAATGTCCGTTGATAGGCGGGTGCGATAAATGATCGGCCTAATTCGACGGCGTCACCCAACGCTGGCAGTAGACGCCGATCAAACGAGAATAAGGTGCTTGTGTACAGGCCACGCGATCCCAACTTAGCGACGATCGCGCCCACCGCGCCTGCGCGGTACGCACCGACCACCTCACCACGCTCCCGATTCCAAACAAATAGATGTTCATAGTAATCATCGAATAGGTCTAAATCGCTGCTGCGACCCGTGCCCTCGCCGACGACTCGGAACGTGAGCTCCCGCAATCGCCCAATCTCCTGCAAAACAGCAGGCAGCTGAACCGCTCGCGCATGCCACACCTCAAAGTCACCATTACTTGCAATTCTCTGACTAATGGGCAATGCGGCCACGTCAGCCCGCAACTCACTGATCGGAAGCGCGCCAACCACCGGACGCTCTAATTTTCTTTTGAGTGGCACTACCCGAGCACGATGGCTGTGCGCTAAGCTTGAACCAGTTGATGTTGCCGCACACCCTACTTGGTGCACGGCCAAGCGCATGCAAGTCAGCAAGCGCTGGTCCGCCTCAGGGCCATCGATGGGCTCACAGGGCAACACCCGGCCGATTCGCACGGCAATCATTCGCCGCGCTTTATTTAACACTTCACGGGCCAATAAAGCGGTGCGCAATCGCGGATGCATCAGACCCGCCGCATGGAATAGCAAGCTGTTGCGACCACTGATATGTACCGGCAACACCGGCGCACGACTGAGGCGCGCCAATGTCGCAATCGCCGGATGCCATGCAGGATCTGCCACAGTTCGACTCGGCGGATTAAAGCTTGCAACCTCACCGGCCGGAAACGCCAATAGCACCCCACCTGAGCGCAGCCAACGAACGGATTCGCGCAATACCTGAGCATTAGCGGCCACCGCCGATCGACCGGCCAACACGTCCACGGCAAACA
The DNA here is from genome assembly GCA_903862885.1 of uncultured Pseudomonadota bacterium. Lineage (GTDB taxonomy): Bacteria > Pseudomonadota > Gammaproteobacteria > Steroidobacterales > Steroidobacteraceae > CAIKZZ01. The sequence continues at coordinate 173,241 of CAIOZU010000053.1, forward strand.
CGGCCTCAGAAAACTCCGGTACCCGGGTCAACCATCGATTGCCTAACACGCGCACATCCGAACGTCGCTCCGACAGCAAACGGTAGAGCAACAGCCCATCAATCACTCCATACGGGTGGTTGGCTACCACTAACAGCGGCCCGGTCTGAAGATCGCTGCCTAGCTCACCGTGAATAGTCCAGTCAACCTGCAGACGCTTCAACGCGACATCGGCAAACTCACTCGGACTTTGAACCGTAGGTAAGGACGCATAGAGCTTTCCTAATCGACGAAGCGCGAGCGCGAATTCGAGCGGTGGCGCAAGCCATGGGGCTAAAGAAGCCGGTAACAACTCGGAGACCAGGCCATTAAACGTCTGCACGCGCGGTAAGTTTTGTGACACGCCATGTCCTTGTTAAGCGGAACGCCTGACGACTGTAGTGGTGTCGTATTGCAATTTGGTGACCGCTTGACCACCACCGTGTCAATCGGAATGAAAGTCATTCTCAGAGTGCAGCAATGTCAACGAGTAACGGCGGTTGAGCCCATACCACTGCATGATTAAGCGCTGATCGGGCAGCGAACGCCTATGCTTGAAACCACCTATCGCCAACCGATCATCCAACGGAAGCTCAGCACCCAAGCCTCCGCCAGTCACCACGGATCAGCGCTGATAGTCAGTGACGGTTGATCCCTTAAAATGGGTTCTGTGACGCGCGCGGCGTGTTGTTCTCGCATCGACCAAATTGTTGACGAACTGACGCGTCGCAAACTCCCAACGGTACTCAAGCGCTTGAGTACGGCAGGCTGATGAATTAAGCCGCAGCGCACCGACAATGGCGTCTGCCAGATTCGCCCGCAGGCATCCTGTCTCGCCCTCACGGATCAGATCGCGTGGCCCAGTGACCGGATACGCAGCCACCGGCAGACCAGAGGCCATGGCTTCTAACATGACGAGCCCAAACGTGTCCGTTCGACTTGGGAATACAAAACAATCCGCCCCGGCGAGTAACTCCGCCAAGTTCAACCCAAATTGGAACCCAGAAAAAACGACCGACGGGTAGCGTCGTTGCAGATCAGCCAACGCAGGACCTCCACCGATCACCACTTTGGTTCCAGACACTTCAGCCTGACAAAAATCCTCTACGCCTTTTTCCACGGCCACGCGTCCTGCGTAGACCATAATCGGTCCGGGGTACGGTAATTTCACCTCAGGACGCGGCCTAAAGAGCGCGGTATCCACTCCACGTGTCCAGTGACAGAGGTGCCTGAACCCTCTGGCGCGCAACTCGCGGCGCACCTGACGGGTTCCCACCATGGTGCGCGCCGCCAGCGCATGAAACCAGCGCAGCGCGCCGTAGCTCAACCACTCCGGGACGGGATAACGAGCCCGCAGATACTGCGGGAATTGCGTGTGATACGCCGTCGTAAAGGACAACCTGAACCGCACAGCGGCTTGCCTCGCCGCCAAGCCCAGCGGGCCTTCCGTCGCGATGTGCAACGCATCCGGCTGCTGCTGTTGGAGCCACGCGGCGAGTCGCCTGCCCTGAAAAAGAGCCAAGCGGATTTCCGGATAACTCGGACACTGGACGGTCGGCAGACCATTCGGACTGAAGACCACCACCTCGTGACCCAACTGACCCAAGGTCTCCACCGTATGCGTCAGGGTTGTCACGACCCCATTGACCTGCGGCCGCCACGCATCCGTCACAATCGCAATTTTCATTTAGGCGGCCGCATGCAGTTGATCTGCAGGCTGAGCGACCTCCGCCGCCATCGTTCCTAACAACACAGGCACCTCACGTCCTGTCCAGTAAGCGAGCGACAGTTGCCCTGCGCGGTTCTCAACCAACGCTGAACAGTGCTCAACCCAGTCACCATCATTACAGTAATGCACGCCATCTACGACGCGGATCGCTGGTCGATGAATGTGCCCACAGATCACCCCATCCAACCCATGACGGGCCGCGGCATGGGCCGCGGCGTGCTCAAAGCGCTCTATATAGCGACGCGCGTCAGGCACCTGATGCTTCAGCCATGAAGCCAATGACCAATAGCCAAAACCCAATCGATGGCGGCACTTCTGGATAATCTGACCCAGCCACATCAGCACGTCGTACATTTTTTCGCCGACATGCTTGAGTATTTCGCTGAATTTAACCGCATGATCAAAGTCATCGCCATGCAACACTAAGTAGCGCTTGCCATCCACCGTCTCGTGGATGAAGTCTCGTCGAATATCGATACCTACCATCGCAGAACCACAAAAGTCGCGGAATGCCTCATCGTGGTTGCCCGGGACATACACCACTTTGGTGCCCGACTGGGCGATAGCCACCAGCTTTCGAACCACCGCTTGATGCGAGTCCGGCCAGTAAGGTCGACGCTTCATACTCCAGATATCAACGATATCGCCAAGCAACACCAGCTGGGCGACATCCAATTGATCAAGAAATTGCAGTAAGCGCTCCGCCTGGCAGCCACGGTAGCCTAAGTGGATATCAGAGATAAATACCGTCTTTAAAGCATGACGGTCAGCAACAGGCGTGCTCGCTTCGCTCATCTCATCCCCTGCTACGGCAGATGATGAGACTGTGCCAGTCGATTCTTACAGGATTGTGTACCGGATATAAATTGTTTCTGACAACGCCGTCTTTAAACTACGACGCGTCGCTGAGGGAAGTGACAGGTGAAGACACTACCGCGCGACTCTTCACTACTCACCTCGAGCGTGCCACCGTGTCGGGTCAAGGCGTGCTTCACAATGGCAAGACCCAGCCCTGCGCCGCCGGTCGAGCGGTGGCGGCTCTGGTCGACGCGGTAGAAACGCTCCGTCAAGCGTGGAATATGTTCTGGCGCAATGCCGACACCTGTGTCCGTAACCGAGAAATGGGCACCGTGCTGATCCGCCCACCAGCCGATATCGACACGCCCAGACGGCGGTGTGTACTTAACCGCATTAGTGATCAGATTAGAAAAAATGGAATGCAATTCGCGAGAGGCACCCAGCAACATCGCCTGCGAGTCTAGGTGTAGCGCGATCTCGCTAGGACGCTCAATGAGAGCGCGATTCTCCGCGGCAAGCGCGACCAGCATCGCACCCACATCAACACGCTCATCACCCGCCTCACCCACCGTTGACTCAAGGCGCGACAGCTCAATTAAACTGTCGACCACTGAACGCATGCGCATCGCTTGACGACCCATCTCAGCGATTGGACCACGCCATAGCGTATCCAGTTGCGTATCTTCAGCTAAGGCATCGACATAGCCGGTAATGACCGTCAGTGGGGACCGCAATTCGTGCGAGGCATTTGCCACAAAATCTTTGCGCATGGCATCGAGCCTCACTTCACGCGTCACATCGCGTACCAACAACAGTTGCCGCTCCGCACTGTGGACGACCAACTGCAGGCTGAGAAATACCTCTGTATCTTGCACAGAGCGAACAACGACAGACGCCGTGTAGTCGCCACCCTCGATGTATCGCACGAAGTCTGGATGGCGCAGTAGGTTGTCTATGCGTTGCCCAAAATCTAATTTTCGGCGCAGGCCCAATAGGCGTCCTGCCGCACTATTGAACCATTGGATCTCGCGATCGGCACCGAGCACCAACAGCCCATCGGGCACGGCGGCACTGAGCTGACGAAACTCACGAAATAGCTCGGCGGTGCGTCGCTTATGGAATAGCTTGCGCCGGTAAATTCGCATAATCAGGGCAATGATTTCGCCCCATAAGCCGCCCAAATCAGGGGCATCCTCAGCACTGCGGTGTTGCAACCACCAACTGAGTCGGTACAGCTGCATCCATTGGAGCAACAGCCCGCCAGATACGGCCACCAGCAAAGCGGCCTGCACATGGCCAACGATCAAACCGATGATCAAGGCCACTAAGAGCAGTGCGATCAGCCGGACGAGTGCGAATGACCACGCTTTGGACATTCGCCGATTATGCCTTGAAATTAGACCGGGCGAATCGAGAATCGATAGCCGGCACCGCGTACGGTCTGGATAAAGTCAGCCGCCTGAAACGGCTCGAGAGCCTTACGCAGCCGGCGGATATGCACATCCACCGTGCGCTCCTCCACGTACACATTACCGCCCCACACGCGATCCAGCAGTTGACTGCGGGAGTACACGCGCTCCGCATGTGTCATAAAAAATGACAGTAACCGATACTCGGTCGGTCCAAGTGGCACCGTGCCCTCACCGACCATGACGCGATGGCTGGCGGCATCGAGCGTTAAGGTCCCTGCCGATAACACCGCCTCACCCGCTGCCGGCGCCGCCCGGCGCAGAACAGCATTGATGCGCGCCAGTAGCTCGCGCGGTGAAAATGGTTTGGTCACATAGTCATCTGCACAGCCCTCAAGGCCGGTGACTTTGTCCTGCTCATCCGCGCGGGCCGTCAACATGATGATGGGTATATCGCGCAGATCTTTGTCTTTTTTGACCAGCCGAGTGAGCTCAAGACCACTCATGTCGGGCAACATCCAGTCGACCAACAACAGATCGGGACGTCGATCCGCCATGCTGGCGCGCGCCTGCTTGCTGTCCTCGGCCTCTAACACCTCAAAACCGGAGCGTCGCAGCCCGAACGCGATCATCTCGCGAATCGCACGCTCGTCTTCGACGACTAAGACCTGTCGGTTCATCATAGGACGGTGGCGTGACAGTGGATGACCCTCGTATTACAACGCGTCAATGTGACGGTAACATGACGAACCGAGCTCAATCAGCCCAACGCGAGCCCGAGCCGTGTCACGGCTTGCGCTTCGTGGACTGGCTGGCCACTTGGTCGCGTACATAGACCGGCTGCGCCTGCTCGGCGGGCAACTGGAGCCCCGTCGCCCATAAAGCGGCTCCGAGGCGCGCCACCGCACTCGCCCGAGGCAGCATATCAACCCACACCGCGTCCAGAGGCTGGCCTACCTGCTGCGCCCATTGCGGGTAGGCACTGAAGCCGTGCCCAACCCCCACCCGCCTCACCCCCGCGCGCGGGGCACTGAGTACCAGCGTGTCCGGGGCGGAGACCCCTTCAGCCCCCACCACCCGGGCCAGCAAGGCCTCATCCGGCACCACCAGCGCATGGTAGACCTCGCCCATGCGCGCATCCAGACACACCCAGGCCTCGAGTGACACCGACCCCCACTGATTGCCGCCCCGATCCAAGGCCTGCAAGCCCACCGCCGCCAAATCGGAGACAGGCACCACCGGTAAGTCGGCCCCCAAGGCCAGCCCCTGCGCCACCGCCGTCGCGATGCGCACCCCGGTGAACGCCCCCGGACCGCGTCCGAATGCAATGCCATCCAGCGCGTTGAGGGCTAAGCCCGCCTCCACCAACAGCTCATCCACCATCGGCAAGATGCGTTCCGCATGACCGCGCCCTAGTACTTCATAGCGCTCACGCACGGCGCCGTTCAGCCACAAAGCGGCACTGCAGGCTTCGGTCGAGGTATCAAGCGCCAGAAGCTTCATGCCGCCGACCCCTGCGCGGTCTTTGCAAGGCCGGCAATGTGATCACTCAAAAACGCCTCGGCGACTGCGCTGTCCTCTGTCTGTGTCATCGGCGGCAAACTCTTTAGGAACGAGCGTCCATAGCCTCGTGTATGCAAACGGGGATCCCCCAACATCACGACACCAAAATCATCCGAGTCGCGAATCAGACGCCCCACGCCTTGTTTCAATGCCAAAATCGCTTGGGGAACCTGATACGCCATGAAAGGATTGCGGCCATCGCGCTTAAATCCCTCGAGCCTTGCCCGCAGAATCGGATCATCGGGGGGTGCGAAAGGCAGTTTATCGATGACCACCAAGGAGAGAGCCGGCCCGCGCACATCGACGCCTTCCCAAAAACTACTGGTCCCCATAAGCACCGCATTACCCAACTCGCGAAATCGCCTTAACAACGCATCGCGCGGCACATCACCTTGCACCAAAACCGGAAAGGTATCCTGAGAGGTCAGCACAGATTTTAAATAGCGCGCACCCTCCGACAAGGCACGATGGCTGGTAAACAAAATGAACGATCGACCACCGGCTGCCCGCACTAAGGGGAGCGCGGCACGGATCATGGCCGCGGTGTATTGAGGATCCGCAGGCTCTGGCAGTGTCCTTGGTGTGAATAACAGCGCTTGCGTCTGATAATCAAATGGACTCGCCACTTGCAGGGTTCTGGCGGTCGAGGCACCGACCCGATCGGTGAAATGACTGAAGTCTTGGTCCACCGCCAAGGTCGCGGATGTGTACACCCAGGCGCACGGGCGGGCATCCATTTGTGCACGCAGTCGATCGGCCACTTCGAAAGGCGTGTACTCCAGGCTAAAGCCGCGCGCACCGCACTCCGCCCAACGAAAACCACTGGCGTCATCGGCCTCGAGCACCGCCTGCAGGCGAGTAGTGAATTCCTGTGCGCGTCGTACGCATTGCTTCACTGCGACCTCCTCCAGCGCCGGGTTATCCAATCGCGCGATGAGATCCAATAACGCCTGCGACAGATCCGCAGCCCCTTCCAGCACGATGTCCGGCAGTTGATTCCAATCCACACGCTCAGCCAGACCGTACAACGCGCGACTGATGAGCGCCACGGCACTCTCAATCGCCTCCACTAAGGCGCGCGTGCTCGCATCCAACAAACCCGCACGCGTCAATTCAAACAAGGTGTCGCGCGTTAAGTTAAGCACGCCCCGCGAGCCGACTCGTACGCCGAAAAACTGCGCCGCAATATCAGGAAACTGATGGGCCTCATCTAAAATCACGGCCTCCGCACCTGGCAACAGCTCGCCAAAACCCTCCTCCCGTAAGGCCATATCCGCCAACAGCAGGTGGTGATTCACAATCACAATATCTGACGCTTGCGCATGTCGTCGGGCACTGGCGACGTGGCAGCCCTGATACTCCGGGCATTCCACACCAAGACAGTTTTCGCGGGTCGAGGTCACCGCCATCCACACCGGGTCACTGTCGGCGACCGCCTCACACTCACCAATGTCACCGGTCACCGTCAGCTGACTCCACGCCTCGATGGTGGCGAGTTTGGTGCCACTCGCGGCTTCAAGCCCGGGCAAGTGGGGCATCGATGAAGCGAGCGCCAGTCGATGGCGACAGAGATAGTTCGCGCGACCTTTCAACAAAGCGACTTGCACCGGCCGACCCAGCGCCTGACTGACCACGGGTAAATCACGGTGATATAGTTGGTCTTGAAGATTGCGTGTGCCGGTGGAGACAATGATCCGTCGACCCGACAACAAGGCGGGCACCAAGTAAGCAAACGTTTTACCCGTGCCGGTCCCTGCCTCCACCACTAACGCGTCGAGCCGCTCGAGGGCATCGGCCACCGCCACCGCCATAGTTAACTGTTCCGCTCTTGGACTGAATCCAGGCAAGACCTCAGCCAAAGGCCCTGACGCACCGAGCAGATGAGAATAGTCAGACAAATAGGTATCTTAAAGTGTATTTAAATCAGTAAATTAACAACCGTATGGTGAAGGGTTATGCTCAGTAGGTCAACGACTGTCGCGCGCCTATCACGGGCTTGAAAAAGCGCGATCCAACCCGCACAAACGAACCGTCGGTCCACACTAAAAGACTGTAAACCGTTATGATAAACGGTCTTTTTTCACGCGAGTATTTGACCCAATACCATGTCGGCCGTCATACCCACACACAACACCCCCACCCTCGCGATACCCACTGGCTTAAGACAGTGGATAGACAGCGCCATCGCGTTAACCACACCCGCCGCGGTGCACTGGTGCACCGGCTCAGCCAAGGAAGCCAAGGCGCTCACTAAGGCCTTAGTGGAAGCCAAAGCCTTTCATCCACTCCCCGCGGATCGCTTCCCGAACAGTTATCTGTATCGATCAAACCCCAACGATGTGGCGCGTACCGAGCACTTGACCTTTGTCTGCACTGAGAAGGCGGACGATGCGGGGCCTAATAACGTGTGGATGGACCCGGTCGCCGCACACGCCAAGATGGACGCGCTATTTGCCGGCGCCATGGCCGGGCGCACACTGTATGTGGTGCCTTACTGCATGGGTCCGATTGACTCGCCCTACAGTCGTTGCGGCATTGAAATTACGGACAGCGCCTACGTCGTGCTGAATATGCGCCTCATGACCCGCATGGGCACAGCCGCCCTCGAACGCATCAGCCGCGACCCCAGCTGCGTGAAGGGCCTGCACTCGGTAGGCGACGTGAATCCGGACCGTCGATTCATCATGCACTTCCCGGAAGAGCTCGCCATTAAAAGCTTCGGTTCCGGCTACGGTGGCAACGCCTTGCTGGGAAAAAAGTGTCACGCATTGCGCATTGCCAGTTGGCAAGGTCGATCCGAAGGTTGGCTCGCTGAGCACATGCTGCTGCTGGCGCTTGAGAGCCCAAGCGGTGAGACACACTATGTCGCAGCGGCCTTCCCGTCCGCGTGTGGCAAGACCAATTTAGCCATGCTCGTGCCACCCGATGCCTTACCCGGCTGGAAGGTGCGCACCCTAGGCGATGACATCGCGTGGCTCCACCCAGGACCGGATGGCAGGCTATGGGCCATCAATCCAGAAGCCGGTTACTTTGGGGTGGCGCCTGGCACCAACGCCAAAAGCAATCGCAATGCCTTTGAGATGGTCAAGCGTGACACGCTGTTTACCAATGTCGCACTCACAGCGTCCGGAGATCCGTGGTGGGAAGGCCTTGGCGGCACGCCCAGCATCGACTGGCAAGGCCAGCCGTATACGCCCGGCAATGGCCCCGCCGCACATCCGAACTCACGTTTCACGGTGGCCGCCAAAAATAACCCCTGCTACGCCGCGGAGTCGGATGATCCGAACGGTGTGCCCTTGTCTGCCATCATTTTTGGTGGCCGGCGCCGGTCCTTGGCACCACTGGTGTTCGAAGCGCTCGATTGGGCGCATGGGGTACTGATCGGCGCATCGGTCGCCTCAGAGACCACCGCAGCGATCACCGGTCAAGTCGGCGTACTGCGTCGCGATCCCATGGCGATGAAGCCTTTCTGTGGCTACCACTTTGCAGACTACTGGCGTCATTGGCTCAACCTAGGCCACACGCTGACACGGCCGCCAAAGATTTTTCACGTGAACTGGTTTCGACAAAATGATGCCGGTCAGTTTTTGTGGCCCGGCTTTGGCGACAATCTGCGTGTACTCAAATGGATTACCGAACGCGTCAACGGCACCGCCGCTGCGAAAGACACGCCTATCGGCCCCATGCCTACGCGTGCTGCACTCGACACCACGGGGCTTACGTTGAGCGAGGACGCATTAAGCGAACTGCTGACGGTCGATCGAGCGGGCTGGCGTGCTGAAGCGGCCCTGCTGAAGGCCGATTTTGCAGCCTATGGAGAGCGCTTGCCAGCTGCACTCACCCACCAGCTGGAGGCGTTAGTACATCGTTTAGGCTAAGACGGATCGTCGTGTGTGGCTCATCCCGGGATGAGCCGCTGCCACTAGCGAATAATCGAATAGCGGATCACCAAGGGCATCTCTTTTTCAGGAGACTCGCCCAAACCAATCACCCCTGAACCCGCGAGCACCGCGCTGTCCCGGCGGACGAAATGCTCAGGATCGCCATTGGTTCTAACAAAGGTGCCATTGGTCGACAGATCGCTTAATAAAAATCGTCCTTTGGACATCTCAATGCGCGCGTGCTGCCGCGAAATTAAATCGCCCTTGAGGATGATCTCATTCTGATCACCGCGACCGATGGTGACGATCGGTAACGACTCATCGACCACCCATTCCTGATCACCCTGACTCAAGCGCAGGCGCTGCTGCGCATGCGAAAGCGCGCTCGCTACATCAATGGACGGCAGCATTCCGGTGATGTCGTCCGTCTGCCAGTGCACTTCATACAGAGCCGTTTCGTCCGTGCGCCCCTTCAAGGTCGCCACATCGATCTGACGAATCGCCCACTGCCAATCCGCTGACAAGCGTTCGATCACCGCCACGGTCGTCAGAATCTGACCGCCCTTTGCCTCACTGGTCACGCTGCTGGCGGCATGCACCGCCGCCCCAAAAATATCGCGATGCTCGAAGGTGACGCGCCCATAGTGCACGCCAATACGAATGGCGAGACGCACATCGTCGGCCTGCAACCTAGGATGGCCATTGACACGCTCTTGCATTTGGCCGGCAGCGCTCAGCGCATCATCAGGGGTTAAGAAGGTCGCCATGACCTCATCGCCGATCGTCTTGACCACCGTCCCGCGCGCCGCCTCGGTGGCCGCGGTCATGATCTCCAATGACAAGGCGATTAATGCACGCGCTTTCTCATCGCCGAGTAGCGAATAAAGCCGTGTCGAGCCGACCACGTCAGCAAAAAGTATCGCTCGCTGATGATCTGCGTCAATGGCCATTACGTGCGAAAACTTTCCTTAACAATCATCACCGTATACCCCAAACAGTGACCGGAATTACAAAAAGAATCAAGCCCCACACATTAGGCACAGGCCGCCTCGGCTGCGCGCACCGCCGCGTCCAATACGCCCATACCCGCATTGGCATCGTGTGCACGCTCCGATAGTACCCGTCGGTACGCACGCGCACCGGGACGGTGCGCGTAAAGACCCAATAAGTGGCGGGTCATCGACTGTAAGCGCTCGCCACGCGCCAGTTGGGCGCTGATATAAGGCGCCAAGGACTGGACCACCGCACTCGGCTCAGGAAGTGAGCCCGTGGCGGATGGCCACGCCCGTTGATCCAGTGCGCCTAAAAAGTACGGATTATGGTACGCCTCACGGCCGATCATCACCCCATCCGTATGCGCCCACTGCGTCTGGGCTTCATCGACTGTTTTAATCCCCCCATTGATCACCACCACCAACTGGGGACGCTCTCGCTTGAGGCGCCACACGGTCGGGTAGTTCAGCGGTGGCACCTCCCTGTTCTGCTTCGGGCTTAAACCGCTCAAAATGGCTTTGCGGGCATGCACGATGAAGGTATCACAGCCCGTCGCGGCGATCGTATCGATGAAATTGAGGAGGAACTCATAGTGGTCATCGTCATCAATGCCGATCCGACATTTGACCGTGACCGGCACCTGAATGGCGTGGCGCATCGCTGCGATGCACTCAGCCACCAACTGTGGCTTGGCCATGAGGCAGGCGCCAAAGGTGGCGTTTTGGACCCGCTCACTGGGACAGCCGACGTTGAGATTCACCTCGTCGTAGCCCCAGTCTTCGGCAATACGCGCCGCCTCGGCGAGCTTAGCGGGGTCACTGCCGCCCAGTTGCAGGGCCAGTGGCTGTTCGATCGGATCAAAACCCAGCAATCGCTCACGGCGGCCCTTTAGGACCGCATCGGCGACCACCATCTCGGTATATAGCAGGGCGTGAGGCGCCAAGGCGCGAAAGAAACGCCGGCAGTGGCGATCGCTCCAATCCATCATGGGTGCCGCGCAAACACGACGCGCCGCTGCGAGCGGCAAAGACACCCAGCGACGCTCCATTGGGTCAGTGATCCTGTCCACCCCTAACGCCTCTATCCGCTTAGACGACCCTCACCCAAGCCCTCAGGGCCTAAGACGCGCCACCGACTGAGCCACCACCATCCTACCGTTCGGTTTTGCGGCGCTCGGTCTCTTTCAAATAGCGCTTGCGCAGCCGAATGCTGGTCGGCGTGACCTCGACCAACTCGTCGTCATCAATAAATTCCATCGCCTGTTCAAGCGAATAACGAATAGGTGGCGACAACACCACATTCTCGTCCTTACCGGAAGCGCGCATATTCGTGAGCTTCTTGCCCTTCAGCGGGTTGACAACCAAGTCATTGTCACGCGTATGGATCCCGATGACTTGCCCTTCATACACCACATCACCGTGACCGATGAATAAGCGACCACGCTCTTGCAGACTAAACAGCGAGTACGCCAGCGCCTCGCCTTCGCCATTGGAGATCAAGACACCCAAGGCACGGCGTGCGAGTGGCTTATCCACCACCGGACCGTAATGATCAAACACGTGATACATGAGGCCGGTACCCGATGTCAGGGTACGGAACTCTGTCTGAAAACCAATTAAGCCTCGTGAGGGCATCATGTACTCAAGACGCACACGACCACGGCCATCGTTACCCATATTGGTCAGTTGCCCGCCGCGCTCGCCGAGCGCTTGCATCACACCGCCCTGCGCCTTGTCATCTACGTCAATGGTGACCTGCTCCCACGGCTCTTGCTTGACGCCATCCACTTCACGGACCACCACTTGCGGGCGCGACACGGCCAACTCATAGCCTTCACGACGCATATTCTCAATCAACACACCCAGGTGCATTTCGCCGCGGCCATACACCTTGAACTTGTCCGGATCAGCCGTTTCTTCAACGCGCAGTGCCACGTTCGACAGCAGCTCCCGCTCCAAACGCTCACGCACTTGCCGGCTGGTGACAAACTTGCCCTCCTTGCCGAAGAAAGGCGATGTGTTCGTTTCAAAGGTCATGCTGATGGTGGGCTCATCCACGACCAAGGGTGGCAGTGCCTCGACCTGATCTACATCGCATAATGTGTCAGAGATTTTTGGCGATGGAATACCAGCAAACGCCACGATATCGCCAGCCGATGCCTCCTCCACCTCCACCCGATCGAGCCCCAAAAAGCCGAGCACCTGCTGAATGCGCTCATTGCGCACCTTGCCGTGGCGATCGACCACTGAGACTTGCGATCCGCGCCGCAACGTACCGCGCGTGATGCGACCAATACCGATGGCGCCCACGTAGTTGGAATAATCCAACTGACTGACTTGCAACTGCAGCGGCCCATCGACGTCCACCTTTGGCGGTGGGCAATTCTTTATGATCGACTCAAACAAGGCATCCATGTTGCCACCGCGATCGGCAGGGTCCAACGAGGAAAATCCTCTCAGCGCCGAGGTATACACCACCGGAAAATCAAGCTGCTCGTGGGTTGCGCCTAAGCGATCGAATAGATCAAATGTCGCATCCAACACAAAGCCTGGGCGCGCCTCGTCGCGGTCGATTTTGTTGATCACAACAATCGGACGATGACCATGCTGGAAGGCTTTCTGAGTCACAAAGCGGGTCTGCGGCATCGGCCCATCGACCGCATCGACCAACAGCAAAACGGAATCGACCATCGACAACACGCGCTCCACTTCACCGCCGAAGTCGGCGTGTCCTGGGGTATCGACGATGTTGATCCGATAGTCTTTCCATCGAATGGCCGTGTTCTTGGCCAAGATGGTAATGCCCCGCTCGCGCTCTTGGTCATTCGAATCCATCACCCGATCGGGCATGGTCTTACGCGCGTCTAACGTGTTGGACTGGCGAAGTAAGCAATCGACCAAGGTCGTTTTACCGTGATCGACGTGCGCGATGATGGCAATGTTTCGAAGATTTGAAATCACAGGGGCCCCACTTAGGTTCCCAACGCGGGTCCCTTGGCAAAGCCGATCATTATACTGGTTTTTTTCAATATTAGCGATGACTTAGCGTCAACGCGAGGACGTGCTCACTCCTCCATCAACCGGCCCATCCACCGAGCCCTCGTCTCTTAGGACGCGGGAACCACCAAAATAGGCAGCTCAAACTTCTTGCTTTGTGGCCCACTCGGCAAACTCATGACCGCCACGACGTGCAATAGATGCGCACCCGGGGTGTCAGCCCGCGCCTCAATCGCCACCTGCACATCGTGCCCTGCGGCCAATTTGTCGAACGACACCGGCGCCTGCGGGGTCAACACCGTCACACCCTCTTCCCCGGTCACTTCCACCATCATCACCGGCGCCACCGCACCGGCGGTGACCACCACATCCACCACAAACGGGGCGCCCACCTTCGGAATCGCAGGTACGTTGAAATGCGCCTCGATGGGGGCGGTCGCTGATCCACTCACCACAGCCATCGCCAAAGCGGGTCCCGCATTGGCTCGCCACGACCCCACATGCGGCCCCTGTGCGGGACTCGCTGGATGCTGCTCGCAGGCCGACAGCAGCGCGAGTACACACCCACCGACCCCTACGCCGAGCCATCGTCTTTGATGAGTCATCGCGTCCCCCACACCCCATGACTGAATTGATTTGACTTTAGCACGCTTACAAACGCAGCGGCGACTGCCCCAACGCGTCTAACTGCTCAGCCAGCTGCTGAACATGGTCCTCCCAATAACGCGCACCACCAAACCAAGGGAAAGCCTTCGGAAAGGCAGGATCATGCCAGCGGCGAGCCAACCAGCCCGCATAGTGGATCATCCGAAGCGCCCTCAGTGACTCAATCAAATTGAGCTCCGACCGCTCGAACACAGCAAACTGCTCATAGCCCTCAATCAGATCTGTCAACTGACGCCGCATGTCTTCGCGGCTCCCTGATAACAGCATCCATAGATCTTGTACGGCGGGACCCATCAAGCAGTCATCCAGATCGACGAAGTGCGGCCCCGCCTGGGTCCATAAAATATTGCCGCAATGACAGTCTCCATGAATTCGCAACAAGCGCACAGGCGCCACCGCCGCAAACGCTTCGCTGATTTGTCCAATCATGGCTTCGACCACCGCAACATAGCGATCCACCTGATGCTCAGGCAACCAATCGCCATCCAGTATCTCGCGGGCCGCGACGGTTGCCATGGCGACCGCGTCTAAGCTCGGCCGATGCTCAAATCGACCCGCCGCCCCCAATCGATGCAAACGACCAAGAAAACGGCCCATTAACACCCGATCATCGGACGTATCTAGATCAGGCCAGCGCCCACCGCGGCGCGGGTAGGCTGCAAAATCGTAGCCAGCGACCTGTAAAAGCGTCTCGCCACCCACCACCAACGGGGCAACCACCGGAATATCTGCCGCGGCCAACTCCAGCGCGAAACGATGCTCTTCGATGACCGCGGCACGCACCCAACGCCCGGGTCGATAAAATTTCAGCACCAGTGGGGTATCCTCCTCCACACCCACTTGATACACCCGGTTTTCGTAGCTGTTCAGTGCCAGCATTCGTCCATCCGGCTGAAAACCAGCCACCTCTACCGCCGCCACGATCACATCGGGCGTTAAACCCTGATAGGGCGTTTCATCCACAGGCGGTTGGGCGCGCACGGTCATGCAGCATTATGCAAAAAAGCACTGTCCGCATTCGAAGTATTGCGCATCGGCACAGTGACTGGGCGGATGAGCGCGCGCGTGGCTGGCGTCAGCGGTTCTGGTAGAAACGTCGAATGCTCTCGACCACATACGTCAGTTGCGCATCACTGAGCTCTGCATAAATAGGCAAAGCGACACTGGTATCGGCCGCGCGTTCAGCCACCGGACAGTCACCACGTTGACCACCGAGGTAAGAAAAACAGGTCTGCAGATGCAAAGGCACAGGATAGTAAATCTCAGTACCCACCTGCTGCTCAGCCAAAAAAGCACGCAGGGCGTCGCGCTCCGCGACGCGCACCACAAACTGGTTGTAAATATGCCGAAGGCCGGGAACAGCCACTGGCAACTCGACCCGCTCGCTCAAACCCGCAGACGCAAACAAAGCGCGATAGCGCTCAGCGTTTCGCTGTCGCCCTTCGGTCCATACGTCCAAATGCTTGAACTTGATATTGAGAACCGCCGCTTGCAGCTCATCAATACGAAAATTACCGCCGATCAACCCGTGAAAGTACTTGGGCTTACCGCCATGCACCCGCAGCACCCGCAGACGCTCGGTCAACTCTGCGTCATTGGCAGTACACAACCCGGCGTCACCAAAAGCGCCTAGATTTTTTGTCGGAAAAAAAGAAAAACAACCGATATCACCTAAGCCGCCCACACGGCGGCCGTGGTACTCACTGCCCAATGCCTGCGCGGCATCCTCAATGACCTTCAAATCATAGGCGTGAGCCAAGGCGAGTAACGCCTGCATCTCAGCGGCTTGCCCATACAAATGCACCGGCATCACGGCTTTGACTCGCGCACCACTGGCGGTATGAATTAACTGGCCGTGCTCACGATGGCACTGCTCCACCAAGCAACGCTCAAGTGCCGCTGGGCTCAAGTTGAATGTATCGTGGTCAATATCTAAAAAAACAGGCCGCGCACCCAGACGCGCGATCGTGCCGCCGGTTGCAAAGAAGGTGTAGGTGGAGGTCAGTACGGCGTCGCCCGCGCCAATATCAAGCGCCATCATCGCCAGCAGCAAGGCATCGGTGCCGGAGGACACGCCCACGCCAAAGGTGGCCTGACTGTACGCCGCCAGTGACGCTTCGAGCGCAGTGACCTGCGGGCCTAAAATGAACCCTTGCCCGGCGCACAGCGCCTGCAGAACGGGCCAAAGTTCGGCTTGATAGGCTGGGTACTGCGCCTTGAGATCCAGTAACGGCACCGACATTGCAGCTGCTGTGTTGCCTACCGTCGCCATGGCGCTTCTCCGACCCTAACTGTGAGAGCCCCTACAAGTGACTGTCGCCGGCGCCCTCAGCCCGTTAAACACCTGCCATCCCGCCGTGCGGATGGCGTCCCCAAGGGGATTCGAACCCCTGTTACAACCGTGAAAGGGTCGTGTCCTAGGCCTCTAGACGATGGGGACCCAGTGTATCGGCAGAAACCCGCAGATCAGCACAAAAATGGTGGAGCTAGTCGGGATCGAACCGACGACCTCTTGCATGCCATGCAAGCGCTCTCCCAGCTGAGCTATAGCCCCACGCGGCGGCGGGACATTAAGCGGTGACGTGCAACC
>CAIOZU010000054.1 GCA_903862885.1 uncultured Pseudomonadota bacterium
AGATCTGAATCCCGCGATGAGACAATAGCTTATTCCAACCCGTAAAATGAATGACGTACCGGCCATCGTTACCCGTCATGGCGACGCAGGTCGGCACCCACGCCTTTCTCCTGTCTAACACTGCTAAGTCGTGGATGCCGACCTCCGTCGGCATGACGGCGTTGGGGCGCTGCCGGTGAGTCAATGTCAACACGGGCTGGTATTATAGGCGATCATCTACCTTATCGACCAAGGGGGGCGCAGCCCCCCTTGGAACCCCCCAACCCCCTTGGACCCCCCCAAGAGGTGAGGGTTCTATGAGGAAGGAGCCGAAAGGGTTCTGGCAAGACGGAAGCTGGCATCGAAGTTCCGGAACCCGCGGACGACGTGGTCGCGCACGCCGGCGCGGAGGTCCCCTGGAATGCCGTTCCAGGACCCGCCGCGGAGCACACGCCGGCCGCTATCGCCACCTGTTTCCCATACGGAACCATTACCTGGCGCGCCGTTGTAGCTGTCGTGCCAATGGTCAGCGCACCACTCCCACACATGTCCCAACGTATCATGCAAGTGAAACGCGTTAGCCTTGAAGGAACCCACCGGAGCCGTGAACGCGTAGCCATCATCGCAATCGAAGAATCGTTCGGGATCGAACGTCGCCTTCATCAGCGTCATCAGTTTGCGATCCGCGCCATTGGCATAGAGGTTGGCACCCTCCCTGCTATCCCCCCAGTAGCGCGCGGTCATCGTTCTGGCCCGGGCAGCATATTCCCATTCCGCCTCACTGGACAGGCGATAGCCACCTTTGGTCCGGTCGTTGAGCCATTCAATATAGGCCATCGCGTCATCATGGCTGACGCAGACCACCGGGTCACGGTCAGTTTGCGGCAAGCCGGGGTTGCGCCAACCCCGGCCGGATCGTTCTTCCCAGGTCAAGGTGCCTTTGGCATCCGCTTCGAAGGTCCAGGCTTTGTCGCGGGTTTTATAGCCGGTGTTGTTGACGAAGGCCGCGAACTCTCCGCGAGTGACAGAAAAGCGGCCAAGCCAGAAGGGCGAGGGGATTGTGACGGTGCGCTGAGGTTGGGCCCATCGGTCCACTTTCGGGTGATTCTCACGTTCGTCTTCGGCCTCGGGCACGCCGCGCAGATAGGTGCCAGCGGGGATCAGCACCATTTCCGGATAATCCGGCCCATCGCGAACGATATCGCCGGGTTGGGGGCCGGGCGGTGGTGTCCTGACGACCGGGGCTTTCGCAGTGATTTTCGGAGGCGGTGCCGCCGCGCTGACGCCTCGCCTCAAAGCACGCCGGATCGACGTGGAGAACGTGTCCAGCGCCATCGCGACGTCCTCCGTCAGCGGATCGCGCAGGCGCAAGGGCCGAAAATCGAACATTTGCCGCTCGCGCAACAGCGTCAGAACCGCGGGATCATAACAGTCCGTGACCTGGTTGGGCTCGACCTCATCGGTGTCGTTGTAATGCAACGGAAAGATCAGATCGCGCGGCCGCGTTCCTGTTCCCGCTCACGGAAACGGGACACCTCGTAGCAGCACTCCTTGCTTTGCAAGAAGGCCGGCGTCACGATCGGGATGAAGAAGGAGGCCTCGTCGATCCCCTTATGAATCTCATTGCGCCATTCGGTGCCGTGGGGAATGGCATGCGCATCCTGCCAGATACGAACCTTGGGATCGCGCCCGACCTTCTGCTGCAATTCGTCTGCCAGCAGACGGCGCAACTGGCTCAAACGCCCGCGCGCGGCGCTATCGTCGGAGGTCGTGTAGCTCCAGAACCCAACCGGCTGCAAAAATGTGGTCACGCGTCTGGGTTCCCCTGGGCCGGCGTTTTGTCGCGGCTTACTTTACGGTCCTGCCGCCCAGACACGCAACCGACCACGGTCACGGCTTCTGGTGATTGAAATTGAGACGGGTGTGATGTGGCGCCCGCTTCTTCCCTGCGCGGTTTGGGCTTCCTATTCGGCCGCGTATTCTGTCATCCTGCTGCAAGGTCACTGATATCGTGGCACAGCAGAAAAGGAACCGCAAATGAACGCAAATGAACGCAAATAGTGATCGTATGAATGTTCTGTCGCAGCGCATCATCGGTTGTGCGTTGACGGTGTCCAACACCCTGGGCGCGGGTTTTCTGGAGAAGGTCTATGAGAATGCCCTCGCCCATGAACTCCGCAAGAACGGCATGCCCGTGGTGCGGCAGAAGCCCATCCAGGTCCTGTATGACGGGATTGTCGTTGGCGATTACGCGGCCGATCTGTTGGTCGATGGCGCAGTGATCGTCGAGCTGAAAGCAGTAAGGTCGCTTGATGCGGTTCATGCCGCGCAATGTCTCAACTACCTGAAAGCCACCGGCCTGACCCTGTGCCTGCTGCTCAATTTCGGCAACCCCAGAATGGAGTTCAAACGGATCGTCAACGGCCTATAAGCGATGCCAAGAAATTCGCGTTCATTTGCGTTCATTTGCGGTTCCATTCATTGCCCCGAACCCATGAACCTGAACGCACCGTGTTTTCCCGCTCTCCCAGGTCGGCGCTTGATGGATGGCATCGTATCTCGGCTGCCCACCGGCCAAAGCGTGCCTTGGGGGATAACCCGGAAAAGGAACCGCAAATGACCGCAAATGAACGCAAATAGTGACGGCGTGAACTGTCCGCCGTAGCGCATCATTCCTGCGCGGCGACGATGCCCAAGGGCCTATAAGCGTCGCCCCGGAATTTACGTTCATTTGCGTTCATTTGCGGTTCCATTCATTGCCCCGGACCCATCAATGCAAACGCACCGTGTTTCCTACCGGAAACAACTGTGGCTGACCGGGCAAAACCCGGCCAGCCCCAAACAGCCGATCAGTCCCCCTTGAACACGGGTTTGCGCTTCTCGAGGAACGCGTTCACCGCCTCCCGGTGATCCCCCGTCGCATGCGCCAGCGCCTGCATCGCGGCCGACATTTCCAGCAGCGTGTCCAGCTTCACCGACCGCCCTTCCAGCAGCAGCCGCTTGGCCATGCGCACGGCCTGCGGCGGGTTCACCGCCACGCGCTGCGCCAACGCGCGCGCCGCATCCAGCAGCTCCGCATCCGGCACCACGCGCGAAACCAGTCCGCAGGCCAGAGCCTCCGCCGCGTTCAGCATGTCGCCGGTGAACGCCATTTCGCAGGCTTTGGAGAAGCCGACCACCCGCGGCAGCAGCCAGGCGCCGCCATCGCCGGGGACGATGCCGACTTTGACGAAGCTCTCTGCGAAGCGGGCGCTCTCGGCGGCGATGCGCATGTCGCACATGCAGGCCAGATCCAGGCCGGCGCCGATGGCCGGGCCGTTGACGGCGCCGATAATGGGGACGTCCAGCTTCTCAAACGCCAGCGGGATGCGCTGGATGCCATAGCGGTAATACCGGGTGGTCAGGGCGGGCTGGGTCTTCCGGACCTCAAAATCATCGCGCATCTTGCGCAGATCGCCGCCGGAGCTGAAGGCGGAGCCGGCGCCGGTCAGGATCGCCACGCGGACGGAGGTATCGGCGTTCAGCCGATCCAACGCGTCCACGATGCCGTCCACCATATCGGCTTCGGAGATCGGGTTGCGCATCCCGGGATCGTTCAGCGTGATGGTAACGATCGGGCCATCCTGCTCGTAGAGTACTTTGTCGGTCATGATTGGGGGTTCCTTAGCGGTGGTTGCATTGTGCAGATCGTTGCGTTTTTAACGCCGTCATCCCCGGACTTGTCCCGGGGACCAAGCGCGGCACCTGCGGAGACCTTGATCCCCGGGACAAGCCCGGGGATGACGGAGAGAGAGGGGGAACACGGACGGCAAACCAGCGTGGAGTTGCCATCCGACG
>CAIOZU010000055.1 GCA_903862885.1 uncultured Pseudomonadota bacterium
CGGTGCGATCCTCATGGCCGGGACAACGCGCCATGTAACGCCCGGTGCCGGTGCGCTTGACTCGTTCGAGCCTCGAAATCAGCGATTCAACGTTGCGCATGGCCTACCCCCGAAATGCGACGGATCAGGCAATCAGCGGTGCGGATCGGCAGCAGTCCCCATATCGCCATGCGAGCGATCAGGGCTTTTACGCGAACGCGAATCGACTTATCATTGACAGCGAGAGTAGTGACGTAGCCCGTCTGGGGATTGCCCTCCCCGGCGGGTTTTTTCTTTGGTGTCATGGCCGCCCCCTACGCCGTCGCGCCGGATTCGCGGGTGCGGCTCTTGCGTATTTCACTGAACGTGACCGGTGGTTTCGCGAAAGCGTGACCGATGCGGTTAGGTTGCAGAGTTACTGATGAATCTTATCCGAAACGGTCACGCTTTCGTGAAATCCGCGGTCACGCTCTGGTGAAATGGCGGTCACGCTGACGTGAAATCGGTGCTTCGGTTCGGTTCTATTACTCAAATCGGTCATATTGCAGCGGGTTTGTGCTGCTTACGCAGTGATTCGCCGGTCAGGCTGATTTTATGCGCGGCATGCAGCACACGATCGAGAATCGCATCCGCCAAGGTCGGATCGTTCAGGTAATCGTGCCAGTGTTCGGTTGGAAGTTGGCTGGTGATCAAGGTCGAGCGTGAGGCCACCCGGTCATCAAGGACTTCGAGCAGGTCGTTGCGTTCGCCCTGATCGAGTGGCGAGAGGCCCCAGTCGTCCGAAATTAACAGATCTGTCTTTGCCAGTGCGCTTAGGCGCCTGCTGAAACTGCCGTCACCGTGTGCGATGCGCAGCTCTTCAAACAGTCGGGGCGTACGGACATAGATTACAGACAGGCCCTGGCGGCAGGCTGCATTGCCAAGTGCGCAGGCCAACCACGTCTTGCCGCAACCGGTCGCGCCGGTCAGAATCAAGTTCTGGTGATTGTGTATCCAATGACAGTTGGCGAGTTGGGCCATCAAGGATTTATCAAGTTTGCGTCCTTCGCCGTAGCGGATGTCTTCGACGCAGGCTTGCGAGGACTTCAGGCGAGCCTCGCGCAGCAGTCGCGAGAGCCTGCGGTTGTCACGCCAGGTCAGTTCGCAGTCCACCAGCATGCCGAAGCGTTCATCGAACGAAAGGCTTTGAGCCGCCGGGTTTGCGCTTTGTTCTTCAAACGCCGCGGCCATGCCCGGCAGGCGCAAGGCCTTGAGCGTATTGAGGGTGTATTCAGTCAGCATTAGTCGATCTCCGTGGGTTGGTAATACTGTGGGCCGCGCACGTTGGCGTGCGGGGGCAAAAGCAGTTCTGCTTGTTTGGCCGGCAGGGGCTGTTGATCCAGGCCCTTTTTAAGGATGGAGCTCACGGACGCATATCGATGGGAGCCTAGAATGGTTGCGCGTGCGCATGCCGCCTCCATACGAGGCGAGCCGTTCTCGCGCGCCAATCGCATCAGGCCAAGTCCGGCCCGGTAGGCCTGCTCCGGGTGTTGCTTCTCGAGCAAGAGTCGCTCGACCAGTGTGGCCGTGGCCGGTCCGATCTTGGTGGCCCAGGTCAACAGCTTGGCTGGGGTCCAACCGGAATGCGCGAGGTGCGCGGCAGGCATGTGTTCCGGTCGAGTCGAGTAATGGCCTTTGTGCGCGCTGCGCGCATGGCTGGCGACGCGTTTGCCACCGGCGAACATCTCGAGCGTGGCGCGCGTGATGCGCAACTCCACCTCTTTGCGCACCAGAACATACGGCACGCTGTAATAGTGCTGCTCAAACTCAACGTGGTAATCGATATTGACGCGGGCGCGCTTCCAGTCGGCCATGACATAGGGGGTCGCGGGCAACGCACGCAGGTGCGGCTGATCAAGTTGATCGAACGCTTGCTTGCGCGATCCCGGCAGCTTCTTGAACGCACGGCTGTTCAGATCGGGCAGCAGACGGGCGACTGCGGCGTCGACCTCGGCGATCGAGAAAAACCGGTGATGACGAAGCCGCGCAAGGATCCACCGCTCGACCACTTGGACGCCTGCTTCAACTTTGGCCTTATCTTGTGGCCTTCTTGGCCGGGCCGGGAGAATGACCGTGCCGTAGTGCTGCGCGAACTCCGCCGTCGCTCTGTTGAGTTCGGGCTCGTACGGGTTCGCCTGCTTAACCAATGAGCGTGGATTGTCCGGGACGATCATGGTGGTCACCCCACCTATAAACCTCATGGCCCGGCCCAAGCCCGTCAACCAGTCCGTTTGCGTTTGGGCTGGCGTGGCACACGCAAAGGTATAGCTCGATGCGCCAAGTACCGCGACAAAGATGCTCGCGTGCGTGACCTCGCCCGTGGCGGCCTCAATAACCGGAACGGTCGGCCCCGCGTAGTCTGCAAACAGTTTCTCGCCGGCCCGGTGGACCTGGCGCATCGAGAGCTTGAGCTTTGCCACCCAGTCCCGGTAGTGAATGCTGAACGCGGTGTATTGGTAGGCGCGTTCGCCAGTTGCTTGCTGGTATTCCTCCCACAGCAAAAGCAGCGTCACGCCTTTCTTCTTGAGTTCCTGATGCGTATGGGCGTGGTCTGGCTCGGCGTAGGTCGGCTCTTTGTACGGCGCCTGCCGTAAAAGCAACCGCTCCAGTTCCCTGTCATCCAGATCATCGGGGATCGGCCAACTGATCCCGGCTGCCGTCGCGAGCTTCAGATACTTGGCGACCACGCCCTTGGATAAGCTTAGCGCCCGCGCAGTGACCTCCAGGCTCAGCCTGGCACTGTGGCGGTATCGAAGTACGTCTCTAATCTTGCGCATGGATAGTCTGTCCTGAGGCATCCCGTGCTCGCTTTAAATGCGAACAGGCTACCTTCAACTACTCATGCAACGGCCCCGCGTCGGTCACGCTTTACGTGAAATCACCGGTCACGCTTTGGTGAAACGGCGGTCACGCTTCGGTGAAATCACCGGTCACGATGCCGTGAAATACCCAGGCCTGGTTGGAAATGACCGAGCGAGTCCGCCAGGGCGAGGTGATTGACTCAAAAAAGATCAACAAGCACCTGACCGACGTCGTGCAGTTGTCAACCCTGTTGCAGCCAGGGAAGGTCATTGAGTTGCCCGAGAAACTCAG
>CAIOZU010000056.1 GCA_903862885.1 uncultured Pseudomonadota bacterium
AGGCACCTGCATCCGCTCGAGGGGATTTATTGTTCCTTGTATCAACTCGAGTCGGGGGTGATGCGTTACTTCATCAGTGCCTCTCAAGCTGTCCTGCAATCCGCCATGATGAATCAACCCGTTTTCATTCACCTCTGCGATCAATCCGCTTTTACGCCCATACCCAAGACCTATCCTTCGCGAATCGTACGTGACTCATCCGGCCGCATTAAGGGACCGAATGAGTGGATTTCGACTCAGACGATTAGACCGCATCATGTATTTGCCATGCGCCTCAGTGATTTAGCGGTGACTGAGCATGCCGATCACGAACGCCGCCAAGCCGCTCGTCTTTTTTATCGATGGCGATTGGCACGCTTTACATAAAACGGCGTGGGCATTTAGTTGTGTGTTGCCGCTGACGATGGTGTGATGACGGAAGGCTCGTGCGAATCAAGTGATGATCAGGCAAATGGATTGAGTGGATATCTGTTCACGGGATGAATAGAAGCCGTTCTGTATGCCGGTAAACACTTGGCAAGGGTAGCGTGTGTCAATTCATCCGGCTCAGTAGACCCTTAAGAAAGGTGTTCGGCGATTATTGGCCGGCGGGTTATTTTACCCACTTAATTTTCTCGGATCACTCAGGGGGCATAATAACTAATGTTCGGCTATCAGGATTATGGTTACCGTGATGATCGTCTAGGGTACGCCCACTCCTACCTATGGCCCTTAATAATAGGGCTGCTTAAGGGCGTTGATGGTCCTATTCTCGATCTTGGCTGTGGGAATGGCGCGCTGGTAAATGCGTTAGTTAAATCAGGCTTTGACGCCTACGGTGTAGATGCCTCGCCGACAGGTATCGAGATTGGAAAGCGACATAACCCCATGCGAGTCCACTTGCATGATGTAACCTTAAGTACCCTACCACCTGCGCTCGCTGGGATCGCGTTTTCGTACGTGATCTCCACGGAAGTAATCGAGCACCTATATGAGCCCAGAGCGTTGCTCCGGTTTGCTAAGCGTGTGTTGCGGCCCGGCGGGTGTTTGATAGTGTCGACGCCTTACCACGGGTATTTGAAAAACGTGGCGCTTGCCTCGTCCGGTCGTCTAGACGCTCATTTCACTGTTGGCTGGGATGGAGGGCATATTAAGTTCTTCTCGCGCCGTACGCTGACTGGGATGCTGGAACAGGAAGGATTTTCAGTGACCAACTTTGCTGGTGCGGGTCGCTTGCTCTACTTGTGGAAGAGTATGATTTTAAAATCGTTCGTAGTGGTGTAGGTGTGAGCCAGTCTCTTTTCTTAAATGTGGTGGGCTTTTCCACAGGTAGCTACGGGACGATTGTGGTTTCACATAAGCTGCCGATTTTCTTCAAAAAGTGGCAGCCGAATTTTGCACTGTGATCTCTGATTATCCGATGTACGTGATCTCGTCTTCAGTAAGGTCGAACCTTGCCGCCCAGGATTTAAGCCTTGGTTAAGTGCTCGCGCTTCCCCAATAAAGATAATTACCTCACTTGTGTATGCGAGCCAATGTGGCATTATCTGTTCACGGAGTGAACGCATCCCGTCCCCATGCCTTCTAGACATGGCAGGGCGTTAGCGTGATTTTATAGACGCCGTCCCTATGACTCCCATCCCCATCGAGGCTTCCCGCCTGAGTCCATTGCAGGATGACGTACACCTGCGTGTCATGCGACGACTTGAGGAGCAGCCTGATATTAAGTAAGCGTCTGCTGGCGCAGGAACTCAGGGTGAGTCTTGGGAGCATGAACTTCTGCTTGATTGAGCCCGGGCGTGCCGAGAAGAATTACCGACGCGATCTATGGCGCTATCGCGAGTTGTTCTACCAGCTGGCAGGGCGTGATGTCGCCGTGCGATATAAGCAGACCTGTTTTTACCATTTCTGGCTTTTGCATTCATTACCCAACGATCAATACGAATACGTTTCCGGTGAGCGCCTTTTTGGTGCATCGTTTTGTTCGGATTGGCGTACCGCTGCTGGTGTGTTTGCTTAGGGCCTACTTTGTGTTCGGCATTAAGCCTGTCTCGTTCGGGTGACAACCGGTGTCTATCTACAGCACGGCACCGAACACGGAGAACTGCTGCGGCCGTTGCTCACCGAGCCTTCGCTGGCCGCCGAGGTCGGCAAGGAGCACACACCGAACCGCACGTCGGTGGTGTACTTAGGCGCACGGCGCTTGCCGCGCGCCTATGACCTGCCCTTAGAGTCCGCGCTTGCCGCCTGCGACCTGTTGTTGGACCTGACCTCTGCGGTAAGCAGGCGCCTGATGGAAACCGGTGAGGGTCCCGAGCACCTAGAGAACTGGATCGTTCAGCACGTCCATGGCGCCGCCCTCGCCGTGACCCGTGCGACCACAAAGAAGATGCCACCCCACAACCCGTCGCCTGTGCCGCGGCGCGCATCGCGACCACGTTAAGCACGACCGATGCGACCGGTGGGCGGATGTCTGTCGAGCGCTACGACCAAACCTCTGGGAATTTGAACGTATCGGGCCGTTATATCTTTAGATTCTGCGTGTTCATTCCAGCGAAATGCATTGTTAACAGGAATGATACGGCGGCTAATTTGTCGGCGCGCGGATCCCGCATCGCCCTGATGCGGGCGTTGCGATCAAGAAGAAAGTCTAGAGCGCTGCTTTCGACCAAAAGTTGCTCGACTTCCTGCGAGTGGCTCAGTTTGGAAAATGGTGAATAGCTGATCAGCTTTGCGCCATCCGGGTCTTGGTTAAATGGAATGTCGAGCAGGTACGGCGCGAATTTCTTCACCGCGGCGACATGGTACCGGTTTCCCTCCTTCCAGGGACGACGCAGCGCCGCAATTTCTTTCATCCACCGCTTGTCCAGAAAAGGCGACCTAGGTTTGGAGAATTGCGCATAGCAAGCCATACCGGAGCCAATGAAATGGTGAACCCGTTCGATGGCATAGAACGTGTCAAGGCATGCTACCGTAGAATTTGGATACTCGTCACTCGGCAATTGCAGCGAGTCGAAGACCAACCCAAATCTGACCGGATTGGCGAACCAAAAATTCCGTGGAAGTTTTCTAAATCTGTTTAGCGTCTTCAGCGCAAGCCAAGCAGTAACACCACGCCGGCCGGATAATCTGAATAGTTTCGATCGTGTCAGGACATCTGAAAAGAAGGTACGTGCGAATTCACCGTTCGACCCTACCAGATGGATGCAGTCCGGATTTTCTATGCGCTTGCTATATAGCCACGTATGCCAATCGCCGGCGGTCTTAACCCCTGAGGTCGTTCTCGATATTTGTTCACCGTGTTTCAGATAGTCGTCAGGTGAAAGTTCGATCTGTTCCACTGCAAGGCCGACACGTTGCGCCAAGAGTTTGGCAACTTTGAAGTCCGCGGCCTCGGCGGAGCCCATGCTGGCGATGGTTGGCGAACAGCCTGCTTGCAGACATAGCGCCAGAAGCACTCGACTATCGTACCCGGCACTGAGGGAAAGAATGGGAGCTCGAGATGACTCTAGGCAGGCAGAGAACGCGTCCGTCAATGTCTTGAAGCTGTCGTCGAGCTCGAATTCGTCCCAGCGCCACGCCGATAAACTATCGGTTTTCGTTAGCTTTGCAGCGCCATTGACAAGCCTAACCTCCGTATGGGCAGCCAAGCGAAAGATTTTAGGATGGAGCGTGTGTGATCCCAGCGTATGGCCGACCATAGCGATCTGACTAACGGCAGTCAGGTTCCAGTGCCAAGGGTGCTTGGCCGTCGCACATAACTCGAAAACATTTGAACCCTGTAATAACTCCCCGAGTGGCGAGACAGTATAATACCAAGGGAGAGCGCCAATTACCGATGAGGCCGCCCAGCCTTGCGTCGGGTGGCGGCTGCCGACGACGAAGTCTCCGCTTGCATCCTGCGGCCTTGCGGCATCGCCAGCAAGATAACCAGTCAAAACGGACGAACTGGATTTAATCATGTTGCTGCTCCCAAGGGAAAGTTGCAGATCGAAATCTACTCCTATTTAGGGAGGTCGCCGAGGGAAATCTGAAGCCCAACGCGACGACGACAGGCGGTCGATAGGGTGCGCTTAGCGCACCCGTATTCTGAGCGCCGCATCTGTCGGGCGTTGGGCATCCAGCGATCCAGTATCCGTTATATACCGGAGCCTAGAAGCGACGAAGGA
>CAIOZU010000057.1 GCA_903862885.1 uncultured Pseudomonadota bacterium
CGTACCTTTTTACTTCGGTGGTACGTCGCTGCTCATTATTGTGGTCGTGGTGATGGACTTCATTGCCCAGCTCAACGCCCACATGATGTCGCACCAGTACGAAGGATTAATCCGTAAAGCCAATCTGCGCGGCGCAAGCCGTTCAGGCGCGCTGCGTTAAGCAGTGCGCTTGCGCTCACACGAGGACCCCGTGTCATGAAAGTCCGTCCGTCCGTTAAGAAGATCTGCAAGAACTGCAAGGTCGTGCGCCGTCGGGGAATTGTTTACATTATTTGCTCTGATGCGCGTCATAAGCAGCGTCAGGGTTAAGACGATGATTTTTAAGAACTTTTATTTCTTATTGGAGCGATTGGCTGCGGCGTTTGCGCCCTGGTTGAGCGCTCAAAAGCTTGAGATAAAAGCCGTTTTCAGCTAAAGTTACACACTTTTCCCAACGAATCCTTCAGGGCAGCACATGGCGCGCATTGCCGGTATAAACATCCCGATGAACAAGCATATTGTCATCGGATTGACTCACATCTTCGGTGTCGGCCGCACGCTGGCGAAGCAAGCGTGTGAGGTCGCGGGTGTGAACCCGCAAACGAAAACCAAAGATCTCACCGAGACAGAAGTCGCAGGGCTTCGCTCGTTCATTTCACGGGTCACCGTTGAAGGCGATCTGCGTCGCGAGAACGCGATGAACGTGAAACGCCTGATGGATATGGGAAGTTATCGCGGTATTCGTCATCGCAAGGGTCTTCCCATGCGTGGACAGCGGACGCGCACCAATGCCCGTACCCGCAAAGGCCCCCGTAAGGGTGCCGTTAAGCTCAATGCGCCTCCAGGTAAGTCCTGAAGCATTTTCACTAGGGATATTTTCGAATGGCTGAACAGAAACAGCAGGGCGGCGACAAAAAAGCCCCGCGACCAAAGAAGGCACGGCGACAGGTCAGCGAAGGGCTGGCTCATGTCCACGCGTCCTTTAATAATACGATCATCACGATCACCGATCGCCAAGGCAATGTGTTGTCGTGGGCAACGTCCGGTGGCTGTGGATTTCGCGGCTCGCGTAAGAGCACGCCGTTTGCAGCCCAAGTCGCCGCTGAGAAGGCAGGCGTTGCGGCGCAAGAATATGGATTGCGCAGCGTAGAAGTTCGCGTCAAGGGTCCAGGCCCTGGCCGTGAGTCTGCGGTGCGAGCACTGAACGCTTGTGGTCTTAAGATCACGAGTATTGAGGACGTCACGCCGATCCCACACAACGGCTGCCGCCCGCCCAAAAAGCGTCGCGTCTGACGTCGACTCGACTCAAGGAAAGTAATGGCTAGGTATCTTGGACCCAAGTGTAAACTCTCGCGACGCGAGGGCACCGATCTCTTCTTAAAGAGTGGCGTAAAGCCGCTCGAGTCGAAGTGCAAGCTCGACGTACCGCCCGGCGGCGTCAAAGGCGAGCGCAAACAACGACTGTCTGACTACGGTGTGCAGCTGCGCGAAAAGCAGAAGTTGCGTCGTATGTACGGTGTGTTGGAGCGTCAGTTCCGTAACTACTACAAGAAAGCGGCGGGCCGACCGGGTGCTACCGGCGAAAACTTGCTCAAGTATCTTGAGCGCCGGCTGGACAACGTCGTGTATCGGATGGGTTTTGCGTCAACTCGCGCGGAGGCTCGTCAGTTGGTGTCGCATAAGGGCATCTTCGTAAACAGCAAGCTCGTGAATGTCGCTTCATACCAGTGCAGTGCGGGTGACGTTATTGAAGTTCGGGAACATGCCCGGACGCAAGGCCGTATTGCGGGTGCTCTCGCGATGGCTGCTCAGTCTGGATTTCCAGATTGGGTGAGCGTCGATGAGAAAAAGATGACGGGAACGCTGAAGTCAGTGCCGGATCGTGATGAGATCCTGCCAGACATCAACGAAAACCTGATCGTCGAGTTGTACTCGAAGTAATTTTTTTAGTGCCGGGCATCGTCCGGCACGCTCTCTCAGACTCAGGTGCCGCACATGCAGGGATCAGCCGCAGAATTTTTGAAGCCGCGCGTCGTCAAGGTAACCGATCAAGGTCCAAGACATGCGCGAGTAATCATCGAGCCATTCGAGCGTGGCTTTGGCCATACGCTGGGCAATGCCTTACGTCGGGTGCTGTTGTCGTCTCTTCCAGGCGCTGCCATCACCGAAGTGGAGATCGATGGCGTGCTGCACGAGTACACCTCGATCGAAGGTGTTCAGGAAGATGTCGTTGACATCATGCTGAACCTGAAATTAGTGGCCGTGCGCATGAATTCTCGTGAAGAGTCAGAAGTGCGGCTCGTCAAGAAGGGCCCAGGTCCTGTCTACGCGCGCGATATTCAGTGCGACCATGACATTGAAATCATGAATCCTGATTTGGTGATCGCTAACCTGACGAAGGCTGGTGAGCTCAACATGACCTTGAAGCTTGAGCGTGGTCGCGGTTACCGACCGGCTATTGCACGTGCGTTTGAGGAGCAAACCCGCCCGATCGGTCGTCTGCAGCTAGACGCGTCATTCGCGCCCGTGCGTCGCGTGAGCTACACCGTAGAGGCCGCTCGTGTGGAACAGCGCACCGACCTCGATAAGTTGATTATCGATATTGAGACCAACGGCACCATCGATCCAGAAGAAGCCATTCGTCGGGCCGGTGGTATCTTGAAGGATCAACTGTCGGTGTTCGTTGATCTGCAAGGTCAGGAAGAAGGTTCTTCGAAGACCGTTGAAATGTCCTTTGATCCCATTCTGTTGCGACCGGTGGATGAGCTTGAGCTCACCGTGCGTAGCGCGAATTGCCTCAAGGCAGAAAATATTCACTACATCGGTGACTTGGTTCAGCGCACCGAGGTGGAGCTGCTTCGTACGCCTAATCTGGGCAAGAAGTCGCTGACCGAAATTAAGGAAGTCCTCGAGACCCACAGTCTCTCGTTGGGCATGCGACTGGACGGTTGGCCACCAGCCACGTTACGTCGTGAAGATGAGTACAAGACGGCCTGATTATCAGGCTTTAAGCGGAAAAGATTATGCGTCATCAACATTCAGGTCGGCAGCTCTCACGCAATAGTTCACATCGGCAAGCGCTGATGCGGAATTTAGCGGCGGCGTTGCTGCGATACGAAACCATTCGCACCACGGTGCCGAAAGCGAAAGAACTGCGCCGTGTGGTGGAGCCCATCATCACGCTAGGCAAAGTAGACAACATTGCGGCCCGTCGTCGCGCGTTTGCTAAGTTGCGTGATGAGGCGTTGGTTGAAAAATTATTTACTGACATCAGCGTGCGCTGTAAGGGTCGCGCGGGTGGCTATACACGCATCTTGAAGATGGAGCCACGTCCGGGTGACTCGGCGCCCATGGCGCTGATGGAATTGGTTGATAAGCCAGTCGCAGGCGCGGCTGAGGCGGCTGCAGAGGCGAAGCCCGCCAAGCGTACGCCAAAGGCGAAGTCAGCGGCACCGGCGGGTGAGGCGGCGGTTAAGACGCCGCGCCGTAAGAAGGCCGTGGCGGCCTGAGCACAAGTTAGTCCGACGAATTTCGGTGATCCGTAAAAAGACGCCGAGTCGTCATAGTAGTAGGCCGGCTTAAAAACCCGGCCTTTTTTTTAAGAGCCGGCCAACTGAAAGTGGGCCATGGTGTTGCCCGCGGTGTGTTCCGAATGGGCTTAGTTCAATGCGCTGAATCCCGCGCGTGATAGGTTGTCAGCACCCTCTTCGGTCGCCACCACATCATCCTCTATGCGAACGCCGCCGTAGGGCAGCAACGCCTCGATGCGCTCCCAATGGATCAATGAGCGGCGACCGTCCTGTTTAGCTCGTTCGAGCAGCATGGGGATGAAGTAAATCCCTGGCTCAATGGTGACCACCATGCCCGGCAGTAACGTGCGGGTAAGGCGCAGATAGGGATGGTTTTTGGGCGGCGGTGTGATCGTGCCTTGTTCGTCCTGTTGGTGGCCCCCAATGTCATGCACCTGCAAACCGAGCAGGTGACCAATGCCATGTGGAAAAAAGATACTGGTGAGATCGGTCTCTAGCGCCTGCTCCAGTGAGCAAAGAATGAGGCCATGGTCGATGAGTAGTTGGCCGATCTGTCGGTGTGCCTGCAGATGAATGTCAGGGTAATGCACGCCGGGTTGGACGGCGGCACACAGGCCCTGCTGTAACTGATCCATGCTATGAATCAGCTCCTGAAAGGGACCTGCAGCGGTGGCATAGGTGCGCGTGATGTCACTGGCATAGCCACGCACCTGAGCGCCCGCATCGATGAGTAGGGAACGGTAGGGGCTGGGGGCTACCCGCGCAAGATCCGTGTGGTGCAACACGGCACCTGACTCGTTGGCCGCGATGATATTGCTGTACGGGAGCTCGGCTTCAGTGAGACCGGTGGCGGCGAGATAGGCCAAGTGGATGGCGTATTCCGAGGCGCCGGTTGCCAAGGCGTCAGCGGCCGCGCGGTGGGCGCGCGCGCCTAAGGCCGCCGCCTCGCGCATACAGGCGAGTTCATAGGGCGTTTTGACGGCCCGCGCGTAGTGCAAACAGGCCATGGTCGCGACGGGGTTAATGGACTTAAAACCCCAGCGGTCACGTTCTTTGAAGCTGTCATCGCCGATGTACACGGTGTGTGCCGGCAGCTGTTTTTGCGCCTCTTGGGGGTGCCGGATGACGGTGACGTCAAAAGACGCCATCCATGGGGCGTTGGGCAAGACCGGCGGTTTGTGCCAGTAGTCTTTTGGCTGATGAAACAGCAGGGTAGGGCGTTTGCCGGGGCGATGCAGCACAAAGGAGCCTGGGGCATCGAGGATAGGCGCCCAATGCCTAAAATGGGGGTTGGCGACGAATGGGTCGGTGCGATCATCCAGAAACTGGGTTCTGAGCTGGCCGGCCCCGATGAGGAGCGCCTCACCCTCAGAAGCCGCCAACGCCCGGTCAGCCGTGCGGCTTAATACCGCCAAATGCTCGGGAAAAAGGCGATCTGCTGCATCCATGGGAGTCTCCGCCGGGCCTTTGGCCGCGTCTTGAGGGGAAAATCAGTGTAAACGGCTCTCCGTCACACTGCCATCGCTAACAATTGCGCGCATTCTGGATAAAAGTCTGTACAATCTTTCTCCGTGCACCGGAATGGGCTTTCTGCAGAGAGAGGCAAGCCGGCCGCATTCTCTTTTCACACCTGAATTTGGGGTATCGACCGATGAACCTGAAAATCGCTTTTGGCGCAGCTGCTTTGGCGCTAGCGCTCGTCGCTTGCGGTGGTAAGAAGGAAGAAGCTGCTGCTCCTGCAGTGGCTGCTGCTCCTGCTGATGCCGCTGCTCCTGCTGCTGCTCCGAAGCAGTAATCTAAACGCGTAAGCGTTTCGATTAGAAAACCGGTCGGACCTCCAACGTCTGTTGGTAGGGCCGGTCGGTTTTTTTTGTCTGAAAAATGTCGATAGAGATTTAAGGCCTGCGTTTTTTGCGCGTCGGTAGGGCGGCTGTGCGAGGCGCCTTCGCTTTTTTAAGCAGCGGCGCCAGATATAGACCCGTATAAGACGAGTCCAATTCGGCGATCTGTTCGGGTGTGCCCACACCTAAGAGCATGCCGCCGCCATCGCCGCCTTCAGGACCCAGATCAACGACCCAGTCTGCGGTTTTGATGACATCCAAATTGTGTTCAATCACGATGATGGTATTGCCTTCATCACGCAGTCGACGCAAGACCAACAACAGCTGCGCAATATCGTGAAAGTGCAAGCCGGTGGTGGGCTCGTCCAGAATATATAAAGTGCGGCCGGTGGCGCGCTTGGAAAGTTCCTTAGCGAGCTTCACACGCTGCGCTTCACCACCAGAGAGTGTGGTGGCATTTTGGCCGAGCCTGACATAGGACAGGCCCACATCCAGCAGCGTTTTTAATTTACTGAAGACGACTGGCACCGCGTGGAAAAAAACCGCTGCATCCTCGATCGTCATATCGAGGACTTCGTGGATGGTTTTTCCTTTGAAGCGAATCTCTAAAGTCTCGCGGTTATAGCGCTTACCTTTGCAGATATCGCAGGGCACATAGACGTCTGGGAGGAAGTGCATTTCGACTCGAATGACACCGTCGCCCTCGCACGCCTCGCAGCGACCCCCTTTGACATTAAAACTGAATCGGCCAGGCTCGTAGCCTCGCGCGCGTGACTCCGGAGCCGCTGAAAAAAGTTCGCGGATCGGCGTAAAGAGACCGGTGTAGGTCGCGGGATTTGAGCGGGGCGTGCGACCGATCGGGCTTTGATCAATATCGATGACCCGGTCGATGTGGTGTAAACCTTCAATTTTTTCACAGGGAGCGGCATCACCCCCCGCATCATTCAATGCCTGAGCGACGCGCCGATACAGGGTGTCATTGATGAGCGTGGATTTCCCAGAGCCCGACACGCCGGTGACGCAGGTGAATAGACCGATTGGAAAATCGACGCTCACCTTTTTCAGGTTATTGCCGGTCGCATGAATGACCCGCAGTTGACGCTTAGGATCATTGGCTGCTCGCTTGAGGGGGACTTCAATACGGGTACGCTGTGATAGGTATTGACCGGTCACGGATTCCGCACACGCTTCGATATCGGCGACGCTGCCTTGCGCCACAATGCGACCGCCATGGACCCCGGCGCCTGGGCCGATGTCGACGACGTAGTCCGCTTGTCTTATGGCATCCTCATCGTGTTCAACGACGATGACCGTATTGCCTAAATTACGTAAGCGGATCAGTGTGTCCAAAAGACGCTGATTGTCGCGCTGATGCAGCCCAATGGAGGGCTCATCAAGAATATACATGACTCCGACGAGACCTGAACCGACTTGGCTTGCTAAGCGGATGCGCTGTGATTCGCCCCCTGAGAGGGTTTCTGCGCTGCGATCAAGCGTTAGGTATTCGAGGCCCACGTTATTCAGAAAACCTAGGCGATCACGTATCTCCTTAATGATTTTGATGGCCACCGTTCCGCGCCAGCCGGGGAGTGACAGCGTGTCAAAAAAGGTGACTGCTTTGCCGACCGATAGTCCGGTGATCTCAGCGATATTGCGGTTCGCCACAAACACATGTCGAGCCGCGGTGTTGAGGCGTGTGCCGCCACAGGATGGGCAGGGTTTGCTGCCTAGGTATTTCGCGAGTTCCTCACGCACCAACATGGAATCGGTTTCTCGATACCGACGTTCGAGGTTGGGTAGGATGCCTTCAAAAGCGTGGCGCTTTCTTGACACATCGCCGCGCCCATCAAAATAGCGGAACTCAATGGTCTGTTCGCCGCTGCCGTTGAGTAGCACTTGTTGGATGGTCGGTGGTAGTTCTTTCCAGGCGGCTTCGACGTCAAACTTATAATGTCTGCCGAGTGATTGAATCAGAGTGAAATAGTAAGCGTTGCGACGATCCCATCCGCGGATCGCACCGCTGGCAAGCGATAAATGGGGTTGACTGACCACTCGCACGGGGTCAAAGAACTGTTTAACACCTAAGCCATCGCATGTGTCACACGCACCGGCTGGGTTATTAAATGAGAAGAGTCTCGGCTCCAGCTCAGAGAGCGACCAACCACACACATTGCAGGCAAACTTGTCAGAAAATACCAGTCCTGGGCGTTTGGCTTCATCAAGGTACGCGATAGAAGCAATACCGCCGCCAAGCTTGAGTGCCGTTTCAAACGACTCGGCCAATCGTTGGGCGATATCCGCGCGTACCTTGAAGCGATCGATGACGGCTTCGATGGTGTGTTTTTTGCGAAGATCAAGGGTGGGCGGTTCATCGAGCTCAACGACTCGGCCATCGATGCGTGCGCGCACGAAGCCTTTGCTCTTGAGTTCTTCCAAGATCTGGGTGTGCTCACCCTTGCGCTCTTTGATGACCGGTGACAGCAGCAGCAACGCCGTGCCTTCGGGTAGTTCGAGGACTTGGTCGACCATCTGACTCACGGTCTGCGCTTCGAGCTCAAGTCCGTGCTCTGGGCAGCGGGGGGTGCCGGCGCGTGCGTATAGCAGTCTTAGGTAATCATAGATCTCGGTGACCGTTGCGACCGTGGAGCGTGGGTTGTGCGAGGTGGATTTTTGTTCGATGGAGATGGCGGGCGAGAGACCTTCGATGGTGTCGACGTCTGGTTTTTCCATCATTGATAGAAACTGGCGCGCGTAGGCGGAGAGCGACTCCACGTAGCGACGCTGGCCTTCGGCATAGATGGTGTCAAAGGCCAGCGATGATTTGCCGGAGCCGGACAGTCCGGTGAAGACGATCAAGCGGTCGCGGGGTAAATCGAGGTCGATACCCTTGAGGTTATGGGTGCGTGCCCCGCGGATAATAATCTGTTGCATGTGAGTCCGAGAATTGCGGGCGAATTCGCTAGAATACTGCGCTATTCATGGCAGGTGTAAGACTCGCGTGCAATCTTCAGATCTTTCGTTGGCAGAATCGCCGCTCGCACTCGCTTTGCGGCCGGCTGAGCGTCGCGCGGTGGCCGCCTTAGCGGCCATTTATGCCGCCCGCATGTTGGGTCTTTTCCTTTTGCTACCGGTACTTGCGCTGTATGTCGGTGCGTTGCCGGGCGCGCGTCCGTGGCAGGTGGGCTTGGCGCTCGGTGCTTATGGCTTGACGCAAGCGGTGCTGCAAATCCCTTTTGGACATTGGTCGGATCGCTTTGGGCGTCGGCGCGTCATCAGTGTGGGTCTCGTCCTGTACGCCGTGGGCTCGGTGATCGGTGGCTTATCGACAACCATTGGGGGGGTGATCGCGGCGCGCTTGGTTCAAGGATCGGGCGCGGTATCGGGTCCGGTGACCGCCTTGGTCGCTGATCTGACTCGTGCGGCGGTTCGAACCCGGGCCATGGCAGTGATTGGCGTGAGTATTGGCGGCTCCTTTATGGTGTCCCTTGTCGCCGCGCCGGTGCTGGGTTCGCTCATCGGTGTCCGCGGGCTTTTTTGGGTGATGGCGGGCTTGGCTGTCTTGTGTGTGGCCTTGCTTTGGGGGGTAGTGCCGCGAGTGGAGGCCGCCCCACGGGCCGCTCCCATCCCTCTTCGGTACGCCTTTCGGCGCGACTTGATACCCTATTACTCGGGCGTTTTTGTGCTCAATGTGGTGCTGACATTGACGTTCTTTGGGGTGCCTTATGCGCTTCGAGACAGTCTAGGGATTGCCATGGCGGCGCAGTGGAAGACCTATTTATGGGTATTTGCCGCTTCGATTGTGCCTACGGTGCCTTTGGTGCTGATGACCGAGCGGGTGCGCGCACCCATCCACCTCATGCGACTGTCGGCCGCGTTGTTGGCGTTGTCCTTGGCGGCTCTGATGGGCGGATATCGCCACTACGCCGGCTTAAGCGTCGCTCTGATTGGATTTTTTGCCGCCTTTAATTATTTGGAATCTCGTTTGCCCGCGCGCTTATCCCAAGTGGCGGGGCCTGAGAACCGTGGGGCGGCTTTAGGCGTATTCGCCACCGCGCAGTTTTTAGGGGCTTTTGTTGGCGGTCTTGCGGCGGCTGGCTGCTATGCCGTGGCGGGTTTGGCGGGTGTTTTTGGCGCCGGTGCCCTAATCGCCATGGGCTGGGGCATGGTGGTTTGGCGCGCCGCCCATGACTCAGACGATTTCTCTGCGAAATGACCTGATTTGCGATCGGCATCGGTCGACGGCCGGCGTACACTTGAGGTCGAGGCGCAGGTCCATTAGGGATTTGCCAGGGTACTCAATCAGGAGTGGGTGATATGGCGCGTGGGATTAATAAAGTCATTTTGGTCGGTAATTTGGGTAAGGATCCGGAGACGCGGGCCATGCCGAGCGGCAAGGCGGTGACTAATTTTAGTATCGCCACCAGCGAGAGCTGGCGCGACAAGCAAACGGGCGAACAGAAAGAACAAACCGAATGGCACAACATTGTGTTTTTCGACCGGCTCGCTGAAGTGGCGGCCGAATATCTTAAAAAAGGCTCGCAGGTTTACGTAGAAGGTCGTCTGCGCACACGCAAGTGGACTGACAAGAGCGGTAACGATCGCTACACGACCGAAATCGTGGGTAACGAGATGCAAATGTTGGGTGGTCGCGGTGGTTCGGGTGGCGGTGCTGCCCCACGCAATGCGCCGACGATGGATGAAGGTTCTCCCTCCACGCATGAGAAACCCTCCGGTGATGATCCCTTTGATGATGACATTCCGTTCTAACCGTTCTCAGTACCGCACTCGGTCTCACCGGCGGGTCGACGATCAAGGATATGTCAGCGGCAGCCGTGGGCTGCCGCTTGTCTGTGCGATGCCAGACGCATTAGTCTGCCTGCCCCTCGATGAGACCACACGCTGATATGCCGGGCTATCTGTACCTCAAAACCTTTGGTTGCCAGATGAATGAGTACGACTCCGCGCGGATGGCGGATGTCTTACGCGTGTCGGATGGGCTGGTGTTGACCGATGATCCGCTGCGTGCGGATGTGGTGCTGCTTAACACCTGCTCGATTCGTGAAAAAGCGGAGGACAAGGTGTTCTCGCATCTGGGTGTGTACGCGGAGCTTAAAGCACAAAAACCTGATCTCATCATTGGGGTCGGTGGCTGCGTAGCAAGCCAAGAGGGTGACGGCATTTTAAAGCGCGCACCTTATGTGGATATGGTATTTGGGCCGCAGACCTTGCACCGTTTGCCAGAATTATTAGCGGCAGTGAGACGAACGGGACAGCCCCAGGTGGATGTCAGTTTTCCAGAAAATGAAAAATTTGATGTGCTGCCAACGCCACAGGCGTCATCGACTCAAGCGTTTGTGTCGATCATGGAAGGCTGCAGTAAGTACTGCAGTTTTTGTGTGGTGCCTTACACCCGCGGTGAGGAAATCAGCCGACCCTTTGTCTCGGTGATTGCAGAAGTGCGCGCATTGGCGGCGCAGGGCGTGGGCGAAATCACGCTGCTAGGCCAAAATGTCAATGCGTATGACGGTTTGATGGAAGACGGTGAAACGGCAGATCTGGCGTTGTTACTTGAGTATGTGGCCGCTATTGAAGGTATTGAGCGTCTGCGCTTCACGACGTCCCATCCGTTGGAATTTAACGATCGCTTGATTGCGGCCTATGGGCGTATTCCTCAGCTGGCCAATCACCTGCATTTGCCGGTGCAATCGGGTTCCGATCGCATTTTGAGTGCTATGAAGCGTGGCTATACGACGCTTGAGTACAAGCAGAAAATTCGCCGGCTGCGTGCGGTGCGTCCTGATATCCCCATCTCCTCTGACTTTATTGTGGGCTTTCCTGGAGAGACGGATCGTGACTTTGAGGCGACCTTGAACTTGATCGCGGATGTCGGCTTTGATCAGTCCTTCAGCTTCATCTACAGCCCACGACCCGGCACCCCTGCGGCGGCGCTCGCCGATGATGTCACTGCGGAACAAAAGCAGGCGCGGCTAGAAGTGCTACAAAGTCGTTTGAACGCGCTCGCTTATGCGCGCAATCAGTTCTTGGTGGGTTCTACCCAACGGGTGTTAGTTGAACGCTTCTCGCGGCGCAACACCCAAGAGTTGGCGGGTCGCACGGAATGCAATCGGTGGGTCAATTTTGAAGGCCCATCTACGCTGATCGGACGGTTCGTAGAGGTGGTGATCTCAGAGGCGCGCCCGAATTCGCTGCGCGGCCGCTGGGATGGTCGTGGCTTGGCTTTGGCGGCTAGATGAGCGTGAGTGGCGCACTGTGCGAGTGTTCGCTCGAACCGACCGATAATCACCGGCTCGCTGCTTTGTGTGGGCCACTGGATATTCACCTCAGGCAATTAGAAGCCGGTCTGTCGGTGTCCATTCACCGACGTGGTCATCGTTTTCAAGTGAGTGGGGAGCGATCTGCCGATGCGGTCAAGATCATTGAGCAGTTGTATAGGAGATCCCGACAGGGGGTGTCTAGTCATGATGTCCATTTGGCGATTCAGGAGTCGGGCATGACCGCCGTGGTATCAGCACCCTCCGATCCGGTGTTGCAGGCAGTGCAAACAGAGCGAGGCCATATTCGCGGTCGGGGCGCTCATCAGGCGCAGTACCTTGAGCAGATACGCAGTCAAGACCTCACATTTGGCATCGGCCCTGCCGGTACCGGGAAAACCTATCTCGCAGTGGCTTGTGCGGTCGAAGCGTTACAGGCGGACCGCGTGCGTCGGATCGTCTTAGTTCGCCCTGCGGTCGAGGCGGGTGAACGACTCGGGTTTCTGCCGGGCGACTTAACCCAAAAAGTGGATCCCTATCTTCGTCCGATGTACGACGCCTTGTATGAAATGATGGGCTTCGATCGGGTGATGCGCTTAATTGAGAGGCATGTCATTGAGATTGCGCCGCTCGCTTTTATGCGTGGACGCACATTGAATGACGCCTTTATCATTTTGGATGAGGGTCAGAACTCCACCATTGAACAGATGAAGATGTTTCTCACTCGCATTGGTTTTGGATCGACCACGGTGGTGACCGGCGACATCACCCAAACCGATTTGCCCGGAAGTCGCCTGTCTGGCCTTCGTCATGTCATCGATGTACTGAATGACGTGAGTGGGGTCGGCTTTACTTTCTTTACCTCCCAAGACGTTGTTCGGCATCCACTGGTACAGCGCATCGTACAAGCTTATGAGCGTAGCGGAGAGGAGCGATGAGCACGTCGGTTGAAGTGATCTACGGTACTCGCGATCCGTGGGTCCCGTCGGCGCGTCGCCTCACCGAGTGGGCGGTGGCCGCGGTCGGTCGGCGCGCTGGGGGCGTTTCGGTGGCCATCCGCATTGTGACCACCGCTGAAAGCCGTTCTCTCAATCGTCAATACCGGGGCCTTGATCGACCGACCAATGTCTTGAGTTTCCCGATCAGCGCGGAGGCGGCCACCAGTGAAGCGCAGGTGGGTGAGCGCCCCTTAGGGGATCTTGCCATTTGCGCGCGAGTTGTCGCCCGCGAAGCCAGCGATCAGAAAAAAACACTCGCGGCCCACTGGGCACATATGGTGGTGCATGGCACTTTGCATCTCTTAGGGCATGAACATGAAAAAGACGCTGAAGCCGTGGTGATGGAAAAACGCGAGAAGGCGGTGTTGAAGCGGCTTGGTTTTAAAAACCCTTACCGGATGATGTCGCATGACTGATCGCTCCTCTTCTGGACTCAAGCGCGGGTGGTTTGAACGCCTGGTGCAGCAGTTTTCAGGTGAAGCCCAGGATCGTGAAGAGTTGCTGACGGAGTTGCGGGACGCTGGCGCCCGTGGTTTGGTTGACCCGGATGCGCTCGATATGCTCGAGGGCGTGTTGGCGGTGGGTGATCTGAAGGCGCGCGACATCATGGTGCCTCGCTCGCATATGACGTGTCTTTCTCGAGATGAGTCAGCGGATAAGTTGCTACCGATCGTGATTGAGTCTGGCCACTCACGTTTTCCCGTGATAGGTGCGGAGCGCGATGAGGTGGTGGGTATTGTTTTGGCCAAAGACTTGCTGCGGTACTACGCTGAAAAGCATTTAGACGACTTTGATATGCGCGAGGTGTTACGCCCCGCGGTGATGGTGCCAGAGAGTAAGCGTCTTAACGTGCTCCTAAAAGAGTTCCGGAAAAATCGTCACCACATGGCGATTGTGGTGGACGAGTACGGTGGTGTGGCTGGATTGGTAACGATTGAAGATGTGATCGAGCAGATTGTTGGCGATATCGCCGATGAGCACGATGTAGAAGAGGATCAAGCCATCCGCCGGGATAGTGAGCGACAGTACACGGTGCAGGCATTGACCCGCATCGGTGTTTTTAATGATTATTTTGGTGCCGCGTTAAGTGATGAAGAGTTCGATACGGTGGGCGGTTTGGTGGCCCATAGCTTTGGGCGACTGCCGAGGCGCAATGACATCGCTCGGATTGGTGGATTTGAGTTTAGAATTTTAAAGGTCAATCAGCGCCGCATTGAGTCACTAAAAGTGACCGCCCCGCGGGATGTGATGCCGCCATCGGAACCGCTCGGGTGATGGGCGCTGTGGTGGTTGGTCGCTTGCGCGCCCATCGCCTGGCAGCGCCGCTTGCCGCCTTTTTCTTAGGCGCCTTACAGTCGCTGGCGTTTGCCCCTTTTAACGTATGGGTGCTCGCTCCAACGTGCCTAGCGACGCTTTGGTGGTTATGGCGGGATGGCTCGAGTCGGCGCGCTGCCTGCTTGGGGTTTTTCTTTAGTGCCGGTCTGTTTTGCAGCGGCACCTACTGGCTGTACACCAGTATCCATGTGTTAGGACAGGCACCCATCGCGCTGGCACTGTTATTGATGGCGGGGTTGGTTGCACTCATGGGCACTTACAGCGCCGTGTTGGGCGCACTGCTGGGACGTCTGTCGAGGGGCCATGAAGCCGCCTATGCCTTGCTGATTTTACCCTCGGCATGGGTGTTGATGGAGTGGGTACGCGGCTGGTGCCTGAGTGGCTTTCCCTGGCTCGCGTTGGGTTACGCGCACTTAGATACGCCGTTGGCAGGTTTTGCGCCACTGGTGGGCGTCTATGGGGTGAGTTGGTTGTCGGCTCTAAGTGCCGGCGCCCTGTTATTGTTAGTGACCGGCATCGGCAGCCATCGGGTTGTGGCATTGACGAGTCTGTTGATCGTCTGGGGAGCGGGGGCCTTGCTCACCCCCTTGTCATGGACGCACGTCAGTGGTGCTCCGCTGTCGGTGGCGCTGGTGCAAGGCGCTATCTCGCAAGACCAGAAATGGCAGGAAGATAACCATGAGCACACGCTTCAGGTGTATCAGGGTTTGACCGAACAAGCACTCGGCGCGCGGTTGGTCGTCTGGCCTGAATCCGCTTTGCCGCTGCTGTATCACGACGCAATGCCTTATTTGGCGATGATCTACCAGCGGGCTCAGGCGCGTCATTCAGATTTGTTATTGGGTCTTATACGCTATGACTTTGACGTGGGTGAGTTGCACAATGGCTTGATGGCCTTGGGTGATCATGAAGAGTGGTATTACAAGCGTCGTCTGGTGCCCTTTGGGGAGTTCTTCCCGGTACCCCCCTTTATTCGCTCGTGGATGCGGATGAAGAGTATGACCTATGTGGATTTCGCGCCGGGTAGTGCCCATCAGGGGCTCTTGCATGTGGGTGGCCAGGCTTTGGCTGCCACGATTTGTTATGAAGATGCATACGGTGTGGAGCAGCTCGATGAATTAGCAGATGCCACCTTGTTGGTGAACGTCAGTAATGATGCCTGGTTTGGTGACTCGACGGCGCCGCATCAGCATTTGCAAATCGCGCGACTGCGTGCCCTAGAAGCCGGACGGTTTATGATGCGTGCGACCAATAATGGCATATCTGCAGTGATCGATAACAAGGGTCGCGTGGTGGCTCAGTCTGCGCAATTTGTGCCGCAGGTTCTGCGGGCGGATGTGGTGCCTTTGAGTGGTCTCACGCCGTATGCGCGGCTAAAGAATTGGCCGGTGTTGGGGGGGTGTGTCGGCATTTTGGGCTGGGCTTTCATCGCTCGATGGCGACGTCGAGCGAGTCGTTCTTTTTGAGGGTGAGTGTGTTGTCGGAGTGTTCTTATGTTTGAGACCTTAGAGCCGCAAGCGCCGGATGCGTTGCTCGGTATAACGACCGCATTTGCCGCGGATCAAAGCCCTGACAAAGTCGATTTAGGCGTGGGCGTGTATCGAGATGCCAGTGGGGCGACCCCGGTGATGGCTGCGGTACGCCAGGCCGAGCAGATGATGTTGGCTGAACAGATCAGCAAATCCTATGTGGGTATGGCAGGCAATCGGCAGTTCGCTGCATTCATCGAATCGATGGTGTTGGGTGACGCGACGGTATCCGCTCTGGCGGGGCGGGTCATTACGCTGCAAACACCCGGTGGGTGTGGCGCTTTGCGATTGGCGGCTGAGCTCGTGCTGCGCGCTGCCAAGACGACGCAGGTGGTGGTGAGCGAGCCGACTTGGCCTAATCACGTGCCACTGATTGGTGGGACGGGATTAACGATGGGTCACTATCCCTATTATCAGGTGGCGACGGGGGGCGTGGATTTCACCGCGCTGTGTAGCGCCTTAGATGCCTTGGCACCGGGTAGTCTCGTGGTGTTGCATGCGTGTTGCCATAATCCGACCGGTGCTGATCTGTCGCCCACTCAGTGGCAGACGTTGGTGGCCTTGTTTGCACGTCGATCCTTGGTGCCGCTGTTTGATCTCGCGT
The DNA here is from genome assembly GCA_903862885.1 of uncultured Pseudomonadota bacterium. Lineage (GTDB taxonomy): Bacteria > Pseudomonadota > Gammaproteobacteria > Steroidobacterales > Steroidobacteraceae > CAIKZZ01. The sequence goes on from CAIOZU010000057.1 coordinate 16,089, forward strand.
ACCAAGGCTTAGGGGCGGGTCTGGAGGAGGACGTCTACGCCATTCGCTTGTTTGCCGCGCAGCTGCCTGAAATGCTAGTGGCTGTGTCCTGTTCTAAGAGTTTTGGGTTGTATCGGGAGCGGGTGGGCGCGGTGATGGCCTTAGCCTCCTCGGCGCGTCAGGCCGGTATATTGATGGGCCATTTGCAAATCATTGCACGGCGTATGTACTCCATGTCGCCTGATCATGGCGCGGCGATTGTGGCGACGATTGCCCATAACCTCCCGCTTCGGCAGGCCTGGTCCGATGAGCTCGCCAGCATGCGCCAACGGATCCGGGCGTTGCGGGTCGGATTGGCGAGCGCATTGGGCTCGGTTACCGGCGAGCCCCGTTTTGACTTTATTAAGGGGCAGCAGGGGATGTTCTCCTTACTGGGGCTGTCACCGGCCGCTGTGCAGGCGTTGGCGACTGAGCACCATATTTATGTGGCGCCCGACAGCCGAATGAACGTGGCCGGGCTGTCGGAGGCCAAAATCGAGCACGTGGCCACAGCCATCGGTGCGGTTCTCGGCCAATAGGGGTTTTGGAGCGCTTGGCGAGGGGTCTTTGGCTGACATTCCGGTATCCTTGGCGGTTTAACGTCCGCTAGATCCAGACCATGCAAGAAGCCTATCAACCTGCCGCCATTGAGGCGGACGCCCAGCGCTGTTGGGAGGCCGCGGGGACCTTCCGTGCGGTCGAAGACCCGAGCCGCGAGAAGTACTACTGCCTCTCCATGTTTCCGTACCCGAGCGGCCGGCTGCACATGGGGCATGTGCGTAACTACACCATCGGCGATGTGTTATCGCGCTTATGCGTATGCAAGGACGTAATGTCTTGCAGCCCATGGGCTGGGATGCCTTCGGTCTACCGGCTGAGAATGCCGCCATGGCCAATCAGGTGCCGCCGGCACAATGGACCTACGACAACATAGCGACTATGAAGCGTCAGTTGAAGGCGCTGGGTTTTGGTATCGATTGGGATCGAGAGCTGGCCACGTGTCGGCCGGATTACTATCGTTGGAATCAGTGGTTCTTTTTACGCATGCTCGAGAAGGGCATCGCCTATAACAAGACTGGTACGGTCAATTGGGATCCGGTGGATCAGACGGTGCTGGCCAATGAGCAGGTCATTGATGGCCGCGGTTGGCGAACCGGTGCGTTAATCGAGAAGCGCGAAATCCCCATGTACTACCTGGGCATCACCCAGTACGCACAGGAGCTGCTCAGCGAGGTCCATGCCTTGGCGGGCTGGCCTGAGCGTGTTCGGACGATGCAGGCCAACTGGATCGGCAAGAGCGAGGGCCTGACGATTGCCTTTCCCTATCGTTTAGAGGGTGAGGATCATTTACTTCGCGTGTTCACGACGCGAGCCGATACTTTGATGGGCGTGACCTTTATGGCAGTGGCCGCGGAACACCCCTTGGCCAGTCATGCGGCAAAGACCAATGCGCATTTGGCTGCCTTCATCGATGCATGTAAGCGTGGCAGTGTCATGGAGGCCGATATGGCCACCATGGAGAAAAAAGGGGTTGCCACGGGTCAGACCGTGGAGCATCCCATCACCGGCGAGTTGATTCCCGTGTGGGTCGGTAATTATGTGCTGATGGGCTACGGCGAGGGTGCCGTGATGGGTGTTCCGGGTCATGATCAGCGTGACTTTGAGTTTGCCCACCAGTACGGCATACCGATTCAGCAGGTCATTGATGTCAACGGACAGCCTTACTCCACCACGCAGTGGCAGTCGTGGTACGCGGACTATGGGGTCTGTGTGAACTCAGGTGCTTATGATGGCTTGAGCTACGATCAAGCGATCGATGCGTTTGTGGCGGCGCTTGAATCTCGTCAGTTGGGCGCCAAGCAAGTGCAGTGGCGTTTGCGTGACTGGGGCATTTCCAGACAACGCTATTGGGGATGTCCGATCCCGATTATTCACTGCGATGCGTGCGGTGCGGTGCCGGTGCCTGATCGGGACTTGCCGGTGCTGCTGCCCGATCACTTGGTGCCTGATGGTTCGGGCAGCCCACTGGCTAAGCTCGCTGAGTTCACCGCGTGTGTCTGCCCTAGGTGTCAGAAACCCGCGCGTCGTGAAACCGATACCATGGACACTTTCGTGGATTCGTCTTGGTATTTTCTGCGTTTCGCCTCGGCAAATAATGACCAGGCCATGGTCGATGAGCGGGCTCAGTATTGGTTGCCGGTCGATCAATATATTGGCGGCATTGAGCATGCGATTTTGCACCTGCTGTATTCGCGGTTTTGGACCAAAGTGATGCGCGATCTAGGCCTCACCACACTCAGTGAGCCGTTTGCCAACTTGCTGACCCAAGGCATGGTCAGAAATGCCATTTACTTCCGAAAGCCCGCGTCTGGTCGGATTGTTTATTACAACCCAACCGAAGTGACGGTGGAGACAGACGATAAAGGTGCGCCGTTAAGCGCACGCTTGAAAGCCGATGGTCAGTGGGTGGAGATGGGCGGCATTGGCACCATGTCCAAGTCCAAAAATAATGGGGTGGATCCGCAGTCTTTTATTGATCGATACGGTGCGGACACAGCGCGTTTGTTCATGATGTTTGCGGCACCACCTGAGCTGTCGTTGGATTGGTCTGATGAGGGCGCTGAAGGCGCCTCACGTTTCTTAAAGCGACTGTGGAAGGCGGTGCATGCCCATGTCCAGGCAGGCGCGGTGGTACCGTTGGCGACTCATGCGCTCAGTGAGGCAGAACGAGACCTGCGGCGTCTCGCCCATCAGACACTCGCCAAGGTGACGGACGACATTGGCCGCCGTCGCGTGTTCAATACCGCGATTGCCTCGGTGATGGAGCTATTGAATGCGATTACTCGTTTTGAGCGAAGCGGATCGCAAGCGTCTGCGGTGGTGCAAGAGGCGCTTGAGATAGCGGTGCTGTCCTTGTCGCCGGTTGTGCCGCACATCTGCCATGCGCTGTGGGCGGCGCTCGGACACGAACGTGCCATCATTGATGAACCGTGGCCATCGGTCGATCCCACCGCGCTCACTCAAGCCGCCATGGAGTTAATGATCCAAATTAATGGCAAGTTACGCAGTAAAATCACTGTGCCAGTAGGCACGGATGAGACGATTATCCGCGAAACGGCGTTAAGTGATCCAACAGCACGGCGCTTTATAGGAGAGTTAGCGGTGCGTAAAGTCATTGTGGTTCCCGGCAAACTGGTCAATGTGGTGGTGGCATGAATCGGCGGGCCTATCTGCTCGGTGCGCTATGGCTGCTTAGTCTTTTAGGGGCGTGCGGATTTCATCTGCAGGGTGTGTCGCGGTTGCCGGCCGCTTTTGCGACCACCGTCGTGCTGACAGATGATCGCTACAGTGAGTTTTCGCAGGCCCTGGTGCGCGGGCTTGAGCAATCGGGTAGTCGGGTGCTCCATACCGATCAGGCAGGGGTGCCAGTGATTGATGTGCTAGAAGATAAGACTGAGCAGCGCGTGCTGTCGATCTCTGCGAGTAATTTACCCACCGAGTACGAAGTCTTTTACAGCGTGCGCTATCGCGTCCGACTGGATGGCAAAGAGCTGTTGTCACCCCAAGTGCTTCGGCTGTCAAAAGACTACAGTTTTAATGAGAATGCGGTGCTCGCCAAAGACGAAGAGCAGCAACTGATTCGTCGTGGACTTGCCCAAGAGCTCGCGACTGTGGTGGTGAGGCGTTTGGCGGCTCTGACTCCATGAGTGTGGCCGCACCTGATGTAGATCGCGTGTTGACGCTGGCGGATGGGTGGTTGCAGCCGCTCACCGATTTATTGGCCGGGTTTTCGATTGAGCTGCGATCGGTGGCTGATACCGCACCCATACCCTGCAGTTATTGGGGTGCGCCGGAGGCAGGTCTTGAGGGCATGACGGTGTGGGTTCGCTATGACACGCCGGTTCACTCCGTACTACACGAAGCCAGTCATGTGATGTGCATGCCCGCCGAGCGGCGCCTGATGCTTCAGTCCGATGCCGCCGGTGATTTTGATGAAGAAAATGCCGTGTGCTATTTACAGATCACCTTGGCAGATCAAATTCCGGCACTGGGTGCTGAGCGGATCATGTTGGATATGGATCGCTGGGGCTACACCTTTCGACTCGGGTCGACGCACGCATGGTTTCGAGAGGAAAGCGCTGACGCGGGCGCGTGGCTTAATCGAAATGGCCTTCTGGACGACGCGGGGCGGCTCACGGGACGGGTGCGCGCATGAATAAGCGCCAGGGCTACGAGGGCTACGGCGCCTTATTATTAACGACGGTGCTGCTTTCTGCGGCGGCGTGGGCTGGTTCAGCGAGCGTGCACGTGACGGCTGCTTGGACTCGTCCGACGCCAGAGGGTCTTGGCATCGCGGTGGGCTACATGACCTTAACCAATACAGGTGCTAAGCCGGTGCGATTGATGACCATTACGTCGGCCATCGCAAGTCATGTCGAAGTGCACGAATCGCGCGTGCAGGAAGGTATGGCGCACATGACCGAGACGGTCTTGCAAATCGAGGCGGGCCAGCAGCGTCGTCTGCAGCCGGGTGGTGTGCACTTGATGTTGATGGGGCTCTCGCGTCCGCTGCGATTAGATGAGGAGGTGCCACTGGAGATGACTTTCTCTGACGGCCAAGTGCTCAGAACGGCTCTTCGGGTGCGCCCTGAACCCGTGCAATAACGGTATTGAGTGTCGAACAGTGCAAGGTAAATAAGGAGTCCACGATGACATCTGGTAATCGATGGTGGGTGGTGCTGGCGAGCCTATGGTTCTGCGCCGCTGTCTGTGCTGAGACTGACAAGGCGAGTACGGAGCGCCTTGATGCCGTGCCTGCCCTAAAAACAGTGTCGAGTCGTACGACGCAAAGCATCTTGCTGCATGGCCATTCCGTGGCCTATGTGGCTGAGGCGGGTGTGCAGGTTGTCCACAGCAAAGATCCGCTGGATGAGGTGCCTGCGCCTGCCGATAAATCCGACGCGCCGCTGCCGCATTCGCCGGAGGTGTCAATGTCCTATGTGGCGTATGCGCTGGGTAAAGAAGCGGATGCGCGTCGACCGATTATGTTTATTTTCAATGGTGGTCCGGGATCATCGACGATTTGGTTGCACATGGGCTCGTTTGGTCCGAAGCGAGTGGTCACAACCGATGCCGCCCACTCGCCGGCAGCGCCCTATCAGATGGTAGATAACGCAGCGACTCTACTCACAGAGACTGATCTGGTGTTTGTAGACGCACCGGGCACTGGTTTTAGTCACCTGCGTGGCCAGGATGCGGATAAAGCGTTTTATGGGGTCGATCAAGATGTGACTGCCTTTGCCAGTTTCATGGTTGATTTTCTGTCCAGTCACGGCCGCTGGAATTCACCAAAGTTTATATTTGGGGAAAGCTATGGCACTACGCGAGCTGCTGCGCTGGTGTACGTTTTGCAAAGCCGCCATGCAATAGATGTTAACGGCGTTATTTTTCTGTCACAGATACTGAGTTTTGACAATAATGCCGACACGCCGCAGCTTAATCCGGGCGTGGATCAGCCTTACGCGCTCGCCTTGCCAACCTATGCAGCGACCGCGTGGTACCACCATGCGCTGCCCGAGCGGCCTGCGGTGCTTGAGCCTTTTCTGGCCGAGGTAGAGGCGTTCGCCACCGGCGAGTACCTCAGCGCATTAGCTGCTGGCCGTTCCTTGGGCGCGGATCGTCGGGCGTCGGTGGCGGCGCGCTTACATGCCTATACCGGTCTGTCGCTGGATGTCATCAACCGCGCCAATCTGCGCATCAATGCCGGTGTATTTGAGAAAAACGTGTTGGGTGACCAGCGGACTGCGGGTCGATTAGATACGCGTTTTGCAGGCCCTACCTTAGATCCGCTCAGCAAAGAAGCCGAGTATGATCCGCAGTCGGAGGCGATCTCATCCGCGTATGTGTCGGCGTTCAATGATTATGTGCGTCGTGAGTTAAAGTTTGGTGAGGGCCAGACTTATAAGATCTCGGGACATTTTGGCGAGAAGTGGGACTATCTGCATCGCCCCCCCTCTGAATCCATGGCCGTGCCGCAGGCAACCAATGTCTTGCCTGATTTGGCCGTCGCCATGAAGCAGAATCCGCGTCTTAAAGTCATGATGAATGGCGGGTACTACGACTTGGCAACCCCTTATTTTTCGGCGGAATTTGAATTGTCTCATCTGGCGATTCCTGACAGCTTGGCCAGCAATCTTGAGATTAAGCTCTATCCCTCCGGACACATGGTGTATGTGTATGAACCCGCTCTGATCCAGTTGACGGCGAATGTAGCGGATTTCATCAAGCGCGCGAGTCATGCCGTGGCTGATCACTAAAACGATGCGACTACAGCCGGAGACCCTGCAGCGAAATCTCGAGTCAGGCGCTTTAAGCCTTGCCTGGCTGGTGGCCGGCGATGAACCGTTGCGAGTGGGGGAGGCGACCGATTTGATTCGGGCGCGCGCCCGTGCAGAGGGTTATGTCGGACGTGACGTACTGTTTGTTGATAGGAGCTTTGATTGGGATCAGTTGTCAGGCAATTTAAATGCGATGTCTTTGTTCGCGGAACGTCGCATTGTGGAGCTTCGCATGCCACAGGCGAAGCCGGGTCTCGATGGGTCAAAGGCCCTGATCGCCGCGCTTGAGAATCCAGCCCCTGACGTGTTGCTGTTGTTGATCACCGATAAAATCGATTACAAAGATCGAAGCAGTGCGTGGGTCAAAGCGTTTGAATCTAAAGGATGCTGCTTGGATGCAGAGCAGTTGCAGGCCGATCAATTACCCGCGTGGGTTACTGAACGTATGCGCCGCCTTGGTTTAGTGCCGGAACCGGAGGCCGCCCAGTTAATGGCGGAGCGTTGTGAAGGTAACTTGGTGGCTGCCCATCAGGAGATCGAATTACTGAGCCTGCTATGTGGCAAAGGGCCGGTGACGGTTGAGGCGGTGGCTGAATCGGTGGCCAGCAGCGCGCGCTATCACGTCTTTAAATTGGGCGAGGCCTTGTTGACCGGTGACGGGCCGCGTGCGGTGCGCATACTGGACGGGTTAGCGGCCGAGGGGGAGGAGCCGACCTTGGTGTTGTGGTGCGTGACTGAGGAGCTCCGATCGATTTTGCAGTGGAGCTCAAAACCAGGGGGTGCAGGCCGTTTGTTTCGGGGTGGACGCGCCCGTAAGGAGCAATTGGCTTTGGCGGCGCGACGGGTCCCTAAGCGGCTGGCTCAGGATCTACTGATGCAGGCGGCGCAGGTGGATGGGATGATTAAAAGCTCGCGTAAGGATGAGGCGTGGGGCGCGTTGACCCAAATCGCTAGCACGCTTTGCATCGCAGTGAAAAATCGTGCAGGGTGAGCGCTGATGTTGAATCCTCTTCTACTGCGTCGGTGGCGGCTGTGACCGGCCCCATGGGAATCTTTGGCGGGACCTTTGATCCGATCCATTACGGACACCTGCGGACTGCGTTTGAGTTGTTAGACACGTTGCGACTTCCAGAGATGCGCTTTATGCCGGCCGGAAACCCGCCCCATCGGGCCGGGGTGACCGCCAGCAATGAGATTCGTCTCAAGATGGTGCGTGCAGCCACTGCCGGTCAAAGTCGCTTCACGGTCGATGATCGCGAGATGCATAAAACGGGTCCCTCTTACTCGGTAGAGACCCTGGCAGATTTGCGTGCTGAGTATCCTAAGCGGCCGCTGTGCTTCATCATCGGGATGGATGCTTTTTTAGGCTTGCCTCGCTGGCACCAGTGGCGCAACTTGCTGAATTTGGCCCATGTGGTGGTAGCGCATCGACCGGGTTGGCGCGCACCCACTTTGGGTCCGCTCGGTGAGTTGCTGGTGGATCGTGGGACCGGTTCGGTCACTGATTTGCATGAGGCGCTGGCAGGCAGGATTTATATTCATGCGGTCACTCAGTTAGAGATTTCCTCGACCGATGTGCGTGCGTTGATCGCCGCCGGACGAGATCCACGTTATTTGATGCCTGAAGAAGTTCGACACATTTTAATGGAATCGGGCTGTTATGCCCGTAAGGAAGCAACACCAGAATGACCGCTAAAAAAACCACCGTCACAGGTGCGAGTGCGCCCACACGTCGCCTCAGTGGCAAAAAAGCAATGGCCTTTAAGACGGCCATCGCTGCCAATAAAACAGCCAAGAAGACGGCCAGTAAAACGGCCAGTAAAACGGCTAAGAAAACCGTTAAGAAAGCCGCTGGCCCGCGTCTCGCGCCGAAGAAAACTGCGCGCGTGAAAGCGCCGGCTAAAACGGCCCTCGCTGCTTTAGTGACTGAGACCTTGGATGATTTGAAGGGCAAGGACATCGTTGTGCTCGATGTGCGTGGGGCGTCCGATGTCACTGATACGCTGGTGATCGTCTCAGGCACCTCCGATCGTCACGTGAAATCCTTGGCGGTGCGTGTCCAGCAAAGGGCGCGGGAAGCAGGTTTCAAGTCACTGGGCATGGAAGGCGAGCGTGAAGGCGAGTGGGTGCTGGTGGACTTGGACGATGTGATCGTGCACGTGATGCTGCCGCGTATTCGTGAGTTTTATGCGCTTGAAAAGTTATGGGACCGATCCGCTGCTGAGTCGGCTTAAACGGTGAGTCTGCCGTCGGGTACGGGTCGATGAAACTGCGGCTGATCGCCGCGGGCGCTCGCTTGCCGGCTTGGATTAACAGCGGATTTTCTGAGTATGCCAAGCGGTTCCCGCCGGAGACGCCGCTTGAGCTCATCGAGATCAGTGTGGTTCGAGGCCAGGCACAAGGCGCAGCCGAGCGGGCGACCCACGTGGAAGGGGCGCGCATGCTGGCGGTCATCCCACCGAAGACCTGGGTCGTGGCATTGGATGTCACCGGGCGAGCCGTTGATACCCCGGCCTTGGCCCGGTGGTGGGCCAAGCGACTGCAAGACGGCCGTGACGTGGCTTTTTTGATCGGCGGCCCCGACGGGCTGGCCGCGCAGTGTCTGACGCGTGCCGATGAACGCCTCTCCTTGTCACCCCTGACTTTTCCGCACAGTCTGGTGCGCGTTCTACTGGCCGAACAGCTGTATCGGGCCATCAGCCTGCTGAAAGGCCATCCTTACCACCGCGAGTGAGGCCAGCCGAGGGGTGCTGGCGCCTGGCAGCCCGTAAGCTCTGGAAAACATGACGTATTTACCGCCCACACGGGCGGTTGGCGGGCTATGCTGCTTCTCCCCTCTGTGGAGGCCGCCGGCGTTTTATGTACCGCTTTGATTCCATCACCTTAGCCTCGAGTTCCCCGCGTCGGCGCGAGTTATTGCGTCAGATCGGTGTCGACCATGGCGTGCAGGCGGCGGATATCGATGAGCACCGGCTGGCGGATGAAACGGCATGGGCTTATGTGCAGCGCTTGGCGGCCCATAAAGCGCAGGTGGTGTGGGCACAGAACTCTGCCCGTCCTGTCCTCGCGGCTGACACCGCGGTGGCGCTCAATGGACAACTGTTTGCTAAACCGGCCGATCGGACCGAGGGCTTGGCCATGTTGCGCGCCTTGTCCGGTCAGACGCACCGGGTGTTGACGGCGATTGCACTGTGCAGCCAGGAAGGGCTTGCCTGCGCGTTGTCTGAGAGTGAGGTCACCTTTAGGGCACTGTCAGCCGATGAACAGGTACGCTACTGGCAGACTGGGGAGCCTTTAGGCAAAGCGGGTGGGTACGCGATCCAGGGATTGGCCGCGAGTTTCATCACGCGTTTGGTGGGTAGTTATTCGGGTGTGATGGGCTTGCCTCTGGCAGAAACGACCCAATTACTAACGGCCGCTGGCGTGCGCATGTGGAATCAGGAGAGTCCTCGGTGACGGCTGAAATCTTAATCAATGTTACGCCTCGCGAGACGCGCTCAGCATGGATTGAGAATGGCGTGCTGCAAGAGGCACATATCGAGCGCGCCACCCATCGCGGTATCACCAGTAATCTTTATAAAGGCCGTGTGTCGCGCGTTTTGCCAGGCATGCAGGCGGCGTTCATCGACATAGGCCTTGAGCGCACTGCCTTTTTACACGTGTCTGACATTGCTCGGCATGAAGGTCTGAGCTTAGAAACAGACGCGCCGGCGACACCTGATGCGGAAGATATCCGCGCGGCGGTGGCTGAAGGCGATGAGTTGCTGGTGCAAGTGCTCAAGGATCCGCTCGGTACTAAAGGTGCGCGCCTCACCACCTTTATTTCTTTGCCCTCGCGGTTTTTAGTCTATTTACCCAGAGGCAAAGGCGTGGGGGTTTCGGCGCGCATTGAAGAGGAGGGCGAGCGCGCGCGTCTGCGTGACATTGTTGAGGCCATGCGCGCCCCAGAGAGTCCGGGTGGTTACATTGTGAGAACAGTCGCCGAGGGGGCCACGCTAGAAGCACTTCGCGCCGATATGCTGTTCTTAACGCGCTTATGGGCGATGGTGGCCGAGGCGGGCTTTCGTGCCAGTGCGGGTCACTTGGTGCATGAAGACTTGCCCTTGCATGTACGAATTTTGCGCGACCTGTTGGGCCAGCGTGTTGATCGTGTGTTAGTGGACTCATCGGTCGCACATCAAGCCATGTTGCAGTTCGCGCGTACCTTTATGCCTGATAGCGAGTCGCGCATTGAGTTGTATCAAGGGACTCGGCCTGTGTTTGATCTGCACGGTGTAGAGGAAGAGATTCAAAAATCGCTCGATCGCAAGGTGCCGCTCAAGTCCGGTGGCTATCTGGTCATCGACCAAACTGAAGCAATGACCACCATTGACGTGAACACCGGCGCTTTCGTGGGCAGTCGAAATCTTGAAGACACTATTTTTAGGACTAATTTAGAAGCCGCTGTCGCTATTGCTCGACAACTGCGCCTACGAAATTTAGGCGGCATCATCATTATCGACTTTATTGATATGCAGGATGAGGATCATCGCCGGCAAGTGCTGCAGGCGCTTGAACGTAGTTTCAGTAATGACCATGCACGGACTCATATTTCATCTGTCTCACCGCTTGGCTTGGTTGAAATGACCCGTAAGCGCACACGCGAGAGCCTCGAACACATGTTGTGTCGCCCGTGTCCGGTGTGTGAGGGGCGCCGTTACGTCAAAACCTCTGAGACGGTGGCCTATGAAATTTTTAGAGAATTACTGCGTCAATCACGGCAATTTGAAGTGCAAAGCTTGATGGTCTTAGCACATCAGGACGTGATCGAGCTGCTGCTCGATGAAGAGTCGTCGGCCCTTGGGGAGCTTGAGGTTTTAATTGGCAAGCCGATTCGACTGCAGACTGAAGCGCTCTATTCTCAAGATCAATTCGATGTGGTGTTGCTGTAACCCAACATGACCAGATACCAACAAGTCATTCGGTGGAGCGCTTGGATACTGGCAGGTCTCTTGGGCGTTCTCATTATTCTTGTGCTGATGCTGCATTTTTGGTTGGCCCGTTCTCCTGAGATCGGATCGCAGGTGATCGATCGTGTCGAGCGTCTGACCGGTATGCACTTGATTGTCAGCAGCGTCGATGCGCGCCTTGGCTGGTATGGGCCAGAGCTTGTGTTTAGAGATGCCAAGATTGTCCTTCCTAATCAGACGCAACCTTTAATCCGTGCGCGCGCTGGGCGGGTCGGATTCGATCTGTGGCGTGCGATTCGCACCGGTCGTCTGGCTTCCGGTCGAGTGGTACTCGAAGGCGCAGCGACCGACGTGGTACTGACCGAACATGGGGTTGAGTTCCGTGGCCAGGGTGATTGGTCTGAGACGGCCGATGTGGCTCATCTAGCGCTCAATGATTTGCCGGTGGGGCATGTTCGTATTGAGGACTCGTCTTTCACCATACAAGACGAGAGGCGCGGCACCGCGCCCTGGAAAGTGACCCAAGTAGCGCTCGAGCTTGAGCGTGATGTAGATGCGCTTCACTTAAAAGGTCATGTCCATTTGGCGGCTTCACCGGGTTCTGAGGTTGCAATCGATGCGCACCTCAATGGTCAATTAGACGATTTGGCGAGCGTGCAGTGGCGCGCGCACATCCGTTTCGTTCGCGCGGACTTAGGTCCGTGGGCTTCACTTTGGCCAACCGTGGCTTGGCTGCCGAGGCACGCCGCCGGTGACTTAGACGTGGACGCGGACGGTGCTGCATCCGTGCTCACGCACGTGACAGCACGCGTCGATCTGCATGATGTGCAGTTACAGCAAGGCCCGGTCATTAAGACATTGGCGGGGCAGGCTATTATTTTGCATCACGCTCAGGCGTGGAGTGCAACGGCTAAGGACCTGACGATTGAGTCATCCGGACGTAGCTGGCGTCATGGCGCTTTTTCAGTCGATCTGGGTTTTTCCGATCATCGGTTGGTTGGCGGCTCTATCAAATCCGCAGGGATTGATCTGTCGGCGCTATCGATTCTCAGTCCATTGGCGCCACAGGATCAGGTGCGTGAAGCCTTGAGTGCGCTCCATCCGGAGGGCGTATTGCGTGCCGTGGATTTAACGGCGACTAAAGACGCGGTGTCTGGTGCGTGGCGCGTGACCGGCGCAGCGGGATTTAAAGGGGTTGCCATCGGTGCCTTGGGTCCATTGCCGGGTATAGGTCGGCTGGATGGCCAGTTGACTGCCAATGGCAATCATGGCCGGATCGATTTGACGGCTGAAGCGTTGACTCTCGACTTGCAGCGCGTACTGCGTGCGCCGGTGTACGGCGATCATCTTAAAGCGCTCATGACCTATCGCTTTGAGACCGATGGCTTCCACTATGTCGTTCGTGACTTGGCGGCGCATAGCAAAGATGGCAGTGTCTCCGGTGGGGGCAGTGGGTGGGTGCCGAGCAATGCATCTGAATCCCCGCACATTGACTTGGATTTAAATTTAAAAGATATCTCCGCTCAGGCAGCGCCCCAGTATTTGCCAGGAAAAATCATTCCGGCGGGTCCGATGCATTGGCTCGATGCGGCTTTTATTTCTGGAACAGTACCCGAAGCCCATTTGCAACTAACGGGTGAGACCCGGCGCTTCCCGTTTAGAGAGGGTGGTGGGTTATTTCGAGTCACGCTGCGCTTTGCAGATATGCATCTGCACTATCAGGATGGTTTTCAGGATGTAGAAGAGGCAACGGGCACTGCTGAGTTTAAAAACCAAGGGTTTTCAGTGCAGGCCTCGCATGCGCGTATCGGTGGTCTGCAAGTGCGTGATTCAACCGCCGGCATGGTGGATTTTAAAGACGGACAACTGACGGCGTTGGCGCATGTATCAGGTGATGTCCGAGACGCGCTGTCTTTTCTAAAGGGTTCGCCCGTAGGGCCGTCGTTGGGCGCTTATTTCTCAAAGATCACCGGGCAAGGGCCGATGACGGCGGATGTGACGTTGGCATTGCCGTTTAAGAATTTTGCGGAGCGCAGCATCCAGGTGGATGGGCGACTGAATCATGCCGAGGGCAAGCTGCCAGGCATCGATGATGAATTTCGAGACGTGAGCGGTGCTTTTTCGATTCATGGTCTTGAGATCGCCGTCCCTGACATGACAGCCACTGCCTTCGGCGGGCCGATGCATCTGCATGTGGCGACGGTGCCTGGTACCAGCAAGGTGCTCGGCGAACGGGCGTGGTCGGTGCGTGCCGATGGTCACGCCACGGGCGATCACTTACAGCTTTTGTTGGGCTTCACTCATGGCCAATGGCTACAAGGGGCGATGGACTGGCATGTTGAGGCGCGTGCGCCTCGGCTCGAGTGGCGACCGAAAGCGGTGACGGTGGCAGTGAATGGTGGACCTGAGATACAGTCCGTCAGTCAAGAAATCGAAACGCGTTATCTGCCTATCACGGCGCACTTGGAGTCGACGCTCGTCGGCATGGCTTTGCGCTTCCCGGCACCGCTCGCCAAGTTATCCGACGAGACGCGCGCGTTGAAAGCCGATGTGGTGCTGGATCCGGGGCTCACCGAGGAGCAGGCCAAAAAACCGACGCCATTTAAACGACGTGATCGGGCGCATCCCGCGCATCTGTCGTTGCGGGCGAGTCTTGGTGTGGATGCGGGCGCTTTTGAATGGCAGCTGGGGGCGACCAGTGAGTTGGAGCATGGCACCCTCCGCTTTGGAGGGGGCGCACCGGAGTTGCGAACGAGCCCGGGTCTTTGGGTCGATGGCCATTTGGCTAACTATGACTTATCCGCCTGGCTGAGCGTGCATACCTCTGACGATGCGACCCGTTCGTTAAATGGTGTCCTCAAAGGGGGCACGGTCACCGTCGATCAACTGAGATTTCTAGGTTTTCAATTTCCAGCGGTGGCATTGAGCCTCAGTGGTCGTGAGGGTGCGTGGCGTGCGTCGGTTGATGGGCCTGCGGCGCATGGCGTGATTGTGGTGCCGTGGGGTGCGCCCTCAGATCGGCCGGTGCGCATTGAGCTTGAGCGTCTGGCCTTAGGTGAGCGCGTGGTGACACCGGTGGGGGCTTCACCCGCGGACCCCATTGATCCGGCAGAGCTGCCCCCAGTGACTATCAACATCAAGAATCTGGAGGTGCAAAAGCGCAATTTCGGTGCGTTGAGTGCTCGCATCAAACGGGTGGATCAAGGTATTGAATTAACCAGTGCCAATTTAAAAGGCAGTTCTTTTGAGGGGTCAGCGCAGGGCTATTGGACTCGGAAGGATGCGCTGCAGAGCACGCGCTTGACGTTCCAACTCGATAGCAACCATGTGCAAGACACCCTCGCTGCTTGGGGTTTTGAACCGACGCTCAACGCAAAGTCGGGGCGTGTCACGGGGGAGTTGCATTGGGGTGGGGGTCTGCAGGGTAGCGTATTGTCGCGCCTCACGGGCGAAGCGAAGTTGACGGTCGGTGAGGGGCAACTATTGACGGTTAAGCCGGGTGCCGGCCGGGTGTTGGGGCTATTTTCGCTGGCTGCTTTGCCGCGTCGCTTAACGCTTGATTTTAGTGATGTGACGGATAAGGGCTTCGCTTTTGACTCAATCAAAGGTGACTTTGAATTTCGAGACGGCAATGCCTATACGACCAATTTAGCTCTCAAGGGACCGGCCGCGCAGATTGGTATGGTGGGGCGAACGGGGCTTGCGACACGAGATTATGACCAGACTGCGAAAGTGGCCGGTAGCTTAGGAACCCCGTTGGCGGCGGCGGGTGTGCTGGCGGGCGGGCCCGCGGTCGGTGCGGCGCTGTTGCTGTTTTCGTCCGTGTTTAAAGAGCCACTCACCGGTATTACGCGAGGTTACTATCGCATCACGGGGAGCTGGGACAATCCGAAGATCGAGCGAATTTCTGCTGGCCAGTCGCGCGATGCCCCTGAAGCGCCTGCGGAGAATCATCAGTGAGGCGTCGACCATGAGTGTGTTTGCAGCGGTGCAGATGACATCGGGCGCAGATGTCGGTGAGAATTTGATCGCTGCCGGCCACTGGATCGAGGCCGCGAAAGCCGCCGGCGCACAGGTGGTTTTGCTACCTGAAAATTTTAATTTTCTCGGCATGCGCGATGGGGATAAGCGAGCGGTGGCCGAACCCTTTGGATCAGGTCCTACTCAGGATTTTCTATCGACCACTGCAAAGCGGCATGGCATTTGGATCATTGCGGGCACGATGCCCCTGGTGGGTGAGTCGCAGGATGATCGAGTCACTAATACCTCTCTGGTGTATGACGCAGCCGGTCAGTGTGTGGCGCGTTACGACAAGATGCATTTATTTGATGTGAACGTGCCGGGTCAGGCCACTGAGATCTATCGTGAGAGCACCCATGTGGCCCCCGGCAAGCAGGTGGTGCTGGTGGATACGCCGGCCGGTCGAGTCGGTTTATCGGTGTGCTATGACGTACGCTTTCCTGAGCTTTACCGTCAACTATCGGTGCAGGGTGCTGAGATTCTTGTGGTGCCGGCTGCGTTCACCGTCCCGACCGGACGGGCCCATTGGGAGGTGCTGTTGCGCGCGCGGGCGATTGAGAACCTGTGTTACGTGGTGGCGGCGGCGCAGTCCGGTACCCATTCGAATCGGCGTGAGACCTACGGTGACAGTCTCATTGTCGATGGGTGGGGGCGGGTTTTAACCCGCAGACCCCAAGGGTCTGGCATCATCACAGCTGCGCTGGATCTAACGGCTTTGCGTCAGACTCGTGCTGAGTTTCCAGCGCTCAGCAATCGCGTCCTTTAGTTACTACGAGTATTTTTATGGCGGCTGTTTTGCACACGGATGAGGCGTTGGCGATGGCCACGCGCATGATTTTAGAACCCGCCGGCCTAGACCGTGGGCGTCTCGAACAGGTGTTGGCCATGATGCATCAACACCAGCTCGATGAAGCGGAGCTGTACTTTCAGTACGCGCGTGAGGAGTCCTGGTCGCTTGAAGATGGTATCGTAAAAGAAGGCTCGCACAGTATTGATAAAGGTGTTGGGGTGCGAGCCATGGCGGGTGAGCGCACTGGCTTTAGTTATTCTGATGAGATTATCCTGCCCGCGATTCAGGAGGCCGCGCTCGCCGCGCGCGCGATTGCACGGCACGGTGCAACCAGCCGTCAGGGGATAGCGATTCCTTCAGTGCTCAATGGGCATCGCTTGTATGTGCCTGCAGACCCGATGGTGACCATGGCGGATCAGGATAAGGTGGCTTTCCTGATGTCGCTGGATCAAAGCGCTAGACGCCTAGACCCACGGGTCACGCAGGTCATGGCAAGCCTCGCGGCGGTCCATGAAATCATATTGGTGGTGAACTCATCGGGCGTGTATGCGGCCGATGTGCGCCCGTTGGTGCGCGTTAATGTCAGTGTGATCCTAGAGTCCAACGGTCATCGCGAGCAAGGGTATGTCGGCATGGGTGGCCGT
This sequence comes from uncultured Pseudomonadota bacterium, assembly GCA_903862885.1. Taxonomy (GTDB): domain Bacteria; phylum Pseudomonadota; class Gammaproteobacteria; order Steroidobacterales; family Steroidobacteraceae; genus CAIKZZ01. The sequence continues at coordinate 32,848 of CAIOZU010000057.1, forward strand.
TATGGCTTAGATGAATTGATCGCTCATGAGGCAGTACAGGATTTGCCACGACAAGCGATCCATGCGGCCAGCGTTAACTTAGAGGCGATTCCAGCCCCTGCCGGCACGATGACGGTGGTCTTAGCCAGTGGGTGGCCCGGTGTGATGCTGCACGAAGCGGTGGGGCATCCGTTGGAAGGGGATTTTAATCGTAAGGGGACCTCGGCATTTTCAGGTCGCATGGGCGAAACCGTGGCCAGTGCTTTATGTACCGTCGTCGACGATGGCACCTTGGCCAGTCGGCGCGGGTCACTCAATATGGATGATGAGGGCACACCCACCCGCTGCACCACTTTGATCGAGAAAGGCGTGCTCACGGGTTATATGCAGGATCGATTGAATGCGCGACTGATGGGCGTGGCCTCCACCGGCAACGGTCGTCGTGAGTCCTACGCACACATGACGTTGCCGCGTATGACCAATACGTATATGTTGCCCGGCCCCCATGATCCAGAAGAGATTATTCGTTCAGTCAAGAGTGGCTTGTATGCGGTGAACTTTGGTGGCGGGCAAGTGGATACCACCAGTGGTAAGTTTGTTTTTTCGACAAGCGAGGCTTACCTGATTGAAGATGGCCGGGTGACCCGACCCGTCAAAGGCGCTTCTTTGATCGGTTCTGGACCTGAGGTCTTAAATCGAGTGACGATGCTAGGGAATGATTTAAAGCTCGATGCCGGAGTCGGCATCTGCGGTAAGGAAGGTCAGACTATCCCCGTGGGCGTCGGCCAGCCGACCATGAAAGTCGATGGCTTGACGGTGGGTGGTACGGGCTAAGGGCGGCGCGCGCGGCGGCGTGTGCTAGGCGTTAGCTGCCGACTGAGTGTCTGCAGTGCTCGGTCTCGGGCCAGACTCGAGTCCGCCACGATCGTGGCATGACCCAGTTTTCGCCCGGCGCGCGCTTCCCGCTTACCGTAGTCATGCAGATGCACTCCCGGTTGTGCGAGCAAGCCCTTGCGCTCGGGAAGAGTGCCAATGAAATTCAGCATCGCTGAGTGCCCGCGGGCTTTCGTTGATCCCAACGGCCAACCAAGAATGGCGCGCAGGTGATTTTCAAACTGACTGGTCACTGCCCCTTCGATGGTCCAATGTCCTGAGTTGTGGACACGAGGCGCCATTTCGTTGGCAATTAACCGGCCGTCGGCGACAAAAAACTCAATCGCCAGCACGCCCACATAGCTGAAGTGTTCGAGCACTGTCCGCAGGTAGCGCTCCGCCAGGCGTTGCAAGCTTGGCGCCTTAAAGGGCGCACGGGTGCTTTGCAAGATGCCCTCATGGTGACTGTTCTCAGACAGTGGGTAGTAGGCTAACTCACCTGTTTTGCTGCGTACCGCGATCAAGGACACCTCGCGGCTAAAGCGAATAAAGCCTTCATAAATGAGGGCTTGCCCACCCAACACCGCTAAGGCTGCGGCCACATCGCTGCGTTTTGTAATTCGATACTGGCCCTTGCCGTCATAGCCCATACGGCGCGTCTTCAAAATGCCCGGCAAGCCGATGTGTTGGATGGCTGCGAGTAAATCTGCTTCTGATTCCACCGCAAAAAAACCAGGCGTTGGAATGCCCAGTTGGGTGAATAGCTTTTTTTCAAGCACGCGGTCTTGGGCGACGGCCAGTGCGCTGGGTTGCGGATAGATGGGGGCGATCCCTTTGAGGGCGCGTAAGGAGGTGACCGGCACATTCTCCCAATCAAATGTCACGACATCGGCCCGCCGAGCGAGCGCTTTCAGTTGACGGATGTCGTCAAATTCACCGGTGACAATGGGGCCTACCTGGCCACCGGGGGTGTCCGCACTGCGGTCGTAAAATTCAAGCTCAATGCCCAGTGGATAGCCTGCTAGGGCCAGCATCCGTCCGAGCTGACCCGCCCCCAAACACGCGACTCTCACGGTCGGTTGCCCAGTCTGGGATCGGGGCTGGCTAAGACCGTGGCGGTTTGATCCGCGCGAAATTGGTCAAGCGCCGTTTGGATGGGCAGATATTTATTCGCCAAGATGGCAGCAGCCAATAGGGCGGCATTGATCGCCCCGGCAGGTCCAATCGCCAGTGTGCCCACCGGAATGCCGGCTGGCATCTGAGCGATCGATAAAAGCGAGTCGAGGCCTGAGAGCATTTTAGACTGTACCGGTACACCGAGCACAGGCAGCGCGGTTTTGGATGCCATCATGCCTGGCAAGTGGGCCGCACCGCCGGCGCCTGCAATGATCACCTCAAAGCCCTGATCGCGCGCCTGTGCTGCAAATGAAAACAGCAGATCGGGCGTGCGGTGAGCGGAGATCACTTTGACGTCGTGGGCAATGCCTAAACGCGTGAGCGTGTCTGCGGCACCTTGCATCGTCTCCCAGTCGGAGGTCGATCCCATCACAATGGCAACGAGAGGCTGCATAGGGGTCCTATTTTACTCGGCTTCCGCCGACTCTGCGAGTGCTTGTCGTAAATAGCGGAAAAGTTCCCGGCCCGCTTTGGTGGCGGCTGCCCCAGGGGCTGCGACGCGGGCGGTTTCCATGAGGGCTTTCAGCCGGCCCACATCGAGGCCGGATAGGGTTGCTGCCAGCGCTTCCAGTGCGGGGGTGCCTTCGGCCAACAGACGATCCCGCCAATTTTCGACGCGGTGAAAGTCACGCGTCTCAAACTTTTGGCTTAATTCGCGGGCATCGATGACCGCACGGATGGCCTCGGCGTCCACATGGCGTAGGAGTTTTCCAATGCGCTGTCTGTGACGGGCGGCGGCACCATGTGAGGTGATGCGGTGGGCCAACTCAATGGCGTCTATCAGGGCTTCATTGAGGGGTAGGCCGGCTAACTCGGAAGGGGACAGCTCGACGAGCAGCACACCGAGGTCTTTAAGGCCCTCGGCATCCCGTTTGCGCTGGCTTTTACTCGGGCCATCGTACAGTGAGTCAATTTCATCGTCTTCGTGGTGCGACCGCATACCCTATCCTAGCCTAGAATAGCCTCTGGCTTCTTGTACACCTGGAGTTTCATGCAATCCTCGACCTTGGCTTATGCGGATTTGGCCTCTTTGGTGGAGGGTGCGCTCGCCTGCGCCGCCGAGTCGGGTGCGACCGCGGCTGACGTCGGCATCAGTGTGGACACAGGCCTAGGGGTCACCGTGCGCTTAGGCGAGGTCGAAACCCTCGAGTATCAGCGTGATCGGGGCATGGGCGTGACCGTCTATGTGGGGCAAAAAAAGGGCACGGCCACCACCGGTGATTTATCCGCTTCCGCCATCGCTGATACGGTGCGTAAGGCGGTATCGATTGCTCGATTTACCGCTGCCGACGCGTGTGCGGGCTTACCCGATCCTGACACCTTGGCGCGAGATATTCCGGATTTGGATTTATCTCACCCGTGGGATTTAGATGCGGAAGCGGGCATTGCACTCGCTAAGCGCTGTGAGGATGCGGCGCGCGCGACTGATCCGCGCATCACCAATTCGGAAGGGGCGTCGGTCAGTGCGCATCAGTCGTTGCGTGTGTATGGCAATAGTTTGGGGTTTCTGGCGGGCTTTCCATCCTCCTACTACAGCGTCAGCTGCGTGGTCATGGGCGCGCAGGGGGATCAACAGGAGCGTGACTATTGGTACAGCGCGGCGCGTCGAGCGGAGGACTTAGAAAGCCCGGAGTCGATTGGCCAGCGTGCTGCACAGCGCACCGTGCAACGGTTGGGTGCGCGTCGTCTGAAAACCACGCGCGCGCCGGTGGTGTTTGTGCCGGAGTTGGCGCGTGGCTTGCTGGGCCATTTTCTGGGGGCGATTCGCGGTGGTGCGCAGTATCGCAAGAGCACTTTTTTGTTAGACGCGGCGGGTACACAGGTGTTCCCTGATTTTTTCGATCTGTCGGAACGACCGCACGTGCCGCGCGCCTTAGGCAGCGCGCCGTTTGATGGGGAAGGATGTGCCACCTTTGATCGTGAGTTAGTCGCGCGCGGGGTGTTGGGTGGGTATGTATTGAGTACCTATTCAGCGCGTCAGTTGGGCCTAAAGACCACGGGCAATGCCGGCGGCGTGCACAACCTGTTGGTGAAACCTGGGACGGATGATTTTGCCTCCTTGCTCAAACGCATGGGCCGTGGATTGGTGGTGACTGAATTAATGGGACAGGGTGTCAATGGGGTCACCGGTGATTACTCGCGAGGAGCGGCCGGGTTTTGGGTTGAGGGCGGTGAACTGGCCTACCCGGTCAGTGAAATCACGATCGCTGGTAATCTGAAAGACATGTATCGCAGTGTGGCGGCGGTCGGCTCCGACGTGGATCGCCGTGGTGCGATTCAGACGGGCTCGTGGCTGCTTGACACCATGACCATCGCGGGCGAGTAGCCTGCCAGAGGCATCGTGTTTGCTTTGGCTACACCACGTCCCATTGGGGCGTGATGGCTTTAGGCGGCTCGAGTGAGGCAGTGGCGGTTAAGGCGCGGTGAGTCGCGTCAAGGCTTCCTGGTACTTGGCCGTTGTCCCGGCGATGACCTCAGGTGGCAGATGCGGCCCCGGTGCTTTCTTGTTCCAATCGAGTGTTTCTAAGTAATCGCGCACATATTGCTTATCGAAAGAGGGCGGGCTGGTGCCAGGCGCGTAGCTCACCAGTGGCCAGAAACGCGATGAATCCGGGGTGAGAATTTCATCCATCAAGATCAGCTGTCCATTGGCGTCTAGGCCAAATTCAAATTTGGTGTCAGCGATTAAGATGCCGCGCTTTAAGGCGTAGTCGGCGGCGTAGCGGTAGAGCGCCAGCGAGACTTTTTCTATCTGCTCCGTCAGTGGTGCACCGATGAGGCGAGCCACCGTCGCGGCTGACACGTTTTCATCGTGCGCGCCGGCCTCTGCTTTGGTGGCGGGTGTGAACAGTGGTGTGGGGAGCGGGTCGGCTTGTCTGAGGCCTTTCGGTAGTGGGATGCCGCAGACTTCGCCACTGTGTTGATAATCTTTCCAACCCGAACCAATCAGGTAGCCGCGAATCACCGCCTCGACCGGCAGTGCGCGCAGGCGCTTGACCACGATGGCTCGGCCCCGGAGCAAGGCGCGTTCACTGGGATTGGTCACGAAGCGATCTACGTCAAGACCCGTGAGGTGGTTGATGGCCAGATGGGTCGTTCGCGCGAACCAGAAGTTTGAAATGGCGGTGAGTACCCGTCCTTTTTCTGGAATGGGGTCCGGTAAGATCACGTCGAACGCTGATAACCGGTCGGTGGTGACGATCAGCATATGGGCGTCATCCAGCGCATACACGTCGCGTACCTTGCCGCGGTGAATGAGTTCAAGACCGGTGAGTTGTGTCTCAAAAACCAAGTCTGAGGATGGGTTCATAGGACGGTATCTGCCTTGTCGCTGCTACCATGAACGGTGGCTCCGTCACGGAGACGCATTCTGGCAAGGTGTGGAAAGCAGGGTCAAGAAATCTGATGGGTTGGACCGGAAAAATTATTGGGGCCTCTCTGGGCTTCCTGGCGGGCCCTGTGGGGGCGGCGGTTGGGCTGCTCTTAGGGCACCGCTACGATCTGCAAGCGGCTCAGGCGGGCTCTGAGGGCGGCTCGGCTGATGCGCGCGAGATCTCTGCGGTTTTGTTCGAAGCTGCTTTTGCGGTGATGGGACATGTCGCGAAGGCCGATGGCCGTGTGTCCAACGCGGAAATCGACGCGGCGCGCAGCATCATGCGGCAGATGCGTCTCGATGAAGCGCACGTACGCTTAGCGATTGATGCCTTTACCCGTGGCAAAGCCACGGACTATCCCTTGCACGCCACACTCGATCGATTGCGCCGATTGTGTCGCTGGCGGCCTGATTTATTGCGATTTTTCATGGAAATTCAGTTGCGCGCAGCCTTGTTGGGCAATGATTTGGCGGGTCCCTCCCGCGATATTTTATGGGCAGTCGGTGAGCGCTTGGGTTTGCGTTCCATGGAGTTGATGGTCTTGGAGCAGGTTTTGCGTGGCCAGCGTGGCTTTGCGTACAGTCAAGCACCGCCCGCTGCGGGTGTGCGATTGCAAAGTGCCTACGAAACCTTAGGAATCACGACCAGTGCCAGCGACGCGGAGGTCAAGAAGGCGTATCGTCGTCTGATGAGCGAAAACCACCCGGATAAGCTCGTCTCGCGGGGACTCCCGGAGTCCATGCAAGAGTTAGCTACAGAAAAGACACAGCGCATCCGTGAAGCCTACGAAATCATCTCCGAGTCCCGCGGCCTCCGTTGAG
>CAIOZU010000058.1 GCA_903862885.1 uncultured Pseudomonadota bacterium
CCCACCCAATTGCATAGGCGCACGACGAGGGGGCCTTTCGTGGCGGGGTCTGCGGCAGATCGGTTCTGGGTCGACATTCCGTTAGAGTATAGCGTCGCCGCTTCCGGCGACGGTACGTTGAGGTGTGATTTGTTGACTGAATGGCCCCCGTTGCTGCCCGATGCCCTTGCCGTTGCGACGCGCTGGTATGAGCGACTAAGCGAAGCGAACGCGTTGCCTATGGTGCCGCGTGCCGATTTGGAACGGGTATTGGCAGGCAGCGACTTCGTGGCCACCACCCTATTATCTGATCCGCTGTTTAGAGCGGATCCTGCTTATCAGGATCCCCATCCCTTTGCTGTGGCCACCCTGCTTACGGACGAAGCGGCACTCATGGCGGAGCTGCGTCGTGCGCGCAAGCGCGCGTTGGCCGGCATCGCGTGGCGTGATGTGCTGGGCCTCACTGATACCCAGACGACGTTGACGGCGTTGTCGATGGTGGCCGATCAAGCCATTCGGGTGGCTGTTGAGTTCGCATCACGATCCCTAGAGGCGCGTTATGGCACACCGCGAGATGCCTTGGGTGTGGCGCAGGCATTGATTGTTGTCGGTATGGGGAAGTTGGGCGGCGGGGAACTCAACTTCTCATCCGATGTGGATCTGGTGTTTTTGTATCCGGAGGATGGCCACACGGATGGCGAGCGCTCCATAGACAACTTCGATTACTTCACCCGTCTCGGGCAGTTGCTGATCAGACTGCTGGATGCAAAAACGGCAGATGGTTTTGTCTACCGGGTCGATATGCGCTTACGCCCTTTCGGTGATTCAGGGCCATTGGCTGCAAGTTTTTCCTCCCTCGAAGGATACTTACAAGAGCAGGGTAGGGACTGGGAGCGCTATGCATGGATCAAAGCGCGGCCGATCACCGGCGAGCAGGCCTATGCTGACTTATTTCATAATGTCATCAGGCCTTTTGTATTCCGGCGTTACCTTGATTTTGGTGTGTTGGCATCCTTACGTGAGATGCATGCCCTCATCAGCCGCGAAGTGGCGCGCCGTGATTTGGTTGACCATGTGAAATTAGGTCCCGGTGGGATTCGCGAAGTCGAGTTTATTGTGCAGGCGCTGCAGTTGGTGCGTGGCGGCTCGGATCCTGCTTTGCGCCCATCGTCTTTATTAACGGTCTTGCCGCGCCTTGCTGGTGGCAAGTTGCTGCCTGATGATGTGGTCACTGATCTATACGCTAGTTATCTCTACCTGCGCCGTCTCGAGAACTGCCTACAGATGGTGGACGACGAGCAAATTCATAGTTTGCCTCGTGATGAAATAAGACAGGCGAGAATCTCAGCTATGCTGATGATGCCGTCTTTTTCTGCGCTTGTGAGTCAACAGACTGATGTGCGCGCGCGTGTGACGCGTTATTTCGCACAACTTGTATTTAAAGCAGAAAACACCTTACCCGTGTCAGTGTCAGACTTCGATGCCGCTTTGGCAGAGGCGGCCGAGGCGACCGATCTGCACGCGGCGTTGGCTGCCCTGAAAATACCTCACGTGGCTGCCATAGCCGATCTGCTGATGGTCTTGGTCCGATCGAGTTACTACGGGCGATTGGAAGACGCAGGCCGTCGTCGTCTCACCGCGCTGCTACCGCGCTTGTTAATGGCTGCTGGGTGCCTAGATGACTGTGCGAGCGTGTTGACGCGCGCTTTTAAAGTATTGGAAGCGATCGGTAGTCGAACGGCTTATCTATCTCTTTTGACCGAGAACCCTTTAGCCCTCACCCGCTTGGTTGATATCTGTGCTTTAGGCCAATTCCTTCCTGACCAAATAGCGGCATTCCCTCTATTGCTAGACGAGTTAGTTGACCAGCGGTTATTCGATGAGTTGCCAAGCCGCGCCCAGTTCGAAGAAGAAATCAATGCGCGTGTTGCCAGCGGCGCAGATGACCCTGAACGGCTAGTGGAAGTGTTGCGTGAGTTTCAGCGAGCGGCGGTCTTTCGCGTGGCGCTATTAGAGTTGACGAGCCGTATGCTACTGATGCAGGTGTCTGATCGGCTGACTGACATTGCTGAGCTCATTATAGAGCGCGTCATGAGCGCTGCTTGGCAGGATATGGTGAAGCTCTATGGTGTGCCGATGGCGGGAGCGGCCACTGAGCGGCGGCCCTGTCGCGTGGCCGCGGTAGGCTATGGCAAGTTGGGTGGCCGCGAATTGGGCTATGGCTCCGATTTGGACCTCGTTTTTTTGCATGACTCAGCGGGCGATGTGCAGGAAACCGTCGGGCCCAAGGTCGTCGAAAATGGTGTTTTTTTCTTGCGACTGGGTCAAAAAATAGTCCATTACTTGACTGTGCACACCGCGGCAGGACGATTGTATGAAGTCGATATGCGGCTCCGTCCGAGTGGCAAGGGCGGCCTTTTGATGACCTATATCGGTGCCTTTGCTGATTATCAGAAAAGCGAGGCATGGACTTGGGAGCATCAAGCGCTGTTGCATTCTCGCGCCGTGGCGGGGGCGCCTTCGATACGGGCGCAGTTTGAGCGTGATCGTATGGCATTGCTGCAAAGTGCAGTACGTCGGCCAACCCTGCGTGAGGATGTTCGCGCAATGCGTGAGCGCATGCGACGCGAGCTGTCGCGTTCTGGCGAAGGCGAGTTCGATATTAAGCAAGATCCCGGCGGCGTGGCCGACATTGAATTTTTAGCGCAGTACTTTGTATTGCTCTCGGCAGATCGGTATCCGCCCTTGCTGACCTATTCAGATACCATCCGTCAGTTAGAGTCTGTGGGTTCAGCGGCTTTGGTGGATCACGCCACGATTGATCGATTGATTGATGCTTACCGGGATTACCGCGCGCTGACCCATCGGCTCTCTTTAGAGGGCGCTAAACCGGTGGTGCCGGCTTTGCCCTATCAGTCTCTGCGGGCCGGCGTTCAGCAGATTTGGGAAGCCGTGATGGCTCACGCATAGAGAACGACCGACTCGCCGGGCGTGGTGGGGGTAGGTATAATGACGCGATCTGAGTTGGAGATGGCTCTTATGGCGACCCCCCTTGTGAATGATGCGCGCTTAACGGAAGCGAATGCCCAGCCCACTTATCAAGTCACTCGAGCCGACTTGCCGCTCGCTTGTCCCATGCCTTCGATGACCCTGTGGAATTCACATCCTAGAGTGTATTTGTCGATCGAAGCCACCGGGCAGGCCAAGTGCGCTTATTGCGGTGCCGAGTATTATTTAGTCGATGGCTGATCAGCGGTAGCTGGCGTAGCTCTTTTCCTCGACGATCGTTGAGCCGAGGGTGTTATTGATGCGCTTCTTAATGGCAGCGCGCTCGTCATTTTCGATATAGACCGCGCGGGCCAGCGCAATAAAATTGGCCTCGAAGCGTTGCGCTCGCTCCTCATCGCGAATGTGATCCTCAATATCCCATAAACGCTCATTGACCGCTTGCAGGGCGGCTTCATCCTCAGAGACATCGTGGCTGGCGTAAGGCGATGCTTGCCAAGTTCGCTCTAACATTTCAAGTTCGCGGCGCACGTTGGCCACTTTATGGGTGTCCGTCATCCGCTGTGCCTTGATTCTTAGAATTGTGATTTTATCGAGCACTTCACCGGGCGATACAGGCACTAATATCTCTGACACGGGGATCTCCTGATCAGGGTGGCCATCATGACCGGATCCTTGCGGTTAAGCGAGTGACTCTCGGTCTCTGGGTTCGAAGCACATTGACGTCTAGCCCGTTCATGAGGATGGCGGGGTAGCAGGAGCCTAGCAGAAAACCGCACCCTCTTCGCCTGCGAGGTCTTGACTCGTCAGGGCTTGCGGTACACTGATGCACCGCGTATTTGAGGGTTGATATGCAATTCACACGCATTCCCACGGTGACCGGCGCTATTTTATTTGATCCTTCCCGGATCAGTGCGCCGCGCGATGCGGATTTCGATCCATTGTGGCTCGAACAGCAGGGGCGTATTCGTGGGCTGGCACAAGGTCGTGGTAATGCGTGGTTTTTGACGCCGCGTCAGCCGGGTGAGGCGGCGCTGGTGCTGCGGCATTTCAGGCGTGGCGGTTTGCTAGCTCGCTTCATTCATGATCAGTATCTGTGGCGGGGTGAGTCGGCTACCCGATCATTCAGTGAGCTGAGGCTTCTGGGCTTAATCGAAGCGCAGGGGCTATCAGCCGCTCGACCCGTGGCCGCACGCTATGTACGCGAGGGGTTGAGCTATCGGGCAGATTTATTAACGGCGCTGATTGAAGATACCCGTTCTTTGGCGCGGTGCTTAAGTACGGGTGTGTCACGACTGCAGTGGTGGCAGATTGGCCAAACCCTTCGAGCGTTTCACGACGAGGGTATTTTTCACGCCGACTTGAATGCGCATAATATTTTGATCGACGCGGAAGGGGCGGTGCATCTGGTGGATTTCGATCGGGGTAGGCGTCGGTCCTTAGGGCGTTGGCGTGCGCAGAATCTGCAGCGATTGAAGCGATCGCTGGAAAAGTTAGGTCTCGGTCAGGATCCATCGGCCTTGCATGCGGCGTGGGAAGCGCTGCAAACGGGTTATTCGCTGCCTCGTAAGGCGCCTTTGCGGTAGGGATCTGGTTGCCCAGTAGCCGGCCTGAATCGTTTATAGCTCCATAAATATTGTTCGGGGGCCAAGGCCGTGGCGGCCTCAATCAGGGCATGGTAGCGAGCCAGATCAGCTGCCCCATTGCCACTGGGGAAGCCCTCCATCGGCGCACCGATGGTCATAACGTAGCCCGAACCATCGGGCAAGCGTCTTGGAAAGTAGGGCAGTACCGCACAGCCGGTCGCGCGTGCAATAAAGGTGGTGCCTGGGTTAGAGAGCGCCGGCACACCAAATAGCGGCACGCTCAGGTGCCCAGCCCCCGCGAAGCGTTGGTCAGGGGCGTACAGCGCGATACCGCCCCGCTTCATGACGCGTAATAATTCGACAAAACGATCGCTCGGGATCATCCGACCGCCTCGACGGATGCGTCCGCGTAACGCCAATTGGTTGATCAATGGGTTGTCGGCCGGTTTATACATGATGTCTAACGGGTGTCCGGATTGGACCAGCGTCGCGGCGGCGATTTCATTGGTGGTGAAGTGGGCGCCCACCAGTAGAACGCCCTTGCCGCGGGCGAGGGCGCCGTCTAAGTGGTTTCGCCCCTCTAGTCGGGCGAGGGCGCCTAGACGATTGCGGCGATCGAACCACACCAGACCGGTTTCAAATAAAGAATAAACCAGTGACTGAAAGTGCCGCCTTGCCAGAGCGCGGCGCGCCCCTTCGGTCAGGGCGGGGAATGCCAGTCGGAGGTTAATCAGGGTGATGCGCCGATCGCGCCGCGCGATCCACCAAGCGGTGGCGCCTAAGCCGCTGGCCAGAGCGCGCTGCAGGACCCAGGGAAGGGCTGCCAAGAGCCGTACCACACCCAACCCTAACCACACCGGCCACCAACGAGGTGCCCAAAAGGTGGTCAGTGGCGCCAGCGGCACGCCACAGGTGGGATCATCGGCGTTAGGTGTTTCAGGGACCCTCATGGGCGGTATCATCTTGTTGCGCCAAACAGCGAGCGTCAGTGTGCGACTACTTTACATCTGCTTAAGCTATTTATGCGTGCCAATTGCGTTGGGGGTGCATCTCTGGCGTGGTCTGGCCGACCATAGCCATTGGTCGGCTTTGCCAGAACGCTTGGGTTATGGTCCGGCGGGGGACCCGGGGGGGTTTTGGATCCACGCCGTCTCCGTGGGCGAAGTACAAGCCGCCACTGCGCTCATGACGTCGCTGCGCCGCCGTTATCCCTTACAGGCATTGACGCTGACGACGTCCACCGTGACCGGTCGCTTGCACGCTGAGCGACTCTGGGCAGGTCAAGCGGTGAGCATTCGTTATCTCCCCTATGACACGCCCCAAGCCGTTCGCCGTTTTATGAATCGGGTGCAGCCTCGCGTGGCGGTGTTGATGGAGACTGAACTCTGGCCTCATCTGTATGTTGAATGCCAGCGGCGACATATCCCGCTATTGATTGCTAGCGCTCGTTTGTCAGCGCGCTCGGTGGCGGCGTATCGTCGCGTGGGCTCACTCATTCGTCACGCGTTGAGTGCCGTCACGTGGGTGGGTGCGCAGACCGCTTTAGATGCCGAGCGCTTTATTGCGCTGGGTGCGAATGCCCCTAGTGTGGAGGTCATTGGCAATCTGAAATTTGATGTCACGATACCGCTCTACGTGATGGAAGAGGCGGCTGACTGGCGAGCTCAATGGGGCGTTGATCGTCCCGTCTGGGTCGCAGGGAGCACCCATGCCGGCGAGGAGGATGCGGTACTCGATGCGCATCGTCGCTTGCTGGCGATGTATCCACAGGCGCTGTTGGTATGGGCGCCTAGGCATCCGTCGCGCTTTGCGCCGGTGGCGGCTTTGCTTAAGCAACACACGATGTCCTTCGTGGCTTATAGCGAGGGGGGTGTGGTGCGCGCAGACACGCGCGTTCTACTGATTGACACGCTCGGTGTTTTATTGCGCTGCTATGCCGCAGCCGATGTCGCTTTTGTTGGAGGCAGTTTGACTGCCATCGGCGGACACAATGTGCTGGAACCGGCGGCGTTAGCGAAACCCGTGTTGGTTGGGCCTGCGCTTCAGAATATCGTGGCGCTGACGGATGTGCTGCGTGCGGCGTTTGCCTTAGAAGTGGTGCCAGATGCACAGGCGCTTAGCGAACGACTGCTGTTCTGGATGAGTCATCCTAAGGAAGCAGCGCAAATGGGCGCGCGCGGTTTTAGCGCGCTGCAACTCAATCGAGGAGCGCTGTCACGCCTGGAAACGACGATTGATGGCGTGTGGAAGAATCGTCAGGTGATTACTTCACCGACACGGTCTGATTCAGCCACGCATTGACACGCGTGACTTGACGCTCATCGAGCGTGCCAGCGGCTTGCTCGAGTGTCAGTACATTAATCACATAGTCATAGCGTGCGATCGCGTAGTTCGACTGGGCATCGAGCAGCCGTTGTCTTGCTAATAACACATCAACTGCGGTGCGCGTGCCCACCTCATAACCTGCTTCGGTGGCTTGTAGGGCAGTGGTGCTGGAGGTGAGCGCCTGCTTGAGTGCGCCCACTTGGGCGATCTCGCTTAACACCCCTCGATAGGAATCGCGCGCCGTCCGCTCAGTCGCTCGCGCGGTGCGCTCAAGGCGCTCACGGGCAGCTCGATGTCGATACACCGCCTCACGAACTTTTGATGAGGTCAGGCCCCCCTCATACAGCGGGAGGGTGAATTGAATGCCAATTTGCATATCGTGGTTAACGGTGTTGGCTGAATACACTTCTGGGGTATCAAAGAACGCAAGCGTGGTCCCGTTACCATTGGCGAATGACTTGGAGGCGACGATATCTATGCTGGGGTAGTGACCGCTGCGCGCGATGGCGATGTTGTCTTTGGCGATATCCGCGCTTAAGCGCGCTGAGGATAAGTCGAGATTTTGATCGAGCGCGGCTTTAACCCATGACTCTTCGCTTTCTGGATTAGGGCCTACCAACGGCATATCATCTCCCGGCCGTGCTAACTCATCAGCGGCGCTGCCGGTCAATTCGCGTAATTGATCACGCGCATCGGCGAGCGCGCGCTTGGCAGCAATGACGGTAGCGGTCGCTTGGTCGGCCGCCGCTTTGGCCTCTTCCACATCGGTAATGGCGATAAGACCCACTTCAAAACGTTTATTGGCCTGTTCGAGCTGCCGCACAATCGCTTCTTTGGACGCGTCGGCATATTCGACACGATCACGTGCTGACAGCACCTTAAAATAGGCTTGTGCGGCTCGTAGAATGACGCTCTGTTGTGCGGCGCGGTAGTCGACTTCTGCTTGGGCGACGACCACATTCGATTGGCTTAGTTTAACGATCTGGTCCCATCGGAAAATGGTCTGACGCAACGACACGCCCCACTGTGTGGTATCGCTGGTGGTCAGCGTATTAAACGTAGGGACCGTGGATGGCAACCCTACTTGAAAGCCCGGTTGTTGGAAGTTAAGGCGATCATGGAGGTAGCCTGCGTTGCCACTCAGCTGCGGCAGGAGACCTGCGAGAGCTTGCGGATGCGCTTCCAACGCCGCGATGTGATTATCCTCTGCTTCACGTAACTGCGGGTCGTTCCTGAGTGCTCGATGGTAAATGTCAGTCAGATCTGATGCCATTGTGGTCGAGATGGGCAGTAAAGTGCAGTAGGCAGCTAAGATCAGCGTGCCGAGTCTTAATAGAGAGTGAGCGGGTTTCATCAAAATACTACCTTTAAGAGAAGCGTCCGACGGGTCGGGTGAAGTCGCTCAGTAGGTGGCCAAAGTAGGATCCACGTCGCGCTGCCAGGCAGCGATGCCGCCGCTTAAGTTGGCGACCGAGGAGTAACCGCGCGATGCAAGAAAGTGCGCCACCTTGAGGCTGCGTACACCGGCAAGACACATCACCACGATCGTCAGTTTAGGATCGATTTCCGCAAGACGGTCAGGAATCTCATTCATCGGAATATGGCGTGCTGCATCGAGTTTAACGATATCTAGTTCCCACGATTCGCGCACATCCAAAAGCATCACCTGTGCGTCGTGTGACAGATTCGTTGAAAACTCGAGCGGAGTGATGTCACGCACCATGGACGATCAGAATACGAAGCCGGAGGGGCGATGCGCGTGTGTCATTGGATCGATCCACGTCTCAAACAGTGATGTTTTTGACCAGATATTGGGCCCGGATCTTGTGACTAAAAAAGTGCTCATAGGCTCGCTGCTGCCGACTACCAGACAGAGGCGTCCACCGGGCTTTAGCCAGTACTGATAGCGCGTGTCATAGTCAGGCAAGGACGCGCTCAGGATGATGGCATCGTACTGTTCCGGTGCTTGCCAGCGGGTCGCATCGGCGGTGAGCACCTGCACGCCGACGGTCCCCGTCTGATGGAGGTTGCGGGTGGCGAAGCGAGCGAGTTCAGGGTTGATCTCAAGCGAGGTGACTCGCGCGCCCAGCGCGCTGAGACAGGCAGCGAAGTAACCGCTGCCTGTGCCCACATCTAAGACATGCTCTTTGGGCTGCACGTTGACCGCTTGCAGCAGGCGACCCACCAGTTTAGGCGCCAGCATGGACTGGCCACCCGGCAAGGGGATGGCGCTGTCAGCGAAGGCGGAGGAACTAAAAGCGGGGGGGACAAAGCGCTCTCTCGGCACCAAGGCCAAAGCGGCTAAAATCCGAGGATCAAGTACTTCCCAGGTGCGGACTTGCTGATCGACCATCTGCTGGCGGGCGGTGTGGAAATCCAAAGCTGGCATCATAAGGATCGGACTGTGGTGGGGTTCATGGATGTGGAAGGGGAGGTTACGGAGTTTGTGGGCAGGCGACAAGGATGCCTGAGGGTAGGAGAGTCGAGCCACATTATGGTTAATCCGAGCGATCCCTCCGGTGGGCTGCGGTATCCTGATGGGTGGACCGTTTTGGGCCGCGCCACGGGGTGTGGTCTCGTGACCCGAAAGACTTTTAACATATTGATTTTAAAGATAATATGCTAGATGTCGGTGAGTCTGAACTAGGATGCATGTGCCCATGATGAGTCGGGACAGCGTGGAATCGATCGGTGCCGAAGGAGGTGTCTCGGCCTCCCCGCGAGCGCTCATTGAGCGTTCTATGCAGCCCGTGATGATTCATGGCGAGCGGATTTTACTCGCGAATACCGCCTTCGGCGCGCTGCTCGGCCGAGATCCAGAGGATCTGACGGGCATGAAACTCGCCGACTTAGTCATGGCGGATGATGCCGGCCCGATCACCGACCACCTCAGTCAGTTGCTCGCGGGGCAGCTCAGTACGGCATCTTATCGGGTGGATATCCCCGATGCGACCGGCCAAGCGGTGCGTCTAGAACTGGTAGGCAAGAAAGTGATTTATCAGGGGGCCCCGGCGGTGTTTTTCAACGCCTCTAAACTGGCGCGCGAGGATCGCTCCGCGATAGTTGCCGCCACGCGCGCGACCGTATCGCTAGAGCCGCCTGTCGTTCATGCCAATGGCGATAGCGGTGCCGCACCGACCGCCCTGTCTGGTCCCCAACAACAGGCTCAAGCGACACTGGACTCCATCACGGAAGGGCTGATCACGACCGATCTGTCCGGGCGTATTGATTTTGTCAATCGTGCAGCCGCTCAATTGCTGGGTCGTACCGCCACCGAGATGGTGGGTCGTCCATTTGCGGAGCTAGTGAGTATCCGTGATGAGGCCGATCAAAAGGCGCTTGCCGATCCCGTGCAGCAATGCTTGACTGCCCGCGCCAAGATTTCTTTGGGTCGACGGGCCACTATGATCACCAGTGCCGACGACATTGATCGCAGCTTAGATCTGTCGGCTGCACCACGAACGGATGAGTTCGGTCAGATGACGGGTGTCGTGGTGATGATGCGCGATGTGACTGAATTGCGCGGTATGGCTCGTCAAATGAGTTATCAAGCCAGTCACGATCCGTTGACAGGGCTCGTGAATCGCCGTGAATTTGAGCGGCGCTTGGATGAGAAATTAGCCCTTGCCCGCGCGGGCACCCAAAAGCATGTGCTGTGTTATCTAGATCTGGATTGCTTTAAGGCCGTCAATGACACCAGCGGGCACGTTGCCGGCGATAATATGCTGCGTGAAGTCGCTGTGCTTATTCGCGACGTGGTGCGTGACTCGGATACGGTGGCTCGCATCGGTGGCGATGAATTTGCCATTCTCTTGTCGGGCTGCCCATTGCATAAGGCATTACAGATTGCCGAAAATGTTAGCACCTCGATTAGGGATTACCGCTTTGTTTGGAAAGATAAGATTTTCACCATCGGCGTCAGTATTGGTATGGTGGAAGTGGGTCGTGAGACTGGTGGTATTGAAGACGCCATGGCGGCAGCTGACTCGGCGTGTTACGTAGCCAAGAGCCAAGGGCGTGGTCACGTCCATGTGTACTCTGCTCGTGATGAGGCGGTTGCACGCCAACGCGGCGAGATCCAGTGGTTGCATCGTTTAGAGCAAGCGCTGCGCGAAGGGCAGTTCTTGTTGTATACCCAAAGCATAGTGGCGCCGAGTGGATCCACTGTTGCAGGTCCTTCGCTTGAGGTGCTCGTTCGTCTGTCAGGCGATAATGGTGCCATCATCACGCCGCATGATTTTATTAAGGCGGCAGAACGCTATCGGTTGATGTCACTGGTTGATCGCTGGGTGGTGCAATCGATTTTCTCTGTGCTCGGTCGAGGCGGTATTAACTTAGCGCCTGGACGAAGCATATCGATCAATATTGCTGGCCAAACACTAGGGGATGCTCAGTTCCTCGAATTTGTAGTCGATTGTTTTGACCGTACAGGCGCCAGTCCGTCGCAGGTCTGTTTTGAAGTAACCGAAGCCTCGGTGGTCGCCAATCTTGAGCACGCTCGTCGCTTCATTGATGTCTTGCATGGCTTAGGCTGTACCTTCGCGCTGGATGACTTCGGCAGCAGTCTGGGTTCTTTCGCCAACATCAAAACGTTGGCAATGGATTTCCTGAAAATTGACGGCATGTATATGCGACATCTCGATCGGGATACCGTCAATCAGGCAATGGTAGCGGCGATGATTGAGCTTGGCAGGACGCTTGATTTTAAAGTGATCGCTGAGCAGGTTGAGGATCTTGCATCGTTAGCTGTCGCTGAGCGCATGGGTATCGACTTTATGCAGGGCTACGCGATTTCAAGACCAGAGCCATTATTGTCGGCGGTCTAAGCGCGCTTAACGTGTGGGGTTCGGCGCCTAACGACGGTAGGTTCAAACCCCACCCCCGCCAACAAATAAATCAATGACTTAGAAGGCCGCCGTGAGGTGGCTTTTTTGATTCCACGATCCCATGCAAACACTGTGTAAGCGGATTCCGCCAATCGGTAGCCAGTGACCTTGTGCTGTAGGGCGCGGGCTAAGCCGCGCGAACTTTCTACCTCACGCGCGGTACTTCTGGGGTAGATTGACCGCTCTAGCGATTGATTATTTCTC
>CAIOZU010000059.1 GCA_903862885.1 uncultured Pseudomonadota bacterium
AGGCGTCGCCGCATCGGCCACAGCGGTCACGAGCGCATCGAATCGCCTGTTGTTTGCGGATAGCACAAGACTCAGCACATACGCAGACATGTCCATGCGGGCGTCTTTAGCCGCTCGCTGAATAGCCCGCTTCTCTGCGTCGGACACCCGTATTTGCAACTGAGCCGTTTTTACTGTCGGTTTCATGTCATCAGTATCATTGCTGACATTAGCAGTGTCTATACAATGCATTGACAATTTAATGCAGTATTTTAGTCAAAAAATAATAATAGATCGCTATTTTTTGGTGTTTTAACGACACCGGAATGCGTGCGCGCAACTTGCCTTCGATCAGTGAAACGGACGGCTTGGGTTGTATATTCACGCAGCCAATTTGATTTAAGCCGCGCCTAAGCTCGCCTTCACCCACTGCTGAAAACGATACACGTCGTACTCTTCTGGCATCAGATAGCCACGATCATGCGGGGCGGCATGCAAACCTAACTGCACGCCCTCGCAGGCAGCCCCATCTTCCGTGACCACCTGTGCAGAGAAATCACAGGCTTTACTGATGTCAATGTCAGGATCAGCCAGCGTTTCTTTAGGAAACAGCCACTCGATCTCAAGCTCCATCTCCTCAGCACTTAGCGCCAACACCCGAGTGGAGCGTACGTGATCAATATGCAACACCAGATAGTGGGACGGCAGACTAGTCATGTAGTGATAACCCAGATCCCGCTCGGCTTTGGTGAGCGAAAACTCATGACCCAGCGACTGCCCATCAACCGTCCAAGTCGTAGCGTCGGTACGTAACCCACCTTTGAATTTGGCATCGGTCTGACTGGCGTGAGTTTCCCAGGCCGGATCATCCCGCGGTTCCATAATGCCGCGACTATACATCGGCACCAACGATGACAAGGCCGGATGCACGTTGGGACAGTGCAGGCACTCGTTGTAGTTCTCCCAGAATACCTTCCAGTTGCACGCCAATCGCTGCGTCAAACGACGTCCCACCTGCAGATCTTCTAACGGCCAGTTAGCAAACTGCTCGGTATTGGCGTTGAAATTATCCGCAAAGCCCGCATCGGCATTGGCTAGGTTCACATACACAAAACCACGCCACACTTTGATTGTAAGGGGATACAGCGCGCCCTCTTTTTTATCGAGGTGGTGAGCGCGACCGTGGCTCGGAATAGAGGCGAGCGCGCCATTTAAGCGATAGGTCCAACCGTGATAGGGACAGGTGATGCCCACACCCTGCAAGTGCCCCGCCGTCTCCTTGCATAAGATCGAGCCGCGATGCCGACAGGTGTTATGAAAGGCACGAAGTGTCCCCTCTTCATCGCGCAACACCACGATGCGATTGGTGCCAATCGTAAACGTTCGATAGTCGCGCGCGTGAACGATAGAGTCTGCGCGACACAGATAGACCCACTGCCGATACCAGATCGCCTCTAATTCGCGCGCGTGGTGTGCTGCATCAAAATACCAATGGCTCGGCAACGTGCGCTCAAGGCGCTTTAAGCCGTTAAAGCCACCGGCTGTCGGATCCTCGTCCAGAAGCGCCATCGCTCACCTCCCGAACTCTTATGCAAAGCGCGCAGGCGCCACCGGCAACCGCACTTCCGGGATCTTAGCCTCTAATTGACTATGAAACGCCGCCATCCACTTCTCGATCGACGACAGAGGGCCTGGCGTGTAACTCGGTGATGCAAGGCCGCGCTGCACGCGAAGGCACAGCGTGTGATCCTCCGTATTCACGCTCCGATTAATCCGCGTACCTAAGGCCCGCAACACCCGCATCTCACGCCGATCGTCTGGCAAACCGAATAGGCCGTAACGTATTCGGCACTTACCGGGTGCTAGCGGGAGTACTTGGAAAAAATCCATCTGCTCCGGATACACATCCACCCCTAAGTTGGGTAATAAACTATAAAAGCGCCACGCACGCTTATAAGCGTCTGGCAGGTGGGTGGCTGTTCGCTCTACTAAGGACTGGTAGAACCGCTCGCTCCATTGTGAGGAGGGCTGCTCACGTAGCCAGCTAGTACCTCTGGCAATATCGGACGCGGCGCGCTGATCTTCATAGTCAGGGGTAAACATCCGCTGTAGACCCGGATGCCCAATCGGTACATGGTAGGACTCAAGGTAATTGTCCATCGCCACCTTCCAGTCAACGTCCCAGTCCGCTGAGGTGATCGGGCCTAAAGGGACCATGTCCTCAAATCGGTACGGGGCCAATTCATCTAAAAAGGGCGCCCAACGTTCTTTTAATGGGGGCGGATCATCGGCCATGCATACAAAAACAAAACCCATCAACACCTGGAGATGCACCGGCTTTAAACCAAAGTCCTCGCGGTTAAGACCCGGGAAGGTCTCCCGGCTCGGCACCCCAATCAGATCACCCGCGTAGTTATAACTCCAGCCGTGATAGGGGCACAGCACCGTCCCCGCACAGTGCCCATGACCATCGAGCAGACGCGCACCGCGATGCCTGCAGACATTATGAAACGCACGCACCGCGCCCTCCCGATCACGGACCGCAACCACGCTGTCAGTCCCCATGTCGAAGGTCACAAAATCCCCGGGCTTCGGTAGGGAGTTCACGTGGCAAACGATCTGCCAGCTGGGCCTGAAAATGCGCTCGAGCTCCAAACGCGTCATCTCAGGGTGCGAATACACCCAGGCCGGCAGCGCCCGGGGGGCGCCCGCGGTCGGTGGGACGATAGACGTTGAATCGACTGCGGCGACCGGCGACATGGCCTACCTCTATGGATTTAATTTATATAATTGTTCAATTTACGCCGAAGCGAAGGGCCTAGGCAAGGACTGGTACTCGCTTCGATGACATAAAATCTATATTTTTTCTTTAATAAACATATTCTTAAGTAGAAACGACTCTTTTGCCGGATGAATTATTGTTAAATAGAAAACGGCCAGCGAACGGCACTTCCTATATGACTATACAAATTACGTGGACGCCTGCTGGGCTCGATGATAGCGTTTGGCTCTACTTATCATCGACGTACAAGGATTGCCGCCATGGCCCGCGACCTCACCAAAAGCAACGCCCATTGGAAAAAAGCCGTCACCCGCCTGCCACTGGGTGTGGCCTCGAATTTCCGCTACTGGGGCGAAGAAAAAACCATCTATGTCAAAGAAGGTAAGGGCGCCCGCATCACCGACATCGACGGCAACCGCTATGTTGACTACCGCTTAGGCTATGGACCGGCGATCTTAGGCTACGCCCACCCCGAGGTGGACGAAGCCGCCCGCGAGGGCATGAGCGTGGGGGGCGTGTTCGCCCTCGCCACCGAACGGGAGTTTCGAGTAGCGGAGCGGATCGCCAAAATGGTACCCGCCGCCGAACTCGTGCGCTTCTCTAACTCCGGCACTGAAGCCGTCATGGCGGGTCTTCGCTTGGCTCGCGCCTACACCGGCAAGGACGATTACATCATCTTAGAAGGCAGCTACCACGGCCTGTTTGATGCCGCCATGTGGTACGCCCCGATGGAAAAGTGGTCGGAAAAAGGCGAGCCAGAGATTCATCCCTACAGCCAAGGTATCCCGATTGGCAATCGCAGCTTTGCCCACTTCGTGCAGGCTAATGACGCCAACCAGCTAGAGGACACTTTTAAACGCCACGCCGGCAAAATCGCCTGCATGCTGATCGAGCCCATCATGGGCAATTGCTTAGGTATTGCCGCTGAGCCGGCGTACTTAAAGGCAGCGCGCGAGCTATGTACCCGCTATGGGGTGGTGATGCTGATCGATGAAGTCAAAACCGGCTTTCGGGTGGCTCGCGGCGGTGTTCAGGAGCTCTACGGCATCCAGGCCGATCTCTGCACCTTCGCTAAAGCGATGGGTAACGGCTACCCCATTTCCGTGCTGGCCGGCCGCGAAGAGATCATGCGAAAGCTTGGTAAGGGCGTGGCCCACGGCGGCACCTACACCGCCCACTCCGTGTCCATGGCGGCGGCAGAAAAATGCCTGCAAATCCTTGATGAAACCGATGCCTTAGAGCGCATTGCCACCTACGGTAAGGCCCTAATGAAAGGTATGACGGCAGTCCTTGAGCCACGCGGCATCGCCCACAGCTTCGTCGGCCACCCCTCGATGATGGGGCTATTCTTTGCGGCCAACCCGCCCCGCAACTATCGCACCTGGAAAAGCAGCGACTACCATTTTTATGACGCCATGGCGCAGGTACTGCATGATGAGGGTGTGCTGTGTGAGCCGGATTCGCGCGAGCCGTGGTTTATTTCTGCGGCCCATGACGATTCCTGCTTGACGGATACCCTCCGTGGGTTTGAGATTGCAGTCGACACCACCTTAAACGCCCGGACCCAAGCCGCCACCGCCACCACTTAAGTTTTGCGAGAAAGACCCACCGGATGAGCACCACCCCTTCGCGGCAGCCCGATGCGATCGTCATTGGCGCGGGCCATAACGGCTTAGTCGCCGCCTGCTATCTCGCTCGAGCCGGGGTGAAGGTGTTGGTGGTTGAGCGCAGCGACATCGTCGGCGGCGCCGCCGTCAGTCGCAAGCTCTATCAGGATTTCACCTACTCGAACTGCTCATATGTCTGTAGCCTGCTGCGACCCGAGATCATGCGCACGCTCGAGCTGCCACGCTACGGCTTACAGATCATCCCCTATGAAGGCGGCTGCACCATGATGCGCGGAGGTGGCCACCTGGCGCTATATGACAATCACGATGCGCTGCGTCGCGAGATCTCCCGACACTCCAAACGAGATGCAGAAGCCTACGATCGCTATTCACGCGACGTCATGCGCCAGTGCAAATTTATCAAACCGTTGTTGATGCGAGAACCCCCCGATCCCACCTCCTTCAAGCCACGGGATATTCAGGAGTTGTTGTATTTGGGTCAGCGCTTGCATGGTTTAGGCGAAGAGCGCATGTACGACACCCTGCGCTTTTGGACGATGAGTGCGGCTGACTTTTTAGATGAGTACTTTGAGAGCGAGATCGTCAAGGCGCACTTTGCCGGCACCTCTATCATCGGGACGGCCTTAGGCCCACGCTCACCCGGCAGCGCGTACGTGCTCTTGCACCATTACATGGGTGACATCGATGAAACCGTCGGTGCCTGGGGCTTTGCCCGCGGTGGCATGGGGGCGATTACCCAAGCCCTGTCGCAATCACTGGAAGCGAGTGGCGGCAGCATCCGAGTGGATTCGCCGGTAGAACGGATTTTAGTGAAAAACGGCCAAGCGGTCGGTGTGGCACTCGCCAGTGGTGAGGAGATTCAGGCGAAGACCGTCATCTCGAATATGGATGTGAAGCGCACCTTCTTAAACACAGTCGACCCAGAACACTTACCGGCTGATTTTTTAACCGCCGTCAAACGCTTCAAGATCAGAGGCTCCTCCGGCAAGCTCAACATTGCACTGGATGGGTTACCCACCTTCCCTGCGATTCCCAAAGACTCACCCACCATCCGCGGCGATCTACACATTACAGATACGCTAGAGATGATGGAGCGGGCCTATGACGATTGGAAGGAAGGTCGCTGGTCACAGGCCCCTTATGTGGACATGCTCATCCCGTCGCAAATCGATCCGACCATGACGCCCGATGGCAAACACTACATGTCGGTGTTTGTGCAGTACTGCCCCTATGAATTAGCGGATGGTCCATGGACCGATGAAAAACGTCAGGCTTTTGGCAACACGGTGATCGACGCCATCGCCAATCAAAGCCCTGACTTCAAAAGCCTCATCTTGCATGCCGAGATCAGAACCCCATGGGACATCGAACGCGAGGTGGGCCTCACGGAAGGCAACATCTTCCAGGGCGAACTGACCATGGACCAACTGCTGTTCAATCGCCCCGTCCCCGGCTACGCCCAATACGCCACACCCATTAAGAGCCTATATATGTCCGGCTCAAGCACCCACCCCGGTGGTGGCGTGATGGGGGCACCCGGCGCCAATGCGGCACGCCGTGTGCTCAGAGATCTGGGCCTTGGGGCGAAATCATGAGTAACGAAAGCGCCCAGGTGTTTGATGTGATCGTCATTGGTGCCGGCCACAATGGCTTGGTCTGCGCCACCACCCTCGCGCGCGCCGGTCAGTCGGTGCTGGTGCTAGAAGCCGCTGATCAAGTCGGTGGCATGGCCATCACGCGCGGCTTTGCTGAGGGCTTTAAGGTGTCTGCTGCAGCGCATCTGTTTAATCAGATGCCCCTCCCGTTAGTGCGTGATCTGAATCTCAAGCAACATGGCTTGCAATGGGCAGCCACGGATTTACCCACCATTGGTTTAAGCCCGCATGAAGCACCGCTTCGCATCGGCGATCGGGATGCCCTCCATGTTCGCTGCGAAGCCGATGCCCGTGCGTTGGGTCCCTTCGATGCGCGTATGAATCGATTTGGCAAACTGATGCACGCCCTTTTGGCCAGCGCGCCACCTAGGCTTGGCACAGCCATTTGGGAAGATAAATGGGCGTTAGCCAAGATGGCATTGAAGCTGCGCCTGCTTGGCCGTCAGGAGATGCGCGAGTTGCTTCGTATTATTGGCATGAATGCCTATGATCTATTAGAAGACGAATTTAAGAATCCCCTGCTCAAAGGCACGCTCGGATTTGATGCGATTGTCGGCAGCAACTTCGGACCGCGCGCACCCGGCACCGTCTTGACTTACCTCTATCGACGCGCGGCTGAAGTGAGTGCGCAGAGCAGCACTTTCGTTCAGCCAATCGGTGGACTCGGTGCGGTGACCCAAGCACTCGCGCGTGCGGCCGAAGCGGCCGGTGCGCGCATTCGAACCCAAGCACCTGTCGCTCGTATCTTGGTTGAAAATGATCAAGCCAGTGGTGTGTTCCTCGAATCCGGTGAAACGGTATTAGCAAAGGCTGTGATCTCGAATGTGGATGCCAAAACTACCTTCCTGAACTTACTGGGTACAGAGCACCTAGACACCGGCTTTGTGCGGCGCATCGATCATTTTAGAAGTAGGGGGATGACCGCTAAGCTGCACTTAGCACTCTCCAAGCGCCCCCACTTCACCGGCGTGAAAGCCGAGTGGCTCGGCGGACGCTTGATCCTGTCGCCATCGCTCAATGATTTGGAGCGCGCGTTCAATCCCACCAAATACCAAAGCGTCTCAGCGACGCCAGCACTGGAAATCACCGTACCGACTATCCACGACAGTTCACTGGCGCCGGCCGGTCAGCATGTGCTCTCCAGTGTGGTGCAGTACGTGCCCTACACAGTGGCCGGGGGCTGGGCAACCCAGCGTGCTGCGGTCACGGCCCAACTGATTGACTTACTGGATCAGCATGCCCCGGGCCTTCGTGACAGTGTGATCGCCGCCGAACTGTTAACGCCTGAGGATTTAGAAAAAGAATTTCGGATCACCGGGGGCCACTGGCACCATGGCGATCTGGCCTTCGATCAGTTTTATATGGTGCGCCCGGTTCCCGGAGCCACTCAGTACGAAACCCCCTTACCGGGACTCTATCTGTGTGGTGCGAGCAGCCACCCGGGCGGTGGCGTGATGGGCCTAGCGGGTCGGCACGCAGCCCACCGAGTCTTAAGACCGAACCCTTGAGCGGCCTATGAACACCACAACAGTGCCCCATTATAAAAAACCCCTGTGGGACACCCCGTTCGCGGAACGGGCGCGCGCCTTTCAGCAGCGCGACTCTTTTGTTCCGTGGGCGGGCTACTCGACCGTTGATGTCTTTACCACGGTCGAACAAGAATATTTTGCTATCCGAAACGCCGCGACCCTGTTTGATCTGACGCCCATGGTCAAGTATCGGATCGCAGGCGTCGATGCGGAGCGCTATCTCAACCGCTTAGTCACGCGTGACATCAGAAAACTCAAAGTCGGCCGTGTCAGCTATGTCGTGTGGTGCAATGATGCGGGTCATCTCATTGATGACGGTACGGTATTTAGAATCAGTGAGCATGATTTTAGAATTTGCACCGCTGAACGGCAGTTGGACTGGTTCATGGACTCGGCAATCGGCTTTAAGGTCGAGATTGAGGAAGTCACCCGTGAAATTGCCGCTTTAGCTGTCCAAGGGCCTACCTCCTGCTTCGTGTTAAAACGCCTAGGTCTCGACGGTGTTGACCAGTTAAAACCCTTTGAATGGCGAAACCTATCCGCCGCGGGACGTCCGGTGATGGTGTCACGCACGGGATTCACCGGTGATCTCGGCTATGAGCTGTGGATGCGCCCTGAACACGCCTTAGGTCTTTGGGATGATCTGATGGAAGTCGGCCAAAGCCGCGGCATTCGCCCCATCGGCTCACAGGCACTCAACATGGCGCGTATTGAGGCCGGCTTTTTGTTGCCCAATGTGGATTTTATTTCCGCAGAACACACCATCCGGCTCGATCGCGATCGCTCACCGTTGGAGCTTGGCCTTGAATGGCTGGTGGAATTCAATAAGCCGCACTTCAATGGCCGCCGCGCACTGCTCGAAGAAAGCCGCGTGGGGCCGAAGCGTCGCTTAGTGGGCCTAGATGTCGCTGGCAACAAAGCCGCGCATGGTGCCCTATTGTATGCTGATGAGGCGGGTCTCAAAGAGATCGGTCACGTGACCTCGGCCATGTGGTCACCGACCTGTAAGCGCAATATTGCCCTGGCTATGATCAACACCCCGCACGGGGCGCTCGGCAGTACCGTGTGGGCCGATGTGTATCTCAATCGCGAACTGATGTGGGAGCGTCGCATGCTACGCTCAGAGGTGGTCGAAAGGCCGTTTTTCGCTCACGCACGGCGTCGTGCCACTCCACCGGCCGATCGCTGAGTTGACGATGGCCTTGCCTTACCCGCTCGTCTGTTAGACCGTCCGCATGATCACCTTGAAGGGCACCCGTTGATCACGTCGCAGCGACACACATGGACTGATAGACCCTGGCTCGATCCGATGGCTAAGCCTCAGATCGTGATCAATGGGGTGGCCAAACACTACGGCGCGGTGACAGCTGTCGATGACGTCAGCCTGTCGATTTATAAAGGAGAGATGTTTGCCTTGGTCGGCGCCTCGGGTTGCGGCAAAACAACCTTGCTGCGCATGTTGGCGGGCTTTGTCACCCCTACGCACGGCACGATGCGCATCGATGATCTGGATATGACAGACATTCCGCCTTATGAGCGGCCAGTCAACATGATGTTTCAGTCCTACGCCCTCTTCCCCCACATGACCGTTGAGGACAATGTCGGCTACGGTCTCAGACGCTTGAAGATGGACGCCTCACAGCGTACGCAGCGCGTGCAGGAGGCCCTCGAGATGGTGCAGCTGGCAAGCTTCAGTAAGCGCAAACCCCACCAGCTGTCAGGCGGCCAACGCCAGCGCGTGGCGCTGGCGCGCGCACTCATTCGCAGACCCAAGGTGTTGCTACTTGATGAGCCGTTGAGTGCACTCGATAAGAAGCTGCGCGAAAGTACCCAATTTGAGCTCATGGATTTGCAATATCAATTGGGCATCACGTTTATTGTTGTCACCCATGATCAAGACGAAGCAATGACCTTAGCCAGTCGCATCGCTGTCATGAACCAAGGGCAGGTCATCCAAATGGGAACGCCCGCACAGATCTATGAGTACCCGAACAGCCGCTTTGTGGCCGACTTCTTTGGCACAGCCAATCTGATTGAGGGAAAGATCACGCACGCAGCCGCAGGCCTTGTCACGCTGCATACAGATGCACTGCAAGTACCTCTCACGGTCCGCGATGATCAGCCGGTCACGCTCGGTGACACCGCTTGGGTGGCGATACGGCCTGAGAAGATTCGCTTAAGCAAGGCCCCTCCAGCGGCTGGCGACCCCGGTGTCAATCAACTGACTGGCGTGGTTTGGGAACTAGGCTATCTAGGCAATCGATCCACTTACCAAATTAAAACGGCAAACGGCACTAAACTGACCGCGGCGGCGCAGAATGAGCGCCGCACGGTGGATTGGCGCATTGACTGGAATGACGACGTGGTCATGAGCTGGGATCCTGCAGATGCCGTTTTGCTGCGCCGTTGATCCTAAACAACGGGGCTCATATCGAGTCGATGAGGCGTACAGACCGATCAACAACGACGGGGCGGGAGCATAGCTGATGCAAACCAAAGTGACTTTTCGACACTCCATTCGGTACGTAATGACCGCCCTACTCACGGCCGCGACCACCCCCTACGTATCCGCCTCCTTAGCTGCTGACAAAGTGAGCGGCGAATTGGAGGAAATTGTCGTCACCGCCACGCGCCATGAAGAATCCATCAGCAAAGTACCGATCAGTATCACAGCACTCAGCCAAGAAACCTTAGACCAAAAAGGCATTAAGGACTTTCAAGACATTGTGCGCTTCATGCCCGGCGTCACGATCGATAACTCTGGTACGAACGCCATCTCTATTCGCGGCATCTCCTCCTCGGGTGGCGCTGGCACTACCGGCATCTATATCGATGACACGCCCATCCAAATGCGCGCCTTGGGCTTTAGCCCCGATGACGCCCTGCCAAAGACCTTTGATTTAGATCGCGTGGAGGTACTCCGCGGCCCACAAGGCACGCTATTTGGTGCGGGCTCAGAAGGTGGCACGGTGCGCTACATCATGACCCAGCCAAGCTTAACCACGGAGTCGACCTACGCGCGCACAGAAATGGCCTACACCCCAAATGGCCAACCGAGCTTCGAAGGCGGCATAGCCCATGGTGGCCCCTTGGTTGACAACGTCTTAGGCTATCGCGCCAGCGTGTGGTATCGCTATGACGGCGGTTGGGTCAATCGCGTCGATCCAACGACCCGCGCGGTGGTGGATAAGAACGCCAACCATGCCAATACCTTGGCGGCACGCTTGTCTTTCATTATTCAACCTCGTGAGGGGGTGACGATCACGCCCGCGGTGATGTATCAAAACGCACGCAAGCATGACAACTCGACATTTTGGCCTGCCTATTCGGATGCGGCATCAGGCCACTTCAACAACGCGACACCCGAGCGCATGCCTGTACCGGATGAGTACTTCTTGCCTTCTCTAAAAATTGATATCGCCTTAGGTACGACCGAGCTGATTGCGAACACCTCCTACTACCATCGGACCGAGCTCTCCGGTTACCAAGGCACGGTATATGACCTGTCTTACTTTCAAGGACTGGGTTGGGCAAGTGACACCGCTTACACAGCCGCCTCCTGCGGCTCGGCTTCCACATCCGCCGTCCCGCCCTGCTCCTGGTATCCCTTGGTGAGTGCGACCGGCATTCATCTACCGGCTGGATTTTCGCACTACGCCACGCCTAATCTCATGACCAACCAACAGAAAACCTGGACACAGGAAGTGCGCTGGCAGTCGAATGACCCTAACAGCCGTCTTCGCTGGACGCTCGGTGCGTTCTGGTCTTTGTCCGCTCAAACCAGCACCGAGGAGTTACAAGACACACAGATCATCCCTTTTTGGGACGCTCTGTTTGGCGTGAACCCCTTGGATTTCTTTTCGCCGGGCGGTTATTCCTGCAACGGCCAAGGCTCGCCAGTACCGGGTTTACCCAATTGCGATATCTACTACAACCACAACATCAGCCATGATCGTCAACTGGCAGCTTTTGGAGAGCTCACCTATAACCTGACAGATCGCGTCAAACTCACCTTAGGCGGTCGCCTCGCTAAACTGGGATTTAATCTCAGCCACCACAGTGATGGCCTTGAAAACTATGGGCCAAGCGATGGCACGGCTTCACAAACGCAAACCGCCTTCACGCCGAAGGCGAGCCTCGCGTTTCAAGCAGACGGGGATAATTTGTATTACACCACTTATGCCAAGGGATTCAGGCCCGGTGGCGGCAATTCCCCTCTGCCGGGGAATTGCGATGGAGAGGGCGGTCTCAACCAGACAGGCTATCCCAATGGCGCTCCCCTCACCTATAACTCAGACACCACGCAAAGCTATGAGATTGGATCAAAAAACAATTTCAATAATAAGTTTAGGATTGCCACCAGCGCGTACTACATTAAGTGGAACAACATCCAACAAAATGTCTACGTGCCTTTCAACTGTGGCCTGCAATTCACAGATAATTTAGGCACGGCGATCGCTAAAGGATTCGACATCCAAGCGGAATTGGCCTTAGGCGAAGCCGTCACCGTCGATGCGGCTTTTGGTTATACGAGCGCTCGCTACTCCTCCTCGACCGCAGCGCCTAAGCCACTGCTCGTCCAGTCCGGCGATGCGATCGCCGGTGAAGCGGCCATCAATGGCGGCCCGGGCACGAGCCCACCATGGACACTGTCGACCGGGGCGCAATATCACTTCTCGGTCGCCGACCATGAAAGCTTTGTACGCCTCGACTGGGAGTACACAGCGCGCAACCACTGGCTACCAGCCATCCAAGACCCAGCCACCGTGCAGTACTCACCTAACACCTATACGCTGTCTTCAACCCAGTTCGCTTCGCTGCGCGGCGGCGTGACATTAAAAGAGGTACAGATATCAGCTTTCGTAGATAACTTATTTAATTCACACGCTACGACCAATTACCAAATCGGCCAATTGGATGCGAACAATCCGGCATACATTACTAATCCGTATGCACCAACCTCATATCAACAAAACGCGTTTACTTTCAGGCCTCGCACTGTCGGCATTACAGTGACCTATCGCAAATAGGTCGCGCCATAGGTATTGAGACGGGGGTCAAGGCGCAGTGCGAACAACGATGCGCGTATTCACTCTTTGTCTCGAATCCGCCAAACACTTTGCCACGCCGAGAATTCAGAGGGGCGTAGGCGGTACCGGGCGAAGTTACCTTCGTGCAAATTGATCAACTCGGCTTCAACAATGTCAGCGAAATGCGCACGGTCTTCGACGTCGATCGCCTGCGCAGACCAGGCAGCGATTCTCGCCGCAGCATCTCTTCGAGCCACACAAGTCAGAACGAGCTCCGAAACCAACTCACGTAGTTCCGTACGGTAACGTAGCCGAAAGAGATCGGGTTGCCCTAAGGATTGGCGAACGGCCGCATAGCGAGCGGCGGAGCGCTCATAGGCCCATAGGAAAACGTCTTTTAGGAGCG
>CAIOZU010000060.1 GCA_903862885.1 uncultured Pseudomonadota bacterium
ACAATCTCGTTCTCAAGCATGGTCTCTGCCAGCATCTTCTTGAGCCGTGCGTTCTCTACCTCTAGCGCCCTCAGCCGCTTCACGTCGGTCACCTCAAGACCGCCGTACTTGCTTCGCCACACGTAGTAACTGCCCTCAGAGAACCCGTGACGCCGGCACAGGTCCTTGACCCCCACGCCACCTTAGGCTTCCTTCAGGAACCCCACAATCTGCTCTTCCGTAAACCGCTTCTTCACGTCCAACCTCCTTGCCATAGGTCAGACTCTAGAGCTTTTCGGGACTCATTTCAGGGGGGACGTCGCCCGACCCGCGACGACTGTTGATCTCAGAGGATTACGCCAGCGCTCATTCGAATCAGTACGGTACGCAGGGGACCACCGCGAAGTTAACGACTCACTGGGGTGACTGGTCGGTCGCGGCGGTGACTCACTACATGCACTTCACGAAGCAGCAGGCGCAGGATGTCGATGAGAGCCCAGTGGCCCAGTTGATTGCGACCACGAACTCACACAATGACACCTTTAGTCAGGAGATACGTCTCAATCAGGATGCAGGCCGTCTTCACTGGGTATCCGGTCTCTACTATTTGAATATGAAAACGACGTACAACCAGGCGCTAGGGGACGAGCATGGCAACGGGGTGGGTCAAGTGCGCATTTTTGGCGAAGCGCCGGGCAGCCCCTCCCTAGAGGGAGCCTTTAAGGCGACGCTCAATACAAGTTCTTACGCAGTCTTTGGGCAGAGTGAGTTCGGGTTGTCAGATCATTGGTCATTAGTGACAGGCCTACGGCTTATTCAAGAGAAAAAAAGATATACCTATGTCAGTGGGCTGTATATCAATGCGAACGACAGTGTGGTGTCTAACCTCGGTGATCCGGTGGGCGCTTTCTTGCCTAACTTCGCTGGCAGCACGGCCCAGTCTTTATGGACTGGTAAGTGGCAGTTGGAGTATCGGCCTGCAAGGACTGTACTCATCTACGCAGGCCTTAACCGCGGGGTTAAGGCAGGAAGCTTTAATGCTCCGCTGTCCGCTGTGCTCACGCGTGCGGACTATGTCTACAAACCTGAAAAACTTTTGTCATATGAAAGTGGGGTCAAGGCGACGTTTTTAGACCAGACCTTGCGCGTCAATGCCAGCACTTATTATTACGACTATAAAGACTACCAAGCGTTCGTGCTAAAAAACGTGTCAGGCTCTATATCTAATGTTAATGCATATACAAAAGGCGCTGAAATAGAGATTCAAGCGCAGCCACTGCCGCAGCTCACGGTGTCTTTGTCTGGTGCAACTATTGACGCCACTATTCCACACTATGTTCTCGCAACCGGGGTCGTGCGCAACGTCACACCAGCGTTTACGCCAAAGAGCAAATGGTCCGCGTTACTGCGTTATGAGCTTTCCTATGCGCTGTGGGATGGGCGGCTTTCGGTGCAGGTCGATGCGACTCAGACCGCACGTTTTTTTGAGAACCTGCAGAACTATGCCTCACTAGAAGCCGATGCGTATCTGCTTACGAATGCCCGATTAACTTGGAGTCGAAGCCACCATGGCAAGCGCTGGGACCTGTCTGCTTTTGTGAATAACTCAGCAGATGTACGCAATAAGACGACCGGCGTGGATCTGTCTAGTCTGTGCGGCTGCTCGGAGCAGGCGTATGGCGATCCGCGATGGTTTGGTATTGAAGCCAGGGTGGCGCTTTAATCTCACACGACTGGCTCAACAAAACAGCCTTCTGGGCACGGCAACAGGGGGAACTTCTTTCGACACCGCTTTGATCTGCACTCTCCGTCGCTGGGGCATCCCTTGCATTACTATTCCCAATGTATCGGGACCCGTCCCGCAGTAAATACTATCAGGGTCATCATGAAATTGAATTCGCTGGCCTCACTTATCCTTCTGATTTTATTATCTTTAAATCCGTTAGTGGGAAGAGCCGATTCGGAGGTCACGGAGGTGAGTGGGGCCCCGCAGTGGGCAGGCAGTGCAGCGCTTGCGAGTCGCTACGTGTCACGCGGGCTTGACGTCACGGATGGTGTCCTATCCCCCCAAGTGGGTGTGGAATATCGGTTCTCGAGTGGCTGGTATGCCAATACTTTTGTGGCGAAGATGCATTACTTTGGGATGAATGTAGAGGCGGACACCACAGTGGGGTTGCGTGGCGTCACTGGCGCGCTGCAATATGACGTGGGTCTGTACTACTACGCCTACCCAGGTGCGGCAACTGCGCTGCATTCTAATTTTGCTGAGGCCGGCGGCCGACTCACCTGGGTTCAAGGACCCGTCCATCCGCTACTTGAGCTGTATGTTTCTAACAATTATTTCTTTGGCGCGGGGGCCGGATTGTTTGCAAATGCCGGCGCCGATATCGTTTTGCCTGGCCAGTTTGTTATCAATACGCGTGTCGGCTTCGTGACAGTTAAAGATAATGTCGCGTTTATCTATCCTGATTATAAGACGTGGAGTCTGGGTGCGACTCGATCGGTCGGCTCGTGGGATCTATCCGCGCAATTAACTGATACCTCCATGCACCGTCGGCAGTGCATTAATGAAGACCGTTGTTCTCTTAAATTAACCCTGCGAATCGCTCGTAACTTTTAAAGCGGTCAGTCGTCGGCAGATCGCTGAAGAGGCACAAAATGTGCTGACCGCCGGTTAGTCTCATGGGGGCGATCGGTGCGTGGATCACAGCTTTTGGTATCCATCCGTGACGATTGGTACAGACTTCGTACCTGTGCAAGGCCGTCTTGCTAGACTGGCGTTTTCTGCAGCGTCCGACTGCCTAACGGTTTTATGCATAAGCTACCTGGTGAGAGTTTTAGCCCTCCGGCGACGCTCGTATTTTTGCTGGCTGCCGCGTGTGGCCTCACCGTGGCTAATATTTACTACGTCCAACCGCTGATCGGCCTAATCGGTCCTGAGTTAGGCATGGACCCTCGACACTCGAGTTGGATGGTCACTTTCACCCAGTTGGGCTATGCGGCGGGTCTGCTACTATTAGTCCCCCTAGGCGATATGGTGGAAAACCGCCGGCTCTTGGTCACGACGGTCGCCGCGTCAGTGCCTGCGCTACTGGCCGCAGGGCTTGCTCGCAACAGCGCGGTATTCTTGACCGCGGGCGGGCTGATTGGTTTGACCTCGGTGTCCGTACAGATGCTATTGCCGCTTGCCGCACATTTGACGTCAGATCACCAGCGGGGTCGCATTGTCGGGAACATCATGAGTGGGTTGCTACTCGGTATCTTGCTCGCTCGCCCTGTGGCGAGTGTGATGGCTGATGCCTATGGATGGCGGGCTGTTTTCCTATTGTCCTCCGTGCTGATGACAAGCCTGGCTGTGATTCTGTGGTTTACCCTGCCGCATCGGCAGCCAGAGGCGAAGCACGCTTATGTCGATTTATTGAAATCGCTGTGGCGACTGCCCATCACCTATCCAGTGCTGTTGCGACTCGGGCTTTATCAAGCCGCCGCATTCGCGTGCATTAGTCTATTTTGGACGGCAGTCCCTTTGTTTTTGATGCATGCCTATGGCTATCATCAACGCGGGATTGCAGGCTTTGCCTTGATCGGCGCGGCGGGGGCGTTGTCGGCGCCTATCGCCGGGCGTTTGGCGGATCGGGGTATCGGACGCTTAGGCACCTTGGTGTCTTTAGCTTCCATCATCATTGCTTTTTCGATGGCTGCGTGGGGTGGTCTGGTGAGTCACTCTGTATGGATGCTGGCACTGGCTGGCGTTTTACTGGACGCGGGCGTGCAGTTCAATCTCGTCTTTTCTCAGCGGACCCTCTACGCCTTAGCCCCCGCCTTGCGCTCACGGCTCAACGGGGTATTTATCGCGATCTTCTTTATAGGCGGCGCACTAGGGTCGGTGCTGGTGAGCCCGTTGCTAGCCACGCTCGGTTGGGCCGGAATCTGTGGTCTGGGCCTATTATTGCCCCTGCTGGCGCTGGGCTATTTTTTGACTGATCGGGAGGCGGTACCGACGGGTCGGTGGTTCTGAGCGAGAGGCCTCTGTCTACAGGCCTCTCGCTACAGGTCGTCGTTTCACGACAGACACTAAGCCGCTACATGCGTCCGTGCGAAGGCGCGGACGCATGACCCCACGCCTGTGATTAAGCTGAGACGGCGGTATCAATGCCAATGTCAGTGGACGCAGGCTTCCCGGGTTTGAGCGGATCATTTGAGGTGAGGAAGCTCACGATCACACCGCCACCGAGGAATAGGACACCGCACAGGAAGCAGTAAATCACGGCGCGATCGGGGAAGTTGTCTTTCAATGTCGCCACAATGAGCGGCCCCGCGATGCCGGCGCTCGCCCAAGCCGTCAGCATGGTTCCATAAATCAGGGGCATACGGCTTGCGCCGAACACATCTGACACGAACGCGGGCATCGTGCCGAATCCGCCACCAAAACACAGTAGAACGTAACAGCACAGACCGCTGAAGATCCATGGGTTGTGTTCGGTCATGAGGAAGCCAAAAACGATCATCTGGGTAGCCATAATGACCCGGAACGCGGCGATCCGGCCAATTCGGTCAGAGATCAAGCCCCAAAAGACGCGACCCACCCCGTTAAACAGAGAGCTGACTGCGATCAGTGTCGCGCCATATTCAGCTAGGGTCATAGGTTCAAGGCTAGGGTCCATTCGTTCCCAGACCTCTTGCACCAGTGGTGATTGCATACTGATGATCGAGATGCCGGCGCTGATATTGCAAAAGAACATCAGCCACATCTGCACGAACTCCGAAGAGAACAGATACGCTTTCGCCGGGAGTTCCTTGCGGGGCACTACGGCGCTCGATGCTTGCGAGGCGGGGCTCGCGGCCGCCAGTGCCGGAGGCTCTCTGAGAATCGCTGAAATCGGAATCAGCACCACCGCGAAGGCCACTCCCATGGTCTCAAAAACGGTGACTAAGTCACCGCTGGCCGCGCGTAGGAAGGCAGGCGCCAGCAACTTGCTCATCAAAAGAGCGCCGAAGCCAAAGCCCATGACGACCACACCACTCATGAGACCCCGCTTGTCTGGGAACCACTTGGTGACCGTAGCGACCGGGGTTACGTAGCCAAAACCGATGCCGATGCCCCCTACCACGCTGTAGCCCAGATAGAAAAGCGGCAGGCTCTTCGCGTGCAGGGCCAAGCCACCGAGAACATAGCTGAGGGCGAATAGTACAGCCCCCGCGATGGCGAGTTTGCGGGCGCCAAAACGGGGCAAATTAAAGCCCGCCCAAGCGGCTGAGAACCCGAGTGAGAGAATCAGTAGGCTGAAAGCCCAAGCAGTATCGACGTATGACCACCGATACCACTTGACGAGCAATGCTTGAAAGTAGCTCCACGCATAGACCGTACCCAGCCCCATCTGGAGCACCGTTCCGGCCAGTGCGACTATCCAGCGCTGTATTCCTGGGAATGGCACGCTCATGGCGTTCGGGTCCCGCCCGATTCCGCGCGACTGGCCAGCGCGCGCACCACGCGGACCAGATCACCTGCCTCATCCCTGCGCGATAGCAATGCGGCAATCTGTTCCTCTGAAGGGGGGGTTAAACCACTGCCTGCGGGGGCTGCCAGAAAGCGGGCGTACTCCGTTGCGCGCCGCAGTGGTCGTGAACCCAAGCCAACGAAAAGGAAGGTGAGTGCGATACTGGCAATGAATAGGATGGAAATCAGATACACCTGCTTACCAATCGCCGTCTTAATTTTAAGTGCGATGAGACCCTTATCCATGCCAACGTGCACAGAGCCGGCGAGCCCCTCTAAAATGGGGCTGCCTACCTCGATGACATCACCCACGTGCGCTAGGGTGCGCTGGATGGTGACCGTTGAGGTGCGATCGCCTGCCAAAATCGTCGGTGGAATTTGTGGCACAAAGGTGTGCACGATGATGTTGCCATGCTCATCGGCGATATAAAGGTACTTAATCGCGGGGATTGAGAGGAACTGATCCACCAGCGACTGGAGTGTCGCCAGATCTCGGTTGAGAAGAATGTCTTCACTCGCGCTGGCGATTGTTTTTGCGATTTCTCGACTGTTGTTCTCGTACTCACTCGATAGTTGCTTGTCCACTGTATAGACGCATAGCGCGGACGTTGACACCGCAATGACTGCAAACAACAGATAAATGCCCAGCATGGCTGGACGAAATACTTTCATGCCTTTCATTTCAACCACCCACTCCAATCACTGAGTGGCACGAGTTGGCCATTCTTGATCGTATTGTAGTAAACAGAGTCACTCGCCTGGTTGTCTTCAACAAAAGACACTGGCGATCCGGTACCGAGATCGAAGTCATGGATTTTGCGCGTGACGGCTGCGATCGCATCACGCGTCGGATGATCACCTAATCGCTCAAGAATTTCGACGAGCAGTTTAGCGTTGAGGAACCCTTCTAAACTGATGTCACTGTATTGAAAGGGCACGTACTCCTTATCAATCAGGTTGGCCGGCGGCATGATGTGCTCGCGATCCATGACCGCACGGTATTGCTTGACGGAGGCGAGGTTGGTGCTCTCGGTGCTCGGTACGACGTCCGAAGTCACCAGCCCTTGCGTGTAGTCACGGCCATCTTCCAGTCCCGCTTTCTTGAGCAGTGATAGCGTACTTAAACTGCTAGAGAAGGAGATGTTTGCAATCGGCATGGTCAACCCTGCCCGCCTTGCATCACGGATGAAGGCAGCACTTGCCGCATACGAACCGATACAGATCACGGCATCTGGTTTGGCGGATTCGATCACAGCGGCCTGTGCATCAAGACTGTCGCTAAAGCGCGTGCCGCGCTTGTAGGTGGCCTCGATTTCAATGTTTAGCCCGCGCGCCGCGAGCGCATCTCGGATGCCTACCCAGCCACTGCGACCGTAAGCGTCGGCCTGATAAAGGACGGCGATGCGTTTGTGGCCTTGGTCAACCAAGTGGGATACAAGGCCTGCCGTCTCTTGCTTATAGGATGCTCGGAGATTAAACGCGAGCTGGCTGTAGGGGAGCTGCCGCTGAGGCTCAGCGCCTGTGAAAGGGAAGAACAGATAATAGTGTTGAGCCTGATACTTCTTGAGAAGCGGCAGTACTCGTGTGACGGTAGGTGTGCCCACGTAGTTGAATAACAGGAACACCTTGTCGTTGTTCATCAGCTGCAAGGTATTCTTAGTCGCTTTTTCTGGTGCATAGCTGTCGTCGTAAGCAATCAGCTCAATCTTGCGGCCATGCACGCCACCGCGCTGATTGACGTCATTAAAATAAGCGGCCGCACCGCGGTAGAGTTCACTGCCCAAATTACGCGACGCACCGTGAAATGCCGCTGACATGCCTATCCGGATGGATTGGGGTGTGATGCCTTGGTCATCGGTGACTGGCGCTGTCGGTGCAGCGGTCGCTGTGGTGGCTGCTTGAACGACCGGTAGGGCCGCTGAGCTTAAACACAGGAGCAAAGCGAGAAGGACGCCAGGCGCCCTAATAAGCAAAAAAGACATGGATCGATGCACTCCAAATGGTAGGAACTGGCCGATACGCGGGGACTGAGCCGAGGGTGTCTGCGTCATAATTATTCCCATCGTGTCATACCAAAATCCGTCCCTATTATAAGGGTAGGCTCGTTGCGGCGCTTTTTTGGCGGATGAATCCTCTCACCGGGCAGTCCCCATGAGTCAGTGGCCGGTACGGTCTCTGCTCTCTTGGCTGTGGGTGCCAGGCTCTTCACCTTAGAAGCACAGTTGGAGCATTGAGAAGTCATCATCAAAGTTGTTGCGGCCCTGTACGTTTTGCATGCTAACCAGAATGTCCGTGGTTGAGCCTTCGTTATTCACCACCTGTTCGATGACATCAGCAAATTGTGTTAACTCAAATTCGCCTGCGGCGGTCTGCACTTCATAGGTGCCGTCGCTGAAGACATGCAGTCGGCTGCCGACTGGGATGGTGTATTGCTCTGTTTGATATTCGACGTCTGGCATGACGCCAATCACCAGACCTTCGGATTCCAAAATCGTGCGCTTTTTATTGGGTTCGACCAATACGGCACCATGGTGTCCGGCACTTGAGAAGTGTAGGTTGCGTGTGGTTGTGTCATAGACACCATACCAAATGGTGAAGTACATGTTGTTCTGCGACTCCATGGAGAACGCCGCATTGAGGCCCGCGAGCACCGAGTGTGGCAAGTAGAAGTCTGCGTTTCTCAGTGTCTGGGAACGAATGGCATTGATTGCGCTGGTAGCCAGCAGCGCAGCACCCACGCCATGACCGCAGACATCGAGCAGATAAATAGCGAGATGGGTTTCATCTAACCAGTGATAGCCAAACGCATCGCCGCCGAGCGATGTGGACGGTCGGTACAGCCAGTCGGTGGCCACCACGCCTCCTTTGAGCCGTTGTGGCAGCAGCGCCTCAACATATCGAGTGGCTTCGGCCATTTCAGCTGCTAATGCGGCGTTGGCATTTTCTGCAGTGATGCGGGCCTTGTCGGCAAATAAGCGCGCTTCCTCCGCATCGGCGCGGCTGCGGCGCGCCGAATGCAGTGCAATCGCCATGCGACCTGCCATCTTCCACGAGACGGTCAGCAGCAATAAAACAACGATCGCTAAGATGCCCAGCGATTTCCGTAATAACAGGAAGGTCTCTTTGGATAGATCAGGGACATAGAGGCTTGAGACGATTTTAAAGTTCCAAGGATCAAAGGCGCTGACCGATAGCTCGTAGTCACCCTCGTGGATACTGTGGTCGAGTGCGGCCGTCGTGGCGAGGACTGGCAAGCGAGTCAGCCAATTGTCTGGCACGTTGCTAGAATGGAAAAGAAGCTCATTTTTCTGATTCACCAGAGCCATGAATCCATTGTTCAAGATGCGCGATTCAGTGAGCCACTGATTGACTTGTTCTAGTGTATCGACCAAGTAACCGGCGTAATAAATGCCGACGACGGTCCCAGAAGCATCCGTGATGGGCGCGTAGTGCGTGTAATACGCTGCGCCAAGAATATCCACCAGTCCCGTGTAGCTTTTACCTGCGTGCAGTGCGGCATAAGCTTTGCCTTTTTTATCAAGCAGGGTGCCGATCGCACGGGAACCATCGGAGCGCTTTACATTGGTGCTGACTCGCACGAAGTCATCGCCATCGGCCACGAAAAGTGTGGCGGTGCCGCGCAGCTGCGCGGTGACATTGTCGACAATATCGTAGTGATTATTAATGACGGTGTTGCCAAATCGTAGCTCTTGGGTCTGACGTTCACCGACTAGGCTTGTGCCGCCTCGCGTAGGGGCACCGAACTTCATCGCCGTGGCGGCTAACACGCTGACCGATGCGCGGGTCAAATCTGTATAGACCTTGTCGGTTTGTTGTAATTGCACTTTGAGTGAGGTAATTGCATCGCGCGCTTCTGTTTCGCCGCGATCACGAATTTCTCCTCTGAGCTGTTGCCAGCCAAAGACGGCTGCGAGGGTGAGCAGAGCGCCCATACCTAAAAACCAGAAGAGTAATTGGAATTGGGAGCGCTGATCTGGTGCGCCGGCGAAGTACGCCCCAATCACGGTGCCTTGCGCGTCAAAAATGGGTGTGTAGAACGCGTACGTGGAGAATCCGAACAATTCAAAGAGTCCTTCGCGAGATTTGCCCTCTCGAAGCGCTGCGTAAGCGGGACTCTTCTGGTCGAGAGCAGTGCCCACCGCTCGGCTGCCGTCACTGTTGCGCAGCGTGGTGTTGATACGCACAAAGTCCGGTCCATCTACAACAAAGATGGTTGCAATGCCATCGCCCTTACCGATCACCGCATCCAGCAAATGAGGCTGGTCGTTAAGAGGGGTCGCACCCAATTTGAGCTCTCGGACACGGCGTGTGCCCGCCGTGGTGTTAGTGCCTAATGAGGCAGGGCCGAGCGTTGTCAGGGCGCGGTCCAAGGCGCGGTTTACTGTCCGAGCATTACGTGTAAACAACTTCAACATGGACCGTCTCCCAAGCTTTTTATTCATTCAGCAGCCAGGTATTGCTCCTAGGCCAAGTAGTTGCTGGTTTTTATCGCTGTCTCATAATCAGGGCCGCTTGCCCGCGACCCCGAAGACGATACGCGACTGAGGGCGGAGGGTCTACCGTGATCGGCTGTGGTGCGGCGACTCTTGTTGATTTGGTCTGGGTCGCGCGTCGAGTGGCGGAGCGGGGTGTCAGGCCTGGTGGGGGCTGTGCGGCGCTTTACGTTGTGATCGCGGTCCGCCAGGACGCGTCTCAATCAGAGTAAATAACCATATATATTAGATAGTTAACTCATTTTAAGTGGGCGTGCGTTGACTGCCCTATGGAGGGGGGCTCACTCGCCGTGCGACCATTCTTCTCTGCCCTCGGACCGGTGCGTTGAGGCGCGCGTGCGTCACCCAAACGCCTCGCTACCGGCGCATGACGGCTGCCTGAGCGTCTGTTTGCGCGGCTGGACACCTAGGCGCTGGGCGAGAGCCGTGCGGGCTACAATGCGAGCGCCCTACGCTGCTTCGCGGATGACTGTTTCATGCCTCGTTTTTTTCATTCACCCATCTGGCTGCAGGGATCGATTGGTGACCGACGACGCGCGGTGCCCGTTTGGATGGGGATCGCTTGGCTTGGGCTGCTGAGTGCGACGGTGATGGCGGCGACAGGCTCAGGCAGTGGGTTTCAAGAGGTGGTGATTTCTGTCTCACCTTTGCCGGGTATGACGGTGGACTTAAACAAAGTGCCGAGTCATACGCAATCACTCGATCTCGCGGATTTGACGCGCCAAGGTGTGGTGAGCGTCAGCGACGCGCTCAACAGTCAAGTCGCCAGTGTCACTGTGAACGATAATTTAGATGATCGTTTTCAGCCCGATATTTTATATCGTGGCTTTGAGGCGTCGCCCGTTTTGGGTACGCCGCAGGGTTTGGCGGTCTATCAGAACGGCGTGCGTATTAACGAAGCCTTTGGTGATGTGGTCAACTGGGATCTCATTCCCGATGTGGCCCTCAGTCGCGTGGAGGTTACGAGCGCCAACCCTTTATATGGTCTCAATGCACTGGGTGGTGCCATCATTGTTCACATGAAAGATGGCAACAGCTATCAGGGCACTGATGCACAAGTAAGTCTCGGGTCATTCGGAGGCCACACCGCCACTTGGCAAACGGGGGGGCGTGAGCGCAGCGTAGGCTGGTATGTCGCCGTACTGGGCTCCGATGAAGTCGGTTGGCGTGACCATGCGGACAATGTTGTTCGACAAGTCTATGCAGTTGCCAGTCACTATGGTTCTCGATGGTCAACCGATCTCAGTCTGACGTGGGCTGACAATCGTCTCAATGGCCTAGGCGCGGCACCAGTGCCCACGCTGGCCCTTGATCGAGCGGCCGTATTCACGGGGCCCCAATGGAACGAGAATCAACTCGTCTTTTCAACGCTGCACCTGGCGCTCAGCCCGTCGCCGACCCAGGCGTGGCAGTCGGTTGGGTACCTGCGTCACTATAGACAAAGCGTGTCCAATGGTAATTCGACAGTCGACACCGCGTGCACGCCGACTCCATTAGTCGGCTCGCTGTGTCAGGCGGATGGCATCACACCGCTGAGCAATGCTCAGGGCGCTTTGTTGCCCGACTTGTCAGATGGCGGCCGAGTGCTGATTGGTGAAAATAACGCGGTGTCCGTTGACACCCTCAGTCGTGGCATCAGTCTGCAGATGACTGACAGCTCATCGTGGCGCTCTTTCAATAACCAGCTGGTCTTAGGTGCAACACTAGATGATGCCAGAGTGGACTATGGAGCCCGTACCCAGGTGGGTGTTTTATCTGCAGCACGTTTCGTGGAGGCGTCCCCATGGTTTGTGCAAACCGCTGAAGAATTACCTTGGACTGCGACGCCCGTAGCGCTCACTGCTCATAATCGCGACTATGGGCTCTATGTGTCGGATGCGATAGATATCGACAAGTCCTTAACGCTTAACGCCAGTGCGCGCTA
Organism: uncultured Pseudomonadota bacterium; assembly: GCA_903862885.1. Classification (GTDB taxonomy): domain Bacteria; phylum Pseudomonadota; class Gammaproteobacteria; order Steroidobacterales; family Steroidobacteraceae; genus CAIKZZ01. The sequence continues at coordinate 11,915 of CAIOZU010000060.1, forward strand.
CAACGCCGCGAGACGCGACCTTTTGGATTTGCGAGGGACGCTACTCACCGGTCATAATCGCTATGTGCATTTAAATCCGGCAATGGGCATAACCTACCAGTTGAGTGACGGACTCACGGTATACGGCGGACTCTCAGAAAATAACCGCACGCCCACTGCCAGTGAGATCGAGTGTTCAGACCCGCTGCATCCGTGTTTATTGCCGTCGAGTCTAGCCGCCGATCCACCTGTCCTTAAGCAGGTGGTAGCGCAATCTGCCGAGGGAGGACTGCGCGGCAGTGTGCGACCCCGGGAAGGTGCGCGGGTGAACTGGAATGTCGGTGTGTTCAAAACCAATGTGCACGATGACATCTATGGAGTCGCCACCTCATTGAGTTCTGGCTTTTTTAAAAATATTGCATTGACTCGTCGCCAAGGACTTGAGGCAGGTATTCAGTACGTGGATGAGCGTTGGTCGGCATCTCTTCAGCTCAGTGACATCGGAGCGACTTTTCAAAGTCCATTCGTGGTCAGCTCCCCTTCTAATCCCTACCGCAGTGCAGCGGACACGATCCAAGTGGCCCCTGGTGACGAGTTGCCGGGCAATGCTCGTCGACGGGTAAAGGCCAATCTGTCGTACCAGGTCAACACACGATTTGGGATAGGCGCTGCACTGACCGCTACCAGTGGCAGCTACTACCGAGGCGATGAATCCAATCAAAACGCCCGGTTACCGGGATATAACCTATTAAACCTGCACGGGTCTTACCGTGTGAGTGAACCGGTGGAATGCTTCTGGATGGTGACCAACGTTTTAAATAGGAAATTTGCTAATTTCGGCTTACTGGGCGATCCCACAGGCGTCGGCGCACCTGGTGTGCCGACAACCGGCCCCGTGGATCCGCGCTTTCAAAGCCCCGGCAGTCCGTTTGCGATGATGATGAGTGTACGCGTGAGATTCTGACCGGGCCTGCATGGGCTGCGCCAAGCGACCCTGTCTGTGTAAAATCAAACACCCCCAAAACAGTCGACTGAGCCTTATGGAGACACCGATCACGCCGGATGAGCGCCGTTTACCGATCGGTACACTGTCGTCCAGTTATGCCGCTCTACCGACTCGCTTTCACACGCACGTTAAGCCAACCCCAGTTAGTGATCCGCGGTTGATCGCCGTTAATACGGATTTGGCCCGTGTACTGGGTTTGACACTTGACCAGTTCGATAACAGTGAACTGGCCGCGTTGTTCGCGGGGAACCTGCTTCCGCAGGGCGGAACGCCGCTTGCGATGGCGTACGCTGGGCACCAGTTTGGTCATTGGGTGCCTCAGCTCGGCGATGGACGGGCCATCTTAATGGGCGAAGTGATCGACACCGTCGGCGTGCGGCGCGATGTGCAATGGAAGGGCAGTGGCCGCACGCCCTACTCTCGCGGCGGCGATGGGCGCGCGGCGCTCGGTCCTGTGATGCGTGAATATCTGGTGAGCGAAGCCATGCACGCGCTGGGTGTCCCTGCGACACGCGCATTAGCGGCGGTGGTGACGGGTGAGCGGGTGCGTCGCGAGTCACTGATGCCGGGCGCGATTTTAACGCGAGTGGCGGCCAGTCACGTGCGCGTGGGTACTTTTCAGTATATCTCGAGCTTACGCGATACCGACGCGCTTCGAACGCTCGCCGATTATGTGATCGAGCGCCACTACCCGCGTGCGACGGAGGCTGCCAATCCCTATCTGAGGTTGCTAGAGAGTGTGGTGGCGCGACAGGCCTTTTTAGTGTCTCGCTGGATGATGGTGGGTTTTATACACGGCGTGATGAATACCGACAATATGGCCATCTCCGGTGAGACTATTGACTTCGGACCCTGCGCATTTATGGATGAGTATGATCCGGGCAAGGTATTTAGCTCTATTGATACCATGGGTCGCTATGCTTACAGCAATCAGCCGAAAGCGGCCCAGTGGAACTTGGCACGCTTTGCAGAAACACTGCTACCCCTCATTCACCCCGATGGCGCTACCGCAGTTACGTTAGTCACGCCGATCATTGAGGGCTTTACGACGCAGTTCGAGGCACACTGGTTGACCGGTATGCGCGCTAAATTGGGTTTAGTGACCGAACGGCATGACGACCAGGGCTTGGCTCAGGCCCTTCTTGATATTTTGCATGGGCATAACGTCGATTACACGCTGGCTTTCCGCTTACTCACTGAGTTATTGTGTGATGATCGCGCCAGCGCGCAGCTGCTCACGCTATTTCCGCATCCTGCTGTCATGGAAGCGTGGCTGATGCAGTGGCGTCTGCGTCTAGACGTTGAAGCGATGCCGCCGGCAGATCGGCGCGATTGTATGCGCCAGACGAATCCCCAGGTCATTCCGCGTAACCATCAGATCGCCGCTGCGATCTTGGCTGCAGAGGTGGCCAATGATTTCGGGCCTTTTAATGCTCTTTTGAGCGTGCTGGCTAAGCCATTTGAGGAACGCCCGGAGGTGTACGCATACACCGTACCGCCGACCGACAGTGAACGCGTGCGTCGTACGTTCTGTGGCACCTAGCGATCAAGACAGATAGGGCGCTTAACGAAACCGATAACCAATGCCGACACTGACGCTTTGGTACCAATGCTGATTATTGAAACCCGCGTCAATATTTTGTGCCAGCAAGGGTGTGTTTAGTTCGGTGCTCTCGCAATAGGTCGCAGATTCGGCAGTGCAAGTGGACTTAATGGTAGCGCGCGCTTTATCACCATCAGAAAAGCCAAACCCTGCCATCACAGAGACACGACCATTGTGCATGACTAAACCGTGGTGTGTATCTGAGGCGTGGTCTTCTTTATCATCCCACGTGAGTTGCAGATCGGTGGTGTGAGTACTCACGGAGCGCGCATCCAACCTCCCCTCTTCAGTATCACCGCTAAGGCCCACTGATTGAATGCGCACCGCAGCTATCGGCGAGCGCGCTCGGCTGTTCCATATTTTCCAGTCGGTCAACGAGTTGAAGTACTTAGGCTTCTTCGGCGTCTCTAATGCAGTGGCTGAATGGTTAAACAGACCCAGCGTGGTGATGGACCGTACGTGATTCCAGGAGTCAGCGACAAACTGATGCAGATTGGCATCAAGACCTGTCAGTCGCGGTGTGTTGTTGGCGGCAACTCCACTGGCGTTATTTAGGTGATTCAGCGAGACGCTTTGGCTGAATGCAGGGTGTGTGGTGCCCGTGAGCAGCAGTGCAATAAGTAACGGGGGCAGACAGCGATGGCGCGACATGAGCGTTCTCTAAAGTTAAATAACAAGTGGGTATTAGCCAGAGGCTTGCGTTTTACTATAGGCGGCGACCGCGACTGAAAATGTGACGGGCTGATAGAATTTTGCGTTGAACAACACCCATTTGGGGGGTGGCAGATTATGTTCAATGCAGCACTGGCGAAATATTAGAATAGCGTCACAGTAAATTGTCGACGGCGAAATCACGCCGTCATTAAGCGACTTAATAGTCGATGTCGCGGCTTATTTCACTAGAAAGTTCCATCTTATTAATTAGTTGTCGCCGACTTTGACTAACAGACATTAAGGGCATGCGACGAGCGCGTTGTACTTCCTCGGCGGTGAACGGTTGCCACTCTGCGAGCGATGTCGCAGACGACGCAAGAAACCAGTTGAGCACTTGGGCGACGCCCTGATCCGACAGGGCAGAGTTCGCAACGCCCGGCACGCGCAATACAAAATCGCGTCCTTCGGCGCTTTTTACAAACGCTGGCAAAGTGCGAGTAAGCGTCGGTACTTTGTTGGGTACGCCACTGCCCGTGAGTCCATGACAGCCTGCACAAAACAGAAGATAGTTTTGAGCGGGTTGTGTAGATTCAGGTCGCTCGAGACTGATCGCTTCAGTGCTCTGCAGACACAAGATAAGGAAAAGAATACGGAATGAGGTGGGCGCTGTGATCAGCGTGCTCATGGCCTGTGTGCCGCCAATGCGATGGAACGATGCGCATGAACGGCGGCGCCCTCGATTGGATGCATGCGTTCGGCAGCCAAGTCGGAGATGGTGAGGAAGTCGGTCTCAGAGGCGTGAGCGAGTTCATGACTCACATAGTTAATTAGTGTTGCGAGCGTCTGGTCATCGAGTCGTGAGAATTCTGGCATCTTGAAATTGTAGTGGCGGTCATCGACGGTGATATCACCATACATGCCATACAGGAGCGTGATTGCCAGTTGGCGACGACCATCAGGTGTTGCGATAAAAGCAGCGGGCACATTTGTCAGCGGTGGTGCGAGGCCGGGTGTGCCGGCACCTGTGGCACGGTGGCAGATTGCACAGTGGGTATTGAACAGTGCTTTTCCATCGAATGCTGTGGTGGTGTCCGCGAAGGCGGTGGAGCTAACGCACAGCAGAAGCAGACCGATTAGTCGCATCGCCAGGGCGCGAACGCCATGATCGGTGTGACTCACTGACCCGCAACCCCCAGCAAGACAGATACAGAGCAGTGGTAATTGGGGTTGTCATTAGCCATGCACCAGTTGGCATCATTGTTGAGCGACAGCCGATACATCGGCTTCTCCCCCTCATTGCGATTGCAGCTGCACGCGCCGCAACTGGTTTTTCCGCAGCAGTCGTTATAAGACACGATGTAGTCGCGACCATCGCCGGGGTTATGGCAAGTGCCAATCCAGGTAATTGGTGAAGGCGTGGTCCCGGGTGGGCAGCTCGAGGAGCTACCGCCACAACAGGCGCATAGAAAGCCATCGATGGCGCAGTACTTCCAATAGTCACAGCTTACAGGATCGTCACTGGCCGTAGGAGATGCGGGGACCTTAGGGGATGTGGGCTCCGCGAGTGCTTGACCGCCGCGGCTGACAGGCAATAGTGGCAGCAAGGTCGCACCTGTTAAGGCGGCACCGAATAGGCCTAAGAAGCCGCGCCGTGAGGTGCGTTGGGCCACACGCCGTGAGGCGCGCTCGAGCAGGCGGTCGATCCGCTGCTGCATCGTTATGGGTTGATCAAGTACCACGGTGTTTGCCCCATCTTAGCTTCTGCATGTAGTAGGTGACCCGTTTTTCCATCAAGTATCAGCAGTGTGGAGGTGTCAGTTGTTACAAATAACAATGGCTGGAGATCTTGCGAGACCTGTACCGCGAGCGCTGCGCCATATTTGGCGGGGTCTATCGGCCAACGTGCCACGCGCCGATGCGTGTTCGTGTCAAATACCCAGATTTGCGAGCCGCCCATTTTATGGGTGCCCTCGCCGCCTTGATGCATGCTGACATACAGTGTGCCTAGGGTTTTGTGTAAGGCAAGCATTTGTGTGCCACCTGGGCGCCAGTGGTGGACTGGCTTGGCATCGACCAATGACCACGGCGCAGAGAAACGGGGTTGCATGCCGCTCAGGTCGACTGGGTGAACGACACCTAAGAATGATAGAAAGAGCGCCCCCTGCTGAGAGGGAGCAGCCTGAATAAAGACCGGGTCATGGTCGACATCAAAGAAGGGATCCGAAAACGAGCGTGCTACTTCGTGGCCAGTGTCGTCTGTGGTGACAGATAGCAGGCGGCCATTTTCGCAGATAGAGGACACGCGACGTTCAAGTGAGGCAATCGCCAGCACGCAACCATCCGTGTCAAAGTCAGCCACTACTTGCTTTTTTTCTACATCGATCACTGACATGGAGGCCGCGGGCGTCAGGTTCGTGCTGTAAATAAAGCGTTGATCTTTACTGTAGGCGATGTTGTATGACGTCGGCGGTCCCTGTGCCCGCGTCGGTGCGAGCACCACTTCACCGGTGATGGCTAAGGATGATGTGTCGGTGAATTCAATCACGTCGGTGTGTGGGCCGTGTCCGCCGCGTGCCCAATAGGTGGTGGCTACGGCCATCGTATGACCATCGGGTGATGGTGTAAATCCGGGATAGTAGCCGCTGTCTATTTGCCCAAGGAGCCGGTGGCTGTCGCCATCGTAAAGATTAAGGCGTGAGTCAGTTTCATTATTGAAGGCCTCGTCATACACATAGATCCAGTGCGGTGAGGCAACGGGTAACTGCGTGATGCTTAAGTGCTCTGCCGGCAGCGGCGCAGGTACAGGAGCGGCCCACGCCCCACTCAGCAGTGCAGCCTGCGCTAAGCTCAGCGCAATGATCGCGGGTTGCATGAGGGTCTTATTAAACCGCATACATCAGCCTCATCTTCGGTCGAGCGTTTATTGTGCCACAGCGCGTCGTGTTTAACCGTCGCACGCAGCGCTTTAGTACGGATTCATCTAAAGACGCTGCCCTTCTAGATAGTCTTGCAATGAGGCGACGCCTAAGCGTTTGGCTTCAAATAGACTCTCTAAATGTTCGCGGGAATTAATCAAGCCGCGTGCCCGCAGCACCCCATCCGCGTCGATCAACGCGGCGAAGGGCAGCCGGCTGACTTGATAACTGATACCGAGTGGTGCAGACACCACATAACGAAAGCCGTGTAAGTCTTCGCGCTCGACATACGCGCGCTGCTCATCCACCGCGCCATCGCTGGCGAGCATGATTTCAACCCACGAACGCTCCGCGCGCTGAGCTGATTTGATTAGAGGAATCAATGATTTGCATACTGGACAGGTGGGTGAGACGAATAGAATCAGCGTGCTGAGGCCATCGGTACGGCCCTCACCAATGACCAGTGGCTGCGCTTTTAAATCAATGACGGCGATCGCGGGAGCCTGCTCGCCGACTTTAAGGCCCTTCGCTAACATCAGCGCACCCACCGGGGAGATGCGTTCATGAAGGACGCCAATTTGTCTGATCAGTGCAAGCACCACCAAGGCCAAGGCGCCGACCAGTACCCAAAGCAATGCGTTCGATACGGCCAGTGGACTCATGACAATCCTTGTAAGCGGCGCGCTGCGGGAAGCACACGGGCCAGCAGTTGATCGGCGGCTCGGTAAATCAGTGCAGTCACTAACAAGCCGGCGCTGAGGGTGAGAGCATCCACGGACTCAAAGGCGCGGGTCTGCCACGGCCCTTGCGACAGACCGAGTACGGCAGCCAACAAGACATTGCGGACCACCATCCACGAGGCAATCGGCCGACGGTCGAGTGGACCTGAGCAGCCACAATCCAAATCTCGGCGACCGCGCTGCAGATTGAGCGCGATGGCCATCGCATAGAGAAGTAGCAACGTGACGCCCGCTTGGGTAGCCGCACGACGTATAGAAGGAAACCACAGGCCGATCGCCACTGCGCTTTCTAGAGCAGCGATCAAGGGGGTCGCGAGGGGGATGAGGCGTGATGGCATGACATCGTAGCGGGCGAGCACGGCTCGAAAGTGTGGCAGGCTGCGCCACTTATGTGAGGCAGCCTCTCCATACAGCAGGGAGAATGCAGCGATTAGCCAGTAAGCGATCACAGGATCCAGTGCATACATAGAGGGGGATCGCTCCGCAGACGGATGAGGACGTGTCAATCGAAGCAAGTCAGCGGACGCCCAATTGTAGCCAATCATTGAGCGATCCGCCCGTCATTGATCTCTATATGATTGATTAACAAGCAGAAAATAGTCAATTTGCTACCTTTCTGCGGTATAGTCGGCATACCGAATTAGACAGCGTGGCCGCCTACCGGGTCACTCAATAGGGGCGCCCTTGCGCCGTGGCCTGAAGGATATAGGTATGAATCAATTCCTCATGCGTTTCTGTCTCAGTCCCCTCACTGGCAATCAACTGACTCACCCAACCGTGCGTCTCATCGGTGTCATCGCCTCGGTCTTAGTGATCCCCCTCACGCTACTCAGCGCCTGGGCGTCCGCGCAGTCCACAGCGACCTTGCCGACTGGGGTGCTTGAGGAAATCACTGTGACGGCGCGAAAGAAAGACGAGACCGCACTCAGTGTGCCGGTCAGCATCACCGCTTTCTCAGCGGCGGATCTTGAGCGTTTGAATATCAACTCGTTCACCGACTATGCAACCAAGACGCCCAATATGACTTTCTCCTATGGGACCGCTAACTATGGCTATGTGGATTCACATACGATCGCCATCCGCGGTATCTCTGGGGCGGGGACGACAGGCTTTTATATTGATGACACACCGGTGCCTGACAGCCTAGATCCTCGGGTAGTCGATATTGCGCGTATTGAGGTGCTTAAAGGCCCACAGGGCACGTTGTTCGGCCAAAGTTCTCTCGGCGGCAATTTGCGATTGATTACCGTCGCCCCACGTTTGGGGACTGATGACATACACGCCGCTGTGAAGTTAGGCGGTACATCAGGTGCAGGATCACCCGACTACGGCGGTGACTTCGCGGGGTCACACACCTTAATAGATGACACCTTAGTGGTTCGTGCAGTTGGATTTTATGACCATGCGGGTGGGTATCTACATCTGAATGCGGTGGATCCCAATACCGGCACGGTGCTTGCCAATCAAGGCAACTACGGCGCGCAGGCTGCTTATGGCGGTTCCTTGGCTTTGCATTGGTTCATCAATGACCGTGCGGATGCGCTCTTTCGAATCATGACGCAAGATGCCGCGTCGTCGGGCTGGGCAGCGCCTTATGCCTCACTGCCTGACTTTCGTGTCAACTCGCTGACGATGAACCGAACTAACAATGTGATGGAAAAAGCAAATGATCGCTTCTACTTGCCATCGCTTCAGGTCACTTTCAAAGGCCAGGGCTACAGCCTGGTGGAATCCTTAAGCTATTTTGATCGACGCGCCACGCAGATCGAGGATGGCAGCGAAGGCTCGCGAGACGCACTGGTGGGCGATTGGTCGGGTGCCGCGTCGGTCAATGATGCAAACGCCTTTCCCTACGCGGGGATCGATGGCGTATACGCTGATAACACCGCCTGGCCCTGGTCTGAGGTCGTCAGTTCGCGACGTACCACGAGCGAGACGCGTCTGAGCTTTGATAAGACCTCATTCGGATTATCTGGCGTTACGGGCCTGTATTTTTCTCGATCCTATACCAACACGTATATCAATTCAGGTAGCTCTCCATTGATTCAGGCGCTTGGTCTGAATACCGATCAAGGCGCAACTGACGTCAACAACTATTTTTATGGCAATACGACACCGCAGTCCTACTGTCGTACGGTGGTTGGCGACACCAGCTGCTCGACTTATGGAAGTGGCTTGGCGTGGCAGTCATCGGCACCGAACTATCATAATGATCAGGCCTTATTCGGTGAGCTTTATTACGAATTTAAGCAGTTTGAGCTGACGGCCGGTGGCCGCTACTATCATCAAACGCAAACAGGCCGTCAGTTTGCCGCCGGTGCATTCAACTTTGCACAACTCGATATTGCTGTGCCACAGACGCGGCAGAGCGGCTTTGATCCAAAGCTCGCGCTGAAGTACAGCTTCAGCCCAACCGCCATGGTGTATGCCTCGTTCTCCAAGGGATTTCGTTCTGGGGGTGCTGGCGTGCCACTGCCAACTGGACCAGTGTCATTTTTTTCAGCGATACACCAGACACAGAATCAGCCGACTACTTACACCTCAGACTTTGTTAATAACTACGAGTTGGGTGGGAAAATCGCTTTTGCGGATGGTCGGATGAGTGTGACCGGTGCGCTGTTTCAGATGAACTGGTCAAATATTCAACAGACCATCATTGCGCCGGTGTCCGCCATCACTCTGATTGTGAATGCGGGTAATGCACGAGTTCGTGGTGGCGAGTTGGAGGTCGATCTGAAGCCCGCTTCTTCTGTGGACTTACACGCGGGTATCGGCCTTCAGAAGGCGGTCATCACGGAGGGGGCATTGTATTGGCAACCGACCGGATCGCCTGTGTATAACACACCTCAAGTAACGGCCAATGCCAGTGTCACTTTCAATGTGCCCATCGGGTCAGCAGTGAGTAGTTTCTATACACTCGATGGAAGTTACGTCGGATCAAGCTATTCCGGTACGGCAGGCTGTCAGCTCAATGTCGGCCCAAATGGGCTTCCGGTGGATTACCCAGCCTCTGACTACCCAAGCGGCTATCAATTTTTCCCTTGCCCGAGTGCTAGTGCAGTCAGTGACCAAGGCTACCCGCCGAAGCGGGCCGGTTATTCCACCTTAAATGCGCGCACGGGTCTCCTGTGGGGTAAGTCAGAGCTTGCGTTTTATATCAACAACATGACCAACGCGCGTCCCAACTTGGGCGACTACAACCCGAGCTCCTATCCAGCGCACGATGCAGCCACCGGCTATTTAGTACCGCGAGTGGCCACCTTGCGGCCGATCAATGCGGGATTACAGTTTCGAGTGCACTTCTAGCGCCTGGGCTATCGAGCTCGCTGCGTATTTTTGATAGGGAGCCGTATGCAATCGTCCCACCGTCCTTTTTTGATAGCGGCCGTGTGTGTGCTGCTCCTAAGTCCTCTCGTCAATGCAGCACCCGCTACTACGCACTATGAAGTGGATGTCAAAGAAGTATGGATTCCAATGAAAGACGGGGTGAACCTGTCAGCGACTTTATATTCCCCAAAACCCAAACGAGCGAACGAGACATTTGGTGCGGTGCTGGAGTTTTTACCGTACCGGAAGGATGAGTCAACGAATCATGCGCCCGTACACCAGTACTTTGCTGCACACGGGTATGTCTCGGCTCATGTCGATCTACGCGGCACCGGTCGCAGTGAAGGGCATTCGCCCGCTCGTGAGTACTCACAGCAAGAGCAGTTAGATGCTGAACAAGTGATTGCCTGGCTCGCCCATCAGGGGTGGTCCAATGGCGGTGTCGGTATGTTTGGTATTTCGTGGGGTGGATTTAACTCCATCCAATTGGCGATGCGACATCCGCCAGGCCTGAAAGCCATTATTGCGGTGGATGCCACCGAGCAGCTGTTTAATGAGGATGTCCACTTTATCGATGGCATGATGCATGCTGATGAGTACGAGTTAAATGTTGATATCTTAGGCGCCCTTACCCGATCCCCAGACTTCCCGCTCGATGAAGAAAGTCTCGCGCAGCGTTTCGATAACCCGCCATGGTTCGTGATGTACAAGCAGCATCCCCAGGACGGCGCTTTTTGGGACGAGCCCATCGCGGGGTCACTTGAATCCATTCAAGTTCCGATGTTTCTCATTGGCGGCATGCTGGATGGCTATCGTGACAGCATTCCCAGAATGCTAGAGCGCGTGAAGGCGCCTACAAAAGCGTTATTAGGACCCTGGAATCACAGTGAGCCGCACGAAGCGGTACCTGGTCCTGCGATTGAGTGGCGAGATCAGGCGGTTGAGTGGTGGGACCACTGGATCAAAGGCAAAGCCAATAATGCGATGAAGGGACCGAAACTGGCCGTCTACATGAATCATTGGTACGCGCCAAAGCAACAGATACGTGAGATTCCGGGAGAGTGGCGCGCAGAGGCCGCGTGGCCACCGAAGGACCAACGACTACAGACGCTTTTTCTGGCGGCTAACCACTCGCTCAGCCATGGCGTCAGTGTCGATACAGTGAATGACTTAGCGTATCGACCGGCAGCCACCCAAGAAGGTGGCGGCCCTGACTTCTGGTGGGGCGATGTGAATGGCGATCAGCGCTCGGTTGATGCGTACAGTTTGGTTTACGACACATCGCCGTTGACAGATACACTGTCTATTCTAGGTCGACCACACGTCTGCTTAAAGGCGTCCTCGACGTCCGCAGCGACGCAATGGTTTGTGCGTTTGTCGGATGTGGCACCGGACGGGGTCACGACCTTGGTTGCTGCAGCGGGATTGGCGGGTGTCCATCGCGAGTCGATGCGCACCCCTACCCCATGGGCACCGGGTATCGTCAATGACATCTGTTTTGACTTGCATATGACGTCTTGGGTTTTCCCTGTGGGGCATCGCATTCATGTAGCCGTTTCTAACTCCATGTGGCCGATGGTATGGCCCACACCTGATGTAATGACCACTTCTCTTCAGCTTGGTGGCGCGTTAGGCTCGCGCATTGTCCTGCCGGTCGTACCCACTGAGGGCCCATTACCCACGCCGGTGTTTCGAGCGCCTGAGTCTGACGGGCCACAGGCAGTGCTGAGTGACGGCGTCGATGGTGAGATGAGCTTGAGTTCAAATGTGCCCGGGTTGGCGTGGACCGTGTCGCGTGACCCGGCTCGCCAAAAAGCCTCTGTGGAGTGGCGCGGTGGTAGCACAGATCATTTTTCGTGGGGCGACGAGGCAGTGCGCGAGCTACTGCAATTTTATGCCGACGACCTGCATCCGGAGCAAAGCTCGGTGCATGGAGAGGCAGAAATTGAAGTGACACTTCCCAAGCGGACTTTGCTATGGCGTGGCCTGCTTGACGAAAGAAGTGACCATGATCACTTCTATGTGCAGTATCAGCGGCAGTTACTAGAGAATGGTGTGTTGATTCGTTCCAAGTCATGGGACGCGACGGTGCCACGTAGCGGCCAGTAGTCATCGAGTGAATCGACACGCCGTGGCAGCAGAAAGGGCTTACAAGCGAGAAGGCGCGTTCTATCAGACGTCAGCATAAAAGCGCTGTGAATTTTCTAAGCAGTGGGCTCGGTTATATGGATCTTAAGATCGCGTTCGCCAGTTAACGAGTTAGACACTAGACATATTTTTTCTGATTTTTCTAGCAAACTGCGCGCTAGTGCTGCGTCTGCACCTGGCGCTAAAGTTAGTGCGACCGTGGTTAGATATCTAGAGAACCGCGTGACACCAGCCACGCGATCAAGCGTTCCTTCAACTGTGCACTGTAGTGAGCCCCATGCGAGGTTGCCGGCTCGGGCGACTTCCCTAAAAGTCAGAATAAAGCAGTCGGCGACGGCTGCAACCAGCAATGTCTCAGGTGACCACGCACCACCCGGACCACCAAACTCTACGGGAGCGTAGATTTTTAGCGGGTTATTCGACAAACGATCTGACGGATGAGCATCATCTATGATCCCTGACGCCTTTCTAGGCGATTAGTATACTGCGCACTTGTAAAGTGCTCAGTGCTAATCGCCACGGCCTGTGCGGAGATAAATAGAGAGGATGGTGTCATTGTGGTCGGTAGAAGCGTTCCACGTGGTTGACGAGTTGATCCGGGTAAAAATACACCTCCCGCAAGGATCCATCGATGTATCGAGCGGCCTGATCATTGAAGTGAATAGAGTGTGGATCGCCACTTTCCCCACCCGCCGTAATGGCGCGCGCTCGCACGCGGGCACCAAATTCGACAATGGCGACGAAGCTGTTACCGCTCGATCCGTAATATAGATTAGTCTCTGGGTAACGTCGTGCACCAAACGACGCCAACGAACCCCAGCGGCTAGAAGTAAAGCCGACCGGCAGGCTGGCGCCTTCGTCATGGAACGGCTGCGCAATATCGTCGGTGATACGCTGAAATCGATTGATGCGGCCCCAAGGAACGTGCCAGGTGCCAAAGTCACGCTGTAGGCGCTCAGTCACCGCGGTTAAGGCGGCCATCTTGCGGTCGGTACTGACCCCTGTAATAAGGGCGTCGTAGGCTGAAAAACCTTCCTCGTCCGCCTGCTGTTTCGCCTCATCCCATAGTTGATCACCCCACAACACGGCGAGACTGGTTGCGATCGAGTGCACCGACCAGCGGTAGTCCCATGTGCGCAATAGGGCAATCGGGTCAGCGAGTTGGGCTTTGGCGGGATGATCGATCGGTAGGCTGTCGTAGGCTGCAATCAGCGCGGGCATGATTTTTTCGAAACCAAGTAGGTAGCTATCAAAAGCCGCCACATTGAGGGTCTCTATAGAAAAGTCATGGCGGTCTGCCAAAAGCTGTTGCGCATGCATACCGCGGAGGTTTTCGCCAAAGGTATCCATATACTTAGGGTAATTCGCCAGTTTTGGGCTGAATGCGCCCGCGGCAGAGTACGGCCAGTTGTTAGTGTTTTGTAACCAGCCATTGGGTGGATTGAGCACGTGCGGTGCGTCATCTAAGGTGTGCAGACCCTGCCAATCAGTGGCTGGATTAGCCCCATCCACTGGATGGGTATAGTCAAATCGATTATCGCGTCTTGGTATGAACTGAGGATGTAGGTAGGCGATGTCGCCATCTGCGCTCGCAAATAAAGTGTTATTGGAGGAGTTGGCCTTGAGTTCCATGACCGCCATATACGAGGCGTAGTCGTGGGCTTTAGTGAGTAAAAATGATTGACTCAAGGCGTCGACCGGTTTTTGCATCAGGCTAATACTGATCCAATGGCCATCGGCTGTCTTTTCAATGATCGGGCCGTGATGGGTCCGGTAGGTCATGAATTGACGAGATACCAAGGTGCCATCGTTAGCTCGATACTGGAGTTTGATGGGAACGGCAGTAAGCGGACGAAGCGACTGACCGTAGTGATAATAAAAACGGTTACTCTTCTTTTCGATCGACTCTGCAAATCGGTCGACATTGTCGACGCCACTGGAGGTGTGCATCCAGCCGACACGCTCATTAAATCCTTGGTAGATAAAGAACTGTCCCCAAGTCACGGCGCCGTACGCATTGAGCCCCTGGTCGCTGGTCATCTGCAGCTCAGAGCGGAAGTAAAAAGACGTGTGAGGGTTGATCAGCAGTAAGGCATGGTGATTGACCGTGTTTTGAGGGCTGATAGCGATGCCATTGGAGCCGGTTGGCTCTTTTAGACGATCACGGGTCCCCGCAGTTAAGTGGGCATCGACGTCCGTCCCATAGAATGAGCGCAAAGGATCCAGCTCGACGTCCTCAATGTCACCGCCAATGCTGCCCTCGCTAAAGCTGAGCGCCATCCACGGTTCATAATGGGTAACGACATGTGGCTGAACGGTGGGGTGCGATTTTAGATAGCAGTTGAGTCCGCTTGCCCACGCCGTCATCAGCGTTTTAAGCCAAGGCGGACTTTGCGCATAGTGAGCCTTAAGCTCTTTTTCATCGACGAATAAACGCATTCTGAGGTCTTGATAGAGCGCCGTCTGGCCGTCTCGCTCTGCGAGGCGCCCAAGGGCGGTCAAGTAATTCGTTTCGATGCGATTAAAGTCGTCTTCGGCCTGCGTGTAGATCATCCCAAAAACGGCGTCTCCGTCCGTTTTTCCATGGATATGGGCGATACCCCAGTCGTCCCGCGTGACGGAAATCGACGCCCCCGCAGCACACGCATCGATCGGCATTGCAGTGGTGGCCCTGCCGGCCGTGCACCAGAGAAAAAGGGGTGCGATGGTCAGTACAAGGACCCCGCCTCGGTTCAGCCAATGTGACATTAAACGCATAGCGGTCTCCAGACGATAACCCCAGTGTAACGCGCGCGCTGCTGACTAGGCGAGCCATCGGCCGAAGCGAGCGATAACGAGATCCGCTTCCTACTGACCTAAGTCACTGGACGTATGAGGATTTTAGTTTTCAATCGGCTCGGTCTACTGGCTGTGAATCGCTGTCATACTGGCCTGCAGAGTTTTTACGTATCTGCCTGTCAGAGGGAATATATGCAGCAGTCGATCGTGAGCCGGGTCTGTGCGGTGGTGGCGTGTTGGCTGGCCATGCCAGCATTGGCGCACGTGGCTGTGACCCATCCAGTCGTTGTCACCCCAGTGGGTAGTGTGCGTGGGCTTGAGAGTCACCACGTGAGCCTATTTAACGGAATTCCTTTCGCACAGCCGCCGATCGGCCCGCTTCGCTTTGCACCCCCTGTGTCAGTGGCGCCATGGCAAGGGATATGGGATGCGACCTACCCGCGCAGTCCCTGCCCACAGGTCACCCGCTTCGGGCAAACAGATGCAAGTGAGGTAGAGGACTGTCTATATCTCAATATTGCGGTGCCTCATCAAGTACGCAGATCGCGACCGTCAAGCGCACTGAAGCCTGTGATCGTGTGGCTTCATGGCGGTGCTTTTGTAGGAGGGTCTGGTGACATCTATCCGCTGGATGCGTTTTCACGAGAGGGAGATGTCATCCTCGTGTCGATTAATTATCGGCTTGGTGCCTTAGGCTTTATGACGCACCCCGCCTTTGATGCTCAGCACAATGGCAGTGTAGGGCTTGAGGATCAACGCGAGGCGTTGCGTTGGGTCAAAAACAATATTGCGGCCTTTGGCGGTGATCCCCGCAATATCACGGTGGCCGGTGAATCGGCTGGCGCGGCTAGTGTGTGTTTGCAACTGACGGCGCCAAAAGAAGCCCAAGGGCTTTTCCAAAAGGCGATCGTGCAAAGCATTGGTTGCGCACTGAAGGTACCGAGTGTGGAAGTCGCCAATGAAGTCGGCTTAAAAGTGGCCGCTTTGTTGCATTGTGATGACTCAGCACAGGCTTTGGAATGCTTGCGTCACGCGTCGGTGCGCGCGTTGTTGGATGCCTCTGTTGAGGTGAGCGCGTCGATGGCCGGCGCGTTCCGGCCGAGCGTAGGTGCCATCAGTGTGCCGCAACAGCCGGTGACTGCCTTAGAAAAAGGCGAATTTATTCAAGTGCCGATGATTAACGGTGGCAACCAAGATGAACTGCGCCTGTATGTGGGTTATGAAGTCGCCGGTGGGGCGTCGATCACTGCGGAAAGCTATATCGGTCGGCTGGCATCTACTTATGGCGACTTCGCGGAGCGCATAGCGGTTCGCTATCCAGTCAGCCATTATTCCTCGGCCGCCGCTGCCGTCGGGCGCGTGCAGTCTGACTTTACACCTGGCAATTCGCTAAATAACTGCATTTTTCTTGAGAGTGCACATTGGTTGAGCCAAAAAACACATGTGTATGAATATGAATTTACTGATGCCGAGGCCCCCCCAGTGATGGACAATCCGGGTTTTGAGATGGGCGCAGTACACTCAGCAGAGCTACCCTACTTTTATCCGCATGTGTCTTATAACCAGCGTCGGGACGGGCCCGATGTGGTGGCGAGTTCGCAGGCGCTTAGCCATCAGATGATCGCGTATTGGAGTCAGTTTGCCTACACCGGCAATCCCAACCGCCGGGGTCTACCGACGTGGCCTGTGTTTAAGACATCCCACGATGTACTGAGACTGGATCCAAGGCACGTGGGGCCTTTTGATGCGGCTAGCGCTCACCAGTGCGCGTTCTGGCAGGGGCTATATCCAGAGGCGCTTCGTCGTGCGGCTCACTAGAGTGTCGGCAGGCCGCTAGGAACAAAGAAACCGAGAAACGGCGGCGATCAGTGGCTGGGTGATGGGGTCGTTGGCTGCACTGGTTGCGATTGGATGCGATGCCAGTCTTGCAATCACTAACTCAGCCTTCGGTGCAACATAGAGTCGTTGACCATGTATCCCTCGCCCTTCAAAGGCGCCGGCTGGGTTATGGGTCACCCACCACTGATTGTGATACGAGTAGCCGGGCAGTAGTGGATAGTCGGCTTGTGGAAAATGCGTGACGTCACCGCCCCGCATAAGATCCTCAACGACCGCCTCCGGAATAATCTGCCGACCGCTTGCGACACCGTAATGACATAAGAGCGCGCCGAAGCGCGTGAGATCCCGCAGGGTCACTGATAGACCGGCACCGGCCACTGCTACGCCTGTGGGATCGACAATGAGGCTGCCATCGAATTCGCACCCTAATGGCGCCCACAGTTGCTCAGACAAGAACGGTGCGGTGGATTGACCTGTCAACCGCTCTATCATCCAACATAAAACCTCGGTATTCGGCGTTTTATAGTCAAAGGCGTTTCCATGGTCGCCGTGTTTTTTTAGGGTCGGCAATAGGGCGCGAATACCTGTGGGGCCGGTGTACGGGTTGGGCTTGGGTCGCATACCAGTGGCCCACGCGTATTGCCAGACCGCAGAGTGTCGATCGGCATAGTCTTCTGAGTAGTCCACCCCGACCTCCATGTCGAGTAACTGGCGGACTGTGGCATCCTCGTAGGCTGAGCCTTTTAACTCGGGGATCAGATGCGTTACCAGCCAGCCGTCATTGAGCGTGCCGTGATGAATCAGGGTGGCGGCCAGGGTGGCGAGATAAGACTTAGTGAGCGAGAAAGACAGATGGGGGTAATTAGGCCGCAGGGCGCCAAAGTAACGCTCATAGACCAAGTGACCGCGATGCATGATCGCGATGCCATCGGTATAGGTGCGAAGCAGTCCGTGCTCCCAGCTCAGTTCCTGATCGGATAAATCCTTAAAGCGGATCGTCTCGATTGCTTGCTGTTGACTGAGAGGTGGCACTGCCAGGGACACCACACGCGACGGGTCTCGCTGCACCGCCGTAGTAGCCATCAATTCCCGAATATGAGACAGACTCCAGCGACTCTCTGGAAACTCAAGACAACGATCGTCACTAAAACGAATCAATCGGTTGTTTGGTGGAGGGAAACCTTGCATCCAACCTAAGGTGGCCGGATCGGATGACGCGGCGTCTAAATAGTCAGTGCCATCAAATGACCAAACGCTCATGAAGTTCCTATGTCACAGGGGGTGAGCGCTCATATAGCGCGAGTCGCTGTCAATTAGTGTTCTCGTATTTTATCAGGTGGCGAGTCGGCGAGTCCGTCGAGTAATCGTCGGGTAGAGGCTAAGCGGCGATGACCAAGCCGCTGTTGAGTGACTTCGGGAGTCTCCGTGATGCTCAGTTGCTTTGCATAGGTGGTCCGCAGAATGCCGATGCCAAAGTGCCCTAAGCCCGAATCCTGTCCGATGGCCTCCAGTAGACGACGCACCCGCCGGTACAGGGTATTCGCGGGCAACAGCCCCCCGTCCTTACCTGGAAACACCAGTGGACCGGCAACACCCGAAGCGGCGCGTTCGATGAGCCATTGCTTAACTTGCGCTGCGAGCCAAGGCTCAAGTGCTAAGTCTCTGGTTCGAAGCGCACCCGTCCGCGGTCTGACTTCTAGTCCTTTGGGCGTTTCTACTAGGTCTGTAAGGCGTAGGGCGCGGATTTCAGCGAGTCGCAGTCCAGCGGCCAGAGCGATGGTCACAATACAGTGATCCCGGCGGTCCTTGAGGGTTCGTGCAGGAGGTAAACGAGCCACGACGCTCAAGGTATCGGGGGCAACGAGCGGCGTCACTTTTGCCCTCTCCTCTACCTGAACCAGCGAGGCACGAAGTTCGGACATGGGATTAATCGAAATGAAAGCCCACTCAAGCCCATGTTGATACACACGGTCAATGAGACGCGCATAGCGAAGTGCAGTCGCGGCAAGCGACTGTGAATCGAAGAAAGCGCTGAGGTCACGCGCGGTCGCAGTGAGCGGTGTCACGCCACGCGCGGCGAGCGCTTCTAGAAAGCGCCGCCATACGGCGTGATAGGCCTTGCCCGACTTGTCTGAGTAAGTGGATGTACTGTGCGCGAGCCAATGGGCCATCCAATCGCCGCCAGGGTACGCGGGCTGGCTAATGATCTGGGTGTGTTCGGTGCGTGCGCGGCGAGCCATGGAGGCAGCCTACCTGAATAAAGGGCAATAAGGAATTTACGGCGTTGAGCACGAACGGATTCACAGCGATAACCTCGAGAATGTCTTCACCCAGACAGTCCAGCCGTAAATTCCATATTACACACGTACTAACGCCATGATGGGATAGCTGCGGGTGCGCGTGTGCTGGATGACATCCACACGCACTACGGTGAAGCTCGTCAGCTCAGTGCCAGTGAGCACGCCATGCTCAGCCAACACGGTCCGGCGGATGTCCACGAGACTGTGCCTCCATCGCCTGACTCAACTGATTCTTAAAGTGCAGCGGCTGACCAATATAGGCAATGGGATCAAAAGTGGATCCTGTCCCAATAATCGTAATACTGCCGAAATTTAACAGGCGCCCCAAAATGCTCTGATCGACCTTGATGGTCTCAATCTTACTGAATCGAATCTCAATTGCACTGGTCGACACGATGCCCGTCTTGGCCACCGCACGCCGATCTGTAATCACGAGCTCAGTACTACGCCTCAACACCAACGGCCAAAACGCCAGCAGCAGCGCAAGGCCATACACCACTAAACTCCGTGGCAACCATTGTGCGTCTAAGCGACTCGCTGACACCATCCAAGTGGCCCCGACCACTAACACCATGGCATAGAAAAATACTTTCCAAAATCGCCACAATGAGAGGCGTGCGGTATATACCACGACCTCACCCTCGCCCATTGTCTTCAGCACATAAGAGGTCATGAGTGTGTCCTGAAAAATTCTTTAGCCACGTCAGTGCGCCGCCATCGGTTGTAAATATTGCGCATACCACTCAATCACACGATCCGCGCGATCCTTGATATAACTGGGTCGGGTTAGAATATGGTATTGATCTGGATAGATCACGAGCTCAGTTGGGACACCGAGTGTTTTGAGCGCCTGATACATCTGCTCACCACCCGCAATTGGTACATTAAAGTCTTTTAGACCACCCAAAAAGAGAGTGGGTGTTGAAATACGATCCGCATGGAAAAATGGATGCGACAGCTGACGCCACAGCGCCTCATTCTGCCAGGGCGCACCCAGCTCGGCGTTGTACTGAAAGATATATTGGTCTGCACCATACATCGACAGCTGGTTACCACTCCCCGCGCCACTCACGGCCGCCTTAAATCGGGTATCACTCGAAATTAAATAGTCGGTCAATATGCCGCCATAGCTCCACCCACCGACGCCGAGCCGACTCGGATCAGCGATACCCAGCGACACGACTGTATCCATACCGGACAACAGATCCTCAACCTCTTTGTGGCCCCAATCGCCGGCAATGGCCTCTTGAAAAAGATGTCCGCGACCGCTGCTCCCACGATAATTAATAGCCAGCACCACATAACCTTGTGCCGCCAATAACTGCCGCTCAAACTGTAACGGATATTGATCAAACAGCAGCGAGTGTTCATCTTCGCCAACCGGACCCCCATGGATCCAAAGAATAGTCGGATAACGCTGACCGACGCGGTAATCAGACGGCTTGATCAACAGACCATGAATCTCTGTCCCATCCTTACTCTTGAAACTCAGGTTTTCCACTGTACCGAGCTGAATCTCAGCCAAGAGCGCGTCATTGTGATGGGTCAGCGGCCGAAGTATCCCGTGCTCCACGGCAAACAACTCCGGTGCTGCACGATCCGTCGACAGTAGCCGCACCACGTGCCCCGCCTCAATCGACTGCGCGATAATCACCTCAGGTCCGTGTGGAACCGTCAGCGGTATCCCATCGGACAGTCTGATGCTCAAAGGATAAATCGCGGTATCGTCCTCAATGAGAGCATCGACAAAGAGCCCATCATGCGCGACCGTGTAACTCAACACACCGCGATCCAAGGTACTGGCCAGTGCTCGGGTGCTGCCATCTATCGCCGAAATCACTGCCAGTTGATCAGAGATGTATGCAGTAAATGCAGGTTTTGAGCCCACTGAAGCGATAAGACTCTGACCCTTCGGTGTCCAAGCTAATCGCGGCTGATTAGGCACATAAACCCGCGTGAGAGCACGCGCCATTGCGCCGCTTTTGGCATCTACAATGTCAATTTCTTGCTGCCCATCGGGATCCGCACCAAAACCGTGGGTACGAAGGAATGCGATGCGCTGACCATCCGGCGACCACGTCGGATGGCTATCATTAAATCCAATCCCTGAAGTCAAATCAGACAGCTGCCCCGTGGTGATATTGAAAAGCGCCAGGTGCGTAGTCGTACTGGCGGTCAAGTAACCCAACTTGTCTGCTTTAAAGGGCGTTGTTGTCACCACAATCGGTGGTGGCACTTTTGCCGAGGCGCTGTCCTCACGCCCTTGTATGACCAGAACCAACTGCTGCCCGTTCGGTGACCACTGATAGCTGATGATCGTGGCGGCTGTATGTGTCAGTGCGCGAGCCTCGCCCCCACGACGATCTACCGCCATGACTTGACTGTGATCATCCCCCTCTGAGGTAGCCAAAAAACTCACCGTGCGACTGTCAGGACTCCACTGGGGTGAGCTGACGTCTTTAAGAGACGGTGGTGTGAGCGGCTTCGGTGCATCGCCATTCCAGGCCACCTGCCACAGGGCGCTGATCGATTCATCCGACTCACGATCGTTGTGATTCACGAGGTAGGCGACCCATCGCCCATCGGGCGACAGATGAGGGTCGGCGACATCCGCTATGCGAAACACGTCCTCAGACACGAGGCCCCGAGGGCTGCCCTGACTGATAACCGGCCACGCAAGCATCATCACGCCAACCAAGCCCGTGGCTAGGGAACGATCAAGGCACCCGCGTACTCGACCCATGTTCTCTGACCTCATGTCTCACGGAGACGACTGACCCCACGCGCCTGACATAAGCCCAACCATTGCCCGCATTACTCAAACGCGATCGCACCGTTGCCGTAACCTGGATAGTTGTCAAACAGCACAAACACACGGCGACCATAAAAGAACGGAAGACCCCAATCAAAAGACCCGGTCAGACCCAGTGGTCCACCTAAGGTCGGCTGTACCGCTAATGCCGTCGACGGATCATATAGAGATGGTAATAACGTATCGGCATTACCTATAGTGAAGGCAATATCACCACTGGTCACAGTGGCATCGCTACTTTGAATGACCGCTGACAGGCTAAGAGTGTCCGGGTTGCTTGGGCAGAAAAACTGATCTGCTAGATCAGCACAGGTAGGAATCAAGGGGTCGTCAAAGAACAACCCATTCGACCCCGAGTCTATAAAGCTGTTAGGCAATACCGAACTCTTGTAGGTTGTACTTAGAGTCTGGGAATATGACAGCGAATACGTTTTTGCGCTGGCAGGTAGTTGGTTATTATTCTGATTATTGATCCCAAAAAACAGCTTGCCCTCAAGACTTGACAGACCCGTGTTGGGTGCCGCCGGCAAATCAATCATGATGCCGTTATGATCTGCACTGACGTTATTGTATGCATTGAGTAGTGCCGCCAAATTATTTGCCTGATTCGCAAGCGCCACACCCGTGTGCACGCAGTTACCCGCGGGGCACACGTAATACGGGCTCTCTGGCAAATATTGTGGATTAGAGGTCAAGAAAGCCGGCGTGCAACCTACTTCACAGTCCTGCAATAAATTACCCACGCCCAAAATGCCATTCGCACCTAAGGCAACGACGGTGCTCTCATTCATATAAGTCGGTGCGATGATGTTGGTAGGCGCAGTCGCGCAATCCGCTGGTGCGGCACCCGCAGCCGCATCACCCAACAAGTTAACGGCAACATTTGAAAGGGTTTGTCCACCAAACTGAACATCTAGGGTCACCATCGAGCCCCACGTGTAACCGTCCACAAACTGCACACATTCAAAAATAGGGCTCGTAGTCGTCGAGTCAGTGATGGGTGTGGGTACAGCAGTGCCCAAGGGCGATATCAGCCGAAGGCCGACCGATCCCGTATCCACCTGAATATTAGGAATAGTGGTACACGCCGTGGTGCTCCCTGGCGTACACACCGTGATGGTGGCGTACAACACATTGACTGAATAATTGAGACCAGCCAACGGGCCCACTGATGCGGTTACGGGTAGGAAATTCGTTAAACCAGCAGCACCATTTAGCGTGACAATCGCTGGGCTGTTGGGCGCATTGCTAGCGATATTGAGACTGCCGGTTTGCGCGGCTGCCGATGACGTGTAGGTCACAGTCACTGCGCAAGTAGCCGCTGGCGCCACACTCGTACAATTATTGGTTTGCGTGAACGCCGCACCCGTGAGGGTGATGCCACTGATCAGCAGCGCCCCTGTACCGGTGTTCGTTACCGTTAGCACTTGGATGCTGGGGACCCCTACTGTCTGTGCAGCGAATGATAGGCTCGTCGCGACGGACAGTGAGGGCGACGGTGCAGTGCCAGAGCCTCCACCACCACACGCACTTAACAAACCCGCGCTCAAGAGCGCGAGTAACAACACTTTAATAAGTGACTTCATAACAACTCATCCTTAAACTAAATTAGTGCAGGTCAGCGACCGTTGTGCCTTGCGGCATCAGGGTGGGCACATAGGCTGCAATATGAAATTCGCGCTGCGTTTTACGCATAGACACCACGAAGTCGCCGTCCGTGATGTTGAGCACATGGTGATTGGTATGGGGTACAGCGATGACTTGCTGGTAACGGGCATAGTGCGCGCCTAAGATATTTTTTAAGTTAGGCAATGACCGTCCTGACCAAGTAGTCGCAAACACCATCCCGGAGTGCGCGACGTACTCATGCAGTTGGGCCCCTGTCGGCGAACTGACCGCGTGCAATGCGTAGTGTGCGTGCTGAGTCACCTGCACCGTGGCACCGCGAATGGTCGCCTGATCACGGGCAATAGAGCTTTGCTGCTCACCAAGGCCCGCCCAAGCAGGCGAAATCAAGGTCATGCTGAGTGCGCTAAGCATGACGACGCCTAGCCAATTCAGAGGACGCAGTGATCGACTCTGCAGTCGAAGGCGATTGTTGTGCGTTGGTTCACATTGAGTCATAACAGGCCTCATTCAGTACTGGGGGCACTATCCGATGAAAGGGCCTGTCGGTGTCGAGGACTGGTTAACATCTTTGACATCCGGTCGCCGACGGAGTCGCTAAAAGCACCGAATACTCCATCGATGCCGCCTGAGCGCGCAGGCGCGAGCTCAGGGCGCACCAAAAAGTGGCGTCCACCCAACCACGGCGGCTGAAAACTAATCCAATGCGCCCCTCGATCCGACCCCACGCCCGGCCACGCACGCCACAAATTGGCAACGATCAAGACAGCGTAAAATATATTTATTGTTAAAAATCAATAGTTTATATTTTTTTGTCAACCACTGACAGCCAGATGGCTCGTCGATCGGACCTCTCGCGCTGAGGGTTTACGCAATTGGCATAATGCTTGCTTTAAATCAGTCGTGACCTTGAGGTAAAACGTCCCACCACAGACGCCCTCGGGTCGCATGGACCGCGGTCTGGTGCCTCAGCCGGCACTAAGACCGCGGCTACTCACGGCATTCGGGCTAAGGGATTCATTCATGTTTCGACACTCACGCGCGTGGCTCATCACACTCCTTCTCAGCACCCCGCTGTTCGTCGCCGCTGCCCATGCGGAAGAGGCAGCTGTCACTCCTCCGGTGACGGCCGTCACGGCGCCGACGGTCGCTCCCGCTGATGCAGCGGTTGAACCCGCACCGACGGAGCCGCAGCTTGTCACGCTCGATAAGATATCGTCCGGTGACACGGCATGGATGCTGACCTCCACCGTGCTGGTGTTACTCATGACGCTGCCTGGATTGGCGCTGTTCTATGGCGGCATGGTCAGAAAGAAAAATATCTTATCCACTTTAATGCAGACCTTCGCGATCACCTGCGTTGTCTCTTTGCTCTGGTGGGCGATCGGCTACTCCTGGGCGTTCACGCCCGGCTCTGCCTTTCTAGGTGGTAGTAGCCGGCTCTTTATGAATGGCATGGTATTCATGAAAGAGGCCGGCAAACTGTCTGCCTCTCATCTGGCATTGACGATCCCTGAATCCGTCTACTCGATGTTTCAGTTGACCTTCGCCTGCATTACACCCGCACTCATCTGCGGTGCGTTTGCGGAGCGCATGAAGTTCTCTGCCATGCTGATTTTTATGAGCGTCTGGTCATTAGCGGTCTACGCACCCATCGCCCACTGGGTGTGGGAACCCAGTGGCTGGCTCAGCGCACGCGGCCTGTTGGACTACGCCGGTGGCACGGTCGTGCACATCAACGCAGGTATCGCCGCTCTGGTGGCCGCCTTGGTGCTCGGCAAGCGAGTGGGCTATGGTCGGGAACCGATGGCGCCACATAACCTGATTTTGACCGTCATCGGCGCCTCCTTGTTGTGGGTGGGCTGGTGTGGTTTCAATGCAGGCTCAGCGGGTGCCGCCGATGGCCGTGCAGGTATGGCGATGGTCACCACTCAACTGGCAACCGCCGCCGCCGCCATTGCATGGATGTTCGCCGAGTGGATCTTGAAGAAAAAGCCATCCGTTCTTGGCATCGCCTCCGGTGCCGTCGCGGGACTGGTGGCGATCACTCCCGCGTCTGGCTTCGTGGGACCGACTCCCGCGGTGATCATTGGTCTGATTGCCGGCGTGGTCTGTTTCTTCTCGGCCACCACACTCAAGCACGCTTTGGGCTATGACGACTCACTGGATGCCTTCGGCGTGCACTGTGTGGGTGGCATTGTCGGCGCGCTACTGACCGGTGTATTTGCCAGTAAGGAAATCTCCGGTGTCGATGGCTCCGTCATGACCCAACTGCTAGGCGTTGGCGCTACCCTGATCTATGGTGGCATCAGCAGTTACATCATCTTAAAACTCATTGACCTCACCATCGGACTGCGCGTGGCGGAAGATGAAGAGCGTGAAGGTCTAGACGTCAGCCTACATGGCGAACGCGTCGACTAGGCAAAGCGGCTGGGATCAAGGCAGTTGATCCCAGCTTTTTTAAATCCAGCGACGCGCTGCAGCAGCGCGTCCACCTCGCTCACAAGCAAATCGTTTCGATCTAGTCGGCCGCGACCGCCGCTGCGTGCGCGTGGGCACTAGCCCCCGGTCGGGTAATCCACACTAATATAATAAGCAAAAAAACCAGCCAACCCGAAATCCAAAAAAAGTCGATAGCCGACTTCGCATAGGCTTGGACTCCCAAAGAGCGACTCACCAAAGCGAACGCTTGCGACTGGGAGAATCCCACTGCCTGTAAGTGATCAAGCGCGCTTCGAAAAGCAGGATCTGATATGCCTGAATGCTCAATGAGTCGACTTTGATAGAGCGCTGCACGACGATCCCAAACGGTCGTCACAATCGCTGCCGCAAAGCTGCCACCGATCGTTCGCATAAAACTCGACAGACCCGATGCGGCCGGTACACGGTGGCCAGGCACGCCCTGCAACACAATGCTCACTGTTGAGATGAAAAAGGTCGCCAGTGCAATCCCTTGAACAAGTCCTGGGAGTACGAACTGATAAAAGCTTGCCTCAGACGTCAGTTCGGCTCTCATCAGATACGAGGTGCCGAATGCCAGCAACGAAACCGTCGCAAACCAACGAATATCAATCCGACCCATCCACTTGCCAACGAAGGGCGTCACCAGCACCGCCACCATACCTGCCGGTGCCGCGACAAAGCCGGCCCAGGTCGCTGTGTAGTTCAACTGGGTTTGTATCCATAACGGAAACAACACTAAGTTGGCGAAAAAAATGCCGTAACCCAATGCCTGCACCACTGAGCCCAACCAAAAGTTACGTAACCGGAACAACGTTAGATCGACAATCGGATGCTGCTCGGTCAACTCCCAAATTAAAAAAGATATAAAGCCCAGCACACTGACCACCGCCAGCGTGATGATCATCGGTGATGCGAACCAGTCTGCGTCTTTACCCTTGTCCAGCATCACCTGTAAGGCGCCGACCCAGATGACCAGCAGCACGATCCCCACATAATCAACCCGCACCTTTCGACCCGGCGCGTCTCGCTTTCCAAGATGTCGCCAACAGAGGAAGGCACTCAAGGCGCCAACGGGTAGATTAATTAAAAATATCCATGGCCAGCTATAGTTATCTGATAGATAGCCACCGAGCATCGGCCCTGCGATCGGTGCCAACAGCGTGGTAATCGACCAGATAGAGAGTGCCAACGTGCGTCGCTGGGGTGGAAAGACGTTGAGCAGCAGCGCCTGCGAGCCTGGCACCAGTGGCCCTGAGAAAAAACCCTGCATCACCCGAAACACAATGAGCGACGGCAGACTCCATGCCATGCCGCATAAGAATGACGACAACGTAAAGAGCACCAACGCACCGACGTAGGTTCGCACCAGCCCAAAGCGCTGCATCAGCCAACCGGTCAAGGGGACAGACACCCCATTCGCGACCACAAACGAGGTGATGACCCACGTCCCCTGATCGGCACTGACCCCTAGATTGCCGGCGATGACCGTGATCGACACATTGGCGATCGTGGTGTCCAACACCTGCATAAACGTACCGAGCGCCACGGCAAAAGCCGCCACCGTGCGCGCCGCACGGGTGAGTCCGCTAAACCCGTCATTGGCCGTCGCCGCACTCACAGGTTAATACGCGCCCCATTTGCTACGCGCACTGTGTTCGCGGCAATGATTGCCGCAATGCGGTTATTGACTGTGGTGTCTTCTGTCGGCGACAGCGTTGGCGCCAAACGCCCTGCACGCACATTATCAGTGACTAAGGGACCAGATAAATCAGTGATATCCACGCGCACATCCGCCGACAGACCTAAGCGCAGCGGATGCTCAGCGACTGCCTGAGGATCTAAGCGAATACGTACCGGCACACGCTGTACGATTTTGATCCAGTTGCCTGACGCATTCTGAGCGGGCAGCAGCGCGAACGCACTGCCACTGCCTGCCGATAGACCCGCCACCTGACCCTGATAGCGCACGCTTGAGCCATAGACATCGGTACGAACTATCACCGGCTGACCGACTCGCAGGCGACCTAATTGCACTTCTTTAAAGTTCGCATCGACCCAAACGTCAGACAACGCAACCAGCGACAACAGAGGCACCCCGGGTGCGCGGCGCTCACCGATCTGCACCGTCCGCTTAGCCACCACACCATCCACCGGCGCCAATAAGTGCGTCCGTGTTAAGGCCAAGTCAGCGGCTCGCACATTGGCTGCTGCCTGTAACACGCGCGGGTGGGTGGGGATGGTGGTGCCTTGTACCTGAACCGCGAGCGACTCTGCCCGAGCACGAGCTGCCGCCACGGCGGCACTTTGCTCAATCAAGAGTTCATTTGCATGCGATAGCTCTTCTGCTGAAATCGCCCCTCCAACCAGCAACGGCTGTCGTCGCTGTAAATCACTCGCAGCACGTGCACGCGTCGATTCGCGCGCCGTGAGCTCTGCTTTCGCTTGCGCATACTGGGCAAAGTAACCACTGACATCTCGCACCGCATGCGCAAGTTCTGCCTCGGCACTTGCTAAAGCTAAGGAGGCATCCGCCGGATTGAGTTCCACCAACACGTCGCCTCGATGGACCGTCTGCGTATCATCTACATGCACAGCGAGTACCGTACCCGGCACTTCGCTAGTGATTTGGATCACATCACCCGACACGTAGGCGTCATCCGTTGACTCCAGGTGAGACAGATGGACATACCAATAGACCGCAAAGCCCAAGGCAATCAAAAGCGCCACCACGGCGAATACGAAAAAACCGCGGGTACGAGCGCCCTGATTGGGCGTCAGGGACGAGGTTGTAGCAGTGTTCACGGTTGGGCCTTTTCTAAAGACGAAGGGGGAGAATTTCCAGTGCCTATGGCAATCACCAGAGCGATACGAGCCTCTGCTCGGAGGGCGCGTATGTGTATCCATTGAATCCGTGCCATGAGCGCACGCATGTCCGCCTCTAGCACCGGTAACTGACTGGTAAGGCCACCTGCGGCTCGTCGTTCTGCTAGAGACCGCGCACTCATCAGTTGAGCCAGCTTGTCATCTTGGTCCCGTTGCTCGCTTTCTAGAGCTCGAAGACGCGTGAGTTGATCCGCCACCTCTTGTACGGCACGGAGTACAGTCGCGTTGTACTGCGCAATCGCCGCGTCCACATCAGCACGCGCACCGATCAATTGCGCGTGCAAGCGACCGGCATCGAAAATTGGCAAGGAGAGACCCGGGCCCACGCCGTACTGACGCGAGGGTGCTGAGAGTAAGTCAGGTAAGGTCAATGCGGAGAATCCGATGAACCCGGTTAGGTTGAGAGTCGGGTAAAAAGCCAGCTGGGCGGCCGTCTCTTGGGAGGTGGCTGCGCTCACCCGTTCGAGCGCCGCTTGCACATCCGCGCGCCGTAAAAGCAAATCACCCGGGACGACAGTAGGCAGTACAAGGACATCTCCATAGTTTATTGAGGGCCGCGCTATCACCTCATCTTGAGGCGCTCCGATTAGGGATCGGATGTGATGCTCACGCAGTTCAACCTCGGCAACGGCATGACTGCGTGCCGTACGTGCATCGGGAAGCAATACATTCGCCGCTTTCTGATCGACCTCCGAATCGAGACCTGCTGCTACCCGACGCTGAATAAGGCTAGCCATCTGTAGTCGATCGTCTTCATAGGCTTTGGTGAGTTCCAGTAACTGATACTGTTGGTCGAGCTCAAAGTATGCACTGAGCAGCGTAGATTCAAGGGCACTACGCGCACCCCATAGATCAAAGCTGCGCGCATTCGCACCATGGGCTGCTGCACCAATGAGCTGGCGCTGACGGCCCCAAAAGTCAGGATCCCAGTAGGCGCCCAGATTCACTTGGCCATTCCACCAAGACGTACCACCGAACGGCGGTGGGTAGATATAAGACTCACTGAAACGGTCCCGGCTGAGACTCGCATTGGCATCCACGGTTGGTCGCAGCGTAGTAGAAACAGCCGACACAGCAGCGCGTGCGTGGGTTAAACGCGCCATGGCATCGATCAAGGACGGATTATGATCAAGCGCTCTGACCATGAGTTGGTTGAGCTGTGCATCATTAAATCGAGTCCACCAATCAGGATTGAAGACTGAGACCTCAGGTGCATCAAGGTGTAACTGATTGGCATTGAGCTGAGTCGCAGGAGGTGTCGAGGGAGGCAATGCGACACAGGCTGAGAGTGCGGCTGCGACACAGCTGATTGAGAACCGACGCAGACTCATCATTTGACAATCCTCGATGGCAGCAAACTTCGATCTTCTTCCGCGTTCTCTAAACGCGTGATCAGTCGCTCAAGCAAGTGCGCTAGGGTCTGTACCTCGCTTGGAGTGAAATCGGTGAGTGCTTCGTTCACACGCTCGACCACCAAGGGCAGCAACGATTCCATCAGGGCATGACCCGTAGGTAACAGCACGAGCGTCACCGAGCGCCTATCCATCGCACTGCGCTGCCGTGCGATGAGGGCACGCGCCTCTAACTGATCGAGCAGGCGCGTCAAGGCACCGGAGTCGTGGTGTAGTTCGCGACACAAGTCGCTTGCGGTGTACGACGGATGATCGCGCAGTAACAAGAGAGTCGCCCACTGGATGAACGAGAGACCATGCCCGGCAAAGGCGGCCTCTATCTGGTCGCGCATCAAGGAAGCCCCCCGCCGGATGAGGTAGCCGATGCTGCTGTGTGCTTTGTAAGTACTTGAATTGTAATGATTCATATCTGCTCTGGCAGTCACTGCCTAGGCAGTATATCCAGTACGCCCATTCGCGTCACTCGCAATCGTTGACGCCCCCCATTAAACAGGTCAGGGTGTTCCCCTATTCCACTGAGCGGACACGTTGTGAAGCCCACTGACTCGAACTCCCCCCCTCACGATAAGGCTGGCGGCGTCACCCGTGAAGCCGCTGAAGAGGCTGTTAAGACCCTGCTTCTATGGTCGGGCGATGACCCCCATCGAGAGGGACTGCGCGATACCCCCGCACGCGTGGTGCGCGCCTATGAGGACTGGTGCTCTGGCTACAAAATTGATGCCGCCGATTATCTGCGCCGGACCTTTGAAGAAGTCGCTGGGTACGATGAGATGGTGATCCTAAGAGATATCACCTTTGAGTCGCACTGTGAGCACCACATGGCACCGATTATCGGTCGCGCACACGTCGGCTACCTACCACACAATAAGGTCGTCGGTATCAGCAAGCTGGCACGAGTCGTCGATGTCTATGCGCGTCGGTTTCAAGTACAGGAAAAAATGACCGCTGAGATCGCCAGCTGCATCGCTGACGTCTTAAAGCCGCGCGGCGTGGGCGTCATTATTGAAGCGTCCCACCAGTGCATGACCACACGCGGAGTGCATAAATCCGGTGTTTCAATGGTCACTAGTACGCTGCTCGGGTCTTTCCGTGAGGATCCTCGGACACGTGCTGAATTTTTAGGAATCGTACAAACCGGCACGCATCGCTAAGTCAGCGGCTTATTCATACTCGTCGCTGTATTCACATCGCCGCTCCCGATACGGCAGTGCTTAAACGCTTAGTATCGATGCTTATGCCAAGGAGCCATTCATGATGGGCACTCACCGACTAGGAAATAACGGTCCCGCCGTGTCTACGATCGGCCTCGGTTGTATGGGCATGTCCGACTTCTATGGTCCAACAGATCGGACTGAAAGTATTGCGACAATCCACGCTGCCCTCGATTCAGGGCTGACCTTGCTTGATACCGGTGATTTTTATGGCATGGGTCACAATGAGTTACTACTACGCGAAGCGCTGCAAGCCAAGGCGCGCGAGAAAATACAACTGAGTGTTAAATTCGGCGCACTGCGTGATCCGACCGGCGCGTGGTTAGGCTATGACGCTCGGCCAGCGGCCATTAAGAATTTTTTGACCTACACCTTGCAACGCTTAGGGACAGACTACATCGATATTTATCGACCCGCACGCCTTGATCCACAGGTGCCGATCGAAGACACCATTGGCGCGATTGCTCAGTTAGTCAGCGCGGGCTACGTACGTTACATCGGCTTATCTGAGGTCGGTGTTGACACCATTCGCCGCGCGCAGGCCGTGCACTCGATCTGCGATCTACAAATAGAGTACTCACTGCTCTCACGCGGAATTGAGAAGGCCATCCTGCCAGCCTGTCGCTCGCTGGGAATTAGTATCACTGCCTACGGGGTGTTAAGCCGTGGACTGATCAGCGGCCATTGGTCAAAAGACCGCTTGCGCACCCCCGACTTTCGAAGTCACAGCCCCCGTTTTCAAGGGACCAACCTAGATATCAATCTCAACCTAGTGGATAACTTACGGGCCGCCGCGGATCAGCTCGGACTGACAGTAGCGCAAGCGGCTATCGCCTGGGTACGCGCGCAGGGGGACGATATTGTGCCGCTCATCGGTGCGCGACGCCGAGATCGGCTCACCGAGGCGCTCGGGGCAACCGACATTGCCTTAACGGCCGCTCAACTGAGCGCACTCACTGAAGCGGTCCCAAAAGACGCCGCCGCCGGCGCGCGCTATCCAGTACAAGCCATGGCGCACTTGGACAGCGAACTGGACAGATAAGCGGCCTAAGGGCGCACCACTCGGTGCATGCAAAGCGCAGGCCTGTGCCATTATCCTGTCCATCAAAACCTCGTCGTCTCCATGTGACGTGAGCACGCCGTGGTCTTTCACTGGTACCGGTAGGTGGGCAATGTTAAGATACGCCGGAAAGCTCGCTGCCACATCACCGTCAGCCTTTTCATACGCTTAAGATGAACCCGGCGCCTCGCTCATGTATACCGCCCCTCTTGCCGACATCCGCTTCGTGCTCCACGCGCTGCTCGGCGATCAAGTCCTAGAGGGACTCAACGACTTCCCAGACTATTCGACGGATTTCGCAGACTCCGTGCTGGCAGAAGCTGCCCAGTTTGCGGAGGGCGTCTTAGCGCCCACCAATGCACCAGGCGATCGCGAAGGGGCTCTTTGGACCGCAGATGGCGTGGTGGTGCCTGCGGCCATGAAAGATGCTTATCATCGCTTCGTCGAAGCCGGCTGGCCCACACTGCGCGGCCCGCCGTCGTCTGGCGGACAAGGTGCCCCGATGGTGCTGTGTGCCGCGGTAGAGGAGCTGTGGGCCTCTGCCAACCTGTCTTTTAAGTTATGTCACATGTTGACAAGTGCGGCGGTCGAATCCATCGAGCAACGTGGTTCAGAAGAGCAGCGTCGCATCTATCTTCCGAAACTCGTGAGTGGCGAATGGACCGGCACGATGAATCTCACCGAACCACTGGCCGGCAGTGATCTCGGACTCATCCGCACACGGGCCGAGGCCACGCCAGCGGGTTTCCGACTCTACGGCCAAAAAATATTCATTAGTTGGGGCGATCATGATGTAGCAGACAACATCATCCACCTCGTACTGGCCCGTATCGACGGCGCGCCCGCCGGTACCAAGGGATTATCCCTGTTCATCGTTCCGAAAGTGCTGGTTAGCGCTGACGGAACACTCGGTGCCCGCAATGACGTCCACTGTCTGTCGATCGAGCGAAAACTCGGCATACACGCCAGTCCCACCTGCGTCATGTCTTACGGAGATAGAGGCGGTGCCATCGGCTACTTGGTCGGTGAGCCCAACCGCGGCCTTGAGTCTATTTTCATTATGATGAACGCCGCTCGCCTGTCGGTCGGGCTTGAGGGCTATGCGATCGGGGAACGCGCGTATCAGCAAGCGGCAGCGTGGGCTGTGACTCGACGCCAAGGCAAGTCCCCTGCCGCGACTCCGGTCGCCATTGCATCCCATCCGGATGTGCGGCGGATGCTCCTCAGTATGCGCGCTTCCGTCGAGGCCGCTCGAGCGCTGGCCCTATATACCGCGCTCCAATTAGATCTAGGCGCACATGCGCCAGATGCCTCACTGCGCACTCAAGCGCAGGCCCGTGGCGATCTATTGATTCCAATCGTCAAAGCTTGGTCGACCGAAATGGGTGTCGAAGTTGCCTCGATGGGTATCCAAGTACATGGTGGGATGGGATACATTGAAGACACAGCAGCGGCTCAGCTGATGAGAGATGCGCGCATTGGTCCGATCTATGAAGGCACCACCGGCATTCAGGCGTTGGATCTGATCAGTCGCAAAGTGGGTCGCGATCAAGGTGCGGCACTTTTC
Source organism: uncultured Pseudomonadota bacterium (assembly GCA_903862885.1). GTDB lineage: Bacteria > Pseudomonadota > Gammaproteobacteria > Steroidobacterales > Steroidobacteraceae > CAIKZZ01. Next base: position 46,238 of record CAIOZU010000060.1, read on the forward strand.
GACTTACTCGAGCAGATGCGCCACGAACTCGAAGCACTGCAACCCAATAAGCCGGCTGACCATGACATGTGTGCAGAAGCGCTCGTCGCCTTAGTGGCGCTCAAGCATTCGGCGCACTTATTGGTGGGGTATCTCGCCCACGATGTCACCCACGCACAGACGATTGCCGTTCCCTTCCTCAAACAATGCGGGTTGACGATGGGCGGTTGGCTAATGGCGAAGGCCGATGCTCTAGCGGCCGCCGGTGTCGGCGGCAGCTCTGAATTTCTCACTGCCAAGCGGCTGACTGCGCGCTTCTACGCGACTCATCTATTACCCCAGGCTATAGCTTTTGGGCGCACGGTCGAGTGTGGCGCTAACTGTCTGATCGACTGACCAATAAAAACGCCGGCTTCGTAGCCGGCGTCAAATTATCTCACTGCGAATCAATGAGGCTAGCGCCTAAGGGCACCAGCCTCCTGAGACTTACTTGCCGCCCGCGAATCGGTAGGATACGTCTAAGCCGAATGCTCGGCCCGTGCCGGAATTCAGGAACGATCCGCCAAACTCTGGGGCGGGAATCACCTCAGCAAGATACTTCTTGTTGGCAAGGTTTCGACTCCACGCGGTCATATCCCAGTTAGTACCGCGTAATCCGACACGCGCATTGAGCAGCGTATAGGCGGCACGATACGTGTTTGAGTAATCACCGGGAACACCAAACAGCGTTTGCACTTGATTACCTTGCACGGCACTAAACCAAGTCTTACCGATCGAATTGCCATCTACGCGCGCAACAAGATTGAGATGATCAGCAATCTGAACAGTGAAATCCGCGCCGAAGGACGCAGTGTATTCAGGTGCATAGGGCACTTTATTACCAGCGGTGTAGGGGCGACCCGAATAGGAATCGATTTTGCTATCGACAGTACCGACGCCTGCGAACAGCGTCAGGTAATCACCGGTCCGCCAGCGAATATCGCCTTCAACACCCTTAAGCGTTGCCTGATCAATGTTGGTCACGACCCGAAGCAAGCCGAACGGACCGGCGAAAAAGTTGAAGATCTGCATATTGTCGACCTTCGTATTGAAAGCCGCCAAATCAATCATCACGCTGCGATCGAGCAGCTCCATCTTGAGGCCTACTTCAGCGGCCTTAGAGACTTCTTTCTTATACTCATCAGAAACACCGTTAGGGTACGAGTTACTTGATACCGGCAAGGATGGGCCGGCTGGCGTCCCAAAAGCATTCTGAGCCGTGATACTGCCCGGCGTAATGGCGTTTAGCGCACCAAAATACTGCTGGACGGTCGCGGCACTGCCTGATGAGTTAAAGCCACCACTACGAAAGCCATACCCGTAAGAGGCGTAGGCTGACATATGCTGCTCAAACTTCCAGTTCAGAGACAGCTTCGGTTCTGGCTCACTAAACGATGCTGAACGGCTGGGGATAGAAGTCGCTGCCTGGTTCACATTGTAATAAGGGTTGATGTACCCGGTACAGGTCACCGTGTTGGGACCGTCCGGACAGACCACAGCACCAAAGGCTCCGAAACCCGCCGTCTGCGGACTGATTTTTGGCACGTTATTATCAACGGAGCGTTTTTCATTGTCGTAACGAATCGCGAAGGCGACCTCGAGATTCTTCTGGATGTCGTACGCAATGTTGCCGAACACCGCCGACACCTTATTCTCGTAATTATCATCAAATAAAAGATCGGTCGGATTCGTACCGCCAGCGCGTACCAATGGCTGAGCCAGTAAGTCACCGGCGCCTGGATCAGACCCTTGGGCCACCACCACATGACGCTTGATATCAGCCACATACAAGCCTGCTTGCCAACGCAGCGCTTGATCACCCGGTGAACTGATACGCAACTCCAACGAGATGTCTTTCTGATCACGCTGCTGGTACTGGTAGCCATCGCACGTCGCAGGGCCATAGGCCGGAAGTACCGAATTGCCACCTAAATAAAAGGTGGGCGACGGCAATGGACCACCCGTTTGATTGGTGATGTCAGCTTGGCAGGGCGCGGTTGCTGCGTACAGACCAAAAGCTGCGCTCGTACCATCCGTTAAGAAATAGTTAGTTTGATTATTGTAGGCAGCCCACGCCGTCAAGGTGCCCACATCAATCTTCCGATCCCACTTAACTGAGACCTGCTCATTCTTCTGTTCGTTGTGTGGAACGATATTGCTGATGTAATCAAAAACGTGGTTATTAACATTCTGATTAAAGTCAGCACTATTAAAGCCGGGCAGAATACCATTAAGACCGGCGGTCGCCACGGTGAAATAGGGTAACGCGAAAGCGGCGTTAAAGTTAATCGCGCCGGCAGTGATTTTAGAGAATTTAGCCTTTACATCGAAGGTGCCATTCTCACCGGCATCAATAATCAGGCGTGGCGCGATGCCATACTCTTTGTAATAGTCGGCGCAATTATCGCAATGTAAATAACTGTTGTAGAAGAAACCATTGGTGTTGCGATAGAACGCGCTCACGCCACCATCAACTCCGTCGGCCAACTTACCGGCAAAATAGATATTGGCTTTCTCCGTGCCTTTATTGGCGCCACCCGCTGTCACATCAAACTCAGTTTCATCGGTGGGCTTACGGGTATTAATAATCATTGCACCAGAAACGGCATTTCGACCGTAGATGGCGCTCTGCGGACCCTTCACGATTTCGATCTGGTCAACGTTCGCGAATTCTTGGTTGAATCCATTCGGATTGGTCTGAAGAACGCCATCGATCACCAACGCAAAGTTAGTCTCTGCATCGCGACCCGTATTAATGCCGCGAATACTCACCTGCATATCGCCCACCTCGGCGGTCTGCACTTGCGAGACACCGGGGGTTAATGCGATGAAGTCTTGTGGCCGCTCAATACCCGCACGCTTAATGTCGGCGGCGGTGAACGCCTGAACCGTCGCTGGTACGTCGATAAGCTTTTCTTCGCGGGCACGAGCCGTGACCACAATCTCGCCGAGTTCGCCGGCTGGTGCGTTGGCCGCTGGCGCTTGCTGTGCGCCCGCTTGGGAAGCCATCAAGGTCATGGCAATGGAACCGGCAAGCAGGGTGAGTTGACTGGCACGAATGGTCATTAAGTCCTCGCGTTTCAGTGGATAACTGACATTAAGAAAGAATAAGTGACTGCAGTATGACTGTATACAATCTGCAATATAAGCGTATTACTACGGATTCCCACGACGCTGTCAAGCGCGGGACGCTGCCCACGCGGTCAGGTAGTTCTGCGCGTGCGAAAGCTCGATGACTTCGGCATATTTTGCTTGTAAATCATAGAGATTGGCCTCATGCGGACCTGGATCGCGATCGCCCACCGCCTCCCGAACCACCAAGGGGATAAACCCGTGCTGGCAAGCATCTAATGCTGTTGCGCGCACGCAACCACTGGTGGACACCCCGGCGATTAGGAGCGTATCGATCCCTAAACTCGTGAGGGTCGCAGCCATGCTGGTTCCAAAAAACGCGCTCGCATACTGCTTCGTCACCAAGGTCTCACCTGCCTGTGGCGATACCTCTTTTGGAAAGGCGCCAAAGTGCGGATCTCGACCGACTTCAAAACCATGTAGCGCAGGTATCTTTCGCATAAACACACCGCCATCTCGGCCACCCACTTGATAGCTCAAACAGGTGTGAATGATCGGAATGGCGGCGGTGCGCGCAGATTCCAATAACGTAGCCGCTCCACGTAAAGCGGACAGACAGCCCTCGCCACCAAATAAAGGCGAGCCCTCGGTGAAGTAAGCATTCACCAAATCAATCATGACGAGCGCAGGTTGTCGCCCTGGCTTTAGGCGTCCATCAAAGCCACTACTGATGCTGTATTTTTGCGCCATCGCTTAAATCACCTTGCGTGACTTAAGTTCGGCATAGCGTTCCGCTGTGAGCCCCAGAAGACCCAAATACACCTCATCATTGTGTTGCCCAAGCTCAGGGGCTGGCGAGCGCACACCGCCGGGAGTGGCGGACAGTTTAGGCGCGACGTTTTGCATTTTCAGTTCACCGAACACCGGATGCTGCGTGCTGATGATCGCATTACGAGCCACAAACTGCGGATCATCCAACATGTCTGGCGCCCTATAAATAAGGCCGGATGGCACTGCCGTATCGGGACGCGCCAGTATTTCAAGTACTTCCACGTTAGTGAGGGTAATGCTCCAACGCCCAATACGCTCATCAAGCTCCGCTTGATGAGCGCCACGGGCTTGGTGCGTGGCGTAGTTAGGATCACGCGCCAGTTCGGGCTCCCCCATGGCCAATGCGAGCCGTGAGAACACCGTGTCTTGGTTAGCCGCAATCAACACCATGCCATCTTTGGTTGGATAGATGTTCGAAGGGGCTATCTTTGGCAAAATCGCACCCGTACGCTCACGAATAAATTGCCGCTGATCATAATCAGTGATCAGCGATTCCATCATCGCCAACACCGCCTCATAAATCGCGGAATCAACCACTTGACCGTGACCGGTCTGCTCGCGGTAGTGAAGTGCCGACAGCGCACCCAGACAGGCGAAAGTAGCGGCGAGTGAGTCGCCAATACTGATGCCCATGCGCGACGGTGGCGTGGACGGATCACCCACCACATACCGAAGTCCACCCATCGCCTCACCAATCGCACCAAAGCCTGGATCCTTGGCTCTAGGGCCTGTTTGACCAAACCCCGAGACGCGAATCATGATGAGCTTAGGGTTGATTTTGGCGAGTTCTGCGTAGGATAGGCCCCACTTTTCGAGGGTGCCCGGGCGAAAATTCTCTAATAGAAAGTCAGTCTTAGCGACTAAGTCTCGCAGCAGTGCCTGGCCTTCCGCCTGACGCAGATCCAAGGTCACGCCCTTCTTGTTACGGCCAACCACCGGCCACCACAGAGACGCCTCCCCTTGCTGCTGCTGGCCCCATACCCGCATCGGATCGCCCTGATTCGGCGGCTCGATTTTAATCACCTCGGCGCCCAAATCACCGAGCAGTTGGCCGCAGAAAGGCCCCGCCAGCAGCGTGCCTAGCTCCAGCACTCGAAGGTCAGACAGGGGGCCGTTGCGAAACGCCGAGTCAGTCATCATGGTCTTCCTTTAACAGGGGCATCCTGTATACAATCGACGCCACCATCGGTCAAGGTGCGCCCGCCGGGTAGCCCCTTCCTCTGATGCCCGTGATGCCCCGAATCCGCCCTCTGCTCACACCGCTGGAACGTCGTCGCCTTTCATGACAAGTCCCATCCTCCTGCCCTCTCATATAGAGATTGTCGAAGTCGGCCCTCGCGACGGCTTGCAGAATGAAAGCACGGTGCTGTCGACCGAGACCAAACTGGAATTCATACAGCGCGCCTTGAGCGCGGGTCTCAGGCGTATTGAAGTGGCCAGCTTTGTGAACCCAAAGCGCGTGCCCACCATGGCGGATGCTGAGGCCGTACTCGCCGGACTTCGCCAATACCCCGACCTACAAAGCATTGGCCTGGTACTCAATGTGAAGGGCTTCGAGCGCGCGGCAGCGGCTGGCTGTCATGAGATCGGCATGGCGGTCGTTGCAAGCGACACCTTTAATCAACGCAACCAAGGCGCTACGACGCAGGAGTCGATTGTGGCTTGGCTTGATATCGCGGCACGTGCACGCGCCGCGGGCCTACGGTATCAAGTCACTATCAGCGCTGCCTTCGGCTGCCCTTTTGAGGGCGAAGTACCGATTGAGCGGGTCATCGACATCGCCAAACAAGTCGCTCAAGCGCAACCCATTGAGATTGCAGTGGCTGATACCATTGGTGTTGCCGTACCCACGCAAGTCACAGAACTGGTATCGCGCCTACGCGAGGCCTTGCCTGGCATGCCGATCAGAGGTCACTTCCACAACACCCGAAATACCGGACTGGCCAACGCCTATGCTGCGGTCGCAGCGGGTGTGGCTACGCTCGATGCGAGCATTGGTGGCTTTGGCGGTTGCCCCTTTGCACCTGCGGCGACTGGCAACGTACCAACCGAGGATGTCATTTATCTGATGTCACGCATGGGAATTCAAACCGGCATTAATTTGGATCGTTTGATTGATACCGCACACTGGCTCAGTGATCGTCTCGGACGACCCGTGCCAGGTGCGCTGTCAAAAGCAGGCTCCTTTCCAGGGGCGCGCGCGGCTTAAGTGGCCACGTGTTGGCTAGTAAAGAATTGGGTTTTTAAAGCTAGATCAGTCTGTTTTCTTTTTTAAGGTTTGGTCTTCATCTGAATTTGGGGGACACGCATGAGTTATCGATTGGGCGTCGACGTGGGCGGTACATTCACCGACCTACTGCTCGTCAATGAAGCCACGGGCCATACTTGGACCGCGAAAGTACCAAGCACACCAGCGGATCAGTCTATTGGTGTACTCAATGGCATCGCTCGCGTCTGCGAGCGTGCTGGAGTAGACCCCTCCGCCATCGCACATGTGATGCATGGTACGACGGTTGCAACCAATACGGTGTTAACCGGCACTGGCGCGCGTTGCGGGCTCGTGACCACCGTTGGCTACCGCCAAGTACTGCAAATCGCCCGCAGCTTTGTGCCAGGCGGTCTCGGTGGTTGGATCATCTACAACAAGTCGCTGCCCATGGCGCCTCTGTCTTGCACGATCGAAGCGCACGAACGTGTAGGCGCGCGCGGCGACATCGTGATGCCACTGGATGAAAAGAAGCTACGTGCATCATTAAAACAGTTAGCCAGTAAGGGCATTGAAGCCCTCACGGTGTCGCTGATCAACTCATTCGCCAATGACAAACACGAGCGTCGCATTAAAGCGATCGCCGCTGAGGTGCTACCTGGCATTCCGGTCTCGCTCTCCTCCGACGTCGTTCCTGAGATGCAAGAGTACGAGCGCACGGTCACCACCGTTGCCAACTCTTATGTCCGTCCGCGCGTGCAGAAGTACGTGAAGAATCTCACCTCGAAGCTTGCCACGCACTCAAAAAGCGTGAAGCTACATATCCTGCGCTCGGACGGTGGTTTGTCGTCAGCGCAATCCTCTGAGGAGTATCCGGTCAATCTGCTGATGTCGGGTCCTGCCGGTGGCGTCACCGGAGCCGTGGGCGTTGCGGTACAAGCAGGCTTTCCTAATCTACTCACGGTCGATGTGGGTGGCACCTCCACCGATGTCGCCCTCATCATGAATGGCGAGCCACGCCTACGTCGTGAGACCACGGTCGGTGACGTAACGGTTCGTGCCTCCTCTGTGGATATTCGCACGGTCGGTGCAGGCGGCGGCTCGATCGCACACGTGCCTGAGTTAACCAAAGCGCTTCGCGTCGGCCCACAATCAGCCGGCGCCGATCCCGGTCCTGCCGCCTATGGACGTGGCGGTACTGAACCCACCGTGACGGATGCGAACGTGGTACTCGGCTATCTCCCTGAGATGCAGCGTCTCGGCGGCGACATGGAACTGCGTCGTGATCTTTCCGAAGCGGCCGTTAAAAAAGTCGGCGCCGCACTGGGTAAGAGCGTGCGTGATGCGGCCCTTGGCATCTACAACATCGTGAACGAGAACATGGTGGGCGCACTGCGTCTCGTGTCGGTCGAACAAGGACATGATCCGAGGGATTACGCGCTGATCGCATTCGGCGGTGCCGGTCCCTTGCATGCCAATGCGCTCTCACGCCTCTTAGGCTCGTGGCCATCGATTATCCCACCAGGACCTGGCGTGCTGTGTGCGTTAGGTGATGCCACCACCGCCGTGCGCGATGAATCAGCACGTACCTTCATTCGTGCGTTCTCAGACACCTCAGCCAAGGACGTCGAGAAGATTTTAGCGACCCTTGCCAAGGATGCCGCTCAATCCTTGGAGCGTGAGAAAGTATCGCGTGCAGAAATGCGCACCACCTATCAGATCGATGTGCGCTACAAGGGTCAAGGTCTGCTGCTCACGATTCCATTAGAGATCGCTGATCTTAAGAAGCAGGGTCTTGAGGCGATCTCAGCGCCCTTTGACGCTGAACATAAGCGTCTCTTTACCTTCACACTGCCGCTTGAGCACGAGCTCGTAAACTTACGCGCTGTGGTGCAAGGTCGCGGCATCACCATCCGCCGCCCCAAACTGGCTACCGGCACGGCAGACGCTAAGGCGGCCGCCGTCGGTCGCCAGAAGTCCTATATGGATGGCCGTGAGTACACCGCCACCGTCTATGACCGTGCCAAGCTAAAAGCAGGCAATCGAGTCGCGGGGCCAGCGATTGTGATGGAAATGGATTCCACCTCCATCATCCTGCCAGGCCATCACGGCTTGGTGGATCGCTTCGGCAATATTCTGATCTACCCGGACACCGCCGCGAAAGCGAAGGTGAAAGCGAAGACGACGAAAGCGTCGCCTCGTTCCAAGGGTCGTAAGTAAAGCTTCGGGAGATACACATGGCTGCCACGATTATTCAGACAAACAAGAAGCGGATGAAGAAGGTCAAGGTCGACTCGGTAACGATCGACATCATCGAGAGTGCGCTCAAAAATGCGCGCTTTGAGATGGACACCGTTCTCTTTCGTACCGCAATGTCACCCGGCATTCGCGAGCAACACGACGAGTTCCCACTGATTGCCAACCAAGAGGGCAAGATGGTGGTGGGCCAGTTCGGCTCCTTCATCCATGGCTTTATGCAAGGCTACGATGGCACGGTGGAGGAAGGCGATATCTTCATGACCTCCGATCCGTATTCGGTCAATGGTGCAATCAGTCATGCCAATGACTGGCTGTTGCTGATGCCCATTTACAAAGACGGGCGCGTCATCGCCTGGTCGGCCATGTTCGGCCATATGACTGACATTGGCGGTAAGGTACCAGGCTCCTTGCCAATCGATGCCAGGCAGATTTACGAGGAAGGCATCGTCATTCCGCCGCTTAAGATCTATCGTCGCGGCGAGCTACAAGAGGATGTCCTTAAGGTCATCTTGCATAACTGCCGTCTGCCGATGTGGAATCTCTCAGACTTCAATGCCATCGTGGCAGCACTGCGGACTGCAGGGCTTCGTTGTGTTGATCTGTCGCAGCGCTTTGGCGACGACGTGTTTTACTCCGCCATGGATGAAATGCTCGAGCGCAATAAGCGCGCCATGCGTGCGTTGATCCGACAGAACGTTCCAACGACAAAGCAGCACTTCGAAGACTATATCTGCGATGACGGTATGGGCATGGGCCCTTACAAGATCGCCTGCAGCATGTGGCGCGAGGGTGACATCTGCATATTCGACTTCGCGGGCACAGATCCGCAGTCGATCGGTAGCATCAACTTCCTATTAAGTGAAGAGATGTTCAAGATGTTCGCCGGCATCTACATGATTATGGTGTTCGACCCACAGATTCTGTTCAACGACGGGTTCTATGAGTTGATGGATGTCCGCATCCC
>CAIOZU010000061.1 GCA_903862885.1 uncultured Pseudomonadota bacterium
ACTTGCCGGTTTCGAACAGCGCCTGAGTGTCAGCGCAGCGAAAGCTCTTGATCATTTGCAGATAGTATAACGATTAACGTTAAACGTAAAGTTGTTTTGGTGGTGCAAAGTGTTGCCCCTCCGCGCTTCGTCCGCGTGACGAACGGAATAAGTTGGTTGGCGCCTTGAGGCTGACGCAGAACGATCATGGTGTTGGGCGTGACGTCGGCGGCGTTATAGCCGTCAGCTAAGCGCGGAGACTGCATCGCGCTTACACACTTTGCTGCACACCGTTATTCTCGCCTTATAACTTATTGAAAGATAAGCCAGCTTAAAACAGCATCTTTACTCTTAATCAATTGGTCGTAGGTTCGATCCCTACACGGCCCATCAATTTTTCGACGCTCCTTAAGTCGGCGCGTTCTGCTGACTGGCGGTGCTCACGCTACTTACCGATTCGAATAATCTGCTCAAGGGTATCCGCTTCAGTGGCTATCAGACAATGGCAGCTGTTATCGGGCCAAGGAAACCATTGCTTTTGGCCAATCTTTAGGCCTCATCCCGTGCGTTACGCCGGACCGAAGCCCGCACCAATGGTATGGCTGAGACCTTCGTAAAGACGTTTAACGGCGATTACGTGTATGTTACGACCGTCCTGACGCGAAGACAGTCTTGGCTCAGTTACCCGTTTGGTTCGAGGACTACAAAGAAAACCATCCGCACCAAGGCCTGTGTATGAAATCACCTCGTGAGTTCATACGCGGTTTTCAACCCGCAGCGTGTCCGGTCTGATGGGGCAACTCGAGGTATCCCGACTGGTGTTTATCCGGTACCCACTGGTCAGCGAAGCCCCGCATTGGCGGGGCTTCGTCGTTTTGTGGCCGAGCATCGTTTATACTATCGCCATGGTGGTAGTGAATTCTTAAAATACGTTATGCGCGTTAACCTCGTCGCTTTTGAAAATGGCGTGGGTAACTCCCGTGACGTGGAACTGCTAAAAGTTGCGCTGACAAAACTTGGGGCCGATGTCACGCTGACGCAAGTGACTCGACATGCGCGACGCCGGCGAAAGTTGTTGGTCGTGCGAGTCTGGAGTGCACTGCGGCGCTGGTGGTCTAGTCGCTTGTCGCACACGATGCGGCGATACGACGTGACCGTCATGCTGGAGCATATCTGGCCAGAGCAGGCATACAGTGGTGCCCGCTGTGTGGTGGTTCCTAACCCTGAATTCTTTGATCGTCACGACCAACGCTCGTTGTCGCTTGTGGACGGAGTCTGGGCAAAGACACGCTGCACAGAGGCGCTTTTCGCGACGCGTGTGCCAGTCGAATATATTGGCTTTGACAGCGTTGACCGTTTGAGTCCTGAGGTGACGAGGCAGCCTACGTTCTTGCATCTTGCCGGCCGCAGTCGCATGAAAGGTACTTCCTTATTGCTTAGCTTGTGGGCGCGGCACCCCACTTGGCCGACGTTAAACGTTGTGCATAGTTTGTCCAACCGCGCATCGAGAACTGATGCGGCTAATATTCGTTATTACACTGAGTATCTGGATGACATAGCGTTACGCGTGTTACAGAACCAGAGTTTGTATCACGTATGTACATCTGAAACCGAAGGCTGGGGGCACTACATCGCGGAAGCGGCAGCAGTTGGCGCGATCGTGATTGCGACCGACGCACCACCCATGAATGAGCTGGTTGATGAGGAGCGCGGATTCTTGATTGCTTGCGCGCCGATTGGAAAGCAGAACCTAGCAACCAAGTATGGCTGCAATCTGGTCGCACTCGAATCGGCGATTCAACGAGTCATCGGGCTATCAACGACTGAGCAAGAGCGCTACAGTACAGCTGCTCGAGCTTGGTTTGTTAAGAATTCAGCAGAATTTCCAGCGCGCCTGAGTGCCGCCTTGCGCTGATTTGTCGGCTGAGCCTAGCCCACCCACTTCGCTCAAATGAGATACGTCAGCGTGAGAACTTGCCTGTAGTGAGTCGCACGTTCCGCGCCGTCGCCAAACGAGCCATTGAGCGCAGTGAGCGGGAGCAAGCTAACGGGCACGCGAGGTGGCATCCGCAGGCCGACTGTGTGGGTGCGACGATAAGCGCAGAAGATTTGTTGCCTATTTAATTAGCTTCTGATGGTCTTTGTGCCGATTATTTTAGTCAAATAGGCCTTATGAGCCTTGTGGGATTTCCGTAAATTGCCTATTTATCAAATCCCCGAAAAATGGGGGGGGTTACCCCTTCGCCTCGGTATGTGCGCTCATGCCAAGCGGCTTGAGAAAATCCTCTCGAAGTACCTCGCCTGGGTGAATCGATCTCATTCCGTTTCTAAACATGATAGTCAACCTCAGTGACAGATCTGTGATGTCGACATCTGTCGGGCCTTCGTCCGTCCAGCAAAATCAAAGACGGAACTGGTCATTGATTCGGATGCCGCCTAACCTGAGCAGATGCCGGTGGGTCATTACACCGGGGGCATCACTGTCAGCAATTGCGTGGTCTGGGTCTAGCCGTTCACTATCCTTGTTTTCAGCTGATGGGGGGCGGGCTCAGAGCGTCGTGTAGTCGATATTGGTCACCGGATGAGAACCGTCCCACGCTGCTGCAGCCGCGATGCCGTCGCGGTACATCTGGGTGAGTGCTGGGAATTCTTCGAGGAATTCAAACCACACTTCGGGCATCGTCTTCGAGCGGCAGTAGTAGTAGCGATGTCCGTCGGCGCTCTGCATCCGACAGGCAGGCTCCCAGCCTTGCGCCTCGGCCCGGGCGATATCCGCGTCGATATCCATGGAAATGTACGCCACATGGTGCATGCCAAAGCGGCCCGCGCGCAGCATCGCGGCATAGGGCGTGTCCTCGGCGGGGTCGTTCAGCGACTGCACCAGCTGGATCTGCATGTCACCGATGTAAGACAGTCCCTCGTGGATCTTCAGGCGCATGGGCCTGCCCTCGTAGGTAGCCGCCATGTCGATGTTGCGAAAGCATAGCCAAGGGCCCACGCCCGCTTGCCGAGTCCATTCGGCCATGGCGGTATCCATGTCTTTCACTAGGTAAGCAATATGTACGATGCGGCCGAAACCTTGGCCGGCTTGCGTAGGCGTTGTCACGGTGTCTTCTCCTTGCTTGCTGTGTGGGAGGGTAGGCGAAGGTTCAAGGCGCGATCTCATCGAGGAAAGTCCGGATACGCTGCCATGCCGCAAGCGACTCTGGCACGCCGTGGTCTGCGAGCCCCTGCCAGGCGTGGATCACGCCGGGCCATGATTCGAGCAACACGCGCACGCCCGCTCGCGTGGCCGATTGCGCCACACGAAGCGCCCCCTCACGTACGGTGTCGTACTGCGCTACCTGTAGATAGAGCGGTGGTAGACCGTGGAGATCCGCGAATGCAGGAGAAAGGCGGGGATCGTCTGGCTCGATAAGCCCCCCCGTGTAATCCGTGCCGCGGGCACGCACCCAGCCCGGTGTGAGGAAGGGATCAAGCCCCGGTGCGAGTTCCGGCCCGCTGACCGAGAGATCGAACCAGCCCCCGAGCGAAACATAGCCAGCCGGCATCGGTAAGCCTGCATCGCGCGCGCGCACGAGTGTTGCGAGCGATAGGCTGCCACCGCAGGACTCTCCCACCATCACCACCCGTGACGGATCCACACCGGATTCGAGCAGCCCGCGATAGGCGTTGAAGCAGTCATCATGGGCCGCAGGGAACCGGTGCTCGGGTGCTAGGCGGTAATCGGGCATCACCACGGCGCTGCCGGTGTGGCGCAGCATCAGATCGGCATAGAAATGGTACACATCCAGCGGACATGACACGAAGGCTCCACCGTGGCAATGGAACAGAATGCGCGCATCGGCGGGCAGGCTCGCATCACGGTAGCTGCCGCAGCGCACACCCCCCAACACCGCAAATTCGATCTGCAACTCCGGGCGCACCGCATGCCCGTGAAAAGGTGCGAAGGTACGGCGCACGTGCTCGTAGTCCGCCGCCGGATCGGCGAAGTCTTTCGGCACATAGGCGACGATGGCAGACAACTCAGAACTGGTCATACAGCGATTCTCATCGGCCCAGAGACACGGCCTAGTATACGGAAGCCCGGCGCTGTTTCGCAGCGCATCCGTGCGCGACACCATACATTTCTTTAACGCCGCACGCCTGCTTGGCGGACATCGACACTAGACTCGGTGGAGCAGGTGTTAAAATTTTAAGCATCAGTCTCATTCCGCAAAGCGGCAATCCTGTTTCTGTGTATGAGGCACCGAGTCCGGTGCCGACGGTTAATTTTGTGCAACTCGATGGCGTTGCAGATCTGCTCGGCGGTGCCTCAGTGCCGCAGGGTACATACACGGGTGCGCAAATCGTTATCAGCGCGAATCAAGGTGACGTGACATTGATTGCGTCCGGTGATCCAGACAAAAACTTCCCCGCAGCAGCTGGAACTGCCATCCCGTCCTCACAAATACAGATCCAGGGCGCGACGGGTAATGCGGGCAACCGTGTCGTCACCGTCAACGCTAACTTTGATACCCCAGTCACTTTTGGCGACTCGACACCAATCAACCTCGATTTCAATATCGGCCATCCGGCATTCGATATCGATCACACCATAGCGTCCGGTCAGACTCAGTGGGCGATCAGCTTCAATAGCGGCGAAGTGCGACCCTATCTCGTGACGGATCTGTCCAAGCTGGTCTTGCGGCATACCTACGGTACGGTTGCTGCTGTTGCTGCCGATGGAAGCTCTCTCACCGTGACCAAGGTGTTGCCGATAATTCCAGTGACGTCACCGGAAACGTATAATGCGACTGCGACACAGCAGACGATTAAGGTCGATAGCACTAATGGCACGATCATCAGAAATCTCGATAGCGCCACGCCGGGCGTAGTGGTCAAGAGTTTTACAGATCAGAGTCTGGGAAGTCTCCTCAACCCTGGCCTCCCTCAAACGGCGTACCTGCGGATCGCCGCTCGTTACCAACCGGATGGCTCTTTGGTGGCGACTAGGATTTTCGCGAGCGACACGGCCTTTGATAAGGTGTGGGTTAGCCCAGAGGGGCATGTGCTGCACGTCCACCCGCGGCGTAATACCGTCACCATCACGGGTGATAGCGGTCAGCCGCAAGATATTATTATCGATCCATTCACGACCCAATTTAGCTTCAAAGGTCAGTCGGTTACTCTCCCGCAAGGCGCCAACCCGCTCGTCGCCCTCAATATCCGTCGCGGCTTTAAAATTAATGCGGACGTCGCGGCACCGGCGATCGCAACACAGGTTGACATTGAGACGGCAATCTTCGAGGGATATGTCACCGATTCAACGACATCGAGTTTCAGCTTCTCGCGGAAATTTAGCGACTCGGATGATGAATATCTGATCACTCTGCCGTACGTTGAGAATGATTTTAAACATACGCTCGCTGGAAGCGCGGTCAGAGGCTTTGCATACTGGTCTTTTGCCTACCCGACGCTGCTCACCTATGACAATAACTCTGCGATCGGTGTCCCTAATACGGCCATCGCGAGTTTTGTAACGCTTAGCCAAAACACAATTAACCTTGGAGACAAGGGCAACGTGGGCACCAAAGCGTCGACTCGAGCTGTCTGGGACCCGACCAGCGGCTGGAAAGCGCCCTTCGCAATACTCTTGCCGACAAAATTGCCACGTGCTCTGGTCGTCGTACCGTCGGGTGCAAGCACCGGTCTTGTTGGCAGTGTCAGTCCGTACACGCTGCAGGTGACTTTCTGGGGAGCCTCGACCCCAACCACAATCAATCTCAGCGCGACAAGTGGGTCGGCGACGCTGGTTTACCAGGTATCACGGGGTAATGACGTCGTCACGGTCACACCGATCGATATCACCACCGGTCTTGCAACCCTTCAGGCGGATCTGGTGACGGGTAGTACGGTCCGCGTCTACGGTATTCCGCAGAGCGACGGTTCGGTGAACGCCTACACGATGACGGTCTTCACCGGCGACCAGCCAGACCAGGATTGATGCATGCTGCAGAGGGAGGGCTACCCGTTTCCAGACGGGTAGTTCGATCGGCTTGGACGCCATCCCGTGGAGCGTGTCAAGACAGTCCCGGCACGCGATGCCGCCAGCGTTCTAAGTGACGGCAGAGATCTTTATGATCGCTGCTGGGTGCGATCAGGTGCCACGCTGTTTGTCGACAACACACATTCCCTGTGGGCCGAGGTCCTCGTAGTGGCTCGCCACGAGTTTACCTATATAATTCAATAATTTACGTGGATAAGTCGCGCGCGAGCAGATCCCGGGCTTGCGGACACACCGGTTTAAATTTTCGTGGCACGAGCTTACAGTAGCTCTATGCCCAAGCAAGCAGTCTCCAGCTACACGCTGATGGGAAACTCGCTCGTGCTCTATCGCTGGGAGCGTAGCGATATATGGCAATGCCGCTACAAGGTCGTGGCGTGTTGCTTCCGGCGGATGAGGCGCAAGCAATCCTTCTTGTCGATTCATGTCACCCACCCGTGATGGCCTCTGATCATAGAAAGATGCTGCGTGATTTTCTAGCGTTTCGGCGACAGGAAGTCACAGGGTGATCATGCAGTTATCGGATAGGCAGACTTCCATCAATCAGCGCTGGTGTATGGACGAGACTCAGGCTGTTAGAGATCTGCTGTCGCTTATTTCACTCACACCCTCAGCACGCGCCTCGATCGTGACGGATGCGTCGGCCTTAGTGATCCGTGTTCGTCAGACGAAATCCGTTGTTGCGGGCATGGATGCCTTCTTACGTGAGTACGACCTCGGCACCCAAGAGGGCGTGATTTTGATGTGTCTTGCGGAGGCTTTGTTACGTATCCCCGACCACGCGACCGCCGATCGAATCATCGCTGACAAGATGGGGGCGGGCGACTGGGCCAGTCATCTGGCGGCGAGTGGGTCGTTGTTCGTCAATGCTTCCACCTGGGGATTGCTGCTGACCGGTCGTTTATTGGGCGCTGAGCAGGCGCTCCGTTCCGACCCGAAACGCTTTGTACAAGGACTTGCGGCGCGTCTTGGTGAGCCGCTCGTGCGTCGTTCCCTGCAGCATGCCATGCGGATCATGGGTCATCAGTTTGTCATGGGTCGTACGATCGGCGAGGCGATTGTGCGGGCAGGCGAGGGCGTTAACGGCCGTTATAGGTATTCTTTTGATATGTTAGGTGAGTTTGCGCTGACACGTCTTGATGCCGAGAATTACACCAATGCCTACGCGCAGGCAATTGATGCGCTAGGCCAGTGGCATGCCACAGTTAGTCAAGGCGAGTGGGATGTCGCAGCCCCGAGTATATCCATCAAGCTGTCGGCTTTGCATCCTCGCTATGACATATTGCAGCGCGCTCGGGTACATGCTGAATTAGTGCCATCGGTCATTCGCTTGTGTGAGCGAGCGGCAGCTGCTGGCGTATCACTGACGTTAGACGCTGAGGAGTCTGAACGTCTCGAATTATCTTTGGAGATTGTTCATGTAGTTCTTCAATCACCAACTCTTGCCAAGTGGCGTGGCTTTGGTCTTGCCGTACAGGCCTATCAAAAGCGCGCGCCCGATGTCATCCGCTGGTTAGTTGCCACTGCGCGTGCACAGGCACGTGTCCTTAATGTGCGGCTCGTAAAAGGCGCTTATTGGGATAGCGAGATTAAGCGAGCCCAAGAGCGCGGGCATGACGGTTATCCGGTGTACACGCGCAAGCAGGCAACTGATCTGGCTTATCTGGCATGCGCGACCTTACTGCTAGATGCGGGGGATGTGATTTACCCGCAGTTCGCCACGCACAATGCCCATACGGTGACCGCGATTCGGCACCTAGCACGTGCGCGGGGTGTTTCATTTGAATACCAGCGCTTGCATGGGATGGGAGACGCGCTGTATCGGACATTACTTGCAGATCAATCGGAATATGCGTCCATAGCATGTCGTGTGTATGCGCCAGTGGGTACGCACGAGGATTTGCTGCCGTATCTAGTACGTCGCTTACTCGAAAATGGCGCGAATACATCTTTTGTGAATCGATTGGTGGATGCGCGTCTGCCGGCTGAGGAAATCGCATCGGATCCGATTTCCTTTATGGAGCAACTGAGTAGTTGCCCTCATCCGGCGATTCCGCTGCCAAGCGCGCTATTCGGATCCACACGCGTGAACTCAAAAGGCACCCAGTTAGCTGATTTGGCGCAACTGAGGTCTTTGCAGGAGGCAGCTATATCGATGCCGCCGCAGGTTGCGGCTCCCATCATTGCGGGCGCGTCCGTAACCGTTGCGCATATTGAGGCGCATGGACGCGCGATATTCTCGCCAGCGGATGTGACACACGTGGTTGGCCATGTGCTTGATGCGACGGCGGCAGACGCCGAGCAGGCTGTGTCATGTGCTGTTGCAGGATGGCAGGCTTGGGATCGGCGTGGAGGCGCGGAGCGCGCCTCCGTATTGGAGCGTGCGGCGGACCTGTTAGAAGCTAACAAGTGCTTATTGTGTGCACTATTAATTAATGAGGCCGGCAAGACGTACGCTGACGGCATTGCAGAGATCCGCGAGGCAATCGACTTTTTGCGCTATTACGCATCAGAGGCGCGCCGCTTATTTATGAATCCACTTATGTTGCCCGGACCTACCGGTGAAAGTAATGCGCTGTCTCTACGAGGACGCGGTGTGTTCGTATGTATTAGTCCATGGAACTTTCCGCTTGCCATTTTTGCGGGTCAAATCGCTGCCGCTCTTGCGGCTGGTAATGCCGTGATTGCCAAGCCAGCGGAGCAGACGCCATTGATTGCCTGTGTGGTGACTGCGCTGATGCATCGCGCGGGTGTTCCCACATCTGTACTTGCCTGCTTACCTGGCGATGGGGTGGCGGTGGGAAGCGCGCTCGTTAAAGACATTCGTGTGATAGGTGTAGCTTTTACGGGTTCAAGCGAGACCGCGCGCGCGATTAGTCGCCTGTTGGCGTCACGCGAAGGGGCCATTGCGGTTTTAATTGCAGAGACCGGTGGACAGAACGCGATGATCGTTGATAGTTCTGCGCTACCAGAGCAAGTCGTGCAGGATGTGATCGTTTCGGCGTTTGGGAGTGCGGGGCAGCGCTGTTCGGCTCTACGCGTGTTGTGTCTGCAGGACGATATAGCAGACCGTGTGGAGCGCTTATTGCAAGGCGCAATGGATGAGCTGATTGTGGGTCTTCCTCATGATTTAGCGACCGACGTGGGACCGGTGATTGATGCAGAAGCCCGCGATATGCTCGAATCCTACATCAGGAAAGTCACTGATGGTGCCAGTTGGCAACACCGCGTGAGTGTTCCCAAATCACTGCAAGGGGGTACGTACGTTGCTCCGGTTGCCGTTGAAATCCCATCAATCGGGAGCTTGCAAGGCGAGGTATTTGGGCCGGTACTACATATTGTGCGTTACCCGGCAGAGGCGCTTGGCGAGCTCCTTGACTCAATTAACGCTACCGGCTACGCGTTAACGCTCGGCTTACATACACGCCTCGATTCGACGGTCGAGTTTGTGCGTACCAATGCCCGCGCCGGCAATATCTACGTCAATCGCAACATGATCGGCGCTGTCGTCGGCGTGCAGCCATTCGGCGGCAGTGGGCTATCCGGTACCGGTCCTAAGGCGGGAGGACCCGATTATGTGAGGCGCTTCGCGATGGAGCAGACCACGACGATTAACACATCTGCAATGGGTGGTAATGCCGCGCTGCTTGCACTGTCGGCACAATAAATAGATTAAAAGTGAGCACTTAAGACGTTTGTAGACGCTTTGACGTCCCACTGCAATGAGTCGCAGAGCGCTCTAGAGTCTGACCCCTTGGGAGGAGCCGGTCAACGTGCGCCGGTCACTCTGCCGCACCCGACAGCGCGTGGCCAGAGGATACGCATTTAGGAAGAATGCACCATCGGGTTGGCCGATGCGAAAGATGAGCCTCAGTGCTCGAAATGCAGTTGCACGCAGGCCTCGGGATCGGCAGCGGCAAGGGGCGAGCTGCTTACCTTGTCCGCCAAATGTCGCAACAGTACTCTACCGGTTGACAAAATAACTTCATCGAGCGCTGAGTCGGAAACTTCACCTTTGATGAATGCTTCCGCGGTGCTTAAAGAATCGGCAGCTTCGTAGTCGACATTTAATTGATGACCACTATGAACCAAGTTGATGTCGAGGCTGTGTTCATTAAAGTGAGCGGCAATGCGCAACAACACGCAGCCTGTGCTTGCCGCAACCAATTCCGCGGCCTCAGTTGACGCCAAGATGGCGCGCTGTAAGACGTCGCGGCGTACGCCCCATTGACCACCATACGTTTCTAGAAATCCTGCAATCGTGTCGGCTGCTGATTGCTCGGTAGTATGCAACGCAGTCATTACGCTTTGGCGGGTGCCCAGGCGGAAAATCAAGTTGAGCGTGAAGGCGACCACCCCGGTTATCATGTAGCCGTTGCTGAGAAACACTTTCAGGCTTTCAGGCGCGTCCGCGCTGAGGGCGGGCATCATCAAGGCGGTTAACCCGAAGCAAACGGATGTACCGAGGACGAATGTGGTGCGACTGCTCGGCGCGTAGGTGGTTGCCAGCTCGATACCACCGACGAATAAGAATAGTGCGGCATAAATCTGCAGTGCGCCTTGAACGGGAACCGGCAGCAGAGCGATCATGATGATGACTAGCTTCGGAGTAAAGGCTAATCCCATTAGAAACAGTGCCACCAGAAAGCCGATATAACGGGAGAAGGACTTGCTGGCACTTGCCAGCGCCAGATTCGCATCTGAGATGCAGGTGCCGATACCACCCACGAAGCTGCCAATGACATCGGCAATGCCATTGGCCATCAGTACCCCTGAGGCTGCTTGCATGTCAGGTCGGCGCCAGTCGGCGTCCGTCTGCTTGTCCACCATGACCGAACACCCGACGTTGTAGATTTGTCCCAAAAGAGAAACGAGGACAGCGCACCCGATCAGTGCGACCGGCAGGTGTAGCGTGGGTATGACCGGATGCGGCGCTTGTAGCCACGGCTCCGACGTCAAGTCATAGGGCAGATGGATTCTGTCGAAGAGCAGCGCGAGTAGATCACCAAGAGCAATTCCGGTGAAAATTGCAAATGTACAGAATCGCTTTCCGCCCCATACCGACAGCGCCACGATGGCACTTAGCGTCGCGCCGGAGATCAGCGCGCTTGTCGGATCGATATGCATGGCCGCGTTGATGCCTAGGGCGTTGTGCATCGAGGGGGCTGTGAAGCTGATGCCACTCATGCAGATCACTGCTCCAACGACGGGGGGCGGTAACAGCGTGCGCATGCGGGGCAACGCGGGTCGGAGGATGAAGCAGGTTAAGGCAGCGACTAATGCCACACCGGCGAGACCCGAGAGGCCAGCGATCGCAACGGCGGTCGGCGCGACAAACAAGAAATCAAAATTGGGCATGTTGATGAAAAAGCTGCCGCCTCCTAGGCGCCCACCCCAGGCGTTCAGCGCCGTGCTGATGCCCATGCCGACCAGTGTCCCAGCCACCATTTGCTGGGTAGACGATGCGCTCAATCCACACAATTGAGCCACGATCAACGCATAGACGAGTGTGGGCACGGCCGCCACAAGATGCTGTGCGGCAAGCAGAGACAGCGCCTTGGCCGGAGGGCGCTGATCAAAGCCATACAGTATTGGAAAGGGTAGCCGGCGCTTGGCCGGTACCGGCAATTGTCGTTCAAGTGCTGAGAATAACCCCATCTGCTCAGTGTAGAACGGTCACCCTATCAAGCGCCATGGAGCGGACGGGATCTGCCGACCGTTTCGCCACTGCCGCCTGGTGCGGTGGGTCTTCACGCTCAGGCTAAACGGATGGCCTTTGGCAGGGTGAGCGCTCTCGTGTGGGATGCGCTTTATTAAGGCAGGGCGATCAGGGGTGCCTTGCTGGGGCGCGTCGCGTGTGGGCTGCACTTGGCTCGCTGCGCACCCGCCCATTATCGTTATAAGATATTGATAATAAACATATTTAAAAAATTACTTCTGCAGTTCATGCCTGGGTTGTCGGTTCAATCCCTCGGTGGCGTACTCCGATCTAAACCCCATTGCCGAACCCAAATCCCTTAACAGCCGACGCGCCGCTCGGGTGCTGTTAATGCCGTATGGGCCACTGGAGCCGAGCGCTTTGCGTGGGTTCTGCGGCTTGCGCCGCAGGGTGTTGTTGGCTCAAGCCGCTTCGCGTGGCGATCTCAGCGACTTGCAGGACCTAGACCGTCTGGCTATTCAGCCGTGAGCGTGCATCACCATCGATAGGGCGCGTCAACCGCAGTGATCATCATCTACCCGCTCGACGTTCGACGGACCCTTAAGTAGCTAGGCCAAGATCATCGAGTGGTGGTTTGCCTGCCCTGAAGCGTCGATTGATCAGCAGGAAAGACAGAGCGAGGCCCGTACCGAGACCCACCACCGCAATAATGAACGCATAAATAAGCGCGCGGTCCGGATAGGCGTCCTGCATCGCCGCCACCATCAACGGGCCGCCAATGCCAGAGAGCGAAAACCCAGTGAGCGCGACGCCAAATACCACGGGTAGACGCTCCGCACCGAACAGGTCCAGCAAGAGGGTTGGCAACGTACCAAACAGACCACCAAAGCATAACAATACGTAGCAGACCAGCGCGCCAAACAGCCACGGGTTTTCAATGGTCAACATAAGGCCGAACACGAGCATTTGTGATGCCATCATGACTCGGAATGCGCCGATCCGCCCCATTCGCCCCGCCAGCGTCGCCCAACCGAGACGCCCAAGCGCATTGAACACGGAACTCACGGCAATCAGCGTCGCGCCATAGCGCGCGAGCACGACAGCGGGTACCGAAGGGTCGGCATGCGCCCAAATCTCTTGAATTAAGCTCGACTGAAAGCTGATCACCGCAATGCCAGCGCTGCCCATAAAGAACACCATCGACCAGATAACGCAAAACTGCAGTGAGCTTAAGCATAGGCTGGGTTTTTCAGGCGTGGGTGGCTGAGCGATGACAGCCGACGCGACAGCGATAGGCAACCCGCCGGGTTGGTAGCCGGGCGGCGCCTCGTGGAGCATTAACGCTGCCGGGATGAGCAGCGCGCCGAGCAACACGCCGATCCACATAAACACCTGGTCTAATTGTCCGCTGGTGGCTGCGAGCAGCTGTGGTGCCATGAGTTTGCTCATGATCACCGCGCCGAAACCAAAGCCCATCACAACCACCGCAGTCGCCGGCCCGCGCTTATCCGGAAACCACTTGGCCACGGTTGAGACAGGGGTCACGTAGGCAAAGCCACTGCCGATACCCCCGATGACGCTAAAGCCTAGGAAGAACAGCAGCGGATTGTTAAGGTGCAAGGCGAGCGCACCCGCTAGAAAGCTGGCGCTATACAGCACGCCGCCGAGGGTGGCGAGCCGGCGCGGTCCCACCTTATTCAAGTTAAACCCAGCCCACGCGCAGCCGAAACCAAACACGAAAATCAAGGTGCTGAAGGCAATGGTGGCCTGCGTATGTGACCAGTGGTTGTCCTTGATGAGGATGGACTGGAAGAAGCTCCACGCATACATCGTGCCAAGGCCTAACTGCAAGAGCGTCGCCGCGCTGACAATCAAAAGACGGTTATGCGGCTTGACGCGCTCGCTGCTCACCGATCAGACACCGTCGAATCTGCGCCATCAGCGATCGCTCGAGTGCGTCTTGCCAACTGGCCTGTTAGGTCATCGCGCTCAAGCAAGCGCTGTGTCTGTAGCGTGGTCAGAGTCTCTGATCCTGACGGTTTTAGCCGCTGCGCCATATAAAGGCTGAGCTCACCCAGCGGTCGGGTCGCATGACGGAACAGATAAAGCACGGCAAAGATGCTTAAAAGGTAAAGGATTGAGATCAGATAGACCTGGCGGCCAACGGCTTTTTGTAGCTGCAGCCGGACTAAACCGGGCTCAATGCCGACGTGCACCGTGCCGGCGAAGCCGCCGAGGATCGGTGTCGCGATCTCGGTGATCACCGTGTTCGGGGCAAGCGCCCGCTCAAAGGTGCCGCTCATCTGCAAGTCACTGCTCAAAAGACGCTCTGGAATCTTTGGCACAAAGGTGTGGACAATCATCTCACCGTGTTCATCCGCGATGAAGATATAGCGGATGTCCTCCAACAAACTGAACTGATCAATGGTGGCTTGGAGGGTCGACAGGTCGCGGTTAATCAATATATCAGTGCTAGCCGCTGCGATTGCGCGACTGATAATGGTGACATTGGCTTGCGCCTGAGACGTGAGCTGCCTGTCAACCGTGTGGATACACAACGCTGAGGTGGCAACAAAGACAATTCCAAACAGCGCAAACAGCGCAAACTGCGTTCTGTGGAAAGGCCCCATGACGCTCATGGTCGCCACCCGCTCCAGTCAGTGATCGGCCGAATGGCGCCGTCGACAATCGTGTTGTAGAACACCACATCCCGTCCCTGATGATGCTGCGGCGCGAAGGTGATCGCTTCGTCCGTGCCGAGATCGTAGCGGATACCGCTCTCTAGGGTGGCGGCTAAGTGGTCTCGGCGTGGCTGAGCGCCCATCCGTCTAAGGACCTCCACCAACAGGCGCGCATTGAGGTAGCCCTCAAAACTCGCGGCACTATAGGTCGGCGCGGTATAAGGCGTCACAGTCAGCGCGATCGGCGGCAGTGACGGGTAGCGAGCTAACGTCGCTCGATAATCACGCACGGCGGGCAGCGCGATGTTGTCTACACTGGGTGTGGTGGTCGTATTGATGAGGTTACGCGTGTAGTCTCGGCCTGTTTTTTTTATGGCTACTGAGCAGGAAGGGCAGCATGTCCTCCAGTGCAGCCGGAGAGATGTTGGCGATGGGTACGGTAAGGCCGGCATCACGCGCATCGCGGATAAAACCTGCGCTCGCGGTATTCACGCCGATCGCGATCACTGCATCCGGCTGGCTCGCCTGAATGACCGCCACCTGCTCAGCGTAGCTTCGCTCGTAATCTG
Organism: uncultured Pseudomonadota bacterium; assembly: GCA_903862885.1. Taxonomy (GTDB): domain Bacteria; phylum Pseudomonadota; class Gammaproteobacteria; order Steroidobacterales; family Steroidobacteraceae; genus CAIKZZ01. The sequence goes on from CAIOZU010000061.1 coordinate 14,935, forward strand.
CACCGCGTTGGTACGTGGCTTCGGCCGCTATCTTCAGGTGTCTAAGCGCTAAGCTATGGCGCAGCACGGCCTATCCGTTGCGACCGTAGGCATCCGCTTGGTAAAAAACGGCGATTCGCTTGCGATTGACCTGCGATAACGCATTGACAAGGCCTTCCACTTCCTGTGCATAGGAGGCTTTTAGCGTGAAGGAGGTGCTCGCATACAGTGGCGAGCGCACGGCGTCGCCCCCCGTATACGGAAACATCAGGTAGACGTTCTCGGCAGCCACCTTCTTGAGCAAAGGCAAAACCTGCTCTACTGTCGGCGTGCCGAAATAGCTAAAAAGCAGGAAGACCTCATCGGTGCGGAGCAGTTGGATGGTATTACGTACTGCCCGATCCGGCTGATAGCCATCGTCGTAGGCTTTTAGCGCGAGGGTTCGACCATTGACGCCGCCCGCGGCGTTCACCTCTGAAAATAGCGCCGTGGCACCGCGGTACAACTCCATACTGCTCGCACGCGCGCCACCGGTGAAGGCCGCCGACATGCCGATGAGGATGCTGTGATCGCTGATGCCTAGTTCCGGCGCCACCCGTGGAGCAACGGCGGGTGGTGTGGGAGCGGCCGCGGTGGGTGAGGCGATGACGGGCGCAGCTCCTGGAGACAACACGATCAGCAGCAAGGCTGACATCAGGAATGTGTTCATCGCACTGAAGAGTTTATGTTTTTTTAGCACGGGGCATTCAGGTAACGGACGTTTAAATTCACGCGCGAGACCGAGGTGCGCGAGGGATCGCGCTCACCGCCCTCATGGCCATCGCTGACATGGCGAACACGCGACGCCTTCCGGATCGGTTTGATCGCCGAGGTGGAGCGCCTCATCGTTCACGCAACCACCTACCGACAGGCGCTCAAATGGCCATGAAGCATGCCACTACAAGCCCACTGCACGCAAGTCGGCAGCCACGGGTCTTGCGTGCTATCGCTCATGAACGGGCGGGCGGGCGCTGGCGTATGGGGGAGCTCTGTCAGCGGAGGAAGCATTCGCTGCATAGAGGACGGTAAACGGATTAGACACAGCGTCCTGTATTTGGGTTAAGGGCGCGGTTTTTGTGGGTAGGCATCGTCCTTTGATCCCTACCCAACGCCTATTCAACGGGTGTAGGGCAGAAGGGTCTATGACAGGTACAGGCGTGCCGGTTTTTATTGGCGTTCGCGGTCACCGATGGGCACCGGAAGCTGCCGGCGGGATGCCGCCTCAGGTCATCGGCGAGCCACGGGTCTGACGGGGGCGTGAAAGTCAAACCGGTGGGTCGTGTGCGCTACCCAGGTGCACTGCTGTCCCGGCATGCGCTAGGGCTTGCTCAGCGGTCTTTGAGGCAACCACGCCGGGGCTTCATGTCCCGCATCACGGGGGGCCGCGCCTATCAGATACTGAGCGCCCACGACCGCTGGATTGCCATCTGACCACAGGGCCGTGCCGCGACGGTGGCGTATGCGCCATCCCTCAGGTGTGCGCACCAGCACGTCATCGTACCAGCCGCCGATCATCAGAAAGGGGCGTGGAGCCAGCGTATTTTTGACGTGCTGCGCTAAAAAATAACAGCGTGACTGGGCAGTATCACCATCGATAACGATGGCGGGCATACTGAGGTGATGCAGGGTGGCATCAAGGGTCGGTAGCACGGTCGCACAGATGTCGCGATATTGGGCGGGTGTCATGACACCCATGCCAGCGAGCTCTACGACCGAGTCAGGCAAAAAAACCTCATCCAGTAAGTCCGGCCGACGGGTATCCACGGCGATCACATAGCGCGCGAGTAGGTTGTGGATCGCCTGCAAGTCGAGTGCGTGGTCAGTCATTGTTTCTCCGGTGTCGATAGGCGGTCAGTCAGGGAGCCATCGGGCGTGAGGCATTGAGGCATCGATCCATGCAGCGTGCGCTCACGGATGAGCCATCTGGGTGGATGCGATGTGAAGCGCAGAGGGTATCGCTCTATCGGTGGGTGAATCAAGTCGGGCCTTAAGGGGCTGCCCTACGTGCGTTCTGTGTGGGTGGTGGCGACAGTCGAGGCCGCGCGGTTGGCGGTGGCTGAGATACAGGTCGTCAGGGAGCCTAGGAGGGCTCGTGCTGCGATCGCATCGACATCTGCGGCGGCGCTAGATGGCGCTGACTTCAGTTGCCGGAGAGCGGGACACCGCTGTCGGTGCTTATGCTCGCCGCATACCCCCGCGAACAGCGCGTTCGCGGGGGCAGAGCAGTGATCTAACAGGCTGGGCTAATACTTCAAGGCGAAGTCGAGCTGTAGACGCTTATAGCTCTCGTCACGTGGAGACGACACGGGATTGGCGGTGCCGAAGTTATTGAGCTTGTTGATGAAGTAGGTCGCATTCAGCGTCCAGTTCTTGGCGGGTGCATAGCCTAGACGAAGGATGCTGCCGTTCGTCGCGGTGTTACCACCACCAAAGTCCGAGTCTACAAACTGACCAAAGTAGCTGTCTTTTTCCAGTTTCTCGTACGCATAGCCCAATTCCCACGTGTTCTTAGCGGAGGCTTTGCCCAATAAAACGCCGGCCGTATAGGCTTGATCCTGACCATTTTTTGCACCGCCGTTTTTCGCAAAGTTGGCGAATAACTGCAGCGGCAAGCCGATCACCTTCGTATTGAATTCAGCTGCCAGTTCCGTATTCTCAAAGGTGTAGAGCAAATTGCCATTGGCATCGGTCGAATTGCCGTTGGCAGAGGCGCTGATCTGCGAGGTCGTAGCTGCTGATCCTTGTGAGATCCAGTAGGGCTGATGGTGTTGGCAACCACCACAATTTGCGTACATCAGGGCAACCGTCAGTGAGGTATCCGCATTGAAGGGATACTTGATGCCCGCCTGAGCGCCCGAATAGTTCGCACCATTCCCCTGCTTAGACAGCGCGCCGGTCGTGACTGGCAGATGGGTGACCGCATCGACGTTGTAAGTGCCGATTTCCGACAGCCAAATCCCGTAGGCGTTACCAAAGAACAGGCCGTTCTGATAATTGACGGAGACGCCTTCGGGATTGATGTCGCCGTCCACTAGCAAGCTTTGGCCCGGTCGGAACCAGGGCGTCGGCTGGCGACCGACGGTCGCAGTCAAGCCATCGACCGGCTTCCACGTTGCAAAATACTGGTCAAGACCAATGGTTCGACGCGCCATCGCGGTACCGCTCGCACCGAGCGTCTGGTTGGGGGAGCGCGGATCATCGCCACCGCTCGCCAATCGCAAAGTGACAGCGAGGCCGTCGGCTACCTTGGCGGTGAAACCAAAGCGTGCACGCAGACGATCGCGCGACTGATCGCTCTTCACGTCACGTTGGATCTGCTCGTCCCGATAGCGGAAATCACCCGACATTTTAATGTTGCTCGCCCAATCACTGGCGCTCACTTTCACCTGGGTTTTGGCCAGCGCATCGGCTTGGGCATCGCGTGACTTCTCTACATCTTGCTGAGCGGAGGCGAGCTTGCTTCCGTCTGCCTTTAACTTGGCGTTTTCCTGCTCTAAGCGCTGATTGCTCTCTTCGATATGTGCCAAGCGCTGTGCCAGCGCTTCGAGCTGCGCGTGTACTGCCTTGAGTTCGTCCGCACTCGCGGCGGGGCTCGTGGCGGGGCTCGTGGCGGTCGTGGTGGACGCATGGGCAGCGCCTTGGGTGATGACACCGAGGGCAATGGCAACGGCTAAGGTTAATGATGTCTTGTGCACGATCTTCTCCAATTAAAACAGCAACATACGTAGGTTTAAAGTCGCAGGTTGCGAAGGTCGGTGGCGTCTTTGCGCACGGCGTTGGCTTCATTGGGCTTGAGCGGAATCAGTCCTTTGTCGACCAAATACCCATCCGCACCCAGTGCTTTGTCAGAGACGAATTCGGCGATGTAGTCACGCAGACCGGCCGCCATGTTCAGGTGTGCTTTCTTGACGTAGAAGTACAGTGGGCGGGAGATGGTGTAGCTGCCATCACCGATGGTGGTGAAGGTAGGGATCTTGCCATCTATCTCAGCCGCCACCAGTTTGTCGCGGTTCTGATCGAGGTAAGAGAACGTGAATACCGCCAGGGCATGCGCATTGGTGGTGAGCTTACCCACAATCATGGCGTAATCTTCAGATACATCGGTCCATGCACCGTCTTCACGGACTTGCGTGCAGACCCGCTTGTAGCGCCCTTCATCAACGTCTTGGAGGGATTTGAGCCACGCGTATTGGGTGCAGCCCGCTTCCATCACTAATTCGGCAAATGCGTCACGGGTGCCATGGTTGGGGGCTGGGCCATAGATCTGAATAGGCTGCTTAGGCAGCTTGGCATTGATATCTGACCAGTTGTGATAGGGGTTGGCGATCAAAGTGCCCGCGTCATTTGGATCGGGGACTTGCTTTGCGACCGCTAGATACAGTTCTTTGCGTGTTAAGGCGTAGGCAGGAGCGCCTTTGCGGGTGGCGATCGTGATGCCGTCATAACCGATCTTGATTTCAGCCACTTCCTTGACTGAGTTCTTGACGCAGGTTTCAAGCTCAGACGCCTTCATGCGGCGCGAGGCGTTGGCGATGTCAGGGTACTGCGAACCCACGCCGCCGCAGAACAACTTAAAGCCACCGCCTGTGCCATTGCTCTCAACGATCGGTGTTTTAAACTGCGGGTGCGCTCTCTGGAAGCGCTCTGCCACCGTGGCAGCAAACGGGAATACGGTAGACGAGCCAACGATCGAGATGAAGTCGCGGGGGCCTTCGGCACGAACGATAGGCGTGCAAAGGATCGCGATCAGTGCGACGAACGCGGTCGCGGCCGTAGAGACTTTGTGCATGGGTTCCTCTAAATAATGCTGAGAAGTGAGTTAACTGGTTTCGACTTGTCACTTGTTAAGGTAGCGACGGTGTATGACAGGCGTATGACAAGCGGCCTGTATCGCTATGTGTTCAGTGAGCGGCTGTCACAGTCGCTGTTTTGTCAATGAGTTTTATTGCATTTTTATGACAACCCGGCGTGATCGGCGGTGGGTCTGTGGGACTTTTGCTTGCATTGAGTGGCCTATTCATTGTTCATTACGACGGAACGTATCTTGGGGATTCGCGCGGAGGGCGTGAACCAATTGGTTTTTGATTGGATATCTGTTTTTGGAATATAGGGATTGCTGAGGGCAGCGCTTAATCCAAGTGAAGCCACTTATCCTGCCGTGACTAGGCGAGGGTGGATGCAGCCAATATAGGTGCAACGATTGAGTCCATGCGCTGAGAGTCGCGATGTCAGTTGATGATTGTCAGTTATGTATTTCTTTTTCTGCCAGAGCCGGTCAACGTCGTTCGGGGTCCTTAGGGTTGGTGTTTATGGGGGGGGTTGATCGGATGTTTTTGACGGGCAGCGCCGCTGCAAAGTGTGGCTGTCCTAGCGCCTTATTGCCACGCGGGGTCAGTGCAGGCGTCAACCGAAGCGGTGAATTTTATAATGATCACTGTGCGATCGGATTCAGCCCGTCTCAGGTGCAAGACGTGGTGAATGTCTTAAAGACACGGTGCCTATAGGGGCGGCGCTCCATTGATGTCACGCCGCGTCGGTCGGGTGGTGCGGGTGCGCACCCGTTTCTCTAGGCCCTTCTTTAAGAGTCTTTGCCTCTCTCATCGCGTCGCTCTGTATCCCAGCTCACGCGCGGTGCGTTGCTGAGTGTTGATGCGCTTCGGTCAGCGCCAACAGCCGGTGGTGTCTGCGGGCGTGCGAAGACCCGAACTATTGATGGTGTACACCTGACAGGCGGCCAAGTCATTGACCTGTGTTCCTGTGGCGGTGGCGGTCGCCACATAGGTGCAACTCGTGGCGCCTGCTGCACACGCGGTCGGCACGACGGTGATGGTGTAGTTGCCATTCAGAGTCAGCGCGCCGTTGAGACTAAGCCCGAGTCCCGTGGGAGTGAGATCTGCGGTGTAGGTGGTGTTTTGCATGTAGTACTTTTCTTCGCCGGTCTGCACTTGGAGGAGCGCTGACCAGGCTTCCGCTCGATTCGCCCTGAGGACATACTGGCGGTAGCTGGAGACCGCCAGGGTGCCTAAGATGGCAATGACCGTTACCACGATCATCAGTTCGATCAAACTAAAACCGCGTTGAGATTTCATTTGGCGTCGTTCTCGGTCCAGATGGTTTTGATGACGGTGCTAAAGGATTTACACACGCTTAGCACTTCGACGCCGGCGGTACACACCACTTTGACTTGCTTGCTCGCTGTGCTCGTGCCGGTGCCGTTGGTGCCGGTGGTGCCACTGGTGGTGTTGAATCCCGGAAAGAGGAAGGTGGGCTGAGGCGAAATGCCGGTTTGCTGTAGAACCACGTGTGTGTTGCTGTTGTTGCTGTTGCCGTTATTGCTGGACAGTGCGGCGACAATGCCTCCATTGAGGGCCGTGAGCGCATAAAACGAGTTGCTGCCGATAGTGGGCGCATTGCACGAGGAGGCGTTGGAGCTCGCCACCGCCGGGGTGTAAGTTGAAAACAGCACCTGGTTATTAAAGGTGGTGGCATTCGACAAGATTTTCTCACCCGTGCCGATGTCATTGCCGCCAGGGCCTAGATCCAGCTGCCAACCCGGGTAGGCGGCGGTGACATTGGGTGTGGTGTTATTTTGCAATGCTTGCGTGACGTCGAAGAGCTTCACCGTCGTCTTGCCAGGCACCGTGGAGGTGCCACCGCCTCCATCGACGATGACCGATAAGCTGTTATAACTGGCTTGTGTCAACGGCGTGAGTGGATTGAAATCACGTAGCGCATAAAAGCGATCGTTGATTGCGGTGTTGAGCGGGTGGCCTCGATAGCCAGAGCCGATCGCCAGATCAAAGAACAGAGGAAAACCGGCCGCTTGTATGAGCGCCACGTCAGGTGTGGTGTAGAAGCGGCGTTGATCCGGCACGGAGGTGGGTGCCGCTTGTCCGCCGAGCGAGGCAATCACGCCACCCGCCACATTGAATTGGCCCGGGGCGGCCGTCGTGGCATTGGTGATATCAAAGCGCCACACCTGTCCGCCGAGGTCCGCGGCGTACAACCGATCGGCATACCCATCGCCATTCGTGTCTAACACCGAGACGGACGCTGGAAAGGCGTTGGTCATCTGGGTAAAGACCGTGGTTTTGTCTGCCGGCGTCGTACCGGTGGGCACCGTACTCGTGGCGGCGGCTTGCCACAACAGCCGACCGGATTTGGCATCTACCATATAGAGGCTATTACCGACCGTGTCGGTGGTTTGGAACGCCGAATCCTCATTGGGGTCATAGCCGCCACCAAAGATCAACACGAATTTATTGGTGCTCGCTTGGGTGGCTGATGTGCCCAAATTGACCTTAGCGATCACCGGGGTTGACCACGTGTTGCCAATGTTGGGCAACTGGTTAGGCCCAAGAGTCCACAGATACTTCGGGTCCGTTGGAGTGGTCACATCGATAGCGTAATAGCTGGAGCCACCGCGGCCGTCACCGAAGTAGATCACCACCGCATCGGTGGCGGCTTTGATGATGCCGGTGCCATCTTGGTTGTACACGAGCGCCTGCACTGAACCGTCTAAGGTGTAGTGCTTAGGCGGGCCCGGGTACGGGGCATTCTGATAGACCTGGTAGAGGTTGTCGATAAATTCCCGCGGTACAAAGGACCACGCTTCGGCGCCCGTGTAGGCGTCGATGGCATGCAAAAAGCCATCATTGTCGGTCGAATAAATGTAGGCCTTGCCCGCTGCATCGATGGTGCTGTCGGTGGTCGATATCGTTTTGCCATAGAAAACGATCGTCGGTTGGCCATGCAAGGAATCCCCCATCGCGAGGCGTGTTTTACAAGCGGTGGCGGTTGGTGTGGCGGGCGTGCAGGTGGCGCTTCCGGGAAGCAACTGGTAGAGATCCGCCCCTAAGGCGTAATCAATCACCGTCGCGGGCTTAGTCGCCGTATCCGCCACGGGGATGGCGAGCAGTGGCGCGAGGGCGGTGTTGGTATCGACGAATTGCGACGCGCTTGTCCCGGCAAGCGCCACGGGCGAGGCGGGGTTGGTGGTCCCCGTATAGGTATAAACCTTGCGCAGGTTCCAGGCCGGCAGTAAGCCGGCAGCGCCGCCGAGAGCAACCGTGTTGCCATCTTTCACTGTGGTGGAGGTGGCGTTGGCATCCACACTGCTTTGACCGGCGTAGGTGCTGATTGCGTTTTGTGAAATAAACGACCCACTGATGGCGGGGTTGCCGGTCGAGTCAACAATCTGACCGCTGTTAGAGCCCGAGGTACTTAGGGTGTAATGCTTTAGGTTGCCGGCCCAGTGGTAGTCCGCATTGGGCGTGAACATCGAGATATAGAGATCATTCAAGGTCTGAGTGCGGTTAAAGGCATTGACCGCGACGGTGGGTGCCGTGAAGCTCGTGCTCACCGCTAAAATTTGGTTAGTGATGTTGCCAAAGGCCGTCACCAGTGAGTCGCCGTCTTGCACGCTGTAGTTGACGCCGCCCCCTGCCGCAGCGGCGTTGTTCAGATAGTTTTGGCCGGCCAACAAACAGGGGTCGACACCGAATGACAGGAAGAACGACTGGATTGGATAGTTCACCTTACTTTTGGGGAGCGTTCGACCGGGCGTGGGTACGCCATACATATAACTGGTGAGCGCGCTGAGGCAGCTGCCACCGAGGATCGGCGATCCACTCGAGCACACGCTTTGTGCCGGTGGGGTGTCGGTGCAAATGCCCGTGGCGGCTGAACCGCCGTACAGTCCTTTATATATATTGGCGTCTACGTAACTGGTTTCGTTCGGTAAACCGTCGGTTAACAGTACGACGAAGTTTTTCTGGCAAGACGACTGCGGGGGTCGTGTGTAGGTGGTGCCGCCATCGGTTGAGCAGGTGGCGACGTTGGCGCCTTTACCAAACAGTTCGGTCAGCCCTTCAACGTAGCGGTAGGCTTCGTAAACCGAGCCCACCAACGGCGTATTGCCCTGAGGTTGCAGTCCTTTAATGGTGGCGACCAGAGTCGCCGCACCGGTGCCAATATTGGTGAAGGGCGCGAGCACGCAACTGCCATAGCCGACGTTTCTGTTGGTGCTCCCGCAGATCCCTGTGCCACCGGCTACGCCGCCCGTTCCGCTGGTGGCGTAGTTGTAAGTCATGATCGCGACATTCCAGTTGTCGGGTAAGGTCGGGATCAAGCTGCTGAGCACGCTCTTCATGATATTCATTTTGGTGTCGGTCGATGTGCCTCGACCGCCGGCCAGATAATTTAAGAAGTTGCCTGAGTAGGCGGTGTAGGCGCTACCGGTCTTGCCGGTGCCTGTGGTCCACCAATCCGATGTCTTCGCGGTCTGCCATTCTGGCGTGGTCTTGGCGGTGGGGTATCCCTTGCCGTTGCCGGGGTTGGTGATGGTGCTTGAGGTTTGGTCTTTGTAGCAGGTCACATCCGAGGTGAAGCTGGTCGCCCCGAGCGTCCCGACCCAGCCTTTGCCTGACCACTGAATAAAGTTATCACTGACCGCCCCCAGCAGACTCAAGGTGCTCAAGCCCGAGGTGCATTGGAAGGCGCTTAAATTAACGCGCGGGGTGGTATTGGTGATGGTCTTGTCTGTGCAGGTCGTGGCGGTGGCGTTGGCGGTCAGGAAATACACATTCGCGGAATTGCAGTTGCCCACATTGGCGTAGGTGCCCGTGGCGACGTAGGATGAGGAGCTGATCGGCGCATCGGCGGACATACTGAGGGAGGTATCGATCACCATCACGACGTTGGGGCCGATGGTACCGGCGTTCTGTGAGTAAAAAATCTCTGAGTCATCGGCCAGCGCCTGTCCGGCTAAGGCCGCGAGGCTGAGACCTAAGAGCAGTGATAAAGCAGAGCGCAGTGCGTGGGACATGGTGCAATCCTCAAGGGGTGCATCGGCACCCGGTTCAATGAACTGTTCTCAATCCATCATACGCCGAGTGGTGGCCTTCAAGAGCCGCCGTTGGTGTGATCTGCGTCAAGCGATCTGTGGTCGATGCCATCGATCCTGAGCACCGTATCGGGTATTTAACATAAGCCGTGTCAATACAGAGACTCGCTGTCAAAGGCCGGTGCCTGTGCCCCCGCTGAAACTGCTTTGGTTGGGTGCGATCACTGCCACGCCTTGTGTATGCACCGCGGTGGCACCGCGCGCGGAGCTGCCGGCGCTGATGATCTGAAATTGGTAGGTGGAGAATTGGTTCCAGCTGCTGCCAAAGATGGCTCCCTGCGGCGCGCCGTTCATTTGGGTAACGATTTGCGTGTTGTAGGCATCGCCATTGGCGGCCGTGGCGGTCGGACCCACCACCAAGTTATTCGTGACGGTGGGATCGAATAAGATGGTGGATATCGCCTGCTCAATGCCCGTCTCTGAGGCGATAAACGCGCGCTCGCGTAATTGTTCATTGGTGGCCATTAAAAAACCAAAGCTGGTGGAGCGCATCGCCGCCACCGCGAGCACCACGATCACCACCAACATGATGAGGGTGATGGGTAAGGCGGCGCCTTTTATCGGTATGCGCTGTGAATGGGCGTGCATATCTATGTGCCCACCGCGTTTCTAAGCATGATAGTTCGGGTCACTAACAGGCGCCGATAATGATCGGCCGGCTGATAGGCATTGTTGGCGGTGAGCGTCGTGGCGGCGGCGCCGGTACGATCGGCATAGCTGTAGATGCGCGTGTCGGTGAAGCCGGGTTCCGGGTTGTCTGCGCGCAGCAACAACCAAATGCGCACCGCCACAATCTGCGCGGTGGCGACGGTCGAGGCGTTGTAGAGCGCGGTGGCGGTGAGTGCGTTCACGTATTGGGAGGCGACGCCGGTGGTGCCGGTCGGGTCGATTCCAAACTGCACCTGCATATCCTCGACGCCTGGCAGGATTTCGGTGTTGACCATGGTATTGGTTAAGTTACTAAAGGTCTGTCGATATAGGGTCGGCAGGCCCGGAATGGTGGATGAGCGTTGGTTGATGTAATAGCTGTTGACGATCAAATCGTAGACGCCGCCATTGACGTTGGCGGTGGTGTTGCCCGCCGCCGGCACAGTCACCGGCTCGATCGGGCAGCCGGTGGCGGTGCTCACTAAGGAGGCCGCCACAAAGCTGGAGCAGATGCGAAGGGCCACGGTGCCGGCGGCGATCGTTGAGGGCGTGACACTGGCGTGGCGTACGGTGAGTGTGTCGGCGGAGGGTGCAGCGGCGCTGAACGCGGGGCAGGTCAAGGGGTAACTGTTGTTGCTGCCTTCGATGGCCGTTTTGACATCGAACACAAAGTTGGTGCCACAGCTGGGGGTAGGCGGGGTAAGGCCGGTGGCCGCTGCACTCGCTTGGCTGAAGCTGCCGGCGACGCTGACAGCCCCTTTGGCGAGTCCCCAGTAGCCGGCCATGCGCACATCCGGTTCGAGAATAGAAAACGCGTAGCGGCCGGCCTCCTGCAGTCGAGATTCGGATTCATGCAGGGTGTAGCTTTTGCTGGTGGCGGCATAAATGCTGACCACACCAATGATGATGAATAAGCCAATGGTCACGGAGATCAGCACCTCAACGATGCTAAAGCCGCGCGCGGCGACGGCCTGCGGAGGCATGACGTCGATCATATGATGACCACCACGCTGTACGTTAAGGCTTGGTTAGTCGCTTGTTCGAGCCAGTTGATCGTGATTGTGTAGGCGTTGGGTCCCACGCCGGCGGCATTGGCCACATACGTCACGCTCCACGTCGGGTTGGCTGCCCAGCAGCTTGGGCTGCCCACGCAGCGCACTTGGGTGTCCCACTGATACAGGTCATACAGCGCCATTTGGGCGGCGGTGCAGCTGGCGGCTGCGAAATTGACCGCGGTACCGGCGCACGCCGGTGTCGGTGCGGTGGCGATCGGACTCGCCCCAGCGTAGTTCAGCGTGGCGCTGCGGTTGGCGCGAATACGATCGGCCATATCCGCGACCAGATTCACGGCGATGGTGCGGGAGGTCGCGCTGGAATTGCCTTGTAAGGTGTACAACATCAGTCGGCCGATACCTAACATGCCCACAGCCAATACCACGAGGGCAACTAACACTTCAATCAAGGTGAAGCCACCCGATGGCCTGGCTTTGCGCCCGATGCCTAACGCCAATGGGTGGGCTTGTCTCATGGGCAGGTGAGGGTCGAGTCGGCTAAGGCCTGGACTGCGGTGTAGGGCGTGGTGCGACTGTACCCGGTGCCATGACCCGTCGCTGAAATCAGCACGACGTTACCGCTGCTCGCCGTGACGCCGCGTGCATCGCAAAACGCAATGCCGGTCATGGCCGGTGTGGTGGTGTAGGGAAAGCCGGTGGCGGTAAAACTAAGGCGACCACTGTTGTTGGCGCGAATGCTTTGACCGGCAACCAAGTTCGGGTGGGTTTCAATCAGGGCGGCGACATTCGCGGGTTGGCCGGTCGGTGGGTTAATGTCTTGAAAGACGATCCACGAGGTGGCGGCGGTGGAAGCGGCGCATTGCGGTAGGGCGACGGTCGCGTCGAGGGTGGTGCACAGCGTCACGTTCGCGTTGCGTTTGATGGCTTCACCGCGCGCGGTTTGCAAGGAGGCTAAGAAATCGTTGGTGTTGGCCGTTAGCTTGTTGTTTTGCAGGAGGGTGCGAAAGCTGGGGATCGTTAAGGTAGCGATGATAGCGACGATCGCTATGGTGACTAACAGCTCAATGAGGCTGAAACCTCCCGGCGCCCGCCGTCTGCGGAGTGGTAGGGACAGACCAGTGGGTGGAAGGATTGTCATTCGAAAATTGCCGTGCGACCCGTCAGTCAGCAAAGACCGTCGAGAGGATAGGGAGTGGCGAAGCCCCGTGCTTCGCGATACCACTGATAGGCGCCACAGTACCCGTGAGCCGGCGGTGGGGGGTGTGAAGGCCGTCTCAGTTCATGAGAGAGCGAAATCGGCGTCTTCCACTCACCGGTTCATCCACCCCACAGCCCGCCGGCGAGGGTGGACAGGGCAGTCAGCAGCCCTAAGATCGCAGCGCCGCCGCCGACGATCGGAAACAGCCGTTGGCGGCCTAAAAAGTACAAGGAGGAGAGCACCAGACCGAGTTCGAGGAGGCCCTCACCCAGATCCAGTCGCAGCGCATGGGCCTCATTGGTGCGGGTCTGTTGGTCGCGTGCCTCGGCCTCTTGTTTGATGTGCTCGGCATCCGCGGCGTACTTGCTGCGCTCTTGGCTAAATTGCTGCATAGCAGCAATTGTTTTATTGGGATCTCCCCCGGTGGCACCGAGCAGGGTCCATGCGACCGAAGAGACGTGTTCGCGGGTCTTTTTGGCCTGGTAATAACCCCAGCTGTCGTTCGCCTCGGTCCGATGGATCACCGCCGCGGTGTGCTCGCGGTGGGCGGCGATGGTGACGGCGGCCAAGCACACGCCAATCACCCCCACCAATAGGCCGACGCTCTTGCCGGCCGCATCATGGACGGGGTGTGCGCTGTGGATTTCAATGTCGGCCATGATCGGTCCTTTGTCTCTCAAGTGGCGAGGGCGTGAGTGTAGCGTGAGATCGTGACGCGTGAGGTTGCTGCCAGGGCCTTTAATACGTCCTGACGGGTGGGGAATCTGTGGCGTGCGGCGGGAGGGGTGCAATCGGCCTTTCGGTGGAGGCCTTCGCTCCTCTATACTAGGCGGCTCCGATTCACGGCGCACGGTTGGCGCCGTCCATTTTTCTTGCGAATGTGGCGGAACTGGTAGACGCGCTGGATTTAGGTTCCAGTGGGGTAACCCGTGAGGGTTCGAGTCCCTCCTTTCGCACCAAAAGGATATTGAGGATGACTGAGTCGATTGCAGCAAAAGGCGCGCTCGAGCGCCGGCTTGAAGTCCATGTCCCCCATGACACGGTCGAGAAAGCCATTGAGTCACGGGTGAAGAGTTTTAGTCGCACCGCGCGGCTCAAAGGTTTTCGCCCGGGCAAAGCACCGCTCAGCGTGGTGAAACGCCAGTTTGGCGCGCAAATCCGCGATGAGGTGGTCAATGAGATCGTGCGCGAGCATTTAGGCACGGCGCTTCAAGAACATCAGTTGGCACCGGTCGCCAATCCTCACATCGAGCCCTTGCCGACCGAAAAGGGCGAAGGCCTGCGTTTTGCGGCGCATTTTGAGGTCTATCCGCAGATCAGCCTAACGGGGCTGTCGGACATTGAAGTCACTCGGCTCACAGCCGACGTCGGCGACGCCGATGTCGATGCCATGATCGAGACCTTAAGAAAGCAGCGGCCCACCTACCGGCCCGCGACCGCGCCGGCGGTCGAGGGCGATCGCTTGACGGTGTCTTTTGAGGGGCGTTTGAACGGCGTCGCCTTTGAAGGCGGCACGGCCGAGGGGGTGGAGATCATCCTAGGCGCCGGTCGGATGATTAAAGATTTTGAGGCAGGGCTTTTGGGGATGCAGGCGGGGGAGACGAAAATCGTCCCGGTCACGTTCCCCACCGATTACGGTAAGGCGGATTTAGCCGGACAAAGCACCGAGTTTACGATCCGCGTCGTCACCCACGAGCAGGCCGAGTTGCCGGCCATCGATGACGACTTTTGTGCGGCGTTTGGGGTGACTGAGGGCGGCTTGGCGGGGCTTCGGGCTGAAGTCACCGACAACATGCGCCGTGAGCTCGCCGAGAACATCCGTGCCAAGCTCAAAACCCAAGTGCTCGACAAGCTGTTGGCCAGCCACCCCTTGGACGTACCCAAAGCGGCGGTGGAGAGTGAACTGAGGCAGCTGCAAATCGAGTGGTTACGGCGCATCGGTGCCGATTTGAATAACTTAAAGCAAGCGCCCCCGCGTGAGCCCTTTGAAGAGAATGCCAAGCGTCGCGTGGCGGTCGGTCTGCTCATGGGGGAAATCATCCGTGAGCAGAAACTTCAGGTGGATGTGAAGGCGTTGGAGGAGCGCATTGAGTTGGCCGCCATCAGCTATGCGGATCCGGAAGCGGCGGTCGCACAGATCAAAGCCGATGAGCGCTTGCGCTCCCAGTTTGCGGGTAGTTTGCTTGAGGATCAGGCGGTCGAATGGTTGCTTACCCAGATGAAGGTGGTCGATCAGCCGGCGACATTTAAAGAACTAATGAATTTCGGCGCTTAAGCGCTTAGGAGTGTGTGATGACGTCTGTGCTCACTAAGACCGCTGCTCAGTTGGTGCCGATGGTCGTTGAACAAACGGCCCGTGGCGAACGCGCCTATGACATCTACTCGCGTCTCTTAAAAGAGCGGGTGATTTTTATTGTCGGTCCGATTGAGGATCACATGGCGAATTTGATTGTGGCGCAGATGCTGTTTTTGGAGTCTGAGAATCCTGACAAAGATATCGCGCTGTATATTAACTCCCCCGGTGGCATCGTCACCTCGGGACTTGCCATTTATGACACCATGCAGTTTATTAAGCCCGATGTCAGCACCATCTGTGTCGGCCAGGCGGCCAGTATGGGCGCGGTGTTATTGGCGGGTGGCGCTAAGGGCAAGCGCTACAGCCTGCCGCATTCTCGGGTGATGATCCATCAGCCGCTCGGTGGCTTTCAGGGTCAGGCGACGGACATTGAGATCCATACTCGTGAGATCTTAGAGACTCGTGAGCGCTTAAATCGGGTGCTGGCGAATCACACCGGTCAATCGCTCGATCGAATCAAAGACGACACCGATCGCGATAATTTCATGAGTGCAGAGGTCGCCAAGACCTACGGGATCATTGACCATGTGCTTGATAAGCGGGCGCAGTTGCCGGTGATCAGTGCCGCGGACACCAGCAAAGCCTGAGCCCATCCCGTCAACCCATGTCCCGACCCGTCCGTTGGACCGTCGCGTCCGCGCATCGGGGTTGATTGGGCTGTCCGGGACAGGCCTGTCGATCGTCTTTCATGGGTCGACTCGGGCAAAGGGCGAAGTGAGGGGTGGGTTTTTGCAGGCTCGGGCGCTACGTGCTATAAAAACGTCAGGCGCAGGATAGATCGGGGCCAAATTGAACATAACGCAGGGCGTTAAGGACTCTCAATGAGTGATGAATCACGAGGCAAGGGCGACGACGGTAAGTTGTTGTATTGCTCGTTCTGCGGCAAAAGTCAGCACGAAGTCCGTAAGCTCATTGCGGGCCCCTCGGTGTTTGTGTGCGACGAATGCGTCGAACTGTGCAATGACATCATTCGTGAAGAGTTAGAGGAGAAAGCGGAGAAGACCCGCGAGAAGCTCCCGAAACCCCATGAGATTAAAAAAGTCCTCGATGAGTACGTGATTGGCCAGGAACGCGCCAAGAAAGTCTTGTCGGTGGCGGTGTACAACCATTACAAGCGCTTGCAAACCAGAACCCCCGCGGTCGGTGAGCGAAAAGTGACCGGTCGCGATGAGGTGGAGTTAGCTAAGAGCAATATCTTGCTGATTGGCCCCACCGGTTCCGGCAAAACGCTGCTCGCGGAGAGCTTAGCGCGTCTATTGAATGTGCCATTCACGATTGCCGATGCCACCACCTTAACCGAGGCGGGTTATGTGGGTGAGGATGTGGAAAATATCATCCAGAAGCTGCTGCAAAAGTGCGACTACGATGTCGAAAAAGCGCAGACCGGTATCGTGTACATCGATGAGATTGACAAGATCTCACGCAAGAGTGACAACCCCTCGATCACCCGCGATGTGTCGGGTGAGGGCGTGCAGCAGGCTTTGTTGAAGCTCATTGAAGGCACCATTGCCTCGGTACCTCCGCAGGGGGGGCGTAAGCACCCGCAGCAAGAGTTTCTGCAGGTCGACACCGGCAATATTTTGTTCATTGTCGGCGGTGCCTTCGCGGGTCTTGAGAAGATTATTCAAAACCGTACCACCAAAAGTGGCATTGGCTTTACCAGTGAAGTCAAAAACACCCACGCGCTGCCCAAGTTCGGTGCCGATCTGTATCGCGAGGTCGAGCCTGAGGATCTGATCAAGTTTGGTCTCATCCCTGAGTTTGTTGGGCGTCTGCCGGTGGTGGCCACTTTAGAAGAGCTCGATGAGACCGCGCTCATGTCGATTTTGCTTGAGCCTAAAAATGCGCTCACTAAGCAGTATCGGAAGTTGTTTGATATGGAAGGCGTGGATCTGGATTTCTTAGAGCCTGCGCTGCGCGCGGTGGCGAAGAAAGCCATGCTTCGAAAAACCGGTGCGCGCGGTCTTCGCACCATTTTAGAGAATGTGCTGTTAGACACCATGTATGACCTGCCCGGCATGAAAAATGTCAGCAAAGTGGTCATTGATGAGGCGGTCATTGGCGGGGAGTCACCCCCTTATATCGTCTATAAAGCCCCCGAAGAGCCCAAACTGGCGCCGATCGAAGAGCGCCGCACCGGCTCGCTGTAACGGCGGGAGGGTGAGGGGCCACAGCAAGGCGCCGTTCACGGCGCCTTTTTTTATGGTGCGTGATCTTGCAGATTCCGGGGCGATGCCATCCCGAGCTCGCGGGGCGTTAAGCGGCGGGTGCTGATGAAGTGCAGCGCGCCATCGCGGCGTGAGTGTCCGCAACACGGGTCATCGGGAGAGCGACCGGTGTTTACGCCGGATGGCTCCGCTGCAAATAATCGGCATAAGCGCGTTCAAGGCCGGCTTTAAGAGAAATTTGAGCGCGCCAGCCCAATTGCGTTAATCGATCAATATCTAATAACTTGCGCGGCGTGCCATCGAGCTTGTCCGCATCAAAGCGCAGATGTCCCTTAAAGCCCACGACCTCGCAAATGAGGCGCGCTAGGTCTGCGATGCTTAATTCTTGACCCGTGCCGATATTAACTAAAGGGGGTGCCTGGTCGCTGAAGAGGCTATCCACTCGATGGGGTGGCAGCGTCATCAAATATACGCAGGCATTGGCCATGTCCTCGCTGTCCATAAACTCGCGTTTTGGCGTACCCGTCCCCCAAATGACCAGTTCTTTGGCGCCGCTTCGTTTGCATTCGTCGGTGCGTCGGATCAGACCGGGAATGACATGGCTGTTGTCGGGATGATAGGTGTCCCCCACACCGTACAAATTGGTGGGCATGACGGCTAAGAAACGCGTGCCGTACTGACGGTTATAGCTCCAGGCCATTTCAATGCCGCTGATTTTGGCAATCGCATAGGGTTGGTTGGTCGGCTCTAGAGGTCCGGTCAGTAAGGCGCTTTCGGCCATCGGCTGTGGTGCGTTCTTGGGATAAATACAGCTTGAGCCCAAAAACAGCAGACGCTGTACGCCCGCGCGATAGGCGCTTTCCATCACATTCGTCTGAATCGCTAAGTTCTGATAAATGAAGTCTGCCCGATAGGTGTTGTTGGCATGAATCCCGCCGACTTTGGCGGCCGCTAAAAAAACCACTTGTGGCTTCTCTTTGGCAAAAAACTGGCGCACGGCGCCCTGATCTGTCAGATCCAGCTGCGCGTGCGTGGCGGTGATTAATGATCGGTAGCCGTCCCGGTGCAAGGCGCGCACCAGCGCCTGACCGACCATGCCCCGATGCCCCGCGACATAAATAGGGGTGTTCTTGGCGAGCGCGGTCTGCTGATCGGCGGGGGTCATCGGCTGACCCATTGCCCGGCGGCTTTACTCACGACTGAGAAGGCCTTGGTAACCGTTCGCTCGTAACAAGGCGGTGGAGCGCGCCATGGCTAAATCATGCGCCACCATCTCTTGGCATAGGGCCTGTACGCTGACCGTGGGTTCCCAGCCCAGTTCGCGTCGTGCCTTGCTGGCATCGCCTAACAGCGACTCGACTTCGGCTGGCCTAAAATAACTGGGGTCGATGCGAATAATGACATCGCCGATCTTGATGTTCGGGCAGCTTTCGCCGCTGATGTGTCGCACCACACCGACTTCATCCAGACCCGTCCCCACAAACGCTAAGGTAATCCCTAAGGCGTCGGCGGCCCATGTGACAAATTGACGGATACTGTGCTGCTCGCCGGTGGCGATCACGTAATCTTTGGGCTTTTCTTGCTGCAGCATCAGCCATTGCATGGCGACATAGTCTTTGGCGTGGCCCCAGTCACGCAGCGCATTCATATTGCCTAAGTACAGGCACGGCTCAATGCCTTGGGCGATGTTGCAAAGACCGCGGGTGATCTTGCGCGTGACAAAAGTCTCGCCGCGACGGGCTGACTCGTGATTGAACAAAATGCCATTGCAGGCATACATGCCATAGGCTTCGCGATAGTTAACCGTGATCCAATAGGCATAGAGTTTGGCGACCGCGTAGGGGCTGCGCGGATAAAAGGGCGTGCTCTCTTTTTGCGGTGTTTCTTGCACTAGCCCGTACAGTTCTGAGCTGGCGGCTTGGTAAAAGCGGGTGCTTTTCTCAAGGCCGCAGTGGCGAATGGCTTCCAGTACTCGTAAGGTGCCTAGCGCATCCACATCCGCGGTGTATTCGGGTAGCTCAAAGCTCACCGAGACATGCGACTGCGCGCCTAGGTTATAGACTTCATCAGGCTTGACCTGATTCATCACATTCATCAGGCTCATCGAGTCCGATAAGTCACCATAGTGAAGTTTAAAATGCGCCCCTTGCGTATGCGGGTCTTCATACAGATGATCAATGCGTTGGGTGTTAAACTGCGAGGAGCGGCGCTTGATGCCGTGCACCTCGTAGCCCTTACTCAGCAACAGTTCGGCTAAATAAGAGCCGTCTTGTCCGGTGATGCCGGTGATCAGTGCTTTTTTCATGCGATTCAGTCACCAAGATAGAGAAGAGGGCGTATCCACTGAGTATATAGGGCGTTGGCTGCCTGCGGCTAGGCGCCCGTGCGGGGGTCGGTGGGTGGGCTTTCTAAAGCCGTTCAGAACGGCAGGGAGATTCACCGACGCGTCGCTAAAAGTTTCTGCGATTTCCCCCTTGATGCGCCTCAATTTGGCCCCATTCAGTTATCCTTAGAAACTATTCGCATCCAGACGCAACGGGGTGCACGGCCATCCTGAGGACACGCCATGACGACCGATTTCCCTGCCACCGTGACCGACGCGCCGTCTCAACCGGAGCCCTTGCCGGTCTTGCCGCTGCGCGATGTGGTGGTCTATCCGCACATGGTGATCCCGCTGTTTGTGGGGCGTGAAAAAAGCATCTTGGCACTTGATCAGGCGATGCGCGCGGACAAGCAGATTTTATTGATCGCCCAAAAAGCGGCGGATGTGGATGATCCGAAATCGGATGATCTGTATCGCATTGGCACCGTGGCCACCATCTTGCAGTTGCTGAAGTTGCCCGATGGCACGGTGAAAGTGTTGGTCGAGGGTGTCAGTCGTGCCCGTGTCGATAGCCTAGTGGCCGCTGATTTCTTTGCCGCCTATATCTCGCCGATGCAGGACATCGACACCTACGAAGAACGTGAAATGGACGTATTGACGCGCTCGGTCGTCAGCCAGTTCGAGCAATACGTCAAGATGAATAAGAAGGTGCCACCGGAGGTGTTGACCTCATTGGCCGGCATCGAGCAGGCGGGACGTCTCGCCGATACGGTGGCCGCTCACATGTCGTTAAAGCTCTCCGAAAAGCAGAAAGTGCTGGAGATCGCTGACATTCGCAGTCGTCTAGAGCATGTGCTTGGGCAGATCGAAGGCGAGATGGAGGTGCTGCAGATTGAGAAGCGCATCCGTGGCCGAGTGAAGAGCCAGATGGAGAAAAGCCAGCGCGAGTATTACTTGAATGAGCAGATGAAAGCCATTCAGCGCGAATTGGGTGATCTCGAAGATGCCCCCAATGAATTAGGCGAAATTGAAAAGCGCATCAAGAAAGCGGGCATGCCGAAAGAAGTGCGCGCTAAAGCCACCGCAGAACTGAATAAATTAAAACTCATGTCGCCAATGAGTGCTGAAGCCACTGTGGTGCGTAACTACATCGATTGGCTGGTGAAGACGCCGTGGAAAAAGCGCAGCAAAGTGCGCACCGACATCCATGCCGCGCAAACGGTACTCGATGCCGATCACTATGGCTTAGAGAAGGTCAAAGAGCGCATTGTCGAATTCTTAGCCGTGCAACAACGCGTGCAGGCATTAAAAGGACCGATCCTGTGTTTGGTGGGCCCGCCGGGTGTGGGCAAAACCTCCCTAGGCCAATCGATCGCCAAAGCCACCAACCGTACCTTTATGCGCATGAGTTTGGGGGGCGTGCGCGATGAAGCCGAGATTCGTGGTCATCGGCGCACCTACATTGGCTCGATGCCTGGCAAGATCATCCAGAACATGGCGCGCGCCGGTGTGCGCAATCCGCTGTTTCTGTTGGATGAGATCGACAAGATGTCGACTGATTTTAGAGGCGATCCGGCCTCGGCCTTGCTCGAGGTGTTAGACCCTGAGCAGAACACCACTTTCAATGACCATTATTTGGAGGTCGATTACGATCTGTCTGATGTCATGTTTGTGTGCACGGCGAACACCTTAAATATCCCACCGGCCTTATTAGATCGGATGGAAGTGATTCGCTTGGCCGGTTACACCGAAGATGAGAAAGCCAATATCGCTCGACGTTATTTGGTGCCAAAGCAAGCCAAGGTCAATGGGCTAAAAGAGTCAGAGCTTAAGATCGAAGACAGTGCAGTCACGGGGATTATTCGCCACTACACCCGCGAAGCGGGGGTGCGTAATCTCGAGCGTGAAATCTCCAAGATCTCACGCAAAGCGGTCAAAGAGATTTTGGTGGATGAGGGGGTTAGCGCGGTAGCGGTCGATGATCAGAATTTGGATAAGTACTTAGGCGTGCCGCGTTTTCGCTACGGCAAGGCCGAATCCGAAAACCGCATCGGCCAGGTGACCGGACTTGCGTGGACTGAGGTGGGCGGTGAGTTGCTGACTATTGAGTCCGCAGTGGTGCCGGGTAAAGGCAAACTGCAATACACCGGCCAATTGGGTGAGGTGATGCAAGAGTCAATTCAGGCAGCGATGACGGTGGTGCGCAGTCGGCAGGCACTGTTGGGTCTTGAAGTGGATTTCTATCAAAAGAACGACGTGCACGTGCACGTGCCGGAAGGCGCGACGCCGAAGGATGGTCCGAGTGCCGGTATTGGCATGGCGACCGCTTTGATTTCAGCGCTCACCAAAATTCCGGTGCGGGCGGATGTGGCGATGACCGGTGAGATCACGCTGCGCGGTGAAGTGCTGCCCATTGGCGGTCTGAAAGAGAAGTTGTTGGCTGCCCATCGCGGTGGCATCACCACGGTCTTGATTCCGGCAGACAACGAAAAGGATCTGACCGAAATTCCGGCCAACATCAAAGACAAGCTGGCCATTCACCCGGTCAAGTGGATCGATGAGGTGTTGGATCTGGCCTTGGAGCGAAGCCCCCTCGTCGAGGTCACCCATGAGCGGGAGCCGGATGGGGCACCGGCCACACGGCCGGCGAGTACGCGTACCAAGCAAAAGCCCGTGCCGGCCCATTAGTAGGGGGTCGGGCGTGCCTGCACCCCATGAGCGGGTGATGGGCCGGCCGCGGAAGGTATTTTTTGGGGTGTTCTGGCGCGCAATCGTTGAATGCCTTCCGCAAAACCCTTTGGATCAGGTACACTTTCGGGCTCTTTCGCACCCCAGGTGACATAGGATTCGGTGCGAAAGAGTCGAGTACGGGTGCTTAGCTCAGTTGGTAGAGCGTCGCCTTTACACGGCGAAGGTCGTGGGTTCGAGACCCTCAGCACCTACCAGTTCTTTTAAAGCCATCCGGCCTTAAAACGGCGGGTAGCGAAGAATGGGTTGATCGATATGTGGAGTGGTAGTTCAGCTGGTTAGAATACCGGCCTGTCACGCCGGGGGTCGCGGGTTCGAGTCCCGTCCACTCCGCCAAAAACGAGAAAAACCCTTGTAAGTCATTGATTTACAAGGGTTTTTTCTTTTCAGATGTCTCTCGTGTTTTTTCGGGTGGTAGCAGTTTTGGTAGCACACCATGGCTCTTTCACTGCCCATCTACTTCCTTGGCAACACCTATGTCGTGCACTTCCGCGTGCAGGGCAAGCAGATCAAGCGGACCCTACGCACCGCAGACCCACGCATCGCTAAACTACGTGCACTAAAACTCATGGAGACGGCACGTATGGCGATCAAGGGAGTCAACCCGAATGTGAGCGACTTCGACTTCTCGGGCAAACTAGCAAATACAAGCTCAACCCGCAGACGGGCCAAATGGAGACTGATGGCACCCAGCAGGACCATGACAACATGATGGTCGCCATTGACCGGATTGGGGCCATCTCCGGGGCCTTTCAGAGAACGCCCCAACCCTCGGCCCCTGCTGCGAGTGGCAGCCCCAAGCTGCACGAGATTGATCTGACATTGACGCAGTTCCTCACGAAGTTCCTGTCGATGAAGAAGAAGCTGTCGGCAGGGACCAAGACGGACTATGAAGCCACCGTCAAACAGTTTGACGAGTGGGCTGGCAAACCAGCCATGTCGCAGATCGACGCAGACAAGATCACGGCCTACATGGAGTGGCTTTCCGAGCGTGGCAACACGGAGCGAACCGTAGACAAGAAGGTGGGCACGCTGCGGGCACTGTTCAATTTCGCCATCAAGCAGCATTACATTCTGGGTGAGAACCCAGCAGCCGAGCGAAACCTGCTCTCTCGTAAGCAGAAGAACGCAGGCGGGCTGAATTTCTTCAAGCTCGAAGACATCAAGCAGATGTATGACTGCGATGCCTTCCGCGCGTTCACCACGACCGAGCCAGCGTTTCGGTTCATCGCCATTGCAGGGATCATCACGGGCATCCGCGTTTCAGCCCTCGCTGCATTGCACGCAAAGGATGTGCGAGTCTCCATGGAGGGCGTGTCCTACATTCGGGTGAAGTCCGACAAGACGAACGCGGGCATTCGGGATGTGCCCATCCCGGCACGGCTGCATGCACCGTTGAAGGCATTCCTAAGTGAAGCTGGTGGCTTCGGCTTCACCAGCCGTCCTGACGGTAAGGGGTCATCCGACCCCATCCGCAAGATACTCACCCCGCACCTAGAAAGCGTCGGTTTGGGTGATGAAGGTTTGACTTTCCACGGCCTTCGCAAGACGCTCAACAACTTCTTCATCCGTGAGAAGGTGCCCTTCGAGGCACGGTGCCAGTTCATGGGGCATGAGATCGAGCATGTCAATGTGGCGGTCTACTCGGAGCCATACACACTGCAAGAGCTGGCCGCACTGGTGGAGCCGAGTCAGATCAAGCTACTTGACCTCATCGCGTTTTCATGATGGAAGCATGGCACGCCATCTTTGAGGAAGACGGATACAGCCGGGGCTTCATCGTTCTGCAGAAAGGAAATGACGAGGGCATCCGCGAGCTGTTCGACACCGTCCCAAGCGAGCAGGTTGAGGATCCCGGCTTCCAGCGTCGACTGGATCAAATGATGGCCGCCGCCAAGCTTGAAGCCGAACAGCGAAACGCAGATGACGAACGTGCAGCGGATATTCGTGGGTAAATGGCGTCTTTGGCGGCGCCAAGCAGCGAGCCCCTTCTATCAACTTGCTAGGGCAGCGCCAGATTCCGGATGTTAGACTCTCCACCGTGCACGCGAGGTGAGCGGCCACGCACGAAGAGCGGGTCGTATCGCGAGCTAAGTGATTGATTTATAAAAGATGGTCGAGACCGACGCGGGAGTCGGCTTAGCCTATCCGGTTCGGTTAACGGTCCATTGGTTTGGGCTATTTCTAAACGGCCGCGGGTCACTCGCGGTCGTTTTTATACAGGGGCTTTGTGATGCTGCAATGGATCCACGACCGCTTAGGCAAAGTGTTCTGGTTTGTCATGGCGCCACTCACCATTGTATTCACGCTGTGGGGCGTGCATGGGGTGGTGGACTTTGGTGCAGGCAATGGCCCGGGCATCAAGGTCAACGGTGAAGAGGTGCCGATCACCCGTCTAAAGCAAGACTATCAAGGTCAATTAGCGCAGCTGTCCAAGCGCTACCCGGAGGAGATTCCGGCGGACATTAAGCGTGCCACGCAAAGCTCGATGGTGGATCAATACGTTAACAACGCACTGCTCAATCAAAAAGTGAATGCCGCGGGTTACAAAGTGACCGATGCGCAAGTGATCGCCTCGATTCAGACCTACCCCTCTTTTCAGGTGGAAGGTCAGTTCAATAAAGATGCCTATTACGGTCTCTTGCAAACGCGCGGCATGACGCCTGAGCGTTTTGAGACGGAACAGCGCGCGCTGTTAAAAACGCGCGCGCTGGAGGTGGGTTTGGTGCTTTCCTCGTTCACTACGTTCGATGAGTTGCGTGCCGCGGTGGCCTTACAGGGTGAGACCCGTGACGTGGCTTCGCTGTTACTGCCGGTCGCTCATTTTGCGGCGCTCGCTAAACCCGATCAGGCGGCCTCGCGTGCTTATTACAGCGCGCATCTCGATCAGTTTAAGTCGCCGGATACGGTGCATTTAAGTTATGTGGAACTGAAAGTCACCGACACCTCAGGGCCAGTCGATGAGGCGACCCTGAAAGCCTATTTTGAAACGGTGAAGGATCGATACACGGAAGCAGAGAAGCGCCGTGCGCGGCATATCTTGATTCAGGCCGGTGCGGATCCGGTGGCGGCGCAGAAAAAAGCCCAAGAGGTGTATGCGCTCGCCAATCAGCCGGGCGCTGATTTTGCGGCACTCGCTAAGCAGTATTCGCAAGATGCCGGCTCCGCCGCGCAGGGCGGTGATCTGGGTCTCGTTGAGAAGAGTTTCTTTGTCGGGCCGTTCGCTGACGCTGTGTTTTCGATGAAGCCCGCTGAGATCAAAGGACCCATCAAAACGACCTTCGGTTGGCATGTGATTAAGCTCGAGGCCATCGAGCCCGGCCACGTCGCGTCCCTTGAGAGTATTAAAGCCGCCCTCACGCGCGAGTATCAAAAGACCGAGGGCGAGCGCTTGTTTGGTGAGCATCAGGAGAAGATCGAGCAGCTCGCCTTTGAAGTGAGCGGCAGTCTTGCGCCGATTGCCAAGGCTTTGAATCTGTCGATTGAAGACGTGCCTGTCTTTTATGAAGGACTGGCCGATCATCGCTTGGCATCGAATCCCAAGATAGTAAAAGCGGCCTTCAGCGGCGATGTCTTAGCCGGCCAAAACAGTCGGCCGATTGAGATCGCGCCGGGGGATGTGATTGTGCTTCGGGCGAGTGATCGCGCGCTGCCTACTCAGCTGCCCTATGAGGCGGTGGTGGCGAAAGCAGAGGCGGGTGCAGCGCATGAGATCGCTGTGCGCGAGGTGAAAGCGGCAGCCGAGCACTTAGTCGCCCGCTTGCAGTCGGGCACCGCCTGGGAGGCGGTCGTTAAAAGTGTCGGGGCGCTGCCCACTCAGACAGCGAAGAATGCCACCGACGTGAAAGTGGAGCCGATGAAAGTCCTTGCGCGCAAGGACCGGGCACTGCCACCTGAGTTACTGACCGCGGTCTTTGCGGCGCCCGCACCGGCGGCAGGTCAGGTCACGGTCGGATCGGCCGCGTTTGCCAATCAAGACGTCGCGGTGTTCGCGGTGTCCAAGGTCACGCCGGGGGTATTGGATGCGAAGACCCCTGCCGAGGCGGAGAAACTGTCACGCGCCCGCGGCGAACAAG
The DNA here is from genome assembly GCA_903862885.1 of uncultured Pseudomonadota bacterium. Lineage (GTDB taxonomy): Bacteria > Pseudomonadota > Gammaproteobacteria > Steroidobacterales > Steroidobacteraceae > CAIKZZ01. Next base: position 41,387 of record CAIOZU010000061.1, read on the forward strand.
ATGTGGGCAGCTACCTGCAATCGATTAAATCGAAGGCGAAGATTGCGGTCAGTGCGTCACTGTTTGAGTGACGGCGGTCTCCGAGGGCTTTGCTGAGGGCGCAGCCCTCAGCCTTTAGCCTTCAGAATCAAAACTCATGCCGACGGTGCTGAAGCCGCCATCCACATAGAGCACATCGCCGGTGATGCCGGCGGCTAAATCAGAGCACAAGAACGCGGCCGCATTGCCCACTTCTTCTTGGGTGACGTTGCGACGCAGCGGGCTCACTGAGGCCACATGCGAGAGCATCTTACGAAGCCCGCCGATGCCGGCGGAGGCCAACGTTTTAATTGGGCCTGCGGAGATCGCATTCACCCGAATGCCTTCCGGTCCTAAATCCGCTGCCAAGAAACGCACATTCGCCTCAAGGCTCGCTTTGGCTAAACCCATGACGTTGTAGCTTGGGATCGAGCGCACCGCGCCTAAGTAGGAGAGGGTGACGATCGAGCCTGCTCGGCCGGCCATCAGTGGGCGCGCGGCTTTAGCGAGTGCGGTCAAGCTATAGCTTGAGATGTCATGCGCGATACGAAACGCGTCGCGGCTGGTGTTCTCCGTGAAGCTACCTGCTAAGGCGTCGCGCGGCGCGAAGGCGACGGCGTGCACTAAAATATCCAAATGGCTCCACTGGCTTTTTAAGGCGGCGAAGGCGGTATCGATCGAGGCATCCACGCCCACATCCATCTCATGGACGATCGAGGAGCCGACCGTGCTCGCAAGCTCCGTGACCCGATCTTTAAATCGTTCGCCGACGTAAGTGAAGGCGAGTTCCGCGCCTTCGCGGCGCATCGCCTCGGCAATGCCATAGGCAATCGATCGATCGCTGGCCACGCCCACAATCAGTGCACGCTTACCGCTTAAAAATCCCATGCTTGATCCTTATCCGCCGTAGTCTTGGTTTTTAGAAGGGACCAACACCAGTCGTTGGCCCGGTCTGATGGTAGTGGATTTGAGTCGATTCCACTCTTTCACTTGTGCAATGGTCACTGCAAATCGGCTGGCGATTGCCTGTAGGGTGTCGCCGTGGCGCACGAGGTAGCTGATCGAGCGTGGGCTCGCGCTCGCTGTCACGGGGGGCGTCTGGATGGGCGCGCTTGGGGTGGCGGCCAACTGATGAGGGGGGTTGGTGTGCGGCTGTGCGGTGGGTGGGCTTTGTGTCGGGTGGGCGGTGGCCGTGTCCACGGTTAAGGTGTGACCGGCCTTTAGATGGCTTTGAGTCGATAAGCCATTCATCTGCGCGAGGGTTTTGGTGCCGACACGATATTTGCGCGCGATAGAGGCTAAGGTGTCGCCGCGACGTACCACATACAGTTTGTGATGCCCTTGCCGACTCGGTACCGGGCTTTCCCCTTCGATGATCAGTCCCGCGCGCAGCGCATCAATTTTGCTGGCCGGCAACACGATGTCATCACCCGCCTTAAAGCCATTCAGCGGATCATTCATTTGCTGGAGAAGGCTCAGTGGCAGCTTGCGGGCTTTCGCGATACTGTCTAAAGACTCATCCGATGCCAGTGTGTAATGCTCAATCGGTACACGTGCCTCCAAGGGGAGGTCGGAGACGGTGCGGGCGAAGTCATGGGCTTGGGCGTGTGGCACCAACAGCGGGTAGGGGCCTTCCGGGTCCGTGGCCCAGCGATTAAAAGCGGGGTTTAAGGCGTGTAACTCATCGTCGTTCAGATGCAGTAAGGCCGCCGCTAAGCGCAGATCAATCTGCGTCCCGATGTCGACCCGCGCAAAATAGGGTTGGTTAGCAATGGGCGTGAACTCAAGGCCGTAGTGCTCCGGGTCGGCCACGATGCGTGCCATGGCCAGTAGGCTCGGCACATAGCCACGGGTTTCTTTGGGCAGATCCAGATGCCAAAAATCGGTGGGCCGATGCCGGCTGCGGGCGCGCTCCATGGCGCGCAGTACCGCCTGCTCCCCGCAGTTGTAGGCGGCGATGGCCAATAACCAATCGCCATCAAATAAGGTGTGTAGCTCCGATAAGTAATCGAGTGCGGCGCGCGTGGATTCGACCACATCACGACGTCCGTCCTGCCACCAGTTGACGCGTACGTCATAGCGCTTAGCGGTCGGTGGGATGAACTGCCACAGACCCGCCGCACGGGCGCGCGAGTAGGCATACGGGTTGTAGGCGCTTTCAATCACCGGTAGGAACGCCAGTTCCAGCGGCATGTTGCGCGCCTCCAGTTCGCGGGTCACGTAATACAGATAGCGCTCGGCGCGCTCGAAGGTGCGATCGAGCGACTCGGGCTTGCTCACATAAAATCGTACCAGTCGATCAATGGCCGGATCTTCGACCTCAGGCAACTGATAACCCAGGCGAATGCGATCAAAGACATTGGGCAGTTGATCGAGTGCGGTGTTCGCCAAGGGCACCGGATCGGTCACCAGTCGATCGCTACTGTTCGGAAGGCTGAGCGGGAGCTCGTTTTTAGGGTGAGCGGTGGCGACTCGGGTGGCAGGCACCATCGGCCAGTCGTGGCTAAGATCCAAGGGTTTAGTGGCGCAGCCGGTCATGGCGATGGCCAGCAGCAGCGCGCCCAAGCCTTGTAAACAGGTGCGTGGCATAGGGCGTGTACTCATCCGCGGAACTCGTTTTTCCATTGGCGTATGACTGCAAAGGTGTCCACCTCATCGATCAGCGCACGCCCCGCATGCGCCGCCGCTATGGCTTGAATGCGCCGGTCACGGGTGCGAAGAAACGGGTTGATGGCCAGCTCACGGGCTAAGGTCGTAGGGATCGTCGCCTCACCGATCGCCCGGCGGGCGTCGACCTCACGGGCGTAGTCGCTGAGCGCTTGGTTGTGGGGTTCGACCACTTGCGCAAAGCGCAGGTTGGCCGCGGTGTATTCGTGCGCGCAATACACCTGCGTGGTGGACGGCAGATGGGCGATGCAATCGAGTGAGTGCAGCATTTGCGCGGCGGTGCCTTCAAAGAGACGGCCACAACCGCCACTAAATAGCGTGTCGCCACAAAAGAGCGCCCCGTGACCCGCATAGGCCACATGGCCTGCGGTGTGGCCGGGCACATCGAGCACCTCAAAGTGCAGCCCTAAGCGTGGCAAATCCACCCGATCCTTGGCGCCCACCGCGTGGGTGCGACCGGGGATCTGCTCCTTCGCCGGTCCAAAGACCGGAATCGATGGGCTTGTGAGTACCGAGGGGGTGGCCAATAAGCGCGCCATGCCGCCGATGTGATCCGCATGGTGATGGGTGACTAAAATGGCCGCTAAGCGGAGTTGGTGTTCGTCAAGGACCCTAAGCAAGGGCGTGGCATCCCCCGGGTCAACCGCCACCACCTGCGAGGCCGCCTCGGCTTGCCCATGGATGAGCCACAGGTAGTTATCGCTAAAAGCGGGCACGCAGCGGACGGTCAATGGCCGCACGGCAGGGAGCGGCCAATCGGTGGTGGGGGGTGCGGCCAAGCTCATCCGTCGGGGCGTCCTTCGCTGATCTATGGGGCTGATCTATTGGGTTGCTGATCCCACTGCCGCTGGATCCGATCGATCCGCGCCATTCACCGGGGTATTTAACCTGTAACGTCTGTCGATGGCCAGCTTTTTAAGCTGAGTGAAGTCGTCGTCAGATCGGTATTCTTAAGCTCCCATGACGCCCTCACTCCCCATCCCGCCGCTCGCCGATCCCTTAGAAGGGTGGTTGCAGGGGCATTTGGGTCGCTTATTAATTGATAAAGAAATCCATTTGATTTCGCGCGGGTTAGAGCAGGTGTTCGGGACGACCTGTGTGCAAATCGGTCAATGGGGCGCCATGGATGCCTTTTTGGCGCACGCGCGGCTGCCGCGCCGTGTGCTGGTGGCGGAGCCGGGGGCTTGTGGGGATTGTGTGAGTCATGCCGCCGCCTTGCCATTGGCCTCGCAGTCGATCGATGCGGTGTTATTGCCGCACACCTTGGAGTTTGAGCTCGAGCCGCATGGGGTGTTGCGTGAGGTGGAGCGGGTGCTGGTGGGTGAGGGCCATGTGCTGATCCTCGGCTTTGCGCCCTTCGGTTCGTGGGCGCTTCGGCATCACCTCACGCCGGCCGGCTTTCCACCGGGCGTGCGTCAGTTTTTGTCAGCTCGGCGCTTAGGTGACTGGCTTCGCGTGTTGGGCTTTGAGGTGCTAGACACCCAGTGGGCTCCCTTAGGCTGGCCGCTGGAATCACCCGCCTTAAGTCCTCTCGTCGCGCTGTCAGCGCGCCTCGCGCCCCTGTTCGGTGGGCGCTTGGGCAGTGTCTATCTGCTGAAAGCCAAAAAGCGGGTCTATACCCTAACGCCGATCAGGCCCAGGCGCCGCGCGCCGCGGGTGCTTGGCCAGGCGGTGGTGGGCTCCACGTGAGGTGATCGCTTTGCAAAGACGCTCGCTCGGGCTTATTCGCTTTACACTGTGGCGTCTGATCGAGACCGCGAGTGACTGATCGCTATGTCTGACGTTACGCTGTACACCGATGGCGCCTGCCGCGGTAACCCGGGTCCCGGTGGGTGGGGTGCTTTGCTGGTGTATGGCGAGGTGGAGCGCGCGCTGTGTGGCGGGGAGGCGCTGACCACTAACAATCGCATGGAATTGCTGGCCGCCATTCGCGGGCTTGAGGCCTTGACCCGACCCTGTCGGGTGGCGCTTTATACGGACTCCCAGTATCTCAGGCAGGGCATGTTGGAGTGGCTGCCGCAGTGGAAGCGCCGCGGTTGGAAAACCGCGGCGAAGAAGCCGGTTAAAAACCAGGATCTGTGGGAGCAATTAGATGCGTTGGTGCAAGGCCATGAGATCGCCTGGCACTGGGTCAAGGGCCATGCGGGCCATCCGGGCAATGAGCGGGCTGATCGCCTAGCCAATCAAGGGCTCGAGTCCTTCTTAAGCGGTGATTCATCGGATCGCGCGCTCGGGTAAGCTTCACCGGTCGGCTCGGGAGATCAACACAGCATGCGGCAAGTGATTTTAGATACAGAGACCACGGGTCTTGAGGCCGCGCAGGGCCATCGCGTGATTGAGATCGGCTGCGTGGAGCTTGTGAATCGACGGCCGACAGGTAAGACCTTCCATCGCTATCTCAACCCGGAGCGGCCCATTGATGCGGGTGCGCAGGCGGTGCACGGTTTGTCGCTCGAGTTTCTATCGACGCATCCGGTGTTCGCGGCGGTGGCGGAGGAGTTTGTCGCCTTTGTGAGTGGCGCGGAACTCATTATTCATAATGCGCCTTTCGATGTCGGTTTTATTGACCATGAATTTGGTCGACTGCCCCCGCCGCAGCGCCTGCTCACCGACAGTTGCACGATTTTAGACACGCTGGTGATGGCAAGACAGCGCCATCCCGGGCAGCGCAATAGTTTAGAGGCGCTGTGTAAGCGCTATGGTGTGGATGCCACTTCGCGTGAGTTACACGGTGCGCTGCTTGATGCGCGCTTATTGGCCGATGTGTATCTGGCGATGACCGGTGGGCAGGGGGCGTTAAGCTTAGCGGCCGAGCAGCCAGGCCCGGTGACCCACGCCGCCGTGACCGTTGCCAAGCGCCGGCCACGCGGGGTGATCCCGGTGATTCGAGCGAGTGCGGAGGAGTTGGTGGCGCATGAGCAGGCGCTCGATGCGCTCGCCAAGGCCTCTAAGGGCAAGTGTTTATTTAGAGAGGCCACCTAGCCATGGCGGATGCGACGCCAAGCCTACCCTTTGCATCGGTGGCCTTAAGTGCCGCTTTGAGCGCGCACGCCGCACGCATCAAAGCCCTTGGTTATCGCGGGCTGCTGGCCGCAGATCCTAACCGCTATGCGCCGTTGTCCGTGGAGGCAGAGGGGCTGCTGCTTGATTTTTCAAGGCAGCTCATTGATCCCAAGGCCTTAAAGGACCTGTTGGCCTTGGCAGAGGCTTCGCAGGTCAGTGAAGCCTTTGAGCGTATGTGTCGCGGCGATAGGATCAATGCAAGCGAGCAGCGCGCGGTGTTGCACACCGCGCTTCGTGATCAGAGTGGCACGGCGTTGGTGGTGGCCGGTGAGGACATTCGTGCCTTGGTCCGTCAGGTACGTGATCACATGCGGCGTTTCGTGGCGGCGGTGACTCAAGGCGAGCGGCGCGGCGCCACGGGTAGTCGCTTCACCGATGTCATCCATATAGGCATTGGTGGGTCGGATTTGGGCCCGGTGATGGTGGTGGAGGCACTAAAAAGTTATACGAACCCCGCGTTGGCTGTGCACTTTGTGTCGAATGTGGATGGGGTGCAGTGGGCGGATGTCAGTGCGCGCTTAAATCCCGCCACCACCTTGGTGGTGATTTGCTCAAAAACCTTCACCACGTTAGAGACCTTGACCAATGCCAAACTCGCGCGCGCTTGGATCGTCGCGCACTTAGGTGAGACGGCGGTGGCGGCGCACTTTGCGGCGGTGTCGGTGAATCACGCCGCGATGAATGCATTTGGGGTGGCCGATGAGGCGCGCTTTGCCTTGTGGGATTGGGTGGGCGGCCGCTATTCCGTGTGGTCTGCCATTGGGCTCACGGTGGAGTTGGCGATTGGATCCGCGCATTTTGAGGCGCTGTTAAAAGGTGCGTATGCGATGGATTGTCATGCGCGCACCGCGCCCTTCGGGCAGAACCTGCCGGTGCTGATGGGCTTACTGGCGGTGTGGAATCGTCATTACTTGGCGATGACCAGTCACGCGGTCCTGCCCTACGATCAGCGGCTGCATCGTTTCCCGGCGTATTTACAGCAACTGGCGATGGAGTCGAACGGCAAGCGGGTCCGACGGGAGGGTAGCCCCGTGGACTATCCCACCGAGGCGGTGCTGTGGGGTGAGGCGGGCTCGAATGGCCAACACTCGTTTTTTCAGTTGCTACATCAAGGGACGGCTTGCGTCTCGATCGATCTCTTATTGCCGGCGCGCTCCTCGGTGGGGCTGCAGGCCTCGCAGGATCTAGCGATCGCTCATGCACTCGCTCAAGCGGAGGCGTTCGCGATGGGTTATACCGAAGCGGAGGCATGGGCTGAGCTTCGCGCGAAGGGCGTGTCTATGGAGCAGGCACACGCGTTGGCCCCGCATAAGGTCCATCCGGGCAATCGGCCCAGTTCCTTACTCCTGTGTGAGCGCTTGGATCCTTCGACCTTGGGCCGGTTGGTGGCGCTTTATGAACACCGGGTGTTCGTGGAGAGTGTGCTCTGGGACATCAATGCCTTCGATCAGTGGGGGGTGGAGCTGGGTAAGCGCTTGGCGGATGCGCTGGCACCGGCGGTTACGGGTGCGGGGCCTGCCCCCTCGGGGCTTCAACCGCTGATGGATCGCTTGGCCCGGTGGCGCCGATAGCGGGTCGGCCAGAGCGGGGTCCGCCAGAGCGGGGTCCGCCAGAGCGGTTAATTGTGGCTTTGGTCTCAATTAGAGTGTGCGGCAAGCGATAAACTGGTGATTGGCGAACGATCGCCCAGCGCCGGTTCGTGCGGTGATCTGATCCGTGGTGAGTCCTCGGCTTTTTATTTCTTAGGAAGTTTCTGCTATGGCATGTCTGAACCGCTGCACTGTGTGGACGCGCGGGCAACCGCTGATCGTGGCTCTTTGCGGGGCGTGGCTCCTTAGTCTGTTGGTCAGTGCGCCGGTCCATGCGCAAACCGCCGAGCAGTTGCGTGCCTACCAGAATGCATCTCCCGCACAGCGCGACGCCTTGATGAAGCAGGTGGGCGGCAATGCGCCCGTCGCCACCCAGGCAGGGGCCGCCAACCAAGTGCTGGTCAATCGGCCGAGCGATGTGGATGATGAAAATCCCAGCGGTAAAATCCGCGGCGGTGAGTTGGTCTTAATGGATTTATTGCCTTTGCCGGATGCCTCATCGGCGGGATCGGCGGAGGCCGGCATGCCGCTCCGTTTTGACGCGCGCCGTCTGATGGTGCCGCTCTCTGATGCGGAACGGGAGGTGCAGACGAAAACGCTGCAACTCATCTTGGCCCATAACCCCTACCAGTTATCAGCGAACGGCGTGCTGCAGTTGCCAGGCTTTAGTCCGATTCCGCTGGCAGGACTCACGCCCGATCAAGCGCATGAGCGCTTAGCGCTCGATCCGAATCTGCAGCGCTTTGCATTGCAGCTACAAATCTTGCGGCCGAGCAGTCTCGATGCGGCGGGCTTGCGGTTATTTGGTTACGACCTATTCAAAGGATCGGCCTCCGCCTTTGTGCCAGGGACTGATATTCCTGCGCCCGATGATTACAAGATCGGCCCGGGCGATCAAATGAGTATTCAGCTCTATGGTCAGACGAGCACGGTGTATAACTTCCCGATAACCCGCGACGGCACGATCAGCTTGCCGGACTTGGGGCCCATCGCTGTTGGCGGGATGTCCTTAGGCGCGGCGCGCAGCCAAATTGAAAGTCGGGTCGCCAAGCAAATGATTGGTACGCAGGTGCGTGTCACCTTAGGCGAGTTACGGACTGCGCGCGTATTGGTGGTAGGCGACGCCATGCGACCAGGCACCGTGGTGGTGTCGGGGCTGTCCACCGCGACCAGTGCCTTGTTTGCCAGTGGCGGTGTGCGACCGATCGGGTCCTTGCGCAACATTGAAATCAAACGCGACGGGGCTTTGCTGCGCAGGCTGGATTTGTATGACGTCCTGTTAAAGGGTGACACCGCGAATGATGTGGCCTTGCAGACCGGTGATGTGGTGTTGGTGCCACCGATCGGTCCCACGGTGGGGATTGCCGGTGAAGTGAGACGTCCCGCGATTTATGAGATCAAAGCCGAAAAGACCGTGGGCGCGCTATTGGATTTGGCGGGCGGTGTCGGACCGGAGGCGGATCTGAAGCTCGTGACCTTAGATCGCATTGAGCCGGGTAAAGAGCGCACCTCGGTTCGCCTGAATCTCACCACCGTCGAGGGTCGGGCCTTTGTGCTGCGTTCGGGTGACGTGCTTCGTATCCCACAGATCAGCCCCGTGGTCAGTAACAGCATCTTGGTGGAGGGGCATGTGTATCACCCGGGCAATTTTGCCTATCAGCCAGGGATTCGCCTGTCGGATATTTTGAGTTCGCGCGATGAGTTAAAGCCACGCGCCGACTTGCATTATGTGTTGGTGCGTCGTGAAGAGATCGCCTCGGGTCGAGTGACGGTATTTTCGGCCGATTTAGAAGCGGCTTTGGCGCATCGCGGTGAGGCGGCCGACTTATTATTGATGCCTCGCGACAAGATCAATGTCTTTGATGTGGTCTCCCCAAGAGATCGCATTGTGAGTCCGTTGTTGGATGAGTTACAGACACAAAGCTCCCCAACGGCCTTCGCCCTCGCGGTTGATATTTCGGGCTTTGTGAACGCGCCGGGCCGCTATCCGCTGGAGCCGGGTATGCGGGTGTTGGATGTCATTCGAGCGGGTGGCGGCTTGAAGGATCAGGCCTATACGGCCAGTGCGGAGCTGTCTCGTTATGCCATTGGTTCGGGCAAGCAGCGCGAAGCCTCGCTGATTGCGGTGGATTTGGCCGCTGCCTTGAGGGGCGAGGCGAGTGCCAATCTGGAGTTGTCGCCCTATGACCTACTGACCATCAAGGAGACCCCGGACTGGGGGCGTGTGGAGGACGTGGAGTTGGTGGGTGAGGTCAAATTCCCCGGCATTTACCGCGTTCGCCGCGGTGAAACCCTCGCCTCGGTGATGAAGCGTGCCGGCGGCTTAAACTCTAATGCCTTTGCGCGCGGGGCGGTGTTCATGCGCGAAGAGCTGAAAACTCGCGAGAAGGAAAGCATCGACAAGATGGCGGATCGACTGCAGGCGCAGATGAATGGCGCGACGATTACCGCCGCCAATTCGGTAACCGCCGCTAGCAGCAACACTGCGGGCAAGGACGCGGCAGCGACGCTCGCGATCAGTCAATCGCTCATCAGCCAACTGCGCGCAACCAAGCCGGTGGGCCGTTTGGTGATTGATTTGCCGGCGCTGATCGCGCGCGGTGAAGGCTCGGATGCCGATGTGACGCTGCGTCCCGGAGATAAATTGGTCATTCCGCGTGAGACTCAGGAAGTGATCGTGTTGGGTGAGGTGCAAAACCCCACCAGCCATCTGTTCCGTCGCGGCATGAATAAAGACATGGCCATTGCCTTATCGGGTGGTTACGCGACCGGTGCGGATAAAAAGCGCAGTTATGTGATGCACGCGGATGGCAGTGTGGCGCTGTTTGCAGGCCGCTGGTCACGAGGTGGCAACGTGCCGGTATTGGCGGGCGACACGGTGGTGGTGCCTTTGGATACGGAGCGTCTGCCGCCGTTGGTCGAGTGGCAGAGTATCAGCTCCATTCTGTATAACTTCGCGGTGGCGGCGTCGAGTCTAAAGACCTTCGGTGTCTTGTAACGCATAGGCCTGCGCTGAGGAGGGCGGTGCCTGAGTGCCGCCTGCTGTCGTCGCAGGCTGTTTAAGTGCAATCTGACCTTACTTAATGAGCGTGGCCTGCTATGGATAAACCAACCCCTGCGACTGAACCCGCGTCGAGCGAGCGCTATGTTTATTTGGTGCCGCAAACGGCGATGGCCGCCGGTGGCCAGGAGAGTGATGAGATCGATGTGGGCGCGATCATTCAAACGCTCAAGGCGGGTTGGAAACTGATGGCGGTGGTGACCGTGCTGTTCGTGGCACTTGGGGTGACCTACTCGCTCTTGGCCACGGAATGGTTTCAGGCGGAGGTGCTGTTGGTGCCGGCGCGTAAAAGCAGTTCGCTGAGTGCAAGCCTTGGGCAGTTGGGTGGGCTTGCGAGTATGGCGGGCATTGCCATCCCCGGAGCTGAAATGGGTGAGCCGCTTGCCTTTTTGAAGTCAAAGGATTTTGTGCGGGACTTCATTGCAGACTACCACTTGATGCCGGTGCTCTATGCCAAAAAATGGGATGCGGTCAATCAGCGCTGGAAAGGCACGGATGTGAAGAAGCAACCCGATATTCGTGATGCGGTGCAGTATTTTGATAAAAGCCTTAGAACGGTCAGCGAAGACAAAAAAACGGGTCTCGTGACCATGACCGTGAAATGGAAAGATGGGCGCTTAGCCGCTGAGTGGGCCAATCTGTTGGTTAAGCGATTGAATGATCGGCTGCGCCAACGGGCGGTGATGGAATCGACGCGCAGTGTCGAGTATCTGCAAAAAGAAATAGCGGGGACCAACATTGTGTCGTTGCAGCAGTCTTTGGGCCGCGTACTAGAAAGTGAAATGCAGAAGCTGCTGTTGGCGCAGGCCAATGAGGAGTTTGCTTTTAAGGTAGTAGATGCCGCCTTTGAGCCGAGACTGCGGTCGTCACCGAAACGCACGCTGATCGTCTTGGCGTCATTGCTTGCGGGCTTGATAGTGTCAGGGCTTATAGTCTTGGTCCGCAAACCCAAAGAAGCCTAAAGAGTCGCCTAAATCAGTAGAAAGCGCATCTCAAGGATGCGCTTTATGCGGCGACGCCGATCCCTGTTTGTTGGCTCTCTCGTGTCCCATTAACTCGCGCCCGTCGCCCTGCTGTCAGCGGCAGCCGAGGCACACGGGTGTGCCTCACTCCCAAGCGTGACTTAAGTTCACAAAGGCCCGGGCCGTGAATTGGGCGCGCTCGGTGACCGGTCCGCCGTGATCGCCGCCCACCCCGATGGCGTATCGAAAGCCCTTGTAGTCACCGGCCACGTCAAATTCCGCATTCCACAGGCGCGCGGCCACCAAGCTCACCGGATCGGGTACAAGGCCAACTTGGGCGATATTGCCGCGATTTAATTGCAGGTGTCTTAAGCGCAACTCCCAGTTACGCGCTTGGGTGTCGGTATAGAGTCCGCCTAAGGTCACCCGCACCCCGTCGCGGTCCATGGAATCGCCAATAGGGCGTCCGCGATATCGATAACCCGCTCGCCAGGTGTCTTTCTCGTAGGCGCAGCCATAGGCGGCGTGATCGGTTTTACTGAAACTGACATCGCCACAGGCGGTGTCAGTGAGCTCGATAAAGCCACGGAATCGGCCGTCCAAAATAGATCGCGAAGCGAACTCCAGGCCGGCCAGTTGTAGGGTCTGACGGGGCCGCAGGTTTTTGTCATCGAACACCATGCCTAGCTGTTGCCAATAGAGGGCGATGGGTGAGTCACCGATGTGCCAACGCACATCGGTGGCGATGAATTGAGCGGATTGTTTCTGCGCCAACAAGGCCGCCTGGGACGGATCATTGTCAACGATTGGATTAACGCGCCGATTCGATTTGGCGATCAGCACATCAAATAGCGTTGAGGGTCCACAGCGGTGTCCTTGACCGCAAAATTCAGCGGTTCGAGACAGGCCGATCTCCACGCCATGAGCGGGTGCGAAGGTAAAGCGCATGCCCCCAAAGAGGGTGTTATTAAAGTCCGCCCGGTGATTCTCCATGTGATTAAGGAAAGTCACCAAGTGCCAAGGCCCGAGCCATCGAAAGCCCTTCCAGCTCTCGACTTGGGAGCTCGCACGCTCGAGCCCAATCCCTGGCATGGGTCGCGCATTGCTCGAGAGAATTAAGCTGCTGTCCCAACCCGGACCCCACCAGCGATCCTGTTGGCCTGCGGTGACCCACCAGTTACCGAATCGCCAGGCGGCGTAGGTGCCATCCAGTTGGATCTTCATCCCATCGGCCGAGTTGGTGTTGTAGCTCAGCCGAATGGCACCGCCCGCGTAGTCACTGGCTGCCCAGCCCGCTTGCACGCCGGCGCTGTTGTTGCGGGCCGTGTCCGTGAAGGTACGGATTTTGGTGGGATCACGCGCCGCGGTCATGAACCAACCGGCGTCGGTGCCGCTGCCGGGCTGATTATGGTTTCGTAAGGCATCGCGTTGATCCGCGGGCACATCAAAAGTGGGCAGGGGCCAGGTCGTGGTGAGGGGGATCTCGCCGTTATCAGCGTCGAGTTGCACTTCGTGGCGAAGGCCGGCATCGCCCGGTGCCAGAAAGGGTAGGGCTTGGGCGTTCGCGGGGCGGACTCCGCCGACGGCAAGCGCGGCCGTCAGGAGGCTCACGCCAAGAAAGAGTCGGGATATGTGCAAAATGCCTCCGAGGCGGTGATCCGATCATCCAGTGAGGCTTAGGGTCTATGACAATCGCCGCCTCGACAGGGGTATTTTAACGCGTTGTGACCGATTGAGCATCGGCGAGTGGTTGGCTGCCGGCTTGAGCGTACGCAGGGGGCTTTAGGCCGCCTTCATAGGGGTTCATCGCCTGGTCAGTGCGTGGCTCTCGTGTGTCGCCTCTGTACGTCGTCCCTGCGCGTCGTCCCCGTGCGTCGCCTCACTGCGTCGCTCGGTGTATGGATTAGAAGCGATAGCCCACACCGAGGTTGGCCACCGGGTACCACTTGAGTCGCATGATGTCTTTGACCGTGTTCTCACGCTCCAGCGCCAGATCCGCTTGCAGGGCGCTGCAGGTCTGCACGCTGGCGTCTGGGGCACAAGGCGCTGACAGGGTGACCGAGGGGCTGCCGGCATACACGACCCCCAGATCCGCCACCCACGACCAGTGGCCTTTGGACTTCAGAAGATTGCCCCAACCGAAGCCCAGGTAAGGGGCGACGGAATTGCCAAATTCCGCTCGGCCGGTCAGGGAGCTGATGTCGTTGGTGCTGTAGACGGAATTGCCAATGGTGTAGGTTTGCACGCTGCTCGGATGTCCGATCGCATCCACATGGGATTTCATGGCGATGGCGCCGGCCGTGACCCGAAAATCGCCGCCCAATAGGGCCCAATCGACCATCAGTGAGGGTGAGCTCAAGCGGGCGTCGCCGCGGTAATTGACGCTGTTCTCGGTAAAATCCACGCGTCGGCTGAAGCCTGTGTAGCCCAATCGGACATTAACCGCCTCGTTCACTTTAACGACCACATCCCCGCCGAGGGCGAGGGTGCCCAGTTTCAGGTCAAGACCCATCCGGCTGTCGGCAGCACGGGCAGGCGCCCCGTAGGCGCTTAAGATGAGACAGAGGGCGGTGAGGGTCAGGTGCAAAGGGGGCGGTGGGCGGCTCATGGGATCCTTAAGAATGGCGCAGGGCGAACCCGTTGACCTAGTTTAAGCGCAATGCGCCCCGCTGGGCGGTTACGGTGTGTGAGCCAGTAGGCGACTCGGGTGTTTTTTTAGGGGGCGGTGAGGGCTTTTGTGGGGGGCTTTGGGGTCAACCGAGGGCTTTGATCTATAAAGGTCGATGGGGCGCACAATGTTTCTTGAGGGATGCGCCGCCACAGGCTACAATGCGCGGCTCAATCTAGGTCACAACTTAAGTCTCTGAGGGTAAAGGTAAATGCCACTCGATAGCGCCGCCAAAGTCGGCATCGTCGCGAAGTTTCAACGCGGCACCAACGACACAGGCTCGCCTGAAGTTCAAATTGCACTCCTCTCGGAGCGTATTAACGGACTCGGCCAGCATTTTAATTCACACAAAAGCGATCACGCCTCACGCCGTGGCTTGCTGAAGATGGTCAACCAGCGTCGCAAGCTGCTGGATTACCTGAAGCTCAATACCCCTGAGCGCTACGCCAAGATCATCGCTGATCTGGGGCTTCGCCGCTAAATCAAAGCTTAAGGACACGGCCCACCCCATGGTGGGCCGTGTCACTTCTACATAAAGGAATTCCTGTGTCTGTGCATAAACAAACGTTTAAATTTGGTCCCCACGAGTACACGATTGAGACCGGCGAGATGGCTCGTCAGGCGGATGCCGCCGTGGTGGTCTCGGTCGCTGAAACCGTGGTGCTGGTCACCGCGGTCGGTGCTAAGTCCGCCGTTCCTGGCCGTGACTTCTTCCCATTAACGGTTAACTATCAAGAGAAGACCTACGCCGCCGGTAAAATACCCGGTGGGTTTTTCAAGCGCGAAGGCCGTCCGGCGGAGCGTGAAACCTTAACCTCACGATTAATTGATCGTCCGATCCGACCGCTCTTCCCTGAGGGCTTTAATAACGAAGTCCAGGTAGTGGCCACGGTCGTCTCCTTGAACCCAGACGTCGGTGCGGATATTCCTGCCTTGATTGGTGCCTCTGCGGCGTTAGCCCTCTCTGGGATGCCTTTTATGGGCCCCATTGGGGCGGCCAAAGTGGGCTACCGTGATGGCCAGTACCTCTTGAACCCCACCCTGTCTGACATGAAGACCTCCCAGCTGGATCTGGTGGTTGCAGGCACCAAGGATGGCGTGTTGATGGTCGAGTCAGAGGCCAAGGGCCTCTCCGAAGAAGTGATGCTCGGTGCCGTGACCTTTGGTCACGAGGCCATGCAGGCGGCTATTCAGGCGATTAACGCGCTGGTTGCGGCTGCGGGTAAGCCCAAGTGGGATTGGAAAGCGGCGCCTACCGATGATGCCCTAGAGTCTTCCGTCAGTGGTCTCGCATCAGCCGGCCTTAACGATGCCTATAGCCTAGTAATCAAGCAAGAGCGTCGGGATCGTATCTCGGCTATCAAGCAGCAGGTGATGACTGAGTTGGCCTCGGGTGATGCGCCTAAGTTCACGAGCGATGCGGTCAAGAAAACCTTCGGTGATTTGGAATACCGGATCGTGCGCGATCGTATCTTATCGGGTGCGCCGCGTATTGACGGCCGCGACCATAAGACCGTACGTCCAATCACAGTCAAAGTGGGTGTATTGCCCCGCACCCATGGGTCGGCTTTGTTCACCCGCGGTGAGACGCAGGCACTGGTTGTGACCACCTTAGGCACGGGCCGTGATGCGCAGATCATCGATGCGTTGGAGGGTGAGCGTAAAGAGCCCTTTATGCTGCATTACAACTTCCCTCCCTTCTCGGTCGGTGAGACCGGCATGATCGGATCACCAAAACGTCGCGAAATCGGTCATGGCAATTTGGCTCGTCGCGGTGTGGCCGCCGTGATGCCCGATCTTGAGAAATTCCCTTACGTGCTTCGCGTGGTGTCAGAAGTCCTAGAGTCCAATGGCTCAAGTTCAATGGCCTCCGTGTGTGGCGCCTCATTGGCCATGATGGATGCGGGCGTGCCTTTAAAGGCGCCGGTCGCCGGTGTCGCGATGGGACTGGTCAAAGAGGGTGATCGCTTCCAAGTCTTAACCGATATTTTGGGTGATGAAGATCATCTGGGCGATATGGATTTTAAGGTCGCGGGTACCAAAGAAGGCATTACCGCTCTTCAGATGGATATCAAGATCACCAGCATCACCAAGGAGATCATGACGGTCGCTTTAGCCCAGGCTAAGGAAGGCCGCTTGCATATTCTTGAGAAAATGAACGCGGTGCTTGAACGTCCGCGCGCTGAGATGTCCGAGTGGGCGCCCACCATCACCACCATTAAGATCGATCCAGAGAAGATCCGTGATGTGATCGGTAAGGGTGGGGCGGTCATTCGTGCGATCACCGAAGAGACCGGTTGTACGATCGATATCGACAATGACGGCACGGTGAAGATTGCATCAGCGAATGGCAGTCATGCGCGTGAAGCGCAGCGTCGCATTGAGCTGATCACGGCGGATGTGGAAGTCGGCCAGATTTATGAGGGTAAAGTGGCGCGACTCATGGATTTTGGTGCGTTTGTTACCATTCTGCCAGGCCGTGATGGCTTGGTGCATATCTCGCAGATCTCAAATGAGCGTGTTGAGCGGGTGGCTGACAAGCTTAATGAGGGTGATGTGGTCAAGGTGAAGGTGCTTGAAGTAGATCGGCAAGGGCGAGTGCGTTTGTCGATGAAGGATGTATAGATTGCCCGCATCGGAGCGTGACCTGACTTGAGATAACTGGTCCAGCCTGATGTTCCCTAAAATAGAGGAACGGAGGGTTAAGGATCATGCCAAAACAACGGTTTACGACAGAAGAGATTATTCACAAGCTGCGCGAGGCTGACCTGTCAGGTCACGGCAAGACGGTAGCGGAGGTCTGCAAGTAGTTAGGGGTTACCGATAAGACCTACTTTCGGTGGCGCAAGACCCACGGGGGTTGACGCATTGACCAGGCCAAGCGGATGAAGGAGTTGGAGTCAGAGAACGCACGACTCAAGAAGGCGGTGGCCGAACTGACCATCGACAAGATCATCTTGAAGGAGGTCGCCGAGGGAAATCTGAAGCCCAACGCGGCGACGACAGGCGGCCGATCGGGTGCGCTTAGCGCACCCGTATTCTGAGCGCCGCATCTGTCGGGCGTTGGGCATCCAGCGATACAGTATCCGTTATATACCGGAGCCTAGAAGCGACGGCGTCATTGATGCGAAACAGGCAGATGTCGCTTCATACTGCTTTGCCGTCGCTGCTTGGAACACAAATAGCAATTTCCGGGCTGTGGTGGTTCATCGTCAGATTCAGTTTATAGCTGGCTATGACGCAATCTATGCATAACTACAACATTCTCAAAGTGTACAAAAACAGGTGGTACCGGTCGTTAAGGCAGATTTCCTCTTCGCTTAGGTGCCACCTGTGTGTCAATTGAATGTGCGGGCGCTAGTGAAACTTGTCGCGTGGAGGATGTCTTTTGTGGAAAGCGTCGGGTTTCCGTTTACTGG
>CAIOZU010000062.1 GCA_903862885.1 uncultured Pseudomonadota bacterium
AAAGTGATGACCAACTACCTGTGTACGGTGCATCTGGTCGCTTTGAGCGAAGCCTTAACCACCATGAAAGTGGTTGGCATGGACATGAACACCGTCTATGAGGCCATTCGTATCTCCTCAGGCAACTCCTTTGTCCATGAAACAGAATCGCAGGTCATCTTGAATGGCAGCCGTGACATTAGTTTCACAATGGATCTGGTGATCAAGGATGTCGGCTTGTTTGACAGCATTGCCAAACAGAAGCACGTGCCCTTAGAGCTCTCACCACTGATCGTCGATATCTTTAAAGACGGCCAGCGTCGTTATGGACCACGCGAACTATCGCCGAATATCATTCGGCGCTTAGAAGATGCATGCCACGTCAAAGTGTTAGGCGAAGGCTTCCCGGCCACCATGACCGACGACAATCCAAAAGAGCCCGGCTACGAAGTGGTTCCTCGCGGTCGCAAGACACCGGCCGCTTAAGGCCGCTACCCCACCACCCCCAGTGGGTGGTGGGGTAGCCATCAATCAGCTATCTGCTATGGCATGAAAGACAACGATCCGAGGCCACAGTCGGCAGTCTCATACCAAAGCAATTAGCAAGGATGCTGTGTCATCCAATGTGTTGCAATCGCACTGCGATTGCACAACCAAACATCTTGATGCCCCTGCATGTGATCGAGCAACCGAAGTAATGCGCCCATGCGCCCCGGACGACCGATAATTCGTGAGTGCAAGCTGATCGTCATCATACGTGGCCGACCTTCGCTTCCTAGTCGATACAGCCAGTCGAAAGCATCCCGACAATAGATAAAAAAATCTTCACCTGTGGCAAAGTCACCGCCGCGCTGCAGTCGACTGTCATTGGTGTCAAAGCTATGCGGCACGATCAGATGCGATCGACCAGAGACGCGTACCCAGTACGGAAGATCGTCGTTATAAGCGTCACTGTCGTACAGAAAACCTCCTGCCTCTACCACCAATCGCCTCGTATTAGGGCTAGGTCGGCCGGTGTACCACCCCAGTGGTCTGCGCCCGATCATGCGGGTAACTATCTCGATGTTTCTCTGGATATCGGCGCGCTCCACATCCTCTGACACAAATTGGTAGTCAATCCACCGCTGACCATGGCACGCCACCTCAAAACCACTGTCAACTATTTGTGCCGCCGCCTCCGGATGGCGCTCGAGCGCCATCCCCACTGCATAAACTGTGGCATCAACACGTCTCTCACGCAGGGCACGCATAATCTCCCAAAATCCAACACGGCTACCATATTCAAAATTAGACTCGACATTTAAGTTACGAGCATTTTTTAACGGCTCCGCACCGACATCCGTCAACACGGACTCAGAATGCACATCGCCATGCAGAACGCAGCTCTCTCCACCCTCTTCATAATTCAGGACGACAGAAACGGCTAATTTGGCCTCATGCGGCCAGCGCGGATGCGGTGGGGTCGAACCATACCCAATCATGTTACGCGGATAGTGATCTGTTTGTTCCATGGCTACCTAACCGGTTAATCATTAAGTCTCTTGCGCCGCAATCCAATCCATATAAGCATGCAACGCCTCACGCACAGGGCGAGGCTTCCAACCCGTATCTACTGCCATCCTTGATATGTCGTAAGCGCCCCACATACCATCCCGCAAAGTGTCATCCTGATAAATATCTACCTGATCTGCAGGGCCGACTTCAACACTAAAACCAGGTGCTTTTTCGGCGGCCCAGTCCGCCAAGTCGCCGAGCGTGGCCGTCACGCCAGCTGCAATATTATAAGTTGCAAAGCGTAGGGCAGGCGCTTTTAACAATGCGATCATGGCGCTCGCCACATCTTCAGACGAGATGTAGTCGCCAACGCCTTCAAGGCTATTCACCCGCACACGGGTAGCTCCCGCAATAGCGAGATGCGCAATCTGATTCGGCACGTGCCTAAAATTCCGGCTCGCCGTCACTCTATCCATGGGTCCATACACGGATGACAAGCGTACTGAGGCAATCGACAAGCCAAACAACTCGGCATAGCGCTCAGTGATGAGCTCTGACGCAAATTTAGATACGCCATAGAGGCGACGTGGCAGAACATAACCATCTTCTGGCAGAGGCTCACCCGGACGATCAGGACCGTGATTTTTGTAGACCGCGCCGGAACTGACATAGATAAAACGTCGTAGACTTGGCTGGGAACGGGCCCATTCAAGCATCGCGACCGTACCCATCACATTAACTTCAATAATTCGCGCTGGACTGTCCGCCTCGGGTTCACGCTTCGCTTCGGTTACTGTACCCCCTGAGAGTGGCGTCACCGTGGCGCCATGAACAACATAAGTGATCTCATGGCTTACCAATGCATCACGCCACATCTCAGGCCTGGTCACATCGGCCACTACCATGGTCAGCCGATCCATGACCGGCGCAAAGTAGCGTAGCGCTGCAGCATCTAAGGGAGCGGTATCGAGCACTATCAAACGAGCGGCTGGATCGGCATCTAACCATTGCCGCCCAAGCACACTCATGACAAATCCCGTTGCGCCAGTAATTAATAGTGTCATGTTAGGAAGGAAACTCCAGCAGCAGTTGAATCAACGCCTGGGTGGCGACCGAAAAATCATCTATATCCATACTTTCATCTGGATTATGGCTCCCATTCTCATTGCGCACGAACAGCATAGCGGTCGGCACACCCACCTTGGCAAAGGTAGCCGCATCATGACCAGCGCCACTGGGCATCTCAAAAGGCTCAGCAAGCCCACGCAGTAACCGAGTGCGAAGCCAAGCATCCATCATTGCCGTCGGTGAGTCGCTGGTCGGGCCTAACTCAAAGCGCACACGGTACTCATCGCCAATTCGAGCCGCAGCTGCGCGAGCCTCAGCGGCAACCTCGCGCATCGTCGCGTCGGAGGTACTACGGATGTCGACCACAAACCGAGTCTCCCCGGCGATTTTGCTGGGCGCGTGCAGCAAGCGATCGGTATAAAACTCCCCTGCGGTAAACACGAGGTCATCTCCCGCTTGTTCATGGCACAACCAAACAGACTCCATATGATGCAAAAATGCAACCGTTGCCGCGACCGCATCATGGCGATGAAGGCGACTCACGGTACCTGAATGCCCATAGCGACCAAGGCAGCGGGCATTACGAAAGCGCTGACAGCCGCGCACCGCAGTCACCACCGCTGCCGGCAGGCCCAACTCTACCAAGGTCGGTCCCTGCTCTATATGGACTTCAACATAAGCGCCTATCTGCGCTGGATCGAGCAGGCGGCGACCCTCCCGAATGGCGCCCGCATCAAATCCACAAGCCAGCAGTGCCGCCTCTAGAGTCTGCCCTGTATCAGACCGCGTGACTTGAAGGCACGCAGGATCCAGCAGCCCAAACGCACCACCACTGCCTAAATAAGACACATCGAACCAAGAGGATTCCTCGCCACGGATCGCCATCACACTGACATCAACGGCCGGCATCACCCCCGCAGCTTGCAAACCGGACACCGCACTGAGACCAGCGATGACACCTGCCGCACCGTCGAAATTCCCCCCCTGCGGCACACTGTCAAGATGCGAGCCGATAATGATCCGGGGTGCCGCGCGATCCCGCCCAGGTAAAGTCATGGTCAGGTTACCAATGGCATCGACCGAGATCTCAAGCGCCATCGATTCAGCGGTCGCACGCATCAAGTCATGCGCCGCCTGCTCACCGGCACCGTAGGTGTCACGCACGATACCCTGACCTTTACGGGTGCGCAGACTCAGCTGATCAAATAGATCGGCGGCAAGGCGGATATCCGGCGTGACCTTACTCAATGTGCTGAAAACCCCTGTACAGGCTTGACGCCATTCTTAACAGAATGGCGTATCCTTGACCACACTATGTCAAAGTTGCTCACCGACAAAATCGCTATCGTCACTGGGGCGAGTTCAGGCATTGGCCGCGCGATCGCCCTCAGCTTTGCGGCCGAGGGCGCCACGGTTGTCATTGCAGATATCGTACAGGAGGCCCTAGAGGGTGGGGAGACCACTCTTGCTCTCATTAACTTATCCGGAGGCCACGCCTACTTCGAGCAGACGGATGTTTCCCAGTGGGATCAAGTCGATGCGCTCGTGTCCAAAACGGTCGAGCGTCATGGCCGTCTGGATATAATGGTTAACAACGCAGCTATATTTTCCGGCACCGGTCTTCTGGAGACCACCGATGCACAGTGGGCGCACGTAATGGGGGTCAATTTGACCGGTATGTTCAACGGCTGTAAGCGTGCCGTCCAACAGATGATTACTCAACAGCCACACAGCGACGTCCGTGGCCGGATCATCAATCTCGGATCACAACAAGGGATCGTCACCTCTCCACACGATACGCCTTATGGCGTCAGCAAAGCCGGCGCCATTTACCTAACCAAGCAAATCGCGGTCGACTATGCAGAACAGTTAATAGTCTGTAATTGCATCTCGCCCGGGAAAATAGTGACTGGTAAGCCAGGCTTGCCCATGGACCCCGCACTACTCGAGAATGCGCGCCGACGCACGCCTTGGCCACGACTGGGTCGTCCGGAAGACATTGCCAACGCAGCGGTGTTTCTGGCGAGCGACCGTGCCACGTTTATCACGGGATCTAATCTAGTCGTTGACGGCGGCTGGCTGGCCCGCTAATTTGACGGCCATCGCTGGCTAAGACGCGGGGCTTACTAAACACTAGGTGCCCAGCCAGTGACGCGCTGTTGCTCAGTTGCAATCGTCCTCGCTGCCAATAAGAAGTGACAGACCGCCCATAATCCCGTGGGCGCGAGCACCAGCAGCGCAAGGCGCAAGGAAGCCGCATCTGCGCCGGACGTACCCGCAAAGCAATCGCTTAAGTACCCCACCACCTGTGGCGCAACAATCAAATTAAACAAGTTGCCGACCAGCACCGACCATGCAGTGAACATGGCGCGCATACGGATCGGCGCGAGATTTTGTAATAGCCCCATACACGGCCCAATATAAAAATAGATGGCTGGTATAAATAACCAAAACATCAGCTTCGCAAGCCATAAAGAGTCAGTCCAATAGGCTATAAACGAGGGAATGGTCGCCAAGCCGACACCCGAGGCCAGCATCCAAACGATGCGTCTCGGATCCGCCATCGACGGGCGCGACAACCACCACGCGGTACTGGCCGTCGCGACGAGGCCACCGACCAAGTGCGCATGCCCAGTCACAGCCCCCGCTTCAGCCACGTTCAGATGGTAGGTTCGCATTAAAAACGTGGGCGTCCACCAAACAAGACCCCATCCCCACAACGCACAAACGCCACTGGCCATAATCACGTGAAAGGCAGCGCGTTGCCGCCACACCGCACGCAGTGACTCCAGTACCGACGCGTTAGGTACGCTGTCCGCTGCATCTAGGCCGCCACGCACTGGCTCTCGGACCGTGAGATAAACGAGCAGACCCACCAACACGCCTGGAACACCCAACGCGATCATCGATGCCCGCCAACCGAAGGCATGCGCGACAGCACCCGCAAGATCCGCACCTAGCCACGCGCCAATAGGAGCGCCTAACGCAAACACCCCGAGCGCCATCGGTCTGCGCTGTGGCGGAAAATAGTCGGCCACAATCGCATTACATGGCGGCGTCCCACCCGCCTCACCTACCCCAACACCGATCCGGCTGAGCAATAACTGCCAATACGTCACCGATAGTCCACATAAAACAGTAAACGCTGACCAAAGAACGAGCGATATCGAGAGAATATTCCGCCGATTCATACGATCGGCTAACCAAGAAATTGGAATGCCAAAGCCAACGTAAAATAACGCCAGTGGTACGCCGGTGAGAAAAGCCACGCCTGCGTCGGTTAGTTTGAGCTCAAGGCGAATAGGCTCAAGCACAGTCGAAACGACATACCGATCTGCAATATTAACCGCATAGATGAGGCACATGACGCCAAGCACGTACCAGCGCATGGACGAGGTGACGCGCGATGTCTCAATGTGAGCCTCTCTTATTGCCACGTATACGATCTCCAGAAACGTTTAACAGCTCCTATCCGATGATAAGAAAGCAGTACGAGCCACGGAACCCGACAGCCAAATAAACCCATAAAAGATGTAGGCATACCTCACAATGCATGCTGAGGAGCCATCATCATGGCATCATTTAGAGATGGCGCCAGCCCGTTCGACAATCAGCCCGTACTCACTTGGCCTACGGTAGCGCGCAAAATCAAAGTTAACGCGCTGGCAAGCGGTGATTAACTCCAAATCGGCGCGGTGTATGACCACCTCATCGCCCAAAGACGTCGCCAGTGCCGCCAACTCACCGGCTGGCGAAATGATGCATGAGCCGCCGATCAGCGCCTGCCCATCCTCAAGCCCTGCCTTCGCAGCTGCCGCCACCCACACGGTGTTTTGATAAGCCCCCGCCTGCATCGGCAGATGATTATGAAACATACGTAAATGCGCGATGGAGGGCGCTTCTTCTAACAAGAGAGGCGTGTTGTAGCCGACGAGTACCACTTGCGCGCCGTTTAGATAGAGCATCCGGTAGGTCTCAGGCCAACGACGATCACTACAGATCGCCATACCCACCCTCACCCCGCCGAAATTAAAGACCGGAAATCCCAAATTACCCGGCTCAAAATAGCGCCTCTCCAAATGGGTAGTGACGCCCGCTTCCTCGGTCTCAGACCCCGGAATGTGCATCTTTCGATAACGCCCAAGCAATGACCCATCGGCTCCAACCAAATCCATCGTATTGAAGTGTCGCACCCGCCCCTGCTCTTCACACAACTCGGCATAGCCGAGTGCAAAACCAATCTTCAAGCGACGCGCAGCATCAAAGAGTGGCTGCGTATCGGTGCTTGGCATCTTGGTTTCATAAAAGGCATCAATTTCCCGTTGATCTGTCAACGCCCATCGGGGGAAAAAGGTCGTCAGTGCCATCTCAGGGAAAACGGCAAGCGTGGCTCCCGCTGCTGCGGCGCGCTCAAGCAAATGGACCAATCGACCAACCGTTTCAGCGCGCGTTGCACTGCGGGGTATGGGCCCTGTCTGGCACGCGGCCAACGTGAGATATCGACTCATAGACTCACTTCCTTAAGATACATAATCAGTCTTTTGCGACGCTTCCCGAAACACTGGCTGCATCGCAAGCAAATGCTCGCGCGGCAGATGACAGGCGATGCGGTGTCCCGATGCAAATTCTTGGTTGGGTGGCGCGAGTACATCACACACTCCGCTGATCCGGTAAGAACACCGCGTTGAAAAGCGACAGCCTGGCGGCGGCTGGGAGGCCGATGGCATCTCGCCACCGAGCAACACTTTGCGCTTCAGCATGTTTTGATCCGCGACAGGTACCGCCGCGAGCAATGCCTCGGTGTATGGATGATAAGGCGGCGCAAAGACCTCCTGCGTTCGGCCCTGCTCCATGATTTGACCCAAATACATCACCACCACACGATCCGCCAAATAGCGCACCACAGACAGATCATGGCTAATGAACAAAAGCGTCGTGCCCTCCCGTCGCTGCATATCGATCAAGAGCTCGGTAATGGCCGCCTGCACAGACACATCTAAGGCAGACACTGGCTCATCCGCCACCACCACAGCCGGTTTACCAGCAAAAGCGCGCGCAATTCCTACCCGCTGCTTTTGCCCTCCCGATAATTGACGGGGCCGACGATCTGCAAACTGACGCGGTAGTTTCACCAGATCCAGTAACTCGAGCACACGCGCTCGGATACGGGCCTCGTCCCGCTCAATGCCAAGGCGTCGTATCACGCGGGCGATCTGTGCGCCGATGGTATGGCTCGGGTTTAAGGTATCGAATGGATTTTGGAAAATCATTTGCAGCGAACGAATGGTCTTCATACTGCGCTTAGTCACTGGCAACTGACTGAGTTCCACGCGAGACAACGTCACTGAGCCCGATGTCGCTTGCACCAATCCCATCAGAATCCTTGCAAAAGTCGACTTACCGCAACCGGACTCACCGACCAGTGCTACGGTCTCGCCACGGTTCACCTCAAAGCTCAAGCCATCATTTGCACTGACCTGTTGATAACGCTTGGTCAAAGCCGACACCGACACAACAGACTCAGACAAGACATCCGTCGAGCGCTGCTCACGAGGTGGCGGCTCGGCCAACCAGTCAATCTCATCCACCCGCACACATCGTGAGACGTGTCCTGTTAGTGCATCCACCTTAGCCAGCGGGATCGTACCCTGATCACAGCGACCGGCGACAAACGAGGCACAACGTGGCCCAAACGCACACCCTGCTGGTCGCTCACCAGGGGCAGGTAGCTGCCCTGCGATTGCAGTCAACGGACGTGTATTCTTATCTGCACCGAGTGAGGGGATGGCTGCGAACAATCCGCGTGTATAGGGGTGTCGCATTCGACTGAATACGCTCTGCACCCGTCCCACTTCCACCGGTTGTCCGCAATACATGACCGTCATTCGGTCACAGGTCTCGCGCACCAACCCTAAATTGTGGGAGATATAAAGCATCGACGTCCCAAACTCTGCTGAGATGTCACGAATCAGATCGACGATACCCGCCTCTACGGTCACATCCAGCGCCGTCGTAGGCTCATCCAGTAGTAACAGTTTCGGATGAGACAACAAGGCCATCGCAATCACAATGCGCTGCTGCTGCCCGCCGGAGAGCTGATGCGGGTAGGAACGCATCATCCGATCGCCATCGGCCAATCGCACCCGCTCTAACATCGCACGCGCCCGTTTCGTCGCCTCACGGCGACTAACCGCCTCATGACACATCGGTACTTCAATCAGTTGCTCGCCAATGGTCAGTGATGGATTAAGAGACGCCATCGGCTCCTGATAAATCATGGCAATGTCTGCACCACGCACCTGGCGAAGCTCCGCAGCATCTAGACTTAACAGATCACGTCCCTGAAATAGAATCTGGCCACCTGTGATGCGTCCTGAGACCCCCAGATAGCGCATGATCGCAAGCGCAATGGTCGACTTACCGCAGCCCGACTCACCCACCAGTCCATGTGCCTCACCGCGCATCAAGGTGAGATTGAAATCAACGACCGCCGGCACATCGCCACGACGTCCCGAGTAAGTCACGGACAGATTACGGCACTCCAAAATCGGCGTGTCATCGCTACGGGATCGGAAAGTCACTGACATGCCACTAATCTCGCTGGCTCATTTCACGAAGACCGTCTGCCGTCAAGTTAAAGCCCAGTATTAAACTCGTCACCGCAAGCGACGGCACCAGCAACATGTACGAATATTTCCAAAGCAGCGCCACCGGTGCCGCCTCTTTGATCATCAGACCCCAGTCGGGATCCGGTGGCTGCAGTCCTAAGCCTAAAAAAGTCAGCGTCGTGATTGCGACCGTCGTGTAACCCAAGCGCAAGCAAGCATCCACTATCAGAGGGCCGCGGATATTAGGCAGCAACTCCATGACCATGATCCAAAGCGCGCTCTCACCTCTGGTCTGCGCCGCTTGAATGTAGTCGCGTGATTTCTCTTGCATAGCCAAGCCACGCACGATTCGCATAATGATCGGCGCGGATGAAAAAGTCACCGCAATAATGATATTAAAGCCACTCTGGCCCAGCACGTTTAATACCAATATAAAAAGCACCATCACTGGAAAGGACAAAAGCACATTGCCTACAAAAGTCACGGCTTCATCCCACCATCCACTCAGATAGCCACCGATCAAGCCAAGGCCTACACCCACCACATACGCAACCGAAGTGGCCGTGATACCCCATACCAGCACCCGCTGACAGCCCCACAGCGTGCGCGATAACACATCCCGCCCTCGCATGTCAGAGCCCAGCATAAACGACATACCATGCTTCAACGCGCCAGGCAGTGCCAGTGGTACCAGTGGCTTATTGGGATCGAGCAACGGCAAGTAAGGCACGGTCACTGCCACCAGGAGCCAGAAGCACACCAAAGTGACACCCAGCACCGCCACCCACGATTCACGCCAGTGATAGATCGCCATCACATACAGCGCAAGCACCGCAGGTACTGACGGCAATAGCACGTAGGGTGCGGCGATACCCAGCGCCTGATGGAACATCACGTAGGCCATCAGCGGAACCCAAACGATCAAAAGCAAAGCTCCAATCAGTTGCGCTGGCGTCATCCATGAACGTCTATGCTCTCGTGTTTGTTGTATGAGCGCATTCATATGACGCCTAAGCGACCCGCAGTCGTGGATTGAGCAGTACATAAGCGATGTCCGACAGCAGTTGCGACGCAACCGCCACACACACCGCTACCAACGTAGCCGCCTGGATCACTTGTATGTCACCAAAGTTAGCCGCATCGAACAGCATGCGTCCAAAGCCGTGATACTGAAAAAATACTTCAACCACCACGACCTGAGACAGCAATCCGGTCAACTCCAAAAGAATTAACGTGACCGGCACAACAAGCGCGTTTCGTAGCGCATGCTTTAAGACTACTTGACGATAGGGCAAGCCCTTAAGAAGTGCTGTACGAATGTACTGCGATGACATCACATCTGCCATGGCCGATCGCGTCATACGCACCAAGTAACCAATCTCATAGATGAGGATAGTGAGAAGGGGCAGCAACAGTTCTCGGAAAGAAAACCCATCAATCATCGCAGACTTCGTTGGCACCCAACGTAAGCCCAATGCCAAAACGACGGTCAACAGCGCTGCCGTTGCAATCTGTGGGATAGAGGTCGTGAACACGGCGATGACAGAAATAACGCGGTCTAATATAGACCCCTCTTTCATGCCAGCTAGGACACCGAGCATTAAGGACACAGGAATCATGATTAGGAAGACATAAAAAGCGAGAACAGCGGTACTCGACAGGCTTTCTTTTAAGAGAGTAGATACGGCCACATCTTTTTCAATGGAGACGCCGAGATCTCCGTGGACGACGTGATTGAGCCACGTGACGTAGCGCGCTGGAAATGACTGATCTAAACCCTTACTCACTATCCATGCCTGGTAGTCACTATCAGATAAGGTCGCTGCACCGAAATTTCCTAATTCAGCAACAGCAATTTTTTTACGAAACTGATCGCTATCAAAGACTGCGAACAGCAGCGCGGACACCGTCAGCATGATCAGCAGTGTCTGGATGACTCGGCGAATAACAAGGTGTCGCATGGGCTCTGCTTAACTCATCCAAACTTTATTGAGCTGAATTTGACGAGCGGGATGCGGCTGATAACCATGCACGCGGCTAGAGGCGAGACTAAAAACCGGCCGCCAGAAAGGCTGCACCATCAGGGCCGCATCCTGCAGGATCTGCTCCACTTTCTGCATTTTTATTTTTCGCTCTGCCACATTGATAGAGGCCTCAGCCTCCGACAGCGCCTGATCAAACGCAGGGTCAGAATAATGCGTCTCATTCCAAGACGCCCCTGACCGATAGGCTTGTGCCAACGCCATGGTACCCAAAGGTCGGTGCGCCCATGAGGTCGCTCCAAAGGGAACCTTATTCCACACCTCCCAGAATCGCTGCTCGGGCATGACATCGACCGACAGATTGATCCCGGCTTCTTTAACCTGATCGCGTAGCGCCTCACACACCGCTTGCTGCCAAGGACCATCGTTGTTGCCGACGGAAATGGTCACATCAAGGCCGTGCGCGTAGCCCGCCTCCTTGAGTAAGCGCTTAGCGCCAGCGACATCGCGAACGACGGGTGGCAAGGGAAAGCACTCAGGGTGAATAGGCGCCACGTGACAGTTATTGGCTACCTGCCCGTGATCACCGAAGACCAATTGCTTAATCGCCGCATTATCAGCCGCCTTGACGATTGCCCGCCGCACACGGATGTCATCAAACGGCTTAACGTCAACCTGCATCCGACAGCACAAGGTCTGTGCAGTCGGTACCGACAGAATCTGAACGCCTGGTAGCGATTGAGCTAATTCGAGTTGCTCTACCGTCAATTCATAGGTCGCATCGACGCTACCGGAGGCCAACGCCGCCGTGGCATTCTCTAAGGTGTAATTGTAGAAATGGATTTCATCTAGAAACACCTCGCCACCCCAATAGTGAAAAGGCTGACCATTGGTCATATGGGTGATTCGTTTTAGAATGCAGCGCTCACCGACGCGCAATTCCGCCAGTGTATACGGCCCTGTGCCAATCGGATGCTTCGACAGTGGCGCTACAAATGAAGGATGCAAAACCAATGTGCAGTACTCACCACAGTCCTCGGCGACTGAGAGCACTGGCTGTGACAAATTCAGACGCAGCGTGTGACGATCCAACACCTCAACGCCATTCGGTAGCTGTCTGCGGAGCGCTTTTCCTTTTGCGTCTTTAGCACCGGTGAGCTCTGTCAGCGCAACAAAGGTGGATAAGCCGAGGTTAGATGACCCTAAGGCCGGATCGGCCCAGCGACGAATGTTCCATGCCACGTGATCAGCCGTGAGCTCATCTCCGTTATGCCACATGACACCTGGTCGGACGTGCAAAATCCAGGTCTTGAGATCAGCAGACGGCTTCCACCAATCAACCAACATCGGGCGCACCACATTGTCTGGACCGACCATCGTCAGGTATTCCAACATCGGTCTGGTTTGGTTGGACATTTCATTCCATGCGTACGTCGCAGGATCATGCATACGACCGACTGTTTGCCCAATGCGCAACTTGCCACCACGCTTGGCCTTGGGGTCAACCGCTGGAAAGGGCAAATTGTCACCAGCCATGGCAGGGCCTGTCACACCCGCTATCGCATAGGCGCTAGAGGCTGCCACGCCAAGTAACGTGGCCAAACGAATAAACTCACGACGATCCATCAAGCCGTGCGTCAGTTGCTCACGCGCTTCGGGAATAAGCGGATGCTCACGATCATTGTCAACGTTCATTCGCATCACCTCCCTTGTTCACGTATCGCCCACAGACCAGATATCGACCAGACACGACCTAAGGTCAAGCAGCCGCAGTGACCATAATCTCGACACGATAACTGTCACCGGCCAGGCGTGCCTCAACCGTTGCCCGCACCGGCATCGCTGAGCGATCAATCCACTCATCCCATACGGTATTCATGCTATCGAAGTCTGAAATATCGCGAAGCCAAATGACGGCGGTGAGTAATTTGGTTTTGTCTGAGCCTGCTTTGGCCAGAAAGTGATCAATCTTTGCCAAGGTGTCACGTGTCTGTTGGATAACGCCATTGGACGTATCATCGGCCGTCATGCCCGCAAGATAGACGACCCCATTGTGGCTCAGCACTCGGCAAAAGCGGGGGCCATTTTCGATACGCTGAATAGTCATGGATCTGTTCCTGTCAGGTTAATGAGAAAGCGGAGTAGTGACATCAAAAGAGCGCGCAGGTGATAGATCGGATTCTGTAACGCCCAGTCGAAGCAGATCATCCGGGAATCGGCCATCACGAATCAGTGATGCGCAGGTGCGCGAAAGCGCGGGTGAGGTCTTAATACCATAGCCTCCCTGCCCGGCAAGCCAAAAAAATCCGGGCGCCTTTGGATCGAAGCCCGCGACGGGTACGGCATCGGGTGCAAAGGTACGAAGGCCCGCCCATGAGCGCGTGACTCTGGTCACATTGAGCGTGGTGACACGCTCTAGGCGTTCCACCCCCACCGCGACATCCTGATCCTCCGGGTGAGCATCCATCGGTTGACTGAGGGTGGCATCCCCGGGCGAGACCAGTAACTGCCCTGCACTGGGCTTAAAATAGAACTCTTCCGCTACATCGTTAATCATCGGCCAATCGGTAATCTGCAGGGGTGGAGGCACCATGACATTGAACGCGGTGCGCCGCTTAGGTAGCAATCCAATCGGTCGCACACCTGCTGAAACCGCAACCGCATCAGCCCACGCCCCGGCCGAATTCACGATGGTTTTAGCCTGAAAGACACCAGCCTCTGTCGTTACCACCCAGCGTTCACCCCTCCGCTCCAGTGAGCGGACCCCGGCATTCACCAACAGACGCGCACCCCGCGCCTTGGCTGCGCGCAAAAAGCCTTGATGCAGACCATCGACATCCAATTCCATGCAGTGCGGCTCGAAAAACGCGGCCGCCACATAATCCGCACGCAAGATAGGCACGCGTCGGAGCGCGCTTGGGACATCCATCGAGGTGATGCTCGGTACCAATATCCGCGCAGCGTCTAGTTGCTGTGCCAGCGAGTCCAACTGATCCTCTCGGGCGACGGTCATCATGCCGCGTGGCCCAAGCAGAGGGTGTGCGCAAAAACCGGATGGCGGCGTTTGCAGGAAAGCACGGCTTGCCATCGCCAGCCGACGCACCACGGGGGCGCCATAGTTCTCGGTAAAGCTCGCGGCCGAGCGACCCGTCGAGTGGTAGCCGCAATGACTCTCACGCTCAAGCAGGATGACAGAGGCGAAGGCCGCAATCTCATAGGCCGCGCCCGCACCGGCAATACCCCCACCGATGATCAAAACGTCCGCCGTGTTGTCGTCGACTTGGCTCAGAGGGTACGCGCCCTAACGCACGATGGTGGAGCGCTGACCCGTTGAGGCGTGAGTGTATGCCGCAAATCAACCATGAACGTGCCGCTCCCAATTAAGTGTGCGCACAAAACTACCATAGCCAACTGTCCACCGAATACCTGTTTGTGCCTGAGTACGGCAAGCCGGTTGACGCTATCTCGCCCAACGCCCAAACTGACTTGGGCCTGCGCGGCACCGCACGGACACCCGCACAGCGCGAAGACACCAGAGGGCAAGCAAGCCATTGAGGTTATTGAAATTTTGAGCTGCAAGGGAGCCCCTGCTCGCTGCCAGCGCATCGATGATGCGCCAGCCCAAAAGCCGAGTGAATCAAGGATAATCGCCACTCAACCGCCGTGAGAGTTTTCCATGTCCCCATCGCCTAACGCATCTTTTGGTAGCCAGACTGCAGATCGCTCATTTGACTTCGCCATCACTGGCGGCACCGTGGTACTGCCTGCTGGTCCTACGCAAATCAATGTCGGCATCAAGGACGGCCTGATTGCAGCACTGAGTGTTGCACCCATCCAAGCGCATCAGACAATCGATGCCACTGGACACTTCGTGCTCCCCGGTGGCGTCGACAGCCACTGCCATATGGATCAGCAGCCATGGGAAGGCCGCAGCACTGCGGATGATTTTCGTACCGGCACACTCTCCGGCATGTGCGGCGGCAACACCACTGTGATCCCCTTTGCTATGCAAATGCGTGGTCAGTCCATGCGTGATGTAGTCGAGGACTACCATCTACGTGCGAGCAAAAAAGCACATATTGATTATGGATTTCATTTGATTGTCGGCGATCCGACACCTGAGGTGCTATCCAAAGAATTGCCCGCGTTGATCGAGCAAGGCTGTACCTCAATCAAAATATTCCTTACCTATGAAGGCCTCAAACTCGACGACTATGAAATATTGACGGTTCTGGAGTTAGCGAGGAAAGAAGGCGCCCTCGTCATGGTTCATGCGGAAAACGAGGCTTGTATCCGCTGGCTTACTGACCGACTACTCGAGCGACGAAAGACCGCGCTTCGCTATCATGTCACGGCACACTCGGACATTGGCGAGCGCGAAGCCACCTACCGGGCGATCAGCTTTTCGGAGCTCATTGAGACGCCGATCATGATTGTGCATGTGTCCTCAGGCCTCGTGGTCGAGGAAATCCGCCGTGCGCAAGCCCGTGGCCTACCTATATATGCGGAAACCTGCCCACAGTATCTATTTTTGTCATCCGATGACATCAATACAGCCGATATGAGTGGCGCTAAGTGCGTGTGCACACCGCCACCGCGCGACCCATCCAACCAGCCTGCCATGTGGCGTGGCGTCTTGGATGGCACCTTGTCTATTTTCTCGTCGGATCATTCACCCTGGAATTACTCCGATAAGATCGCGGGTGGACCTGATGCGCCCTTTACCGATATCCCCAATGGCATCCCAGGGATTGAGACGCGACTGCCGCTACTGTTTTCGGCCACGCAGTTTGATGCGCCACCAGAGAATCGCCTCACCTTAAATGAGTTCGTTGATCTAACGACCACCCGCCCCGCCAAACTGTATGGCCTCTATCCCAGAAAGGGCGTCATTGCACTGGGATCAGACGCCGACTTCGCTATTTGGGATCCCAACAAGGTGGTCACGATACGCAATGAACTCCTGCACCATGCCGTTGATCACACACCATACGAGGGAAGGCAGGTGCGCGGTTGGCCGATCACCACCATTTCACGTGGTGAGATCGTCTACGACAAGGGTGAGGTGAGATCCCAAGCTGGTCGGGGTCTATTTTTACCTTGCAAGCGACCGTTCACACCCCAACGTGAGCCCTCTTCTCTACTCACCGGCTGAAAGCAGCCGAGTTGAAAAGCTTTCGGTTATCCTACGCGGGCGCTGATCACATAGTTGAGCGTGGACCACAACAGCATCCTAGAGCATCGAGGATATCGAATGGATTACATGCGCTTCGGGCAGACAGACCTTCAGGTCTCCGAGCTTTGTCTCGGCACGATGTCCATGGGCAACCCGGCTTGGAAGGGCTGGGTCCTCGATGAAGACGCTTCCATTCCACTGCTCAAGCATGCACTAGACCAAGGCATCACCTTCTTCGATATGGCCGATTGGTATTCACTCGGTCGCAACGAGGAGGTCGTCGCACGCAATCTTCTTAAAATGAGTGCGCGCGATCGCTTAGTACTTGCGACGAAAGTGTATTACCCCATGAGCGATGATCCGACTGATCGTGGACTCTCACGACAGCACATTGCCACCTCCATCGACCGGTCACTCAAGCGCATGGGAACAGACTACGTCGACCTGTATGTGATCCACGCTTTTGATGCCGACACACCGATGGAAGAAACGATGGAGGCTCTACACAACACGGTGAAGTCGGGTAAAGTCCGCCATCTAGGCGCTTCCACCATGTACACCTGGCAGTTTGCACAGATGAACCACATCGCCGCCATGAATGGATGGACGCCATTCATTAATATGCAGTGCCAGTACAGCGCGCTGTATCGCGAGGAGGAGAGGGAGATGATGCCTTACTGCAAAGATCAGGGCATCGCCGTGACCACCTTTAGTCCGCTCGCACGCGGATTTCTGGCGCGCAAAGAACAAACAGCTCGTACAACACACGATATTCACCAAGAAAAATTTGGGGATGCCATCGATTGCGAAATCGCGCGTCGCGTGCACGAGGTTGCGGCGCGACATGGCGTGAGTGCGGCACATGTGGCCATGGCGTGGGTCGCACACAACCCGCACCACAATATCCCGATTGTCGGCGCCTCAAAAGCATCGCACATTGACGTCGCCGTAGAAGCGCTCAGCCTGCACTTAGACGCCTCAGAGACTGCTTTTTTAGAAGCCCCCTATCGACCGCGTGATGAGATCAACGACCAAAATTCGGTCTATCGGCCCCGCGCACTGTCCATGAGCTAAGGAAATCGAAAGCTACGACAGAAGCCAGGGAGCGTCTTGGCGAACCTCAATCAAAGTGGGGCGATCCGCCTTAAGCGCATCACGTACCGATTGCGCCAACTGCTCAGCACTGGCTGGGCGATTGGCGTGACAGCCCAAGCTCTTTGCTAAACCTAAAAAGTCAGGACTTTTGGGTTCGACACCAATGCGTGGGATCTGCCTGGCATCCATTTGATCTACGATCGCCTGCAAGGCATCGTTATTCCACACGATCACAGGAAGCGCTAGCTTCTCTTCTGCTGCGGTGGCCAGTTCATTGACAGTGAACATAAGACCACCATCGCCCGCCACCGCAATGACCGGTCGATGGGGCGCGCCAATCTTGGCACCGATGGCCATCGGTAAAGCAACTCCCAAGGCGCAATAGGTGCCTGAGTAATACCAACATCGCTCCGTCTCCATGGGCATCGCATAACTACCGGTGTACACAATCTGCGATGCATCGCCCATCACGATAGCGTCGATAGGCAGCGCCGAGCGGATGATCTGCCAGACGCGCGCATGTAATTTCTCGACATCCGTCATCTGCGCACGATTTTTTGTAAGCACATCGCGCACACGCGCCTCACCGTCCGATCGCTTGGCCAACGCCTTACGAGTCGACAGGCTCATCGCCAATGCGCGCATCGCCGCGCGCGCATCGGCTTGAATCGGAACCACGGCTGAATACATCGATGTCAATTTCGTCGGGTCGATGTCAATGCGAATGATATCGCCAGGGATCTCTAAGGCGGGCAAGAAGTGATCGCCCTGCCCGACTTCTGTGCCTACCAGCAAAACCACATCCGCATCCGCCAGAGCCTGCTGGCTTGGCGCCTGCACGATAGACGCCCCTAATGAGAGGGGATGCGATTCCGGAAGAATCCCTTTGCCGGCATTGGTCGATAGGACAGGTGCGCCGATCTGTTCAGCAATCGCTTTTAGCGCCTCACCCGTACCGACCGCGCCGCCACCCACCAAGATCAAGGGGCGTTTGGCTTTCGCCAAGTGAACGGCAGCCTCATCGATCGCCGCCAAATCAGGCATCGGTAAGGAGGGTGCGCGACGCGTCTTCCATCCCCCCTGCACTACTTCAGGCAGAACGTCCCGCGGCAGGGACAAATGGACAGGACGTGGGCGCGTGCCGCGAAATACCGCATAGGCACGCGCCACTAATTCAGGCACTTCTTCTGGATATCGGATCATGGCGCTAAAGGCCGTAAAGCCCGCCGTGACCGCCGCTTGATCGGGGAGCTCGTGAATCGCTGCCCACCCTTTCCCTTGCGTGGTTGTGACACAGGCACCCGACAACACCAGCATCGGTTGTGAGTCGCTATAGGCTTGGGCGATACCCGTCGCTGCATTGGTCACACCAGGACCCGCAATGATGGTGCACACACCCGGTTTGCCAGTGGCACGTGCATAGCCATCCGCCATGAGACTCGCACCTTGCTCATTACGACATTGGACGTGGCGAATGCCTGATGATCCGATGCCGCGGTACAACTCAACGGTCATGGTGCCAGCCATGCCGAAAACGGTGTCAACCTCGTAGGCCGCCAACAATGCCATCACGGCTTCGCCGCAGGTCTGGGTACTCATGCTTTCACTCCCCTAGCTGATGTCACGGCGCTCATACCTACCGCGCACTGACTCGATCTTACACCAAGACCCGTCAAAAACGGTGGGCGCGGCACGCTTGCTAACCAACACCTGCTACCCAAACCATGCCTATTTAATCAATCTCCGAGCGATCCCTTTAATCAATCGCGGCGTACAGCGCTTGGCCAATCGGAATCCTCGATCGAACCACGTCAGGTGCATGCGATGAAAATGGGGCAAGGCCAATTCATTGGCGTATACCCACCAAAAGTCTGAAATCGGCAACACGCCCCATTTTTGCCAAGGCTTAATACGACCCAAAAAATGTGTGACTTTTGAATTACCTGGCGCAGCCGCTCTCTGCCAAGCAGCCTGATCTAACGCATGCGAAAAGATTTGACGGTTCCATTTTGGATCAAGGATAGTTTTTTTATTTTACGCAAACTTGTTAATTAGACACTGATCTGCCCAAGTCACCAGCTTTATGATGGATGCCATACAGGTGGGTTCATTGCGTAGTGAAGTCGTCTTTTCTGAGCCGCTCCAAATGCATGAGTAAAACGCCACTATTGATATAGCGGTCATTAGCATCCCGCGGTATTCGACTGGTGTCATGACCACCCGGATCAATGACGCCAGCGATCAAACAGTCTTTCAGGTCGGCCTGTTAGAGTGGCAGAAGGTCATCTAAAACGAGCGTATCAGAATCAAGGTAGATAACTTTTTCTTATTTGATTAGCGTAGGAATCAATAAGCGAATATAGCAGGAGCTATTGAAGTGCCCCATGACTTTCCAATCATTGAAAATATCCGCATTGGTACCAACACACACCACCTCAATGTTGTTTGTCCGAAGCTGTTGGAAAACGACGGAAATGGCTTGAATATCTGTCAATGGACAGATCCAATAAATTTTTAGAGGTGTTCGGGTGTGCTTACAGAGCGAATAGGTCGCAACGGCGGCATATCGCGCATATTTTTCATCTAGACAAAAACAACAGGGATGCCGGTCGTGCCTAGCGGAGCACCGTCATTCATGACGACTGGCGGCGTGCTACGCACTCGCTTTCCCTGCCATCCACTCCATGAACGCTTTAACCCGTTCGTTTTCTTTTAAGTCTCGCCGACAAATCAGTCCCCAACCGCCAGGACAACGAACCTTATGCAACACCGGCCGCACCAGTCGGCCGGATGCCAGATCCTGATCAGCAAAGGGACCATTCAGCAGTGCAACACCGCTACCATCCAGCGCCATCTCAAGCGCCAAGGCCAAGGTGTCAACCACCACAGGCGCCTCTGGCACCACGGCCACCCCTGCGGACTCAAGCCACGCGTCCCAATTACGGGTCTCTGAATAGGTCACGATCAACGGCAGCGTCAAGAGATCGGCAGGCTCGGGCACAGTACCTAGTCTTGCACGTAGTGCAGGGCTACATACCGGAGAGAGACAATAATCAAATAAGGGGACCCAGTGATACTCCTCGCTGGGCGCCACTTCGCAATACACCAAACCCACATCGCCTAAGGTTTCGTCGAACTCCCAGTCAGGCGCGCAGGTCGATAGCAGCAATTTAATGTCGGGCCGTGCCGCGATAAAGGCAGGAATGCGTGGCGCCAACCAGCGCAGCGAGGTCGTCACATAGGTCTGAATACGCAGCGGTCGACCCGAATGGGCGCGGCGCACGGTTTCTGAGCCTTCGATCAGCAGATCCAGTGCCTTGCGGACATGCCCGTACAATAGGCGCCCTTCGGCGGTGGGCACGATATTTCGGCCTTCACGCGAAAATAGCCGAACCCCCAAATCGCTTTCCAACAGCTGAATCTGGTGGCTGACCGCCGGGTGGGTCAGGCACAACTCCTCCGCTGCCTCACGGACACTAGAACGGCGCACGGTCGCCTCAAAGCCCTTCAAGGCATTGAGTGGCGGCAGTTTACGCAGATCAATTTTGCCGATCACACGGCCTCCCGGATGCTTCAAGCCATAAAAACAGCGCTAGCCTAACAGGACTCGCTGCACCGAGCATCCGCACTCGTCGTACAATAGGGGTGAGTTGGGGTCGGACTTTAGAACAAAGGTGCCATGACAGACGTGGATTATGTGATTGTCGGTGCAGGCTCCGCCGGTTGCGTGCTGGCGGCGCGTCTGAGTGAAAGCGGCCAACATTCGGTGCTGCTATTAGAAGCAGGACCCAAAGACACCAGCCCCTGGATCCACGTACCGATTGGGTACGGCAAGACCTTCACGGATCCGAAGGTCAACTGGATGTATGAGACCGAACCTGATCCGGGTCTTAGCAATCAACCCGTCATGTGGCCACGCGGCAAGGTGTTGGGCGGCTCAAGCTCCATTAACGCCATGGTGTACATCCGCGGGCATCAAGAAGACTTCAACGACTGGGAACGACTCGGCAATCGTGGTTGGTCCTATCACGATGTGCTGCCTTACTTTAAGAAATCAGAGCAGCATTGCTTTGGCGAAAGTGAGTATCACGGTGGTACCGGCCCCATGGGCGTCAGCGACTTCAGAAATGATGTCCACCCACTGTGCAACACCTTCTTGAGTGGTTGTGAACAAATCGGTATCGAACCGACGCCCGACTTCAATGGCAAAACCATGGAAGGCTCAGGTCTTTGGCAAGCCACCATCAAAAACGGTTACCGCGTCTCCACCGCCACGTCTTTTTTGCGTCCCGCGATGAAGCGCGCCAACTTGGAAGTCAAAACAAAAGCCCAAGTCACCCGTGTATTGTTCACAGGTCGCGAAGCGAGTGGTGTCGAATATATCCAAGGTGGTATACGTCACATCGTCAAGGCACGACGTGAAGTCATTCTGGCAGGAGGTGCGATCAACTCACCTCAGTTACTGGAACTCTCTGGTGTCGGCGACCCAACGCGACTGCAATCAATGGGCATTCCGGTGGTACACGCCGCCTCGCGCGTGGGCGAAGGCCTGCAAGATCATCTGGCGGTCTGTTATTTCTACAAATCAAAGGTGCCCACCTTA
>CAIOZU010000063.1 GCA_903862885.1 uncultured Pseudomonadota bacterium
CAGGCCGCATAGCGCACTGGGCTATAGGCCACCCGCACCTGAGACGACGGTGGTGCGTTTGACGACGTTGAAGAAAATAAGCGAGACTCAGATCGCTGCGTAACAGACATCAGAGCTGGACCAGTTAAAGCAGGTCGGTCATTTTTGCAGGAAATTTACCGACTCGACGCGGAGCGTGTTGATCAAGATCCCTCTTTCACTCCGGAAGAAGAGGCGTATAGTCGAAGTGCTACGTTTGTCGCGATCTAGGTGGCAAGATTTTCTCAAGCGGGTGGTGCCACCTGTGCGCGAGGCGGATAAGTGCGGTTGAGCGAGGCCGAGAGGGGTGAGACGTCGCGTGCACACGGCGGCATTCTTATTTACTTTTGCGGTATATAAGGGAGAGCGTCTATGGGAGCTGGGACAGATTTCGAGAAAGTCGAAACACAGGCGCTAGATGATGCCGTTATTAAGGCATTGTTCCCAGACAACGAACGTCGGCGCCTGCTGCAGGCCTTAGGGTCAGCGACACTTCTCAGCGCGATCGCTAGCGTGATTCCGAGCCGGTCGGCCTACGGCATGTTGTTGGAAAAACGGCCTCTGGAAGTCAATTGGGCTCATATCGGCTATGTCCCTATTCTTTGTTGCTCGCCTCTGATTATGGCAAAGCAATTAGGCTACTACGCGGACGAAGGGCTCGATGCCACGCTCGTGAAGACGGCAGGCTGGGCGATGATGCGGGACAAGGTGCACAATAAGGAATTTTGCGCATATCACATGCTTGCACCCATGCCGATCGCCTTTTCCATGGGCGTAGGATCGGTTGCTCAAGGCATGAACGTCGCAACCTTGCAAAATGTTAATGGCCAGGCTATCACTCTCGCGCTCAAGCATAAGCACCGGCGCGACCCGCGCGAGTGGCGCGGGTTTGTTTTTGGGGTGCCTTTTGAGCAGTCGATGCACAACTTTCTGTTGCGCTACTACGTCGCTGAATATGGACTGAATCCAGACAAAGATATTCAGATTCGGGTCATGGCCCCCGCCGAAATGGTTGCGAACCTCATGGCGGGCAACATCGACGGATTTTTGGGCCCGGAGCCTTTCAATCAACGCGCCGTATACGAAGAAGCGGGGTTCATTCACTTGCTGACCAGCGAGTTATGGGACGGACATCCTTGCTGCGCCTTCGGGTCTCATCTGGAGTACGTCCGCGAGCGTCCCAATGTGTTTGCTGCCATGTTCCGTGCCGGCCTGCGATCTGCAACTTACTGCAATGCCAAGGAGAACCGCCGTAGTATCGCTGCGGCGGTGGCACCAGCGGCCTATTTGAACCAGCCGCCACTGGTGGTCGAGCAAGCGCTCACTGGTCATTATGCGGACGGGCTCGGGCAAGTTCGTGATGCACCCGAGCGAATCCGTTTCGAACCATTTCCATGGCAGTCCACCGCGACGTGGATTATGACCCAGATGAAGCGGTGGGGTTACATCAAAGGCGAAGTAAACTGGCAACGCTTAGCGCGCGAGATTTATCTAGTCACGGACGCGAAAAAGCACCTACTCGAACTCAGTTACGGGCAACCACCGGAAGAGAAGAAAATCATCACGATCATGGGTAAGGACTTTAATTACGAGGCGCCAGACGCCTATGTGGATAGTTTCCGAATTCGCAGAGGTTAGTAGATGAATAAAAACATTTCGCTTAAAGCGGCGGCATTATCACTTCTCCTGCTGGCACTATTTATTGGTGCATGGCAGTTGGCAACCCAGACTGTGCCGAAACCTATAGGGCAGTTGACTGAATATGAACGACTGATGGGCAAAGGGGTCGAGAAAAATAACGGTATACCGACGCCAGTGAAAATGGTGGAGGTTCTCCAGCAGCAGCTGTCGCACCCGTTCTATGATCTGGGCCCGAATAACAAAGGGATCGGTTTGCAGCTGGCCTACTCCTTAGGCCGCGTGGTCATGGGTTTTCTGATTGCGGCGGTTGTTGCGATCCCGCTCGGCTTCCTGATTGGGATGTCGCCACTGTGGTATCGGGCGCTCAATCCATTTATTCAGATACTAAAGCCTATATCGCCGCTCGCTTGGATGCCCATTGCGCTCTATACGCTCCGAGATGCGCCGACTTCGGCAATTTTCGTCATCTTTATCTGCTCCGTCTGGCCGATGTTGATTAATACAGCTTTTGGTGTAGCAAGTGTGCGGCCTGAATGGCTGAATGTTGCCCGTACGCTGGAGCTAGGCCCGTTGCGGACGGCGTTCAAGGTGATTCTACCGGCTGCCGCGCCGACGATTTTAACGGGAATGCGTATATCAATGGGTATTGCCTGGCTCGTTATTGTTGCTGCTGAAATGTTGGTCGGCGGTACCGGAGTCGGCTACTTTCTCTGGAACCAGTGGAACAATCTTTTTCTCCCGAACGTGATCATGGCAATTATGGGGATTGGTCTGGTGGGTATGGCATTAGACCTATCGTTTGCCGGTCTGCAAAAACTAGTGACTTACCGGGAGTGAGTGCCATGGAATCTGACTTTTTAACAGTCGAGAACTTATCTAAGTCGTACCCGGCGAGCGGCGGCAGGCCTGGCGTTACCGTGTTCGATGAAGTGAACTTCAAAATCGGGCGGGGAGAGTTTTTTTGTGCACTGGGGCACTCGGGATGTGGTAAGTCGACCGTGCTGAACGTGTTGGCCGGTCTAGACAAGGACTTTGGTGGCACTGTCACGATGGATGGAATGCCGGTGCGGGGGCCTAGCCTTGAGCGCGGAGTGGTGTTTCAAAGTCATGCTTTGCTGCCATGGCTGACAGCGATGCAAAACGTCGCTTTCGCGGTGCAGGCACGCTGGCCTGAAAAGACGGGCCGTATTCTGCAGGAACATTGTCAGCGGTATTTTGATCTGGTCGGCCTTAATGGCTCTGAAAATAAACGGCCAGCAGAGCTCAGCGGAGGAATGCGTCAGCGGGTTGGCATCGCACGCGCGTTTGCCATCCAACCGAAGATGCTGCTGATGGACGAGCCCTTTGGCGCGCTGGATGCGTTGACTCGCGTGAAAATTCAGCAGCAGTTACTCAAGATCTGTGCTGAGACGCATCAGACCGTATTTATGATCACACATGATATTGACGAGGCCATGCTGCTGGCGGACAAGATTGTGCTGATGTCCTCAGGCCCGCAGGCGCGCATCGCAGAGATTGTTGTGAATACACTGCCGAGGACACGCAGTCGTGACACCCTTCATAAGGAGCCACTCTATTACCCGCTGCACAATCACCTCGTGGATTTTTTGTTGACGAGAGCGAACAAGTTCACTGCGGCTGACCGACCGCCTGATTACGATTCGAAATCTCCTCCCTTGGCTTACCCGGGGCTGTCGGCTTAGTCGATGTTTTCAGCGCTTTAGTCATTGCACAGATCATTCGGTCTGATGTGGGGTTGAGGCTGCTTCCAAAATCGCTAACCGCGACGGCGGCAGAGCGAGAAACGGAAATGTGTCTTTTCACCAGAGAGCAAATAAAGGAGGCAAGGGATCGTTGCTGGCTGGCCTGGCAGTGGTAGTGGCTGAGGGTCAGGTCAGCGCCACAGGTTATTCAGATTATTAAAGCCGCTTCAAATTCTTGCGAAGAGATGTCGACGTCCCCCCTGAAATGAGTCCCGAAAAGCGCTAGCGTCTGACCGATGGCAAGGAGGTTGGACGTGAAGAAGCGGTTTACGGAAGAGCAGAGTGTGGGATTCCTGAAGGAAGCTGAGGGTGGCGTGGGGATTACCCACCGAGTTCCCACAAAGTTCCCAAAAAGGTCC
Source organism: uncultured Pseudomonadota bacterium (assembly GCA_903862885.1). Classification (GTDB taxonomy): domain Bacteria; phylum Pseudomonadota; class Gammaproteobacteria; order Steroidobacterales; family Steroidobacteraceae; genus CAIKZZ01. The sequence continues at coordinate 3,782 of CAIOZU010000063.1, forward strand.
CAAAATTATAGAAGGGGCAAGCGCGCTTTTGGAAAGCATCTATAAATCAATTAGTTAATGGCGCTCCCAGAGGGATTCGAACCCTCGTACCAGCCTTGAGAGGGCTGTGTCCTGGG
>CAIOZU010000064.1 GCA_903862885.1 uncultured Pseudomonadota bacterium
AGACAACGCTAAGCGCAGCACAAACGAAGGGCAGCAAAGCACGTAAGGTTTGGTTTGCTGAAAAGATACGTGTGGAACTTGCTGCTTATGTGGCAGCGCACAAACCCAAGCAACTTACACAGCCATTGTTTTACACGCAACGCAGCGAGGGGTTTACAGCTAACACGCTGACGCACATTGTGAATGGCATTTACAAAGGCGCGGGCATTTGTGGCGCAACGTCGCATAGTGGCAGACGCACAGGACTTACAAACTTAGCAGAACGCGGCGTTGGAGTGCGTGTGCTAATGGCATTGGCAGGACATAGTAATATGGCGACTACATGCCTTTTGAGTAATTTTGTCGTTGAGACCATCTAAGTCTGCGACTGCGATGTAATTAATGCCAGTAAAACTGTCATCAGCTCTTATTTTTTCTGCGTAATAATTGTGACAATACGAGATTCGTTCGGCGCGTTTTGGAATAATTTTTGCGAGAATTCCGCGTGAAACGAAATAGCAATTTTCAATTTCATTTTGTAGCTTTTTAAGTTCTGCGACTGTGTTGTCGGAGCTATCACTTTCAACAATTAACCAAACAATCGATTTGGCATTGCTTGAAGCTCCTTTAAGCCGTTCTATATCAGCTCTAACCGTCTTCTCGCAATTTCGAGCTAAACCGACAATGGCAAGATTTAACCTCTGTAATTCAGCTTGGCTAGATTTTTGCTATGTGTATGTGTGTGTGTCATAGCCGTTCTCTTTTGTGCTAACGTGTGGGCATTGATTTTACGTGTAGCAAGTGTTTGTGGGAAGCGAAACAAGCAACGCAAAAAGTTGAAGCTTTCGTTCAAAGGATACTCTGCTTACACACTTACTTACACACAGCAGACAACTGCTTGCTAAGCGGCGTAAACATTGAACGTTTTTTGAGCATTTTTTCTCATAATCCTTACCATCAATGGCATGTTCATCGACCAACCACAGGACTTCCATTGCCGTGTAGTCCACCGGGCGTGGAATAAAACATTAGATCACGCCATGATTGGGATAGGCTAGGCAATTGCTTAAGGGTCCGATATCAAAATAAGTGGAATTGCTATCCGATGTGTTGAAACCGGCCATCAAAGAATTGATGAGCTGGCCATCTGACGAAGCGGATAAGGCACCATTTTCTACAGCGCTTTGCAAGATCGAGACGGACTCCTGTCCTGGATTCGCCGCCAGTGCATAGCCATCAATAAATGGGATGGCGATACCTAAGCGTTGCGATCGCGCCTGCCCGGCCGCTTGGGCGACTGCGTTTTACTCGGCGGCCCTCGCATAAATATGACGTTTTGAGCACTCACTGTGGGAGGGTTGACAGTGGTAACACTCCATATAATTTTCAATCGCTCACTTTCAGTTGGCACGAATACCGTAAAGCTCTTGGTGGGCCACTTTTGCGCGTCCCCAACCATACACGCCGGCAGATTGACGAAGCGCATGAGCTGCCTTACCGAAACCCAGTGGCTGATCATCGAGGCTAATGAAAATCGAACCCTCGGCCACCCTCACGGCCAGTGACTTGAACGCCACGTCTTCACGTCGAAAGTCCTCTGGCATCTGTCGAGCAGTTAATAGCGTGCCATCTAAATCGTAGCCCCACGCGTGGTACGGGCAGGTCAGGCGTCCGCCAGCCAATCGTGCGGTGCTCTGACAGAGGCGCGATCCACGGTGTCGACACACATTCTATAAAGCGTGGATCTCCGAGTGCTGGTTACATACTAATACAATTGACTCACTGCCCAATTCACTGACTCGGCAATCACCTGCATGGGCGATTTGACTGGTGCACACCCAGTGACGATAAATGAGTCGCGTCAGGTCCTGCTCAAAGATCGCCGCATCCGTATAAAAGACCCTATCAGGCGCGTGGCCCGGTCGGTGTGCAGCGATCTGAGCGGCAAGATGCATGCTGTGTGCGTCTTAGTGCGCCGCAGTGGAGTTAAATTTGACGGATGAGGCCGGGCGCTGTTGGGACAGCTTTACAGCCACTCGCTCTGCGTCTGCTAAGACGCGAAGTAAGTTACCGCCAGCCACTTTAGCGATGTCGGCATCGGACCAACCGCGGCGCATTAATTCTTGCAACAGCGCCGGAAAGTGATCAACACCCTCAAGACCCACAGGCGTGTCTTCCATGCCGTCAAAGTCAGAGCCGATGCCGATATGATCGACGCCGGCGACTTTTTTGAGATGATCGAGGTGATCCGCCACCTGCGCCAGTGTAGTCACCGGTATGGGGTGTGCTTTCTCCCAAGCGCTCAAGGCCGCTTTGGCGCGTTCTGGTTGACCGATATACAGGCCGCTGTAAGGCGGGCTGTTGTAACGCGTCTTTTCAGCGGCATGATCGGCTTCCCATTGATTGCGCTCAGCTGACACATAGGCGGTATAGAAGTTCACCATCACGATGCCATGGTTAGACGCCAACAGCGTCAATACATCATCTGGTACATTCCGTGGATGATCGACTAGACTGCGTGCCGAGCTATGCGAGAACATGACCGGCGCTTCACTGGTCTTTAAGGCTGCTTTCATTGCGGCCGCTGACACATGGCTGATATCCACCAGCATGCCTATGCGGTTCATTTCATGTACCAGGGTTTCTCCGAAGGGTGTCAAGCCTTGGAACTTAGGTGAATCCGTCGCAGAGTCTGCCCAGTCGGTGTTGGTGGTGTGCGTCAGAGTCATATAGCGTGCGCCTGCATCGTACATCTGGCGTAATACGGCTAACGAGTCGTTGATTTGATGGCCGCCTTCAATGCCAATCAGCGAGGCGACTTTATGCTGACGATGAAGACGACGGATATCGGCAGCACTGTATGCCATCTCAAGGTCATGAGGGTAAGTCGCGACCATACGCTTCACTAAATCAATCTGCTCGAGCGTCACTTGAACGGCTTCAAAGCCTTGGAGCGAGGTCGGGATCCACACAGACCAGAATTGCGCTCCGACCTGACCGCGATGCAATCGGGGGATATCGGTCATCATGTGCGGTGCGGCGGGATCCGGGTGTGCGCTGTGATCTACCTCTAAGTGAGCAGCGACGACATCGCTGCCAAATAACATGCGGATTTCCCATGGCAGGTCATTGTGGCCATCGATCAGAGGGGTATCGGTCAGTATTTTCTGAACACGCGCGGCGCTGTCATCGGTCGCGACCGATGCGAAGACGAATCCCGCGGAGAGTGCGAAGAGGCAAGCGGTGCTCACCGCTTTGACTGCAAGATGACGAGACATGAATGGACTCCAGGGCAATGACGCCGGGTAGCGTGCCCAGCAGTTTAGCGGAAGGCGCGGACAATGCCGAGCAGGCGATCAAACTGTGAGTGAGTGACATCCAAATGGAAGACCATACGCATGAGTTGCTTGCCGATGCTAGCGGCACGCACCTGATGGTCGCTTAAATAGGCCAATAGGCGTTCTGGGGTGACGCCCTCACTCAGTCGGAAGATCACAATATTGGTTTCAACCGGCAGTATCTCGGCCACATAGCTTAAGGGGCTTAAGGTATTAGCCAGGAGGGTCGCCTTCTCATGGTCTTGGGTCAGGCGATGTCGGTGGTGGTCCAGTGCATACAGACCGGCTGCTGCCATAAAGCCGGCCTGTCGCATGCCCCCACCGAAGGCCTTGCGAATCCTATGGGCGCGACGGATGTGATCCCGGGTGCCGAGTAGCAATGAGCCGATCGGTGCACCGAGGCCTTTAGAAAGGCAGATGGAGATGGTGTCAAATAAAGCGCCGAGGGTCTTAGGGTTCTGCTGTTTGGCCGCCAGTGCGTTAAACAGGCGCGCCCCATCTAAATGAAAAGCCAACTGATGGTGTTGGGTGAGCGCACGGAGGCGTTCGATCTCCTCCAGATCCCAGATACAGCCGCCGCCTTTATTCACCGTATTTTCAATTGCGACCAAGCGGGTGTGCGGGAAATGCGCGTCGTTTTTATTATTGATGTTGTCGGCGACTTGATCCGCGGTGAATCGACCCCGATCACCGTCTAGGAGACGCACCGAGGCGCCAGAGTTCATCGCGATACCACCACCCTCATATAGATAGATATGGGCAAGGCGGTCGCAGATCACCTCATCGCCAGGCTGGGTATGGAGTTTGATGGCGATTTGATTGGTCATCGTGCCGGAGGGACAAAACAGAGCCGACTCCATGCCAAAGAGGGCTGCCGCTTTGGTTTGCAATGCATTGACGGTGGGATCCTCTCCAAAGACGTCATCCCCGACGACGGCCTCCATCATGGCAGCGCGCATGGCCTCAGTCGGTCGGGTCACCGTGTCGCTTCTCAGGTCAATGATGTCAGGCTGCATGACGCACGATCCTTCGGTTCAAGGGTTAGGGGAGCCGCCCATCGCGCGCAACAGACCCACATGAGCGAGCAATCGACGGCTTTGGACGTTGATCAACGTGCTGTCAGTAGCAAGCGATGTGCTTTCTGCAATCACCACATTCAAATAACTGACCGTACCCGCTCTATACTGATTTTCAGTGGCGGTAAGTGTTTCTTTGGCGGCAAGAGCGGCGCGTGCAGCGGCCTCTTCCTCAATTGATAGGCCATGCAAGGTCGCAAGCTGATCCTCCGCATCTTGTAAGGCGCCGAGAACGACTTGGCGATAGCTGGCGACGGATTGTCGGTAACTGGCTTTTGCGGTACCCAGTTGCAGCGCACGTGACCCTGAATCAAAAAGCGCGTACGCAATCGAGGGGCCAAAGCTCCAGACTTTATTGGGTAAGGTAGCGAGGTTATGGAAGCTGTTCGATTGGTAGCCACTTGAGCCGGTTAAACTTACCGCCGGGAAGTAGGCGCCTTCCGCGACGCCAATGGATGCATTCGCAGCAGCCACGCGTCGCTCAGCAGCCGCGACATCGGGACGACGCTCCAGTAAGGTGGCGGGGATTACCGCCGCAATGCCCGGCAAGGTCGGTAAGACAGGGGCCGGCGCCAGTGAAAAATTCTCAGGTGCTTGTCCGGTTAATACCGCAAGCGCGTGTTCAAGGAGGGGTCGTTGGATGCCGAGTTCCGCTTGCTGCGTTTGTGCGGTGGCCAGTTGTGATTCGGCCTGGGTCACATCGGTGCGCTGTGCCACGCCCGCCGCATACCGATTTTGGGTGATGGTCAGTGAACGCTGGTACGCGGTGATGGTGCGTCTCAGGAGGTCTAGTTGAGCATCCACCGCGCGCAGCTGCATATAGTCTTGCGCTAAGGTCGCTGTCACCGACAGCTGCGCTGCCAGTAAGTCGTTGGCACTGCCCTCTGCTGAGCGCTTGGCTTGCTGTAAACCGCGCCGCAGTTGGCCCCAAAAGTCGAGTTCCCAGCCAACCGAACCAGTGACTCTATCTGTGGTTGATGTAGAGAGGTTCCTTGAACCGCCGCCTCCGGATGAGCTGGAGAGCGCTAGGTTCTCACTGGAGCCTGCCGAGAAGGTGAGGCTCGGGATGAGCGCCCAGTGTGCTGCGGCGACTGTTGCCGCCGCCGCCTGATATTGTGCCTCGGCCACTCGGATGCTTTGGTTCGACTGAATGGCCTTCTCTTCCAATTCATTGAGCGTGGTATCACCGTACAGCTGCCACCACGGTCCCTTGGGCTCTGTGTCCATGGGATTGGCTTGCTGCCACATTTCCGTGAACGCCTCAGGATGTGGAATTTCAACGGGTTTATAGCTGGGTCCGATTGCACAGCTGGCTACCAGCGATGAGAGCAGGGTCAGTTGGATCAGTCGATCGCGGTTCACAGAGACTCCAGTGCGGTCACATCGGTCGTCACAGGGCGTCGGCGATGCCAATGGTGGCGCAATCGATCGAGATATAAATAAATCACGGGGGTGGTGTACAGCGTTAGGATTTGACTCAACACCAAGCCGCCGACGATGGCGATGCCCAACGGCTGGCGCAGTTCAGCGCCATCGCCGTGGCCTAATGCCAAGGGCGTTGCGCCGGCAATGGCGGCCATGGTTGTCATCAGAATGGGTCTAAAGCGCTGGGCGCATGCCTTCAAAATAGCTTCCTTGGGTTCAAGGCCTTGCTCACGCTCGAGGGCGAGTGCCACATCGATCATCATAATGGCATTTTTTTTGACGATCCCGATCAATAAAATCACACCAATCAACGCGATGAGCGTGAAATCCACCTTTAATGCCAGCAGTGCCAGCAAAGCGCCGACGCCAGCGGAAGGCAGAGTGGACAGTATGGTGATGGGGAGCAACCGACTCTCGTACAAAATACCAAGCACAATATACATGGCGACGATCGCAGCCAGAATCAAGTAGGGTTGTGCGTCATTCGATCCTTGGAACAGTTTTGCTGTGCCTTGATAGCTGCCGTGTACGCTGGTGGGAATCCCCAGTTTTAAGAAGGTCTTATCAATCGCCGCTGTCGCCTGTGACATCGACACCCCAGGTGGCAGGTTATAAGAAATAGTAGTGGCGGCGAATTGTCCTTGATGATTGACCGACAAGGCGGCATTTTTGGTGCTGAATTGGGCGATCGCGGACAGCGGTATCTGCGCACCATTCGCACTTGTGAGGTACACGCTGTTTAAAGCCGTCGGATGGGTGAGGAATCGAGGTTCGGCTTCCATGACGACATAGTACTGATTGAGCGCATTATAAATCGTGGACACCGGACGTTGGCCGAACCAGTCATAGAGGGTGGCATCTACTGTACTCATGCTGATGCCGAGACGCGCTGCCGCGTCACGGTCAATGGTCACTAAGCTATCGACACCCTTGTCTTGCTGATCGGTGTTGACATCGGTCAGTTGGGGCAGTTCCATCAGCGCATTTTTTAGTCGAGGGGCCCACCACTTAAGTTGCTCGAGGCTGTCGGCCTGTAAGGTGTATTGAAACTGCGCATTGGCCGGTCGGCCGCCAGCGCGGATGTCCTGCGAGGATTGCAAGAATAAGGAAGCCCCGGGCTCATGCATCAAAGGCCTTCGAAGCCGATTGATCACATCGTCCGCTGACACGCCACGGCGCTCAGCAACGGGCTTGAGGGTCGCAAAGACGAAACCGGTATTTTTTTGGCCTCCGCCGGTGAAGGCAACAACGTTTTCAATCGCTTTGTCAGTCTGAATAATGGCCACAAAGCGTTTTATTTTGTCGTTCATGGCAGCAAACGATAGGCTCTGGTCGCCTTGAATGCTGCCCACCAGACGACCGGTGTCTTGCTGCGGTAGGAAGCCTTTTGGGATAAAAATATACAGCGCAATATTTAAAATAATGGTGAGTAGTAGGCCAATAGACACAAACCGACCATGATCAAGTGCCCATTCAAGACTTCTTCGGTAGCTTGACCGGAGTTCCTCGAACCAGCGGGCCACAGTGCGTTCAAACTGGCTCTTACGTAAGTGGAGTGATGAGCGCAGCAAACGCGACGCGAGCATGGGGGTAACGGTCAGTGAAATCACCAGTGACACGAGTATGGCCGTCGCCAGCGTGACCGCGAATTCTCGGAACAAACGCCCGATTAGGCCCTGCATGAAAAGAATCGGAATAAATACGGCAATCAGAGAAAGACTCATTGCCAGTACCGTGAAACCCACTTCTCGAGCGCCCCGCAAAGCGGCCTTGATTGGTGTCATCCCTTGGTCGATGTGTCGCATGATGTTTTCAATAACCACCACCGCATCATCGACCACGAAGCCAGTGGCGACTGTCAATGCCATGAGCGACAAAATATCCAAGCTATAGCCGCACAAGTACATGACCGTGCAGGTACCGAGTAATGACACCGGCACCACCACAATGGAGACCGCAGAAGCGCGCCAGTCACCTAAGAATAAGAAGGTCACCAGCACCACGAGCAGTATCGAGATGATCAGTGTGCGCTCGACCTCATGGAGAGAGGCTAAAATAGTCGGCGTACGATCCAGCACCACATCCAGGGTGATGGTGGCAGGTACCACCGCCCGCAGTTGGGGGAGCAGCGCGCGGATCCGATCGACGGTTTCAACGACATTCGCATTGGGTTGTCGATTTAAAATGAGCACCACGGCGGGCTTGCCGTTTACTAGACCGGCGTTTCTCACATCTTGAACGGAGTCAACGACGCTGGCGACATCGGAGAGGCGCGTGGCGGAGCCGTTTTTCCAGGACACTACCGTTGGCAAGTAGTCGGCGGCGGTGCGCGCCTGATCATTAGCTAGCAACTGCCAGTGACGGGTTGCATCCTCGATACTGCCTTTCGGCCGATCAGCATTGCTGCTTGCTATTGCGCTACGCACTTGCTCTGGGCTTAAGTGATTGCTCGCCAGTTTCAGCGGATCGAGCTCTACACGCACTGCCGGCAAGGATCCACCTCCCACGGTCACTTGGCCTACACCCGGGACCTGTGCGAGTTTTTGCGAGACGACGGTGGAGGCAATGTCGTAGATCTCAGCTAATGAGTGGGTCGTCGAGCGCATTGCAATAATCATGATCGGCGCATCGGCCGGGTTGACCTTGCGCCAGATCGGATTGCTAGGAAGTGACGTGGGGAGCAGTGCGCGGGCACTATTGATTGCTGCTTGGACATCACGTGCGGCGCCATCAATGTCCCGACTCAGATCAAACTGAAGCGTGATGCCCGTTTTGCCTAGCGAGCTCGAGGAGGTCAGTTCATTAACACCAGCGATTTGCCCGAGTGAGCGCTCGAGCGGGGTCGCGACGGTTGCCGCCATGGTCTCAGGGCTCGCTCCGGGGAGAGCGGCTTGGACGGAGATCACTGGAAAGTCGATTTGTGGGAGCGCCGCCACCGGGAGGCCTAAGAACGCGATCCAGCCGGCGAGTGCAATGCCAAGGGTTAACAGGGTGGTGGCCACCGGCCGCTCGATAAAGGGCCGTGAGATGCCTCGGGCGTCTGCCTGTTGTGCCCGACTCTCGATTGAATCGGAGGTGGGTGTGTCACTCATGGGGACGTATCAGCAGTGTCGAGACCAAAGTGTTTAGACCAGCGGCGTGATAGTTGGTCGAAGGCTAGGTAAATCACTGGGGTAGTGAACAAAGTGAGTACTTGACTGACCAGCAAGCCGCCGACCATGGTGATACCCAGTGGGTGCCGTAGTTCAGAGCCCACCCCGGTGCCGATCATCAAAGGCAAAGCGCCGGCGAGGGCGGCGACTGTGGTCATTAAGATCGGCCGCAGACGCAATAAGCAGGCTTGATAGATCGCTTCCTGCGGCGACTTGCCCTGTTCGCGCTCGGCGGCTAAGGCAAAGTCGATCATCATAATGGCGTTTTTCTTCACGATCCCAATGAGCAGCACAATGCCAATGATGGCAATAATGCCTAGATCATTGCCGCTGAGCTGCAAAGCCAAGAGCGCGCCGATTCCGGCAGACGGTAGGGTGGATAGGATTGTGATCGGGTGGATGTAGCTCTCATAGAGCACGCCCAGAACAATATACATCGTGACAATGGCCGCTATCAGTAGCCACACGGTGCTCGACAGTGACCCTTCAAATGCCAAGGCAGCGCCTTGGAAGCTGGTGGCAATGCCGGCCGGCATCTGTAACTCCTTCTCAGCGGCGCGGATACTGTTGACGGCGTCTTCAAGAGAAGCGCCGGCTCTGACGTTAAAAGAAATGGTGGCGGCTGGAAATTGACCTAGGTGATTAATAGCCAATGCGGTGCTGCGTTCTTCGAAATGCGCGACACTGGATAATGGTACGGGGCCTGCGCTGCCTGGGACATACAGACGATTTAAACTCAAGGCGCCGTCAGCATCGGTGGGTCGTGCCTCTAACACCACACGGTAGGCATTGGACTGCGTGAAGATGGTGGATACCAACCGCTGACCATAGGCATCGTAGAGCGCGTTGTCGATGGCGGCCGGTGTGACACCCAATCGGCCGGCGCTCGCTCGGTCAATATTAATAAAAAGCTGCAGCCCCTGATCTTGCAAGTCACTGGCGACATCCGTCACCGCTGGCATGGTCTTAAGCTTAGCCATCAACTTGCCCACCCATAAAGACAGCTCCTCGCTGTTGGGATCTTCTAGGGTGAATTGGTATTCCGTGCGAGAAACACGATCCTCAATGGTGAGATCTTGTACCGGTTGTAGGTAAAGAGTGATGCCAGGCACCTGAGCGGCACGCGCCTGCAGCGTGGTCATTAGCGTTTTTAGATTGGTTTCGCGTGCACCATGTGGTTTTAGCTGGATCTGCATGCGTCCGCTGTTTAAGGTGGCATTGACTCCATCGACACCAATGAATGAGGCGATGCTTTCCACCGCTGGATCTTGGAGTAGTACGTCGGCGAGGGCGTGCTGCCGATCGCTCATGGCGGCGAATGAAATAGATTGAGGAGCCTCACTGATGCCTTGCAGGGCGCCGGTATCCTGCATCGGGAAAAATCCCTTCGGGATCACAATGTATAACAGCACCGTAAGTAACAAGCTGCCAATGGCGACTCCGAGGGTCGCGCGGCGATGTCGCAGCACAACTTGTAGTTGCCGTCCATAAGCCGCGGTCAGTCTATCGAACGCCTCTCCCCAGCGCCGAAGCCAAGGGGTCTCACTGCTCGGATCGTACGCTTTTAACAGTTTTGCACACATCATCGGCGTTAAGGTGAGCGAGACGATAGCAGAGATCACAATAGAGACCGCGAGTGTGATCGCGAACTCTCTGAACAAGCGGCCGACCACTTCGCGCATAAAGAGTAGCGGAATGAGGACTGCAATTAAGGAAACGGTGAGGGAAATAATCGTAAAAGCGATCTGCTTTGCGCCGCGCAGGGCCGCTTCCATGGGCGGCACGCCCTGTTCAATATAGCGCGTGATATTTTCGATCATCACAATGGCATCATCGACCACGAAGCCTGTGGCGATGGTCAGTGCCATGATGGTGAGATTGTTAATTGAAAAGCCGGCTAAATACATTATGCCAAAGGTGCCGATGAGAGACACCGGCACGACAATGCTGGGAATAATGGTGGCGCGCAGATTGCGCAGGAATAAGAAAATCACCAAGACCACCAAAGCCACGGATAAGATGAGCTCAAATTGCACGTCGCGAACAGATGATCGAATGGTGGTGGTGCGATCGGCCAGTACCGTGAGCTGAAGAGCACCTGGAAATCCCGCGCGCAGCTTGGGCAGTAGGGCATTGATGCGATCGACGGTCGCAATGACGTTACTACCCGGCTGGCGCTGCACATTGACAATGACCGCGGGGACGGTTTTACCTGCCTGACTGGCCCACGCAGCTAACTTACTGTTCTCCGCGCCATCGATGAGCGTGGCGACATCGCTGAGATGAATGGGTGCGCCATTTTTAAAGGCGAGGATGATGGATCGATAGTCGCTCGCGGATTTCAGTTGATCGTTGGCATTGATGGTGGAGGCGACTGTTTCCCCATCGAAGCTACCCTTGGCTTGGTTGACATTTTGGGCGCCAATGGCTGTGCGTACATCTTCAAGGGTCAGTCCGGCCGCCACTAAGGCGAGCGGGTTGATCTGTACGCGCACCGCCGGACGCTGGCCGCCGGCGATGGTCACAAGCCCTACCCCGGACACCTCAGAGAGTTTGGGCGCTAGGCGCGTGTCGACAAAGTCTTCCATGGCAGGCAGCGGTAAAGTCTCTGAGGTAATACTCAGTGTCACAATCGGCGCGTCAGCCGGATTCACCTTGGCATAGGTCGGTGGCATCGGCAGATCAAGAGGCAAGAAAGTGGCCGCCGCATTAATCGCCGCTTGGACTTCTTGTTCGGCCACATCCAGAGCCATATCGAGTGAGAATCGTAAGGTGATGACCGAGGCGCCACCCGAGCTTGTGGAGGACATCTGCAGGAGGCCAGGAATTTGCCCGAATTGACGCTCTAGGGGTGCCGTGATGGATGAGGTGACCACATCCGGGCTTGCGCCCGGATACAAGGTAGTGACGGCGATAGTGGGATAGTCAACTTGCGGAAGCGCCGACACGGGCAGTGTGAAATACGCCATCAGGCCGGCGAGCACGATCGCGACCATCACTAAGGAGGTCGCGATCGGGCGAAGGATAAATATCCGCGAGGGGTTCACTCAGTGGCCCGTTGACTCGCCACGATGTGTACTCGGGTCACCCGGCTTGCCACGCCCCGTGTTTTTGGGGGCCCCTTTGCCTTGTGCTGAGCCACCCACCGGGGCGTCCGATGCGATGTCCACATGCGCGCCGTCGCGCAGCTTATCGGTGCCATTGGTGACGATGCGATCACCCGGGCTTAGCCCCTCGATAATGGCGGTGACGTCGTTGCGGGTGACACCCTGTTTGACGATTTTGATGGCGACGCTTGAGTCGTCGTTCACTCGGTAGACAAAGGTCCCCGGCGTGCCACGCTGCACGCCGGTGGTGGCGACCAGTACTTGTTTATCAAGGGTCTCTAGGGTCAAACGCGCATTGACGAATTGATTGGGGAATAGCGCACCGTCCGTGTTAGCAAAGATTGCTTTGAGCTTCACGGTGCTGGTGGCGGTGTCGACTTGGTTGTCGGTGCCATCCAGATGACCCGTGGCCAATAGCGTTTTGCCATCTCGATCATACGCTTCAACAGTTAGGGTCGCGCCACCTTGCCAGGCGCGATCAATCGCCGGAATCCGATCGGCAGGCACGGCAAAGACCACAAAAATAGGCTTCGTCTCTGTCACATAGACAATGCCGGTCGCATCCGCGGCATGTACGATATTGCCGACGTCGACTTGTCTTAAGCCGACCCGCCCGGCGATAGGTGCGCTGATGTGGGTGAACTCCAGATTGAGGCGTGCGGTGTCTTCTGTGCCACGATCAGCTTTCACGGTCCCCTCATATTGATGCACCAAGGCCGCTTGATCTTCGACTTGCTGGCTGGCAATCGAGTCTTGCTTGAGCAGCGTCTGATAACGATCAAGATCATTTTTGGCGCTGGTGAGTAGGGCCTGATCACGGGCTCGTTGGCCTTGTGCTTGATCCAGTGCGGCCTGATAGGGTCTTGGATCCACTTCGGCAAGCAATGCACCGGCTTTGACTTCGCGGCCTTCAGCAAAGTGAATGCTGATTAAGGGGCCGTCCACGCGGGTGCGTACCAGAGCGGTGTTGCGCGCGGTGACCGTACCTAGGGCATCGATGACCACATCGATCTTACCTAAGCGGGCGGTGTCGATGCGGACGGAGACCGGCGGTCCACCGCCGTTATGTCCAAAGCCGCCAGCGCCTACCGGTCCGTCTGCATTCTTCCAGCGGGTCTGGTAGATGGTGGTGCCGAGGGCGAGCAGGGCGATCAGGATGCCGGCGACTACTTTGGAACGTCTCTTCACACGTACTCACTCCTGCATCGATCGTCGGCGAGATAACTTTTCTGATTATCTCATAGCCTTGCCATTGATTGGTTGGGTAATCCTCCCACAAAAGTGGGGGTCGGATAAGTAGAATTTCTCACTGAGGAGTTCTATATGAAAAAGTCGAGGTTTACGGATAGCCAGATCCTGGCGGTTCTGAAGCAGGCGGAAGCTGGGGTTGCGGCCCCGGAACT
>CAIOZU010000065.1 GCA_903862885.1 uncultured Pseudomonadota bacterium
AATCACCTCAATGGCGCCGGCGCTTAAGGTCAGCCCCGTGACTGAGCCGCCGTTGAGATCAATCTCACCACCACTCAATACAGTAACGCCACTGACCACAGACCCACTGGCCGCCGTCAAGACACCACCAGAACTCACCGTGGTGGCATTAGCGGTTCCGTACACGGTCTCTTGACCAACGACCCCTGCACTGGTTGTAGTACCTCCCGCAGACACCACTTCTGTACCGCCATCGAGTACAACCGAATTGCTCGCATTACCGCCGGTTAGCACCGTCTGACTGCCGCCGCTACTGACGACCGTAGCGATCGCCACACCCGCTGAGGAAACAAATTCGTTACCGCCTGCGAAGATCACGGTATTGGAAAAAACTGCACTACTGCCTAAGGTCAGCGTGCCACCAGACCGCACTTGCTCCGAATAAACTGCCGTACCGGTCTTTGTGACACTGGCTCCATTGGCGAGCGCCTGAATAGCACCAGCGGAAAGCGTAATGTGCACGCCATTAAAGGCAGTGCCATTATATAAATCAATACCGCCACTCAGCACCGTGGCATACACCACGCCGGCGTCATTATCGATTTGAATCGTGCCACCAGAGCTGACCGTCACACCACTCACCGCATTCGCGAGCGAACCTGAGACGACTTCGAGAATACCGCCTGAACTGACCACCGTATTGAGTGACACCCCAGTACCCGAGACAATTTCTAGACCGCCATTAACAATCAGCGTGCCAGTGGCTGTCCCATAAACCGTCTGCGTACCGCCGTTCGAAATGGTGGTTGCAGAGGCCGTGCCACCGCCTGACACCACTTCCGTACCACCACTGATGAGGGTGGTGCCGCTGGTCTTAGCTCCGTTTAAAACGATAAGACTATTCGAACTGCCAGACTCGGTCTGCCCGTTAACGGGAAAAAACATGTAAGCGGTTGTGACTGTCATAACTCGTACCTATACATTACGTATCGAACATTAAATTATCGGGCGCCCACTAATCGACGCTGATCGGACTCCGTGCGAGCCACCATTTTGAGCGGCACCTTAGCGTGCACACCAAAACTGGGGATACTCGCAATTACTCGCTGCACATGCGATGCGGTGATCAAGCGGGTACATTCAAACTGCCTTGGCGTACCCGCATGGCGCGGGCACCACAAGAAATCATGGTGATCAAAGCGCTCTTTTGGATCATTCCAACAGCCATTACAGCTGTGAAAGTTATTAATCCGGTAAGGCGTATCAAACTCATTAGTCGGATGTGAGAAACCACTGATCATCACCACCGGCGTTCTGGCTGCCCAGGCAAGCCAAGCCAAGCCACTCGATAGACCCACAAAAAAGTCTGCATGACGCAACCAGCGCGCCCGCTCAGCCAATGGCCGATCGCCCGTCTCATCTTCCACGCCGTGTGGAATTTGATTCCAAGTAATGCCCTGACCATTGACGGGTTTCTGATCAATGCAAATCACGCGATAGCCGTTGGCTTTTAAAAACTTAACCACCTCAAGCCAACCACTGGGATTGTTCCAGTACTTAGCTGCCGAGGTCGCCTGTACTGCCACGCACACATACGGCTCTGGAATCGGCCGCGTCTCATCGGGCAAAGACAGCTTCGGTGCTTCTTCTTTGGGATCGACGCCCAAAATGTAAGCGGCCGTTCGGTGCAGACCCACCATGCGGAAATCGGTAGGCTGGTGATCATTGGCCACATCATCAAAGAACAATCCGATGCGATAACTCGCATACGCCTGCTCCGCCAATTTTAATTCCAACGCCTGTGCATGGGTCACTAAATTCAACTGCGGGTAACTATCACGCAGCAAAGGAATGATTAAGCCTGACATCGCGACGGACACGCGACAGCCCGGATGGCGCTTGGCGAATACATCGCAATAGGAGAACCACGCCAAGGTGTCACCCAAGGTGCCAATCGGAAACTGAATCAAGACGTCCCGATTAGTCAAATCACAATCGTGGGACAGCACGAGCCGCGCAGGCGTCGCATCCTCATCAATGGACATCACCTCAATCCGAAAGCGCACATACCAGCGCTTGCTTGAATTGATAGTGGCACCTTGATTCTCTGACTCGAACAAAATGTTGCCGCTGTCGAGATCATGGAGCCTGACAAGCCACTTGCCGCTCGTGCGCACCGGCAGCACCAAGCGGCAACCGTCATTAAAATCAAACCGAATGCCCTCGGGGCCCTCTTGCGTCGGTTGCGCGGCTAACGGCGGATAGGAGGCCCCCGGCAAGGTGCCTGGCAAATTCCCAGGCGCACTCAGCGATGCCGGCACCGGCATCGGCACGGCACTTAAGGCGGTCGGACTGGCAGTGGGCAGGGACATCGGCATAGCGGTTTGACTGGTGTTACTCATCGGGTTGTCGCAGGAGTCCATATGGTCACTTCCGAGTTAATTCCACACACCCCTCAGTTAGGGGGTTAGGGCGCATAAAAAACATCGACCTCGTCACGTTGCTTACTAATCATCGAATGAATGCTGTCTACAGTGCTTGCTGCTTCGCACTTCAGGTCCGAAAGGCAAACCATTGTTACAAGAGCGCTGCATGAATAGGCTTGTAAATGCGGTAAAAAATGCGAGGCATTTTGTGACGCAGTACGACGTTATTTTGTGGATCATGCGACGACTCCTTACACAGTGAGGCGCAGTACTGGACGGCGGCCACCGGAGAAGAAAGCCAGAAAGCAGTGTGCCTCTGCGGTCTGATAACGACCGCTGGCTAACCCGTCCGCAGTGACGACACGCGGGTTGCCAATCGGCGCACACACCCGATGGAGCGCTTGCTTTAGTTCTGTGAAAGCGACTTCGGAGATCCCGCCGATGCGCCGCGCCGACACATTCAGGCCGCTCATCGAGTCGCGCTCGGGCACCCGGGTAAAAAGGGGCACACCCTGAGTCTTGATTCGGGTGGCGTGATGGAGGCTGCGCACACCAACTAGAGCACCGGACCACCTGTTCGTATCAAAGGCGAGCTCTTGCGGGTCGGCGCCGATGACAGGATGCTCCACGCAGCCAGTGCCCAGTTTGGTGCCGGGCTCTATCAGGGCCGTTGGATGAATACGCATGGCAAAAACTCAGTCGAAGCGGGCTACCCACCGACCTTGCTGCCATCAGGCATGGCGCATCAGGACGGTCTCTCAGCCACTTCAGTCCGTAAGGGGCAGCGATCCTACGATTCGCGCTCGCTTCCCTAACCGACGCGCGTCACGAATGACGGCGCATCAAAGCGCTGAATAGGCAAACCTGTGACGGACTGCCGATCGACAGAAAAAAGAACCGTCCTAGAGCCCCGTGCGACGCTCGGGCGAGCAGAGCGCGTCATCAGTGCGCCCCGAGGAGGCGCCACCGGGGGAGGCGCAAAACCGTCTAAAGGCGCCCTGAGGAGGCGGGTCCGCTGTCTCTATAACAGCCTCATTCTGTGATGGACGTCACAGAATTAAGGGGCTGCATCCTGCGAGAGGGGTTGTGCGCCGGTCAAACGACCTAAGGCTAAGGCCAACTGCGCACGGGCCACTTGCCAGCCCAACTCCGCATTGATGCGCAGTTGCCGACCACTGGCCGCACCCGACTCTGCGGTCAAGACATCAAGGATCGTACCCACACCCGACTGGTAGCGACCGAGCGCGACCTCTTCATTGCGGGCGGCGGCGCTCATCAGGGCAGCCGTGGCCGCCAAGCTCTCATTCGCAGCCGTCAGACCGTAGTACGCATTCCAAACCCCTAAGGAGACGGAAAGACGCGCTTGCTCCACGTTCGCCTCACTGGCATCGAGTGCTGCTTTCGCCTGACGAATGCCGTAAGTTGTGCCAAACCCATTAAAAATAGGCACCGTGACGCTAAAACCCACGGTGTTGTAATTTTGACTCGGAATCCCAGTGATATCGGCCGCGCTGCGGCTCATACCAAATGAAAGGGTTGGCCGTCCAGCGGCGCGGGCCACCGTGACCTCAGCAGACGCCGCATCACGCACCGCTTGTGCCGCACCCAAATCAGGCCGTTGACGCGCTGCTTCCGCCATTAAATCTGCCATCTGCGTCGTCAATGCAGGTGGCACCGCAGGCACATTCGCCTTCTCCAACTTAAAACCCTGATCGGCCGGCAAGCCTAAAGTCACCGCCAGTACGCCATGGGCCTCTTTCGCAGCCGCCACTGCCTGGATGCGGCTATAGACTGACTCGCCGTAGACCGTCTCCACTTGGAGCACATCGGCAAGTGTGGCCACCCCACCCGATTGCAAGGATCGGGCAATCTCAAGACTTCTGGCATAGACCGCCTCGGTGTGAACAGCCGCCTCCAATAAATCGTCGGCGGCGGCCGCGCCGTAATAACTCTGCACTACGGCAAGTACCGTCTGTTGGGACACACTATTGGCTGTTAAAGCCGTGGAATTCAGCACTTGGTGGGCTACCTGAATACGGCCCTCGCGCCCACCAAAGTCATACAGGGTTAACGACAAGTTGGCCGCGACATCTTTAGTCCGCTGTGACATGTCCACTATATGGGCCGTGGCATCCACATGCTGTCCACTGGTCGATCGATTGCTTGCAAAGGCCCCCACACTAGGAAGCCACGCACTTTCCGCGGCACCTAACACCGCCGCCTGCTCGTGCGCACTGGCCCACGCGGCCCGCGTTGTCGGATTTCTGCACAGCGCTAAATCAACGGCCGCGGAAAAAGACAAGGCGCCGGTCGGCTGCGCACACACACGCCCCCAGGGATCCTCAAAAACGCCCGTCTGGCGACGAAGCGCCTTTTCCGTACCAAACACATCCGGTGTCAATGGCGCGCTCCGGAGATCCGCCGCCAACGGCCCAGTCAAAGCGAGAACAATCAGGGCACTGGCTACTGGCCAAGGCCGTGGACGTCGCAACCCGTCGATCATCGAACGAAGAGATTTCATAGACACACTCGCTCTCTACCGGATCATAAAACAATCGCCACCCCGAAAGTTATCATGCAGCCACAGGCGGTGCTTGGACCCACTCACCGAAACGGTGACTTAGGTCGCAATCCCTCCGTCATGCATCACGCACTCACTTACCATTACCCACGCGTTTATTACACACACTGTGACGAATCTCTCATCTACAGCAGGACTCACCACCCTTTCAGCTGATCGCTGCGCCCACTCAGATGAGCGATCGGCAAAAGTACATGCCCCTGAAAAACACTCCGTTATTTTCTTCGACCTAATCATTCTTTTTATCATGAAAAATAGCGATTTACCGTAATGTGACGCTGATCGAAGGAAAGCATCCCGCTTTACAGAATACTGAGTCATTCAGGTGTTCTCTGCGCGCCACACGATACTGATCAGACTGATCGTGTGGCGTGGGTGAATCAAACGAACACCCTCAGGAGATCGGCATGCTTGACCACGATGACCTCGATGACACCACCTCAGACGCACCGCGCCTGACCGCGCTCAGTGCGCTCGCTCAACTCGCGACACGCCTAGGCATCGACACCACCGCTGATCAATTACGACGACGCTTTTCACTGGATCCCGTTGAGCCACCCTCTGACACGCTGATCGCCATGGCACGTGAACTGGGCATAGAGGCACAAATTCTGCATGTCTCTTTTGCAGAACTGCCCACACTTGCGAAGACCTTGCCAGCCATCTTAAGGGCGCGCGACGGCACCGCGCTGATTCTTGAAGACGCACGCTCTGATCCTATGAAGGGCACAGTCGCTTTAGTACGAGACCCTGAAGCGGGCGAAGAGTCCGTTGCGTTAATCGAGGAGGATCAGCTCGCCGAAGTCTGGGAAGGCGAAGTGATTCTCTTTAAACGAACGCACGGCCTCACTGATGAGTCACAACCGTTTGGTCTGGCGTGGCTTGTTGGTCAAGTGGTCCGTGAGAAAAAAATATTCGGTGATATCGCCGTGGCGGCCCTGGTCAACACGGTGTTTGCGTTAGCACCCCCGTTTATTTTTATGATTGTGATCGACCGCGTACTGGTGAATCGATCGATCTCCACACTGAACGTGCTGGTGGGCGCGATATTTATTATGTTGGTGTTTGAGACCATTTTGGGCTACATCCGCCGCGTACTCACCCAAGTAGTCACCACTCGCATCGATGGCCGCTTGAACTTATACATCGTTGACAAACTGCTCAAACTGCCGATGGATTATTTTGAGCGCAACCCAACTGGCCAGACCCTGTCAAAACTCGGTCAAATTTGGAGAATCCGCCAGTTTCTGACTGGCCAGTTGTTTGGCGCCTTCTTAGATGGCGTCCCGCTGCTTGGCCTAGTACCTGCCATGTTGATCTTAGAGTGGCACTTGGCGCTGGTAGCATTCTTTTTCGCAGCCATTGTGTTTGTAATCATCGCCGTGTTCTTAAAGCCTATTGGCCGCGCCATGGGTGTAGCCATTGAACTCGAGCAGCGCAAGGGATCTCATCTCGTCGAAACTATTTATGGCATCAAGACGATTAAATCGCTGGCCCTCGAGGGACGTCGACGCAAGGAATGGGATCGCCGCGTCGCAGAGGCGGCCACCGCACAGCACAACTTAGGGTTACTGAGCAATTATCCGCAGACTATGGCTGCCCCGTTTGAGCGCCTCATCTACGCAGGCTGCTTTACCTTCGGGGCCTACGCCATTTTAAACTCCCCCAACTCCATCAACGCCGGCGCCCTAGTGGCTTTCTCTATGCTGGCCGGTCGCTTGTCAGCCCCGTTACTGCAAATCGCCCGCCTACAATCTGACTTAGCCGAGGCGCGCACCTCGGTCGGTGTACTTGCCTCCGTCGTCAATGCACCCCCAGAGGAGGTGCGAACTAACGGTCTTAAAATGCCTGTTAAGGGACAGATTGAGTTCAAAGATGTGCGTTTCCGATATTCAAGTGGTGCACCGTACGCACTTGATGGGGTGTCGTTCACGATCCCCCAAGGGACCATGCTCGGCATCATGGGACGCAGTGGTTCTGGTAAGACCACCGTCACCCGACTCCTGCAACGCCTTAACTCCAGCTACGAAGGCATGATCAAAGTCGATGGGATGGATCTTCGAGAAATGGATTTGACACACCTGCGCACACACATCGGCGTGGTCCCACAGGAGAATTTTTTATTCTCAGGGACCATTCGCGAGAACATCGCGATGGCGAAGCCCGATGCGAGTTTCATGGAAGTGGTGCATGCCGCGCAACTTGCAGGTGCAGAGGAATTTATTGAGCGACTACCCCGCGGTTATGACACGGTTCTTGAGGAAGGTGCGACCAACCTCTCGGGTGGACAGCGGCAGCGCTTAGCCATTGCGCGCGCTTTGCTTATTGATCCGCCCGTGCTGATTTTAGACGAAGCCACCAGCGCCTTGGATGCGGAAAGTGAAGCCATCGTCAATGCCAACCTGAAACGGATGGCGAAGGGACGTACGGTACTGTCGATTTCACATCGCTTGTCGATGCTGGTGGAGGCAGATGCGATTTTGGTACTCGAGCGGGGTCAATTTTATGATCTCGGTACTCACGAAGAGCTGGTGGTGCGCTGCGATATCTACCGCACTATGTGGTACCAACAAAATCGACATCTTAATCCAAGGCAACCGGAGACCACCTTACTGATGGCCGCTGGCGGTGAGGTATGAGCGTTACCCCTGAGAAAACAAAAAATCTATTGCCTGAGAAGCGCCGCGCGGCAGTGGTCGGCCAAGTGGTCGGCGCCTTCGAGTCAGAAACGGCATCGGTCCTTTTAAAGACCTCCCCGAAGCGCGAGCATGTACTGCTGTATACCTTAGGCGCCGGCATCTTACTGACTTTCATGCTGGCGGCAGTGGTCAAGCTTGACCGAGTGGTGGTGGGCACTGGATTAATTGTGCCGGTGGGTGGCTCTTTATATGTGTCTCCATTGGACACGGGTATCGTGCGCGAAGTACGCGTTAAATCGGGCGATATCGTCCACAAGGGGCAAGTGCTGGCGACCTTAGATCCGACCTTCACAGAGGCTGACCGGGCACAGCTGTCGCAGAAGCTTGCCAGCGACGAGGCGGCGGTGCAGCGCCTCGAATCAGAACTCGCCGGCAAACCGTATCGCCCCAATGGACACAACACCAGTGAAGTCTTGCAGGCGTCGATCTGGCAGAAGCGCCAGGCGGAGTACCACTCCAATCTCGCCGACTTCGACGCACGCATCCGCAGCAGCGAGGCCCAAGTGCGCCAGTATGAAACGGACGCGCGAGAGTATAAAAAACGATTGCAACTCGCAGAAGGCGTAGAAAAAGTCTACGAACCCCTCTATGACAAGGGCTATGTCTCAAAACTCCAGGTCATGCAGTCCAGTGACGCACGTGCTGAGGCAAGTCGCTTACTCTCGGATGCACAAAATCAAGAGGTTTCTTTACGACAAACACTCCAGGCGCTTAAGGCGCAGCGGGAGTCTTTTGTACAAAAATGGTCCTCAGACACTGGTACAGAATTGGTGAACATGCGCAGTGAAACTGAGCTTACGCGCCAGAACTTACAGAAAGCCACTCGCATGAATGAGCTGCTAACGCTTAATGCCCCCGCTGACGCCGTGGTTCTCAAAGTCGGCAAAGTATCTAGCGGGTCGATTGCCGGTAGCGGCTCGATGACCCAGAGTTCAGAGCCATTGTTTACGTTGGTGCCCTTAGATGCACCGGCGGAAATTGACATGCACATCGCTGCCCGCAACATTGGCTTTGTTAAAAAAGGCGACGTCGTCCAAATCAAGCTGGATGCCTATCGTTTTCTCCAGCACGGCACGGCCAAAGGACGCATTACCACCATCAGTGAGGGCTCGTTCACCACCGACGAGGACGGAAGTAAGGTGGAGCCTTATGTGCGCGTGCGCGTCGCGATCACGGATGCCACTCTCAGAAATGTGCCCGCCGACTTTCGCTTGATCCCGGGCATGACGCTACAAGGCGATATCATGGTCGGTAGTCGCACCATCCTGTCCTATCTAGTCGAGGGTTCGCTACGAACAGGGGCTGAGGCCATGAGGGAACCCCTCTGATGAGCAAACAGCCCGCCAATGACTTGGGGATATCAAACACCAGAGGCGTCTGGCAACGCGTGTGGGCCAGCGTCGTAGCGAAGCCAGGCGAACGACGATTAGCAGCACCACCGATGGTGACATTGGAGCTCGCGGAGCGCGCCTTCGCAGAACAGCGATACAGCGATGCCGCGGCGGCCTTTAAAGTCCTCGCACCACAAGGTCATTCCCTCGCCCACTGGCGCCTGGGGCAATGCTACGAAAGCGGCGCAGGGGTATTGCCTAACCCACTGGCTGCGGTGCGCGCCTATGAGGCGGCCGCAGCCGCCGGCATGCTGGAGGCGCAAGCGCGCTTAGGTGAGATTTACCTCACGGGCCTGTCGGCACCGGCAACCGGCAACGTGACCGAGATCGCGACGGCACCCAGCGGCGGTGGATCCCATTTATTCCAAAAGTTAGCCGCCAACGATACCTCCGTGAAACCAGATCCGATCCGCTCAGCCCATTGGAATCAGCTGGCAGCCGAGCGTGATGACTGGGCGGCGGCGGCTCGGTTGGGCCACCAATGCGCCAGTGGATTGGGTGTCGAGCTCGATCCGACTCAAGCAGAGCACTGGTTTCGCCGTGCAGCTAATGGACACCATGTTGCCGGCCAATTAGGCCTCGGCCTGTTACTCTCCGGGCACTATGGAGCGGAGCCCGACATAGACGCCGCCTTGCCCTGGCTTGAGCTGGCGTGCGCCCAAGGCCACGTATTAGCTCGTCTCACCTTGGCGCTTATTCTGATGGAAGCGCCGGTCGAGACTCGAGACCACGCACGCATCACCAAACTGCTCAGTCAAGCCGCCCGCGCAGGCCAGATAGACGCGATGTTCGCATTCGGCGAACGATATCGAACCGGTGACGGTGTGGCCTGCGATCTCGCTTTAGCCGAAACGTGGTTACGACGCGCAGCGGTCAAAGGCTCCGTTAAAGCACGGGTCTCACTGGTGCGTCTGTTGAGTGAATTGTCAGAACCGGATCTGCACCAAGCGGCCGCACTCTGTCGGGAAGCGGCTGAGGCCGATGATGCAGAGGCACAATACTTACTGGGTGTATTTTGCCTTGAAGGTCGTGGCGTGCCCATAGATGCACATGAGGCCGCTGTATGGTTTAAAAAAGCCGCTGCCCAGCACGTGATCGGGGCATTCGAACGGCTCGGTGCGTTGTACTCAGAGGGCTTAGGCGTCCCTCAAGATTATGCGCAGGCGGCTGTCTGGTTTCAGCGAGCCGCCGATGCGGGTGATCGCGAAGCCGCGATGCAACTTGGCACCTTGCAACTGCAGGGGCTTGGTCTCGCCAAAGACGCATCCACTGGACTTCTCGCCTATCAACAGGCAGCCGCACTCGGCAGTGCCGAAGCCGCTCTACAACTCGGCATCACAGCCGCTAGCGGTGTGAACGGTGCCATCGACTTTGCCCAAGCAGCCCACTGGTACCAAACAGCAGCCGACAGACAACTCCCTGAGGCCGCCTACAATTTAGCGCAGCTGTATCTTCAAGGGCTCGGTGTCCCGCAAGACACCGCGCAGGCATCTCATTGGCTGACCGTGGCAGCACGCCAATCCTATCTCCCCGCCCTTATAGTGCTCTATCAACAGGCACTGGCCTGTGAGTCTGAAAAAGACCCATTAGCCAAGGCACTTCCTTGGTTGGTTAGGGCTGCCGAATTGGGCGATGCCACCGCAGCCGAGCGGCTGATTAAACTATTAGAAGAGCCTAAGCGCGTCTCTAGCGAAGGTCTCATTAAGGCGCTTGAAAAAATTGCTGTTAAAGGCAATGATATCGCACAACTCGCGGTCGGCGATTTATACGCCGAGGGGATTTTCGTGAAAGCCAACGCGCCCCTAGCGCAACGCTGGTATGAAGAAGCCGCCGCAAAGGGCAATGTCACCGCGTTGGAGCGTCTTGCACAAGGGGCAACGAAGCCCTCGCCGCCCACAACAAGTCAAGAAACAGCCTCCGACGTGGCGCGCTTCTCTTAGTGCGACCTCCCTGACTGGCTAGCCACTCATGCGCACGCCTTTCTCCGATACTCTGTGCTGGTTCGTGAATGACCATCTGGCCGTCGATTATTTCCGTGCCGCTCCGACCCGAAGTGACCGCGTCGCGATTACCTTCACCAGTTGGGGCCACAGCACATTAGACGGCACCGGCTACGGTGGGGATTTCCTATTAAGCGAAGGCTACGACGTGGTCGCTTTCAAACTCACCGAAAACAACTGGTACCAAACAGTGCCGTTATCACTGCTCAGTGAGGTCGATAGCCGACTCCGCGCAATGGGCTACCCACACCGAATCGGCTATGGCTCCTCCATGGGTGGCTATGCCGCCATCCAGTTCTCAAAGCACCTGCAGTTAAGTCGCGTTCTCGCCTACTCACCACAGTATCGCATCGATCAACCCTTTGATACGGGGTGGGCCGACTGGGCAAAAAAAATCAGTTTCAAGCACCACATCACGAGCACCAGCATCTCACCGTACTGCCATTATGATCTCGTCTATGATCCTCATACGCTAGAGCGCGAGCACATCGCGAGGTTTGCTCGTTACATCCAAGCGAACAAGCTGTCGACTCATATGATTAGGTGGGTGGGTCACCCCGCCGACACCTATCTCAGTGAAGTCGATCTCCTCAAGGCGGTCAGTCGTCGTCTGCTCCATGGCAAGACTTTGCATGGCGTGGATATGAAGGAACGTAAGGGCACCTCAAAGACCTACCTATTCCAGCTCTCACTATCTTTGTCTCGTCGCAATAAAAACTACGCCGCCTTGACGCTAATTGAACGCGCTCTTGCACTCGATGGGGCACGCACCGACTTTAGGCAGCACCACGAAGCCCTATGCGAGCGCCTCGGCATTTCTGCACGAGCGCAAGACTCCGCTACCCCTGTGCAAGCTGTCTCTCGCTCTTATGATGTCGCAACGCAAAATGAGGCTGCTGATCAAGTCGCCTTCCATGCAGACCAAGGAGCCACACTAGACGGCCTTGGCCGCTACAAAGAAGCAGCTCTCAGCATCCGTAAAGCGCTGTCGATTGCTTATCAAGCGCCGCGTAGCAACGCGCTATCGAATGTGCCACTGCGCGATTTACATGCCAGACTTAGCTACTTACTCGTCAAGCTCAATCAGCCTCACGCCGCTCTAAGTGAAATTAATGCAGCGATCAATATTGATGACTCTATGGCCTCACATCACTGGCACCGTAGCGCCTTACTAGCCGACATGGGCGATTTGAGGGCAGCACTGACAGCGATCGATCGAGCGTTAGAACTCGAACCAGGCCATCCGGACTACCTAGGCTACTTGCGACAACTACGCGCTCGCTGATCTATCACGCCGTACTGAATTAGAGGTAAAAAACCGACTTACATACGCGTTGGAACGCCGTTAGCCTCAATCACTGACTTCATATGCGCATAGCGCTCACCAAATTTTTCCTCAAACGTAGAGAATCGAGACGCCTCAAAGGCATCCGTCAGCGTCAGTTTCTCAAACTCGCTGGGAGTATAAATCGGCAGGTCAAAAGTCTCAGCGAGCTCCTGAGAACGTGTGTCATAGGCAAACAGTACGCCTGGGGTACCGAGCGCAACGGTCGGTAAGATGGCGTGAACTCGATAACCGACCGCCGCATCGAATTGTGTCGCATAGAAGTCGCCGTCACTCGGCGACGACACATAGTATAGGCGGCGCTCATAGAGGTCTCTTAACGTGGGTCCACTGACATCATCAAACCATCCCTCAGCGGTCAGTTTCGCAGCAGCCTGCTGAAGTAGCTGTGGCGAACGGTAAAAGAATGCTTTTTCCTCCGGCTCTCCGTGGCAAGACAAGTACAAGTCAGACACCATCGCCAACTTCGCAATGATGCGCTTTTGAGTGGCTACAAAACCTTCAGGGTCCAACGCGTAATTAAAACCGACCTCGCGGCGGACGCTGAAAGTGACGCGCTTGGGCCCTGCCGGCTGATGCCGCAGCGTTAAAGTGGGATTTAGTCCACGAAAGATTGATGGACAGCCCACAATCTCTACATTGTGAATACCGTTCAGATGTAAAACGTCTGCGCTAAAAGACCCCCGAACACCAATGCTCGCTGCGCGCTCCGCTATGGCCTTCCATACCCGCTGGCTGGCTGCCGGCAGTTTGATATCTCGTCGATGGGCCGCTTGCGCGCCCACACCGATACACAATACGGGCAGGTCGAGCGCCTCCAGCCAGTCACCGAAATAACCCCAGTCCATTTCCTCGTGCAGGTAATTCGAGCCACGCAATAGAATGTAATCACAGCGCTCTCTCAGCGTGCGAACGACATTGGCCTCTACCGGCTGATCAATATTTAGTGCTTTCCCCTGATTGTAGTTAACTAACCGTAGGGTGGAGTCGGAGACGCAGATATCACCCGTGTTGAAGTAACTCGTGATCACAGTACCCAGCGGATCCTCATCGTACCAAGCGACGGCATGCTTTCCGATGATTCGGCCGGCGAACTTAACGAACAGCGGGCGCATAAGATTTGGCATAGATGATTTTTTTAAGTTAGATGCGGATTAACTCAACCAGTCGGCAGAGTGGCAAATGAAACTGTTAGTTTTCTGCCCGGACGGGTTTGCTCGTCACCAAAGAACATACAGCGCGTATCCAGAACAATTAGGCTGTCCGGGCCGCACTCGTACTCAATGGCGCCAACCTGCCCCGCGACACTGACATCAGCGCTTGTCAACACGTGAGAACCCTCTACGACCAAAAGAGTCACAGGCTTCATTGCGTGCAACACAGCAACCGTTGATATCGCAGACTGAACCAGCGCGTGAGTGGCTTCTCGAAGACCGGCTTTGACCGCCACATCATGAGTTTCGATCCGATGGTCACTTGCAGAAATGAGGTCTAGTAGGCGCCCCGTTTCCTCGTGAGCATCAAGTAATACGCTATGACTTACCTGCGATGCCATTTTGGGTACGCGGAGTGACCGACTGTACACACCAAAGCGATTGACGGCAGTCAACAGATCCACTTCGTACTGCTCGAGCGCACCTCGCCGGCGGAGCCATTCGATTGCAGTAGCCGACCAGCGCGCC
This sequence comes from uncultured Pseudomonadota bacterium, assembly GCA_903862885.1. GTDB lineage: Bacteria > Pseudomonadota > Gammaproteobacteria > Steroidobacterales > Steroidobacteraceae > CAIKZZ01. Next base: position 14,104 of record CAIOZU010000065.1, read on the forward strand.
ACAGCACCCACTCGATGCGCCGTGTTGGCCGCAGGCATCAGCAGTTGGTTAGGCTGCGTCAGCATAAAGTCACTTTCAAACAGGCGTACGTGTAGACGCACTCTATCAGCAGGCTTGGCGAGGGAGATAGGAAAACTGAAGCCGCATCGACCGTCACCGAGGCCGGCCGCTGCCAAATCGTCTCTAGGCAATCCCAAGGTCCCCTCACCGACGCATTCACTATCAACGAAAGCCTGAACGAGAAGACCCTCCATGGAAGTCACGGCTGTATAGATCCAGCCACTGACCCTAACGGGAGTTGCCAACTCGATCGCGCCCCTTAACATATCGGTCTCCGGCCAGTCAGACAGATGGCTAGCATCATGTGGCGACGTGAGTCACAAGACGATCGTGTGACCGACTATGTGGCTGAGTTCTGTCGATGGATGGCTGGGCGGAGGTGGCTGACGCAGGCATTTCCTCACTGGGGCCGAGCAACACCGGTAGGTACTGGCGCGCCATCGCTTCGGTGTCGATGGGAGAAGGTAGCCCCTGTGCGACCTTCGCCCAGACCGCTGCATCTGCTGCCCGCTTTATCACTGCAAACAGGTCTTGCGCATCGTTATGTCGGAAGTGAAAGCCAGAGACGCCATCCGTCACTTTTTCAGCCATGCCACCAATCCCTGTGCAGATCACCGGACGTCCAGCTGCAAACGCTTCCTGAATCACTACGGGAGAGTTCTCCCACCAGCGACTGGGTACAATCACGTAATCACACTCGGCCATGAGTCGATTCACCACTGAATTGTCATAGGGACCAAGAAATATCAATGAGCTGCCACTCTTTGACAGTTGAGTGACCTGATCAATAAATTCTTGCGACTGACCAATCAAGTTCCCATGCAATCGGATACTGATGCGCCCGGCGAGTGACTTATCCGCGTCGATCATGGCGGCGACTGCCATCAAAAGATCGACTCCCTTGAAGGGATTGATCTGCCCGAAGAACCCAATAATCCAGCGTGACTGGCCGGTTTTATTCACGCTCGCAGGAGGGGGCGGTATGACCCGCAGGCCGTTCTCAATCACCGACATCCGAGACTCATCAAGGCCCCAAGCAATGTAGCGATCTGCTAAAAACTGGCTTGGAGCGACATACGCATCCACCTCATCAAACACGTCCGTAAACAATTTTTTACGGATCGCAAATTGCTGGCGGGTGCGCTCTGGGAAACAATTGGCACAGGCCTGTGAAGAGGCACTGTTACACAAGAGCTTGTCTGGATTCGTGACCATCTGTCCATGGTGTTGGCAGATGGCGAGGTACTCATGGATAGTGAAAGTCGTTCGCAAAGGACGTGATGTCTTCAGATCCCGCAACACACCAAAGCCAAAGTTAAAAAAGTGATGAAAATTCACCACCGTCACCTGCTCACGCTCAAGTAATGCATTAAGCTCGCGGCTGAGATTTGCTGCAGCGACATGATAAAAGTGATCGTATGTTTCAGGGCGATGGAGAATGAGGAACTCTCGCTCGGATGCTAAGCTTACTTTCGCCTGATCTTTCTCTGGGCAGGCGGCTATGAAAATCACATCATGGCCTAGCTTAAGAAGGCCTTGATATACAGAATATGCCGCAATCTCAGCACCGCCCTTGGTGGCTGATGGATGGGAGTGCGCGATAATCGCTATTCGCGGACGCTCGACCCGATCATGGAGCGCAGTTACCGCCGAGCGCATCATGAGTTCACCGCCGCGTTAAACCCGTTAATATAGTGAGTGAGGCGAGGGGGCAAGGTCAGATGAAAGGCGAAAGCCGTAGCAGGCAACTCCCGCACGCTGACCCCCGACGCGGCGTAGTCTAATGGTTTTGGGTACGCATCAATCATAGGCGGTAGTAGCCGACGAGACTGCAAGTACGCCTGGGTCGTCCAACAAAAGCAGGCGCCATCGGATGCCTGGGTGGCTAAGCTGTCTGGATCTTCAAGACCAAGGAAAGTGAGGCTGTCACTGACATCCATTAGCAAATCATGAGCCGTCTGCCATCCGCTGGCGGTCAACCCATGGTCGACCCCTACGAACAGAAATCGGCTGGACTGACACAGGAGAAGAACATCATGTAACACCTCAAGCGCACCCATGGGCTCGCTCATGAGAACGAGCGCACAGCGAGCTAATAGAGTCTCATCCCAAGCCGCCATCAGATCAAGCAACCCACTCTGACTATGCACACTGTCCGCAATGATCACTAAACAGGCATCCGAGGGTAAGTAGCGAAGCGCTTGGTCACGAAGGGTGTCTACGCTCAGCAGCGCATCCGCTCGATTGCTACCTAAACAAACGACCACCGCTCGCTCCCCGCGCGCTCGACGAATCACCTGAACATGACGAGCACGCGCTCGATAATCGTCACGAACTGCACGCACCACATGAGGCAAAAATGATGCTGTCTCAATCGCAGGATATATGTCAGTCAGTGACTCAATGGATTCGGAATGCCCGAGTCTTCGTACGCAGACCGGATCAATCGTATGCACACTGGCGTCACGTTGCAGGATAACTTTTAAAAGCGGCGCGTCCATCGAGGAAACATCCACAGCGCCCCAAAAAAATGCCCGAAATCCAGCTTGAGTCGCTAGATGTTTCGCATCAGGGTACGCTTGACCAATATCAGGGCGTGAGAAAAACGACACCGATGAGGGCTCTTGGGACAAGACCACGTCGCCGATCTTAAGCGACAACCCCGCGACTGTTTGCAGGGGGCTTAACACCCAGCCGCTGGCGAAGCAGCCTAGACCAGGCACGATGAGCACACGATCAACAGCCGCACGCACACCCCGCGCAGATCCGGGAGCTACCTCCCAACTGCTCCGCCCATGGAGCAACTTAAGGAAATCGCTCCAGGCGCGCGCTGGATAGCGGTCTTGCAATACCTTAATGTGCTCAATGATCTCACGCTTTGGAACTCGCTTGATCTCAGGTATTCCCATCAAATGGGTCTTGTGTTCGCCATCTAAATAGATGACCGGCTGAGAATCACTAAAGGCGCGCCAATCCGAATGAATCACACCGACTACACCGACCGCTGCTTGCAGATCATCACGCGGATAGGTAGCAACGATCAGACCACCCAACCACTTGGTACGATCCACTATGACCAGCGCATGGTCGGCTAGCGCGGCGAGCGTGGTCCAACCAATAAACCAAGTGAGCTGCTCGTTCTGATCAACCGTACACAACACCTCGATATAGCCAACGCGAGCCGCCTCATCAGGTCGCAGAGGGCAGCGCGCCATCGGTGCAGCGTGCTGTCGAAGCTCAGCGAGTCTCCCGAGCATCATCTCATTGGCATCGGTCTGCTCGACGCCCACGGCATTCCAGGCCTTCGTTAAGGCGTTTAAGTTAGGCAACCGTGCCGGTCGCGCTAATATTTCGCGGGTGCCTGCCACGCGAATAAAGTAGTCCGCGTCAGGCATGAGTTTTAAAAAATGGCTGACCGAAGCGAAGGCTTCGACGGGTATTGAAAAGCCCGGCGTCACGGTGTGCTCCGGACACAGCACGGCAATGTCCCGCCGAGTGAGCGAGGTGTGCCCCGTCCAGATCACATTGCCTTCCACCACCAGCTCTAGGGCAATTCGAGTCGCGGGAGACTGCCTCGCCATAACCCAACCGGTCAGGCCATCCTCAACTGAGAAGGCATCGAGACTGCCACACACCGTACCCTGTCGGGTCGCGGACCAATCGCTTGAGATCACCCGATGCGGTGCTAGCGGCGCGGTGGCTGCGCCCTCAGATAATGGGATCGGTTTTTTTCTATCGAGCCAGTGATAAATCGGATTCACTTTGAGCGAGCCGCTCAAGTGCTTTTGGGCGTATGACTTCACATCGAACTGAGCGGAGGGATTTAAACCGTCGCGAAAGCCCTCAACCAAAAAGTGAGCGAATAAATCGGTTTCAGGGCTGACCTGATCACTGACCTGACTGGCATAGTAGCGAGGATCAAATTCAGGTAACGGACTGTGGATTCGCGACGTGCAATGCGCCAAATAATGTGCCAAGGCACAATGCTTTGAGGCAAGCTTATGGGTCTCTCGGTACCACGGCGTATTGAACAAGGGACCAGGCCAGTAGCCAAGCAAATCCCCTTCGATCAGGTAGTGCACCAAGGGGTGCGCTTGGGAGCGCCCCACCACGGGGTGTTGATCCAAATACCAAGTGGGGGAAAAATACACATTAGGCTGCTGACCCGCGTGGCAGCCCACATCAAACCAGTGCACCAGCAGCGCATCATCGCTGCCCTGCTCGGCGGGGTAATTCGTCCGATAGTAGGCGGCATCAAAAAGACCCGAGTGGCGCACCAACTGCAGAGCCCCCTCGCGCTGGCGAGGGCTCATACGCAAGCCCTGCTGGGTGCGCGGCGTCGCCGATGCCAGTGGCAACGGACGGCGCTTCACAGCCCCTGTGTCATCGCTCGCTAATTGAATCGTGGGACGTGGCATCGGAAGGCCCTGAGACTGACCAAATCAGTGTATTAAAAGCTCAGCCCTTGATCTGATAGCCATCTCACAGTTATGCATCAGCCAGCCGACAATGCCGGTAAACCCTTTTAAATTCTGCTTAAAGCGTGATGCATCACCGTCCGATCAGAGACCGTGGCTGTCGCGCTAGACCCTATGAGCGCCCACCTCAGCGGAGCGCCTCGATCCATCAGGGGCTCGCGTAGAGCGCTTGGTAATCAGCGACGGTCACAGGCGCCATGGCGCCCTCTGAGGGCAGCGGCCGCTTGTCTGGATGGGCGTGCAAATCCTTGAGCAATGCCGTCAGTGACACGGAATTTCCTACCGGAAAGTGAAAACCATCGATTCCATCACGGACTTTTTCGGCCATGCCGCCGATGTCCGAGCACACAATCAGTTTTTGGTTGCGTAACGCTTCTTGAATCACCACCGGCGAGTTTTCCCACCAGACGCTCGGTACCAACACCACATCGACCCCCTGCATCAGGACATCGACTCGATCTCGCTCATAAGGACCATGAAAGGTCACATTGCGGCATGCACGCTCTAAGCGCTCTAAGAAATCCTTCTGGAACTCCGGCGGCTGCCCACTGTGGTCCCCATAAATCTCAAACGCGACATTGTAATTCTTGCGCTCCACCAGCATCGCGGCGGCTTCAAACAACACGTTAATGCCTTTTAAAACAGAGATTTGACCAAAGAACCCTACCCGCAAGGGGGCACCCTCGAGAGAGGCGGCTTTGACCGGGCGCGTGGCCGATGAAGCCGGCAGGCCCATGACATTATCTAACACCGCGATTTTGTGACGCGGCAATCCCCACGCAACATAGCGCTCGGCCAGAAACTCACTGGGCGCGACAAACTGATCGACCAGATCAAAGAAACGCTCAATATAGCGCTTTCTTAGAAAAAAATCGGTGGGTGCAATGTCCGTAAAGCACTTAGCACAGCGACTCAGTGTGGCCTCATGGCATAGGGTGTGACGATCACGCGTCACCATCTGTCCATAGTGGTGACAAATCGCTAAATACTCATGCAAGGTCAGCACAATGCGCGCATTCGGTAACGTCTCACGCACATGCAAGAACGCCTCTACCCCCACATTCAGGTAGTGATGAAAATGCACCACATCCGGTTTTAATTCAGTGAGTAGCTCACGAAACGGTGCTGGAAATTTCGGATCCTGATTGGCGAATTTGAACCAGTCAAAGGGGCCCGGCGAGTAGATGTACTCGCGATCGGAAAAAGGCTGACTGATGGTAGCGCCCGCTTTGTGATTCTTGGCATCCCGCTGACATCCCAAAAACCACGCCTCGTGATCAACACGGAGCGCCTTAAAGAGGGCAAAAGCCGCGATCTCAGCCCCGCCATTCGACACTTGGGGATGACTGTGCGACACAATCAAGACCCGCGGCGTGGCCGCTTTGAAGGGCTTAGGTTTTGCAGCGGATGTGGGCAGAGCGCTGACGACCGTCGATTTTTTTAAAGGGGATCGAGCCATAGTCACTCCTTCAGACCGACGCGCGACGGACGTTGACCGCGCGAGGCTTTGAGAACCAACGGCGTTGATGGATCCACGCGTTGTAGAGCGTGATGTTCATGCGAAGCGTCGAGGCGTCCATTCCCTGCGACTGGCGCTCTAAGTGATGCGCCTCGACCGCACAGTCGACGGCACTGAGTAAACCTTTAGCAGCCAACTTCTGACACACATCCGAGTCCTCGAAATCGCCGATCACATAGCACTCATCAAAGCCGCCGAGCTCTACAGCAAGTGCACGCCGCATGAGCATGCAAGCGCCCGTGATGGCAGGCACAAATCGCACAGCACTCGAGGGCTCCGGGCGGCGGCCTTTATTATCGTGATCAATAAAGGTCCAGCCTGCGAACTCCGGGATCGATCGATACACCAGCCCTTCATGCTGAATAGACCCATCCTCAAAGAGCAATCGAGGACCGATCACGCCAATCTTTGGATTGCCCTTTAAGGTGTCGGCCAAACGCTCCAGCCATCGATCGCTGATCGGCAGCACATCGGAATTCAAAAAACACACCAGCGGCGCACGCGCCGCTTTCAATCCTAGGTTATTCGCAGGCGCATAGCCTCTGTTTTCAGCACTGATCAGAACCCTAAATGGGATCTGAAAACGCTGATAGACCGACTCGGCGAGGCTACGCACATCGCGCGCCAAACGCGGGTCATCGAGTACATAAATGAGATCGAGCGTGTCACACGAGGCGTCTTCAGAGAACATCGCCATCTGATATTCCAGAAAGTCGATGCGTCCATAGAGCGGCACAATGACAGATATCTTCGGGACAGCGACCCGCTCACCGTAAGTCACTTCGTGGACAGTCGGCTGAGTAGCCAGTCGAGTCTCATTGACTGCACTCACCGCAGGCCCAAGCACACGGTCAAAGGCCAAGTCAATGTCCTCATAGCGATGGTCAATGCCATCTAAGAGACTTCGAATCGCCTCCAAACCCACACTCGGCGCCAAGCGCAACTCACGAAAACCCACCTCGCCGTTCTTCAGTTCCACCTCAAGATAGGTGAGATCACCGATAGAGAGGGCGTTGCCAAGAAAGATAGCAAAGCCACAACGCGGATCAGAAAATCCACGCGCTTGACCCACGGCACTGATCACATCTGGGCGCAGCACCTGAACGGCATCCTCTAAATGCAAGACCGTGACTTTCGGGCCAGAACGCAAGCGAATGACGTGCACGCTCTCAGGCACAGATAAGCGCCAGCCTTTTAGCAACACCCCCGCCTTGGCACAGGGAATAGCGGCATCAATTTCCAGTAACACGGCGTCTTGCAGTGAGGCTAAGGTGTCCTCTCCCGTGAATCCCCGACGCGAGGTGAGTGACAACAAGTGCTGCCGATTGGGACTGTCAATCGCATCCTCAACCAGGACGCGTCGCACACGCTCACTGAGATCAGGGTCAGCGGGTCGCTCTGTGCTTCGGGTAATATCCGCGCCATATAAGACGCCATCTAATGACACAGCCAGGTGGGTCAAGCCGCTCATCGCGCGGCGCGCGCCCTCCACAAAGACGACCACGCCCACCCGACTCGGATCCAAATCCTTTCGCTCATAAAAAACCACGGTGGCCTGCACCCGGTCTTGGCCTTTCGCACTGCGCGTGACGACCTCGAGCGCACTCGGTATCTCACTCCTAAAGGGGCGGGTCACCCAGCCCAAAAATAGCCAGCCCCCGGCGCCCATCGCATATCCAAAGCAATCAATGGCCCCTAGCGCCACACCGCCACTCACTAAGACAGGACCCTCCTCCGCACGCTCAAAGGCAGGGGAAGAGGCTACGGCGGCCGGCAACGGCGCAAATAAACGACCTTTTTTCATAACAAAAACATCCCATCCAAAGGCGCAACACACACCGGACTCGAAGGCCTCATGCACCTCGATCCATCCCTTGATCAGCGACTTAAACGTGCGTTAACCGGGTCAAGCGACCTTCGCAGATTGCAAGCCATGCGCACACCGAATGCTGCTCAAGTCCGAGCGCTATGAAGTGGTGTCCGCTGAAACCGCAACCCAGTTCTCATTTCTACACATCGCTCGCCCAAACAGGTCGCATTCGAACGCGCCACCCCCTAGGCGGGGGGCGATGGCCTTCTACCCCGTCTGTACGTTTGACCTACCTCGGCGGCACACCGCGCTGAGGACACCACCCCACTAGGGGTGACGGACACGAAGGACACCGCGTTTTATGGCAAGAATCACCCTCTCTGGCGGCAGCGGCGGAAACGCACATCCCGTCTATACCCCAAGCACGCTCAGTGGGGGCGCCCATCGGCGTCCCCTGATGATGGAGGGCGGCGGCCATCGCCCCTTGATAAAAACCGTGATAAAACCGCAGATCCGAACGCAGGTCGATTCCATTCGCGCCGGCGGGGCGATGACCCCCACCTCAGTCCCCACGATGATGGGTGGCCAGCGAGCGACGCGTTTTGTTCACAACGCACCGATCTCGACCGTCTCCATGAAAGGTGGCGCCCGCGACCAAAGCGTACGTCCCATCCAACACGACTCGATGCGGGGTGGGGCGATGATCCACACGCGCACCAGCGTCCTGCCGACCCTGCCCGGTGGCGCCCACGTCCTCTCAGGCTTTGTCGCCCATCAACCACCGATCCAGATGGAAAGCCATTCACTGAACTCACTGGCGCACCAGCACACAGCACCTCCTGCCGGCGGCAGCAACGTACTGTCTTTGGATGCGGGCAAAACCGTCCTCAATCTGGTGGGTGTCAACGACTTAAAGAATGGTCCCCATCAGCGCTAAACAGTGAACTGATCAGGTCACACCACCGGTCGTCGGCCGGTGGCGTGACGCAGTTCCTAACTTCGATGCCTCACGCTCCTCTTCACGGAGCGATGCCCGCATACTGAACCTCTCCACGGCCTATCGCCGATGGACGGGCATCGGGCGCACATAACCCGATACGCCGTGTCACCCCCGATAAACGCCAAGCGAGGTTGAGTGAACCGCCTGGATCTACCCTCGGACAGTCTGCCCGCTGATCTGCGTCGTTTGCTCTTAGACAGCGACCGGTCGATGGACGCCGAGGATCCGGCGATGAAACTTCGCCTGCTGGATCGTGCGTGGCGTCAGTATCCATCGCACGCGGCCGCCATTGCTGCGCGATACGCTAGGCAATTATTAAGAGACGGCGGTGATCGCGTGGCGGCTTTTCATATGAGCGAGCGTGCGGTGGCGTTAGCCCCTTCCACCCAAAGCTATGCGGTGCTGATTGAATCGCTCCTTGCACTGGGTGAGGTGGCCACGGCACAGACACAGTGCGCACTCGCCCTCACTCGACAGGCTATCGATTTCAACGACCCCTTGGCCAGAGCAGCCACCACCTTGAGCACGACAGAGGTCCCAGGTTGGATAGGGATCAGCGCCGATGGCTATTTAATCGGTTACCTGCACGCCTCCACCCGACCGCTAGAGATGCGCATCGATGGCTCAGTCATTGCAGCCAATCGCATCCGCTTTAAAGCCGATGGCACAAGCCAACGGTTTTCGGTTCGTTTGCACGCCCATGAGCTAGCGAAGACTTTTGAAGCCAACGCCCAAGGTGTCTCCCTGCTAGGCTCTGGTCTTTGCCTACCCGCGGACTTCGGCTTAGAGTGCGCCATCGTCGATGACGGTCAGGGCATCCACGGCTGGGTGCGATTTAATTGGGCACCGACCCATAAGCTGCAACTGAAGATCACCGACGAGCACGGCCACAGTCATTGGGTGCGGCGCGCAGTCACCCATGACAGCGGCCAACAGGCCTTTGTCATTAAACGCGCCCACACACGCCTCAAAGGCCATCGCTGGCAACTCGCCGCCAAAAATCCGGCGCACACCTTAAGTCCACTGCCTGGATCGCCCTTCCTGTGGCCGACGGCTGCCAAAGAGGGCCTACACTCACCGCAAGGACGCGCACCCACACGCACCCCCACCGCACCGGTGGCCATCGATGTCATCGTGCCGGTGTATGAGGGCCTCGAAGAGACCATGGCCTGTTTACGCACCGTCTTAGCGACCCTGCCTCGGCACGCGCGCGTGCTGGTGATTGACGATGCCACACCGAATCGCGCACTGGCCCGACACCTCGATCAATTGGCTGCGAGTGATCAGATTGAGCTGATTCGACACACAGAGAACAAAGGCTTCGTGGCCTCGGTGAACGCGGCTCTGACACGTCACCCCACCCACGATGTCGTGCTGTTAAATGCCGACACGCAAGTGTTTGGCCATTGGCTGTCTCGCTTAAAACAAGCGGCCTATGCGGAGGCACGCATTGGCACCGTCACCCCCTGGAGCAATCAAGGGTCGGTGGCCTCCTACCCAGGCGTCGCTGATCCGACAGTCACCGCCGCACAGGCCGAAGCATTAGATGCCTTAGCATCCCAATCTCTCAAAGGCCAGCGAGCCGAGATCCCGGTGGGGGTGGGGTTTTGTCTTTATATTCGCCGTGACTGCTTAAACGCCACCGGCCTATTGAATGAATCCGTGTTTGGTCGAGGCTATGGCGAGGAGACTGATTTTTGCATGCGCGCCCGCGCACGCGGCTACCGCCATCGCTTGGCGGCCGATGTCTTTGTGTATCACATCGGCAGTCGCTCCTTCGGCGCGAAGCGCACCGCACTACTCGCCCGCTCACAGCGTCTGGTCAATCTCAGACACCCCGGCTACGACCGCTCCATTCAGCGCTTTGAAGCACAGGATCCGTTCGCCCCCCTGCGGCGCACGCTGGATGAGAAGCGCATGGCGCTGGATCCTAAACCGGCGGTGCTGCTGATCAGCCACGCCCTGCAAGGCGGCGTGGAGCGTGTCGTCCAAACTCGCACCCTTGTACTACAAGCCGAAGGATTCCAAGTACTGATATTGAGACCCGCTCGCGCGGGTGATCGCCGCCGGGTGCGATTAACCGTGGTTGGTCTTGAGGCCTCAGATCTTGTCTATGAGTGGCCTCATGAGCAAAAAAGACTACTGACCCTGCTCAAGACCCGTCGACTGGATCATCTGGAAGTGCATCATTTTTTACAGCTCGATCCGCGCCTGATGGATCAGCTGCTCACCCTCAACGCACCGGTCGATGTACAGATTCATGACTACGCGTGGCTGTGCCCACAGATCACCTTGATCGACGCAAGCGGTCGCTACTGCGGCGAGCAGGGGCTCGCCGCCTGTCGCGCGTGCGTCAAAAAAATAGGCTCAGAAATCGGCGAGCGCCTGTCGGTACCGGCACTGCGTGAACGCAGTACCCGCTGGCTGGCGCGCGCACGGCACATCAAGGTACCCACGCACGACACGCAAGTCCGCTATCAACGTTACTTTCCAAAATCGTCTTTCCAAGTCGAGGCGCTCGGGGCCACACCCCCCTCTGGGTCGCCACCGCCTTTCCCCGCGTCACGGCTTAAGGTACGGGTGGCGCTGGTCGGTGCGATAGGCGCGTACAAGGGTTATGAGGTCTTATTACAGTGCGCGCGGGATGCCGCCAAACGTGACCTACCACTCGAATTTGTGGTGGTCGGCTTTACCCAGGCAGATGCTGCCTTAGAGCGCACCGGACGAGTGTTTATCACCGGCGCCTATCGGGAGGGCGAGGCATTGCCGCTGCTGCAACGCGAGGCGCCCGATGTCGTCTTTCTGGCTTCTGTATCACCTGAAACCTGGTGCTATGCCCTAGACCCCGCCCTCGAGTCGGGCCTGCCCGTGGTCGCCTTTGATATTGGTGCTATTCGTGAGCGCCTGCACGGTCGGCCCCAGGGATATTTGCTATCGTTATCGCTGTCCGCGGCTTCGATCAATGATGCTTTAGTGGCGCGTGCTCGGCCGTCGGCCCATCCGCCGATGTCCTCGCACCGCCGTTACCCACTTTCTACTGCAATCGATATACCCACTATGCCCATGCCCACCGACACCCATGGATTAAGCGCCTCCGTCCAATTGCTGCCTTTACCGGAAGGACTCTATGTCTTCTCCGTAGAGTCGGGAACCCCGCGCACGCATCACGCGGGCGGCACGCTCACGCTGCCGGCCATTCACGTCAGCACAGGACCTGGGGTCGCACCGGGTGACGCCGAATTTTTAGCGAAGGCAGAGGATCTGGGCGGTTGGCTGTTTGCGCCGGGTGATTTTTTAGTGGTGCGTTTAAAAGCGGTGCAGGCTTCTTTATTGATCACCACCATCCGCGATGCCGCAGGCTCTGTACTCACCATCAAAGTGGAGCGACTCGATTCCCGCTTTGAAGAACAGACCTCCTCAGCCCGCGCCCGCCCCGCTGTGCTGCCCCCTACCGTACCGAGCGCACCCACCGGTTTGAATCTAGAAATCAGCGCGCACGTTAGAAACCATGGGGATCTGGTGTTTGAACGCGCCCCATGGGCGGGCCGTGTGGGCCCGGGACTGTGGCTTGAGTCATTTGCCATCACCCCCTTAGAAGGCTTGGCGGCAACGGACATCGAGTACAAGGGATTGACCTCCAGTGGTTTTGAGACCCCGTGGATTCCCGGTGGCAAGCCCTGCGGCACCAAGCAACTCGGGGTGCCCTTAGTGGGCTTTGCAGTTCGACTCAAGCCCTCGGCTAAAACCGCTGCCTATGACTGCACGTACTCTGGCTATTTTCAATCAAGCGCCCAAGTCGGGCCCCTACACAATGGGGCACCGTGTCGCTCGAGCGTCGCGAATGACCCCTTAGAAGGGATTCAGCTACAGATTACAAAACGCACGGCTAAAAAAGAATCGAGCGCCACCCAGCGAGCGCTCGCTCCTGCTAAAAAACCATTGCGAACACCCGCAAAATCGGCAAAAACCGCAAAACCAGTAAACCCCACAAAAAAGAAAAAGCGTTAAGCGATCGGTGCGCGCACCATGAACGTTCTTTTCTTACACCAGAACTTCCCAGGCCAGTATCGGCATATCGCAGAGCACCTCGCGAACACATCCGGGCATCAGGTGCACTTTTTAAGTCATGCGAGTGATACTGTCATCGCCGGTGTCAACAAAATAGTCTATGCGGTCGATGATCGCGTACCGACCGACGTACACCCGGACACCGTCGAGTTAGATCGAGTCATTACGGTAGGCTCAGCCGCCGCTGACGCGGCAAGTCAACTCGCACGCGATGGCTATCGACCGGATCTGATCGTCGGTCACGGCGGTTGGGGCGAGACCCTCTATATTCGAGATGTGTTCCCACAGGTGCCGGTGCTCGCTAACTTTGAGTTTTACTACCACGCGACCGGTGCGGATGTGGGCTTTGATCCAGAATTTGATTCTGTTTTTAACAGTGCATCTCGCCTGCGCACGCGCAATGCCACTGCGTTAATGGCCTTCGAGGCCTGTGACTGGGGACACACCGCCACCGCTTGGCAGCACAGTTTGCATCCCGCCCACATTCGGGCGCGCTTAAGCCAATTGCACGAAGGGGTGAACACGGACCACTTGTGCCCTCAGACGAGCGCCCGCTTCAGGCTGCCGAACGGACGCGTGCTCACACCGACCGATGACGTCATTACCTTTGTGGCAAGAAACTTAGAGCCTTATCGGGGTTTTCACAGCTTCATGCGCGCGCTGCCCGCCATCCTTAAAGCCCATCCGAAAGCGCAGGTGGTGATCGTCGGTTCCGATGAGGTGGGCTATGGCGCGCCACCACCGCCTGGGTCGACCTTTCGCCAGTCACTCCTTGATGAGTTAAGCGGCCGTCTCGACACGTCACGCGTTCATTTTTTAGGATCCATCGACTACGCCGATTACATCCAGCTACTCCAAGTGTCATCCGTGCACACCTATCTCACCTACCCCTTTGTCTTGAGCTGGAGCTTCATTGAAGCGTTATCGATCGGTTGCGTGATGGTAGGCTCTAAAACAGCACCGGTGCTTGAAGTCTTAGAAGACGGGGTGAATGGGCTCACGGTGGATTTTTTCTCGGCCGATGAGATCGCAGCCGCCATCCATGAAGCCTTGTCTAACCCCAAGCGCATGAAGAAAATCCGCGCAGCCGCCCGTCGCACCGCCGTCAAACGCTATGACTTAAAAAAGCGACAGCTCCCTCGCTGGATCCGGCTATTTGAAGATGTGATTGCCGGGCGCGAACCTGCCCGTGATGAGGGCTGAGCTGTCTTGCGATTCGGCCTTAAAAAAAACGAGCAGGCCGCATCGCCTTACTCGGCGTACCCATACCGAGTGCCTACTATCTAACCGATCAGCCCAATCTAAGCAGGGTTTGCTTCATTGTGTTGGGCGTATTGCGCCACTGACGCACCAAGGACTGCGCCGCCATCGTGCCGGTCACGTGGTATCTCGACATCGTCAAGGTCATTGGCAAAGTGGAAGCCCGGGGCCAGCACCCTGGTCTACGTAGCGACCCTTTTTTGAATTTTCTAACGCGCGCACCGATCGCGGTAGATCCGCTAACCGCCAGGCACACGCCCCTTAGAACGCTGTCACTCGGCCGTCAATATGGCCTCTGGGCGTGTGACGCCTTTTATTGGGAATGAGCGCTACGAATCAACGCGACCATTGCCACCCTAAATAAAGAGTTAAGCACTAAGGCGCTTTAGGCCGGCGCTACCGTACTCGCCGCGAACAGTGACTGACAGCACGCGCATCCACACAGATCACGTCAGGTCGCGCACCTACTCCTCAACAACACCCACACTGCGCTCAGCTGAACGCAAGGTGTTGTAAATCAACATCGTTACGGTCATCGGTCCCACACCGCCGGGGACGGGTGAGATCACCGAAGCCACCTTAGAGACGGCTTCAAAATCAACGTCTCCCACAACGCGACCATCAGGGAGTCTATTAATGCCGACGTCAATGACCACAGCCCCACGTCTGACCATCTGCCCCACAATCAAATTAGGCACGCCCGCCGCAACGACGAGAATATCCGCTAGTAGCGTATAGATCGCCAGATCACGCGTGTACTTGTGACAAATCGACACGGTTGCATCTTGCTGCATCAGCATCATCGCGGTGGGCTTACCGACAATATTGGAAGCACCAACCACCACGACGTTGCGCCCTGCCACCTCAATTTTTTCGTGCTCCAAAATCTTTTGTACACCGTAGGGTGTGCAGGGTGGAAACACCGTAGCACCGGTCATCAGGCCACCGACGTTATACAAGTGAAAACCATCCACATCCTTATCTACTGAGATGTGCTCAAGGACGCGACGAATCGCAATATGATCGGGGATAGGTAGCTGCACCAAGATGCCATGCACCGATGCATCCGAATTGAGGCGATCGATCTCGGCGAGCAACCGATCTTCAGGCACATCGGATGGAAATTCGATTAACTGCGACTGCACACCGACCTCTTCACAGGCACGCACTTTATTGCGCACATACAGCCGAGACGCTGGGCTATCACCCACCAAAATCACGGCAAGGCCTGGGCACACC
>CAIOZU010000066.1 GCA_903862885.1 uncultured Pseudomonadota bacterium
CTCTCCGTGATCATCATTACCAAAAACGAAGCACACAACATTGTGGCTTGCCTCAATAGCACCTCGTTTGCAGATCAATGGATCGTGGTCGACTCAGGCAGTACCGATGGCACCGCAGAACTGGCGCAGCAAGCCGGTGCGATGGTGGTGCATAGGCCTGACTGGCAGGGATTTGGGATCCAGAAAAATCGTGCGCTCCACTTAGCGACTGCGGATTGGGTACTCTCGATTGATGCAGATGAGCGCGTAACGCCGGCCCTTGCCAATGAAATACAAAAAGCCATGGCGAGCGCAAGCAGTGATGGCTTTGATATCAGAACAGTGACTGCATTCTATGGTCGCCCAGTGCGCTTCTCTGAGTACTACGCCAACACACAGAGCATTCGGCTCTTTAAGAGGTCCTGCGGTCGCTTCACCGATGCACTCGTGCATGAAAACATTGTGCTCAACAGCACGCGTCGCAGCACATTGAAACACCCACTGCAGCACTACTCCTACGAAGACCCAGACACGTATTTGCGCAAAGTCAATCAATACGCAAGCTTAAGTGCGCAGATGCTATTTGATCGCGGCAAACGCGCGCGCTTTGGCGCAGCCGTAGGACACGCGTTAGCTGCGTTTTTTAAATCCTACGTGATTAAATTTGGATTTCTAGATGGGCAAGCCGGCGTGATGATCGCACTGCTATTGGCTGAAACCACTTACCACAAGTATTTCAAATTGATGCTGCTATCCGAAGCAGATCAACGAAAACACACCCGCCAGAAATGACAAAGCCCCGCAGAGCGGGGCTTTGTGACCCAAATGGTCTTTGCAACAAGCTCCGATCAACGCGAGCGTTGACCGGAGCACGGGATTACATATCCATCCCGCCCATGCCGCCCATTCCACCCATGCCGCCACCGCCACCGCCGTGCGAGTGTTCCTCGTCCTTTGGTGCTTCAGCGATCATGACTTCCGTGGTGAGCAACAAGCCAGCCACTGACGCTGCGTTCTGTAGAGCTAAGCGTGTGACCTTCGTGGGATCCAAGATGCCCATTTCGATCATATCGCCGTACTCGCCGGTCGCTGCGTTGTAGCCGAAGGTGCCCTTGCCCTCGCGGACCTTATTCAGCACCACGGCTGCATCGTCGCCCGCGTTCGTTACGATCTGCCGCAAAGGCTCTTCGATCGAACGAGTCAGGATACGAATACCGTACTGCCGGTCTTCGTTCTCATGGGTTAACTTCTCCAACGCCTTCATGACGCGGATCAGTGCAACACCACCACCCGGGACCACGCCTTCTTCAACCGCTGCGCGCGTCGCGTGCAGGGCGTCTTCGACGCGGGCCTTCTTTTCCTTCATCTCGACTTCGGTCGCCGCACCGACTTTGATCACGGCCACGCCACCCGAGAGCTTAGCCAAGCGCTCTTGCAGCTTTTCTTTGTCGTAGTCAGAGGTCGCTTCATCAGCCTGCTGACGGATCTGCGCCACACGCGCCTTGATGTCGGCCGCTTTACCGGCGCCATCAATGATCGTGGTGTTTTCTTTCTCGGCCAGCACTTTCTTCGCTTCGCCTAAGTCGCTGATCGTCGCCTTCTCAAGCGACAGACCCACTTCGTCGGAGATCACGGTGCCGCCAGTCAGAATAGCAATATCCTGCAACATGGCTTTGCGACGATCGCCGAAGCCTGGCGCCTTAACGGCCGCCACCTTGACGATGCCACGGATGGTGTTGACGACGAGCGTGGCAAGCGCCTCGCCCTCGACATCTTCAGCGATGATCAACAGCTGACGGCCTGCCTTAGCAATTGACTCCAACACCGGGAGCAACTCACGGATGTTTGAGATCTTCTTGTCGTAGAGCAGGATCAACGGCTTATCCAACTCAGCCGACTGGCTGGCTTGGTTGTTGATGAAATAAGGTGACAGGTAGCCACGGTCAAACTGCATGCCCTCGACTACTTCGAGTTCATTGTTGAGGCCTGAGCCCTCTTCAACCGTGATCACGCCTTCCTTACCGACCTTATCCATCGCTTCAGCAATCGTGTTGCCGATGCTTTCATCGGAGTTAGCTGAAATCGTGCCGACCTGAGCGATCGCCTTCGGATCCTTGCAGGGCTTGGAAAGCTTCTTAAGCTCTTCCACCGCAGCGGCGACCGCCTGGTCGATACCACGCTTCAGATCCATTGGATTGATGCCTGCGGCCACACCCTTCAGACCCTCACGCACGATGGCTTGCGCCAATACGGTGGCGGTCGTGGTGCCGTCGCCGGCCTCATCGGAGGTCGCGCTCGCGACTTCCTTCACCATCTGCGCGCCCATATTCTCGAACTTGTCCTTTAGTTCGATTTCCTTGGCGACGCTGACGCCGTCCTTGGTGATGGTGGGAGCGCCAAAGCTCTTCTCGAGCACTGCGTTACGACCCTTAGGTCCCAACGTCGCTTTTACTGCGTTCGCAAGGATGTTGACCCCTTTCACCATGCGGCTACGGGCGTCATCTCCAAAACGTACTTCTTTTGCTGCCATGTTCTGATTCCTCTGAATTCGTTAGGGCTGAAGCGGATGCTTACTTGCCTTCGATGACCGCCATGATGTCTTCTTCACGCATCACGAGCACATCATCACCGTCCATTTTGACTTCGGTTCCGCTGTACTTACCAAACAGCACCTTGTCACCCACCTTAAGATCGAGAGGACGCACCGTCCCGTTCTCAAGGATTTTTCCCTTGCCTACCGCCAACACGCGGCCTCGGCTGGGTTTCTCGCTGGCGGTGTCTGGGATCACGATCCCACCGGGCGATTTACGTTCTTCTTCTTCACGCTTGATGATCACGCGGTCATGCAGCGGACGAATCTTCGTCGACATACTTCAGTCCTCCTTCAGGAGCTTTTGTAACTAAAACGTGGCCCCTTAGGGGACCGGGCCCAAATAGCTGTTAGCACTCTACTGGGTCGGCTGCTAACTATAGCGGCGAAGTTTTGCTTTTCAAGGCGCGGCGCGTAAACAGTTCAATAAAAAAACAGGACCTTGGAGGTACGGAGAGCGGGTGCAGGCGGGCAAAATGCGCTAAACTGAGCGCCTAGATATGATTTAACTCATTGTTTTTAAATAGTTTTATAGAATTCATCGTGATAACAGCGTGCTTTACAAAGGCCCGATCCGCCGAGGCGACCCTAAGCGTCCCTCGTGCCGCCCGTGTGCGCCCCGTGACGGGACTGGCCCGACTCAGCCGCTGGTTGACACCCGCGCTTCTGTGCCTAGGCGCCTGGGTAAGCCCCTCTTTACAGGCCGGCGAGCCTACCTTTTTAGAACCCAGCCAAGCCTTTGACGTCAGCACCCGCTGGGACGCCAATGCCGTTGTCGTCACGTACCGCATCCACGAAGGCTATTACCTGTATCGACAACGCGTCGGCTTTATCAGTGCCACGCCAGACGTACAACTCGGGCCAATCACCTTCCCCACTGGCCTCACACACCATGATGAATACTTTGGGGATCAGGAGATCTATCGACGGGACGCCGCGTTTCGAGTCCCCCTGCGCTTCTCAGGGACGCCGCCTGCGAGCGTAGATCTCACACTTCAGTTACAAGGCTGCGCCGACGCGGGACTGTGTTATCTGCCACAAACATGGACGCGCCGCGTTCTCCTGCCGACACCAAGCGCCACCCCTGTAACCCCTGCGGCTAAACGCAGCCCCACAGCGAGGCTTAACAGCCGAGAAAAAACAGAGTTTCTGCAACCCGAGCACGCATTTCAAGTAAGCGTAGATTCAGCCGATGCGCACCATGTGCATGTTCACTGGGTGATTGCCGATGGCTATTATCTTTACCGCGCCCGCCTCCAGGTGCGCGCAGAAACACCCGACGCCCTCGGCGCGCCCGCCTTTCCGCCCGGTCTTCCCCATCAGGACGATTACTTTGGGACGCAAGAGATTTATCGCCATTCACTCGATGTGCTCGTGCCGTATCAAGGGGACGGCACCGCTCCATTAAAACTGACCGTGGTGAGCCAAGGCTGCGCCGATGCGGGCCTGTGTTATCCGCCACTCAAGCAACTCTTTACGATCCACATGGAGGGTGGCGCAGAGCCTCGCGCCACGACTCACCCCGCGGCGCTGTCGGAACAAGACCGCCTCGCGGGACTCATTCGCCAAGGCTCACTGCCTCTCGTGATCGCCGCATTTTTTGGGCTGGGTCTGCTGCTTGCCTTCACGCCCTGCGTATTGCCCATGATCCCCATTCTTGCCGGCATCATCGCCGGTGACCGAGCGCGCCCCACGCCATGGCGTGGTTTTTCCCTGTCACTGGCCTATGTCATGGGCATGAGCGTGACCTATACCGTGGCCGGGATAGTCTTTGCGGCCGCGGGACGTCAAGCACAGGCCGTCTTTCAGCAGCCTTGGATTTTAGTTTTGTTCGCCGCGTTGTTTGTCGCTTTGGCATTAGCGATGTTAGGTTTTTACGAATTACAGATGCCGAGCGCCGTGCAGACCCGGTTCACCGCACTCAGCCAGCGGATTCGCGGTGGCCGCCTGGTGTCCACTGCAATCATGGGCGCACTGTCCTCTTTGATCGTGACGGCCTGCGTCGCGCCCCCCTTAGTCGCGGCACTCGCGGTCATCGGTCAAGTGGGCGATCTCACCCGCGGTGGACTGGCCTTGGCGGCGCTGTCTTTTGGCATGGGTAGCCCGTTACTGCTGGTCGGCGCATCCGCAGGCCAACTCCTGCCCAAGGCCGGCGCCTGGATGAGCACCGTCAAAGCCTTCTTTGGCGTGGCTTTCTTAGGGGTAGCCGCTTGGATGTTAGATCGGCTGCTCGCGCCGGGTCTCATGATGGGTGTCTGGGCGTTGGTGGCTCTCGCCGCCCTCGCCGTGACACTGACGATCGGCTTACCTGGCGGCCGACGCACTCCCCTGCGTTGGGTGATGGCCGCCCTCAGCCTCCTCGTGGCCTTGATACTGATCGTCTCCGGTATCAGCGGCGGCACAGACCCACTCCATCCGTGGCAAAGCAGCCCATTCGGGAGCGCATCGAGCGCCCGTCACCCGCTGTCTTTTACCCGAATCCATACGGTCGCAGAACTGGATGCCGCGCTGGCTGAGGCGGTCGCCCACGGCGCACCCACCCTCCTCGACTTTTATGCCGACTGGTGCGTCTCGTGCAAAGAAATGCAGGCGCGCACCTTCAGTGATCCGCACGTACAGCAGGCCCTCGCCAGTTATCGGCGATTGACCGTGGATGTCACGGCAAACTCGCTCGATGATCAGGCCTTACTGCAACGTTTTGGCTTATTTGGCCCACCCACCACCGCATTTTTCGGCGCGAATGGCCGGGAACGAGTCGATGCGCGGTTGGTGGGATTCATGAATGCCAATGACTTCACCGCACACCTCGCGCAGTGGGCACTCGTTCCGTGAGCCGCCGCCCACTCACCCTCGCCTATGTGGGTTTTGCCGTGTTAGGCGCGTTGGTGCTGGGCGCTTTCCTGCGCGAGCATTTCACCTCCCCACACACACCGCAGCCTGCACCCATAGCCAAGCCAGCAACACCCTCCCTGCCCGACCCATCTGGGGCGATCCCCCGCATCCGACCCCTATTCACACTGCCCGATCTCGCTGGCCACCGACGTGCCATCACCGACTGGGATGGCCACGCGTTGATCGTGAATTTCTGGGCGACTTGGTGCGCGCCGTGCCGACGGGAAATCCCGTTGCTCAACTCGCTGGCAACCGAATATGCGTCTAAAAACGTTAAAGTGGTCGGCATCGCCGTCGATTTTGCTGCGGACGTGCAAACATTCATCGCACATACCCCTTTACAATATGACCTGCTGATCGGCGAAGAAGAGGGGCTGGACGCCGCACGGGGCTTTGGGGTGGACTCACTCGTTTTCCCCTTCACCGCCTTCACGGACCAGTCAGGCCACCTCCTTGTCGTCCACTTAGGCGAATTACATGCAGACCAGGCTCACGCTATTTTGGACGTCGTGGAACAAGTCAATCACGGCACGCTCCCCCTGAACGCAGCTCGCAAGGCCATCGATCAGGCCTTAACGGCGCTGCCTTCCACGGGCGCCGCCTCGGCCGAAACCAACAAAACAGCCTTGCAATAAGCCGCTCCCAAGCGGCTAGAGACCCGATTCAGCGTCGATATGCAGCGATTTGCGCCTAAGCTGCAAAATATGGTTAAACTGCGGGGCGGATGAGTGGCTTGGACGGGGATCGCATGGCGCATTTTTTGGTTGTCAACGGCCCAAACCTTAACTTATTGGGCAGCCGCGAGCCGACACTCTATGGCACCGATACCTTAGCCGATATCATCACGCGCCTAGAGCACCTGGCTAACAGCCGAGGCGCCACCCTGACGGCTGTTCAGTCCAATGCGGAACACGACCTGATCAACGCCATTCAGGGTGCGAAAACCGCCAAAGTGGACGCCATCATCATCAATGCCGGGGCCTTCACGCATACCAGCATTGCCATCCGCGATGCCTTAGCGGCGGTCACGATCCCGTTTTATGAGGTGCACCTATCCAATGTGTATGCGCGCGAAAGCTTTCGAAGCCACTCTTATCTGTCGGCTTTAGCCGTCGGCGTGATCGCGGGCCTTGGGCCGATCGTGTACGAGTTGGCACTTGAGGCGGCTTTACGCCGCTTTGCGCCTGCTCGCTGAATTGACTGAAGTAAGGAATTAAGATGGATATTCGCAAGGTGAAGAAACTGATCGAACTCCTCGAGGAGTCAGGCGTCGCCGAGATCGAAATCAAAGAAGGCGAGGAATCCGTGCGCATCAGTCGCCACGGAGCCGGCAATGTTGCCACCTATATCCAAACCGCACCGAGCCATGCGCCCGCAGCGCCCACCGCCGCACCGGTGGCTCCGCCCGCCGCTGCCCCGGCGGCGAGCGCGCCCTCCACCGTCAACCACATCACGGCCCCCATGGTCGGCACCTTCTATGCCTCCTCAGCGCCGGGGGCCAAAGCCTTCATCGAATTAGGACAAGAGGTCAAGGTAGGCCAGACTCTGTGCATCATTGAAGCGATGAAAATGATGAATCAGATCGAATCCGATAAAGCCGGCAAAGTGGTCTCCATTTTGGCCAAGAACGGCGATCCAGTGGAGTTCGGTCAACCTCTCTTCATCGTTGAATAAGTGATTCGTCCCCATGCTTGATAAAGTGCTGATCGCTAACCGGGGCGAGATCGCGCTCCGCATTCTGCGTGCTTGCCGAGAACTCGGTATTAAAACCGTCGCTGTGCATTCCACGGCTGACAACAATTTAAAACACGTGCTGCTGGCAGATGAAACCGTCTGCATTGGTCCACCGGCGTCTAAAGGCAGCTACCTCAACATGCCCGCCATCATCGCGGCGGCCGAAGTCACTGACTCCATGGCCATTCACCCGGGCTACGGCTTTTTGTCTGAAAATGCCGACTTTGCAGAGCGCGTTGAAAAATCAGGTTTTGTATTTGTCGGTCCGAAAGCTGAAACCATCCGCTTAATGGGCGACAAGGTGTCGGCGATCCGCACCATGAAGGCCGCCGGTGTTCCGTGCGTGCCAGGCTCCGGGGGGCCACTCGGTCTTGAGCCAGAACCGATCCGCGCTATTGCCAAAACCATCGGCTACCCCGTCATTATCAAAGCATCCGGCGGCGGTGGCGGTCGCGGCATGCGCGTGGTGCATTCGGAAGCCGCTCTGCTCAACGCGGTCAGCGTCACCCGAGCGGAAGCACTCGCTGCATTCAGCAATGACCAGGTCTACATGGAGAAATTCCTTGAGCGTCCGCGGCACATCGAATTTCAGGTGGTTGCCGATAGTCAAGGTCATGTGGTGGTGCTCGGTGAGCGCGACTGCTCTATGCAGCGCCGCCACCAAAAAATCATTGAAGAAGCGCCAGCACCTGGCATCACCCCCGCGCAGCGCCTCGCCATGACCGAGAGCATCACCACCGCCTTAAAGAACGTGGGCTATCGCGGCGCCGGCACGCTCGAATTTCTGTACGAGAACGGCGAATTTTATTTTATTGAGATGAATACGCGGATTCAGGTAGAACACCCAGTGACAGAAATGGTCACCGGCATTGATCTGGTGAAGCTGCAGTTACGCATTGCCGCCGGTGAGCCCTTGCCGTTTAAGCAAGAAGACATCGAGATTCGTGGCCACGCAATTGAATGTCGCATCAACGCGGAAGATGCCAAGACCTTCATGCCAAGCCCAGGCACGGTCAAGCTGTGGCATGTGCCTGGCGGGCCGGGCATTCGCATTGATAGCCACCTATACTCAGGCTATGTCGTGCCCCCATTTTATGATTCTTTAGTCGCCAAGGTCATCGCCCATGGCGAAGACCGAAGCATCGCTATCGCCCGCATGCGCAATGCACTCTCAGAGATGGTGGTGGAAGGGATTAAGACGAACGCCGCCTTGCATCAGGAAATCTTTGGTCACGCCGCTTTCCGTCAAGGCGGTCTGGACATTCACTACCTAGAACGCAGACTGGGACTTAAGTAACTGCGGAGCGGGCTCTGATTGAGCCCCGAAGGGGCGTCGTGCCGTTCATCCAATTTCATCTGACGCTCAACGGTCTCGATCCGGATACGGTAGAAGCCGCGTGCTTTGCAACCGGGGCGGTGGCGGTCACGTTGGCCGATGCGGGGGACGCCCCCATTCTAGAACCGGCCCCCGGCACCACACCGCTGTGGCCAACCATTGCATTGACCGCTCTTTACGAAGACACCGCCGACCCCACGGCGATCACCGTTGTACTTCGTGAGCAACTGGAACGACCGGATCTGACGCTCACCTTTGTCCCTGTCGTAGAACGGGTCTGGGAACGGGAGTGGTTAAAAGACTTTCGCCCGATGCGCTTTGGGGATCGCTTGTGGATCTGTCCGGGTGGACAAGCCCCCACGGCGGACGCGGATCGCGCCGTCATTGTGTGGCTCGACCCAGGACTCGCCTTCGGCACAGGCACCCACGCCACCACCGCACTGTGCTTGGAATGGCTCGATGAGGCCCCGCTACACCAGGCCCGAGTGCTGGATGTCGGCACCGGCTCAGGGATTTTAGCCATTGCCGCACTGCGCTTGGGTGCGACGCACGCGCACGCGCTCGACATTGATCCCCAGTCGCTGATTGCGACTCGCGACAATGCCGCTCGCAATCACATCATCACCGGCCTCACCGTGGCTCACGCGGACGCACCGTGGGGCGATGCGTATGACATTGTCCTGGCGAATATTCTGGCGGAGCCTCTCATTGAGTTGGCCTCGCGCCTCGCGCAGGTGACGCGAGCGAACGGAAAAATCATTCTGTCTGGATTATTGAGCGCCCAAGCAGATGAAGTCACTGCAGCCTATCTACCTTGGTTCGACATGGAGCCCGCGCGCGCGCGCGACGGCTGGATTGGCTTAGTCGGCACCCGCCGCGATCACACAGCAGGCGCATAACTTAAGTGTTCGCCATTTGCCCCACCTGCCAAGCACCGCTTGCACTCACCGCCGATTTACTCATGGCAACACGCGCACACTTATCGTGCGCACGCTGCGGCGCCTCATACGATGGCCTGAGCCATCTCGTGGATGGCTCACCATTAGAATCGGATCTCCCTACTCTACATGCGGAAGTGCCTACCATCGCCGCGCGTCTGGCGCGCGAGGCGCAGCCGACTTTAGAACATGTGGAAACGACGGGCACCCCACCCACTGACCAGATCAGCGCCGTGTATGCCGCATCACTACCGACCGTGACGTCAGTGGATCGCTTCGATGTGGCATTAGAGCGCGCCCCTGAATCACTGCCACCGATGCAGGTGACCGGTCGTTGGTCGACCCCAGCACCTACCCCGCACCGACCTTCACGCGCTCTACAATGGCTCGGGATCATTTCCCTCTCTTTTCTGCTTTTAGCGCAAATCGTTCATACCTGCCGCGCCTCTTTGGCATCATGGCCGGTCATAGGTCCCACCCTGTCCTCTGCGTATGCGCTCATGGGCATGAGCTTAGAGGCACGCTGGGATCCCGCCAGTTATGAAGTGCAAAAAATAGAACGCGTGGATGCGGATACGCCCGGCACCCTGCGACTGCATGCGCGCATCATTAACCACGGGCTTCAAGCGCAGCCTGCGCCCTTACTGCGCGTGACCTTGCAGGATGGTCACGGTCAGCCGTTGGGGCGCCGTGACTTCAGCCCGAATGAATACATGGCCGATCACCCGAACACCTCTAAATCCATGGCGCCCGACGAGCGTCTAGAAACCACCTTAGTGATTCTTGATCCAGGCTCAGCCGCCGTGAGCTTTAGCTTAGAAGCCTGCTTGCTCTACGACGGCACACTCACCTGTAGCACGGATCTACATCCCGAGAAGAATCCATGAAAGTGGGTCCTTACGCGTGGACCACACCGCTCGTCTTAGCGCCGATGGCGGGCGTCACTGATCGACCGTTTAGGTTGCTGTGTCGATCACTCGGTGCCCACTTCGCGGCCTCGGAAATGGTGACGTCGGATCAAAGCCTATGGCACACCACCAAATCGAAACGACGACTCGACCACAGCGGCGAACCGGAACCGCGCATCGTACAAATCGCCGGCGGCGAGCCCACCATGATGGCGGATGCCGCCCGTCGCAATGCCGCCTTAGGCGCACAAATCATTGATATCAATATGGGATGCCCCGCCAAAAAGGTGTGCAACCGAGCCGCCGGCTCGGCGCTATTAAAAGACGAGCCGCTGGTTGCTGAGATCCTACGCGCGGTCGTACGGGCGGTCGATATTCCGGTGACCTTAAAAATGCGCACTGGCTGGGATCCGGATCATAAAAATGGCGTCACCATCGCCCGCTTAGCAGAAGCCGCCGGAATTCAAGGCCTTGCAGTCCATGGCCGCACCCGCACGGATCAGTATGCCGGGCCTGCCGAGTACCACACGATTCAGGCGATCAAAGCGGCGGTGCGCATTCCCGTGCTCGCCAACGGCGATATTGTCGACGGCCCCACAGCGAAGCGGGTGCTCCAGCAGACCGGCGCCGATGGCGTGATGATCGGTCGCGCGGCGCAAGGCAACCCGTGGATATTCCGCGAAGTAGCGCATTACCTCGCCACCGGCGAGTCGCTACCGACCGCAGCAGGGCCTGAAGTCCGTGATATTATGATCCGGCACTTGGAACAACTCTACGCCTTTTATGGCGAACAAGATGGCGTTCGGGTCGCGCGCAAACATCTGGGTTGGTATCGCGACACTGCGCTGCGACCAAGCCTGAACACTGAGCTCCGTGGCCCTACCGTCCATGTCGAACGCTCCCTGTTTCAAGAGATGCGAATCGCGACCGCTACCTCATCCCAGCTGGACCTAGTGCGCGCATGGTTTGACGTCATCATCGAGTTGCCGTCAACACCTCAGGAACAACCAGTACTGGCGGCAGCCACTCATCCGCTTGAACAGATGAGTGAACAGCCAATCGTCGCAGTTGCCTAAGCGGCAACGCGTCGGTAGCCGGTCTATGTAGGGATGGAAGATGCTGAAAAATAAAAAGACGTTGCCGGTCAGCAGCCGCGCAGCCCTGAAAGAAATGCCTCTGCGCCAGCATGCAGAAGCGGCTTTGGGTGCTTATTTTGAAAAACTCAATGGTCACCGACCGGCTGGCTTATATGCCTTGGTGCTGCGTGAAATTGAAGAGCCCCTGCTGCAAGCGGTGATGCGACATACCGACGGCAATCAGGTGCGTGCCGCTGAAGTCTTAGGAATTAATCGCGGCACTTTACGCCGCAAGCTAGAAGGCTACGGACTTGGCTAATCACCAAGACGCGCGCTTGCCGATTCGGCGCGCTCTGCTCAGCGTGTCAGACAAGCGCGGGATTTTAGCGCTTGCTCAAGCGCTGCATGCCGCCCAGATCCAACTGCTGTCGACCGGTGGCACGGCAGCGCTTCTCCGGGAAGCGGGCATTCCAGTCACTGAAGTAGCCACCTATACCGGCTTTCCAGAAATCATGGACGGGCGCGTTAAAACGCTGCATCCACGCATCCATGGCGGCCTACTCGGCCGCCGTGGCATGGATGACTCGGTGATGACCGAGCATGGCATTGAAGCAATCGACTTGTTGGTGGTTAATCTCTATCCCTTTGCCAATACCATCGCTCGCCCTGACGTGAGTTACCCAGAGGCCGTTGAACATATTGATGTGGGCGGTCCAGCCATGCTGCGTGCAGCAGCCAAGAATCATGCGTCGGTCACGGTGTTAGTGGAGCCCGATGATTACCCCTGGGTGCTCAAAGCGATCGCCTCTGGGGGCACTGACTTTGCATTACGCCAACGTCTGGCGACGCGCGCTTTTGCACACACTGCTCACTATGACAGCACGGTATGCGCTTGGCTCACAAAGCAAAGCGCGCCCGACGGGCCAGCCTTTCCAGAGTCTTTAGACCTTCGCTTCACCAAGAAGATCGACTTGCGCTATGGCGAGAACCCTCATCAAGCGGCGGCGTTTTATCAGTCGCCCCTCGAGCGAGGTGCCAGTGTCACTACCGCCACCTTGTGTCAGGGAAAGGCCCTCTCCTATAACAACATTGCTGACGCCGATACCGCCTTAGAGTGCGTGCGTCAATTTAAAGAAGTCGCCTGCGTGATCGTCAAACACGCCAATCCGTGTGGTGTTGCGATCGCAGCCAACACCGAAGACGCCTATCGGCAAGCCTACAAAACAGACCCTACCTCAGCGTTCGGCGGCATCATTGCGTTTAACCGGCCACTGGATGCGCCCACAGTGCGCGCACTCTTAGATAATCAATTTGTCGAGGTCCTAATCGCACCGAGCGTCAGTTCGACGGCATTAGCTTTGTTAGAAACAAAAGCTAATATCCGCGTGCTGGTGACCGGCGATCTCACCTTAAGCGAAAGCCCGGCGTATGAATACCGAAGCGTCACGGGCGGACTATTAGTCCAAGACCGCGATCAGGGCGAGCCAACGCCCGAGGCTTTTCGAGTCGTCAGTACACGTCAGCCAAGCGCGCAGGAACATCAAGACCTGCTATTCGCATGGCAAGTCTGCAAGCACGTCAAATCAAATGCCATCATCTATGCACGTGCCGGCCTGACGCTGGGTATTGGGGCAGGGCAAATGAGTCGAGTGGTTTCAAGTCGCATCGCAGCAATGAAGGCGCGCGACGCGGGGCTCGACCTCAGCGATGCGGTCATGGCGTCAGATGCTTTTTTCCCGTTCCGAGACGGCTTAGACATCGCGGCTGAACACGGCATTCGTGCGGTCATTCAGCCGGGTGGCTCGCTGCGTGACGATGAGGTGATCGCTGCAGCGAACAGCCACGGGATGGCAATGATATTCACTGGTATACGCCACTTCAGACACTGATGCGCGCGCTGCAAGGAGCTTTTCAATGCGGGTTTTGATTATTGGTGGTGGCGGTCGAGAACATGCACTCGCCTGGAAAGTCGCCTCATCTGCACGCGTTACGCAGGTATTTATCGCGCCAGGTAATGCCGGCACCGCCTTAGAAGCAAAGTGCCAAAACGTAGCGATTAACGCCGAAGATATCGCCTCACTACTTTCCTTTGCGCAAAAAGAAGGCATAGATCTCACGATCGTCGGACCTGAAGGGCCACTGGTGCTAGGCATCGTTGATGCGTTTACTACGGTCGGCCTACGCTGTTTTGGACCATCCAAAGTCTGCGCACAACTGGAAGGCTCCAAGGCATTCAGCAAGGAGTTTCTGACGCGCCACCAGATTCCAACGGCGCGTTACGCGCGCTTTACCAAAGCCACTTTCGATCCCACCTTCGTTATGGCACAGCGCCCACCGATTGTCGTTAAAGCAGATGGTTTAGCGGCAGGTAAAGGGGTGGTGATTGCTGCCACGCACGAGGAAGCTCTGGACACGATCGAGCAGATGTTTAACGGCGCCTTCGGTGCAGCCGGTGACACCGTCGTGGTTGAGGAATTTTTACAGGGTGAGGAAGTCAGCTTCATCGTGATGGTGGATGGCACGCACACGCTCGCTTTAGCCACCGCCCAAGACCATAAGCGACTGTTGGACCATGACGCGGGGCCTAATACCGGCGGGATGGGTGCTTATTCACCAGCACCCGTGGTCACCGAGGCACTCCACACGCGTATCATGCGAGAGGTCATTGAACCCACCGTCGCCGGCCTCATGGCCGATGGCATGCCCTATGTCGGGTTTTTATACGCCGGTCTGATGATCGCCGCCGATGGCACCCCCAATGTGCTTGAGTTCAATTGCCGCTTTGGAGACCCCGAGACGCAGCCGATTCTGATGCGACTGCAGTCTGATCTGGTGGATCTGATTGAGGCCGCGCTGTCAGGCACACTGAATCAAGTGACGGCCGCTTGGGACCCACGCCGCGCGGTGGGGGTTGTGTTGGCGGCACAGCATTACCCCGACACACCGCGCGTCGATGACGTTATTTCGGGACTGAACGTGGCGGCGGCTTTGCCAGGTAAAGTGTTTCACGCCGCAACCCGTCAACGCGCAACGGATGTCATGACCAGTGGTGGTCGGGTGCTGTGCGCGGTCGGGCGTGGCGCCACCGTCGCAGAGGCCTGCCAACAGGCTTACGCGTTGGTGACAGCCATTCGATTCCCCGGCATGCAGTATCGACAGGATATTGGCTATCGAGCATTGGCTCGTGAAACGGCCAGCGTCTAAATGAGCGACCTGCTGATCCGCCGACGTCATGCGCTGGGCATGACCGAATTACAGCAGCGAGTCGGTCAGATCGCTGACAAGATGACCGCACGCTTCGGTGCACAGTGTGTGCGACACGGAGACGTCATTCGCATCGAACACCGGGACGTCAAAGGCACTATCACGATGACACTCAGCGAAGTGGTCATTGAAGCGCGGTTAGGTTTTGCCCTCAAACTGTTTAAGGCGCGTGCTGAGCAGGAAATCACACGTATTCTTGAACGGGAGCTCACCCCGTGACAGCCCTTGCAACGATTCGTCGCGCAACACCTGAAGATGCCCCGCTCGTGGCGACTTTCGCGGCCAAAGCGTTTTACGATGCCTATGCCCACGCCAATGATCCGAGCGACATGGCGCTGCATCTAAAGAACACTTTTAGCCCCGACCGACAACGGGCGGAGATCCTCAGCGCCAAGACCCATTTTCTGCTTGCCTGCATAGGCAATGAGATCGCAGGCTATGCGTGGATGCGAGAAGACATCTCTCATGACACGATCGCTTCTGCTAAGAACTACGAGCTGCGCCGCTTCTATATCGGCCAACCGTGGCACGGCCAGGGTGTCGCGGCACAGCTCATGACGGTCACTTTAGATCTGGCACGCGACGCCCACGCACGCGGCGTTTGGCTCACCGCGTGGGCGCTCAATCCGCGGGCCCTACGTTTTTATCAAAAGCAGGGCTTCGCCGACGTCGGCGAGTCGACGTTTTTACTGGGCAGCGACTTACAAACGGACCGCGTGCTGGTCCATCCATTGAGATAGCAAGCAGCCTCGCTGCATCACGCCCTCACTGGAACACTGTGTAGAAAACGATGCCCCGTGAGTCGGCGCTGCTCGGTGGATTCGTTTAACGCTATACTCGATTTTTACGCAGGTATTTTTATGTCAGCACCCATTTCATACCGACGCCTGATCCCCATCGGCGTATTGCATCTCCTGGTTTTTTTTACGGCGGCTACCGCAGCCGGAACACCCACGGATCCGGCATTGACCGCGGTCATTCAAAGCCCGACACGTGATCCAAAGCTGGCGGCTCGAGATGGAGCGCGTCACCCGGCCGAGGAACTCACCTTCTTAGGCCTTAAGGCCCACATGACCGTGGTCGAACTGTGGCCGGGTGGCGGCTACTGGACAGAAATCCTCGGCTCATACTTAAAACCATCGGGCCATTACTACATCGCATTACCCACCGAAGTGCCCTCTGATGAACAAGCCATCAGCGATCGTTGGGCACAGCGAATGAAGGACCATCCTGAACGCTTCGGCGCGGTGGAACTCACTCAGTTAGGCCAAGGCCATACGACCATTGCACCCGCCGGGTCGGCGGATCTGGTACTCACCTTTCGTAACATACATAACTGGATGGGCGCAGGAGAAGCGGAAGCGGTGTTACAGGCGGCCTTTACAGCACTCAAGCCAGGCGGGATCTTGGGCGTTGAGGGCCATCGGGGTCGCACCGATCAACCTCAAGACCCCAAGGCAGAGAATGGTTATGTGCGGCAAGATTATATGATTGCGCTCGCTCGCAAAGCCGGCTTCACGTGGGTCGCAAGTTCCGAGATACTTGCCAATCCAAAAGACACGAAGGACTGGGTAGATGGTGTGTGGACCTTACCGCCGACCCTGTCCCGAGGCGACACCGACCGAGCGCGCTATCTGGCGGTAGGCGAAGCAGATAATTTTCTGCTTAAATTTAAAAAGCCTGAGTCCAAAAATCCCCGCTAAACGACTCGATGCATCCCGTGAGGCCGTAGCCGCGTGCGCGGCAGAGTCAGCGGTAGGCACAGTCCCGGTGTCGCGTTTTCAGCGCTCACCTAACCCCTATGCGCTAAGGGTACGCGCGGCAATGACCCGGCCAATCACTTCCCCACCCCTGTGACGCGGAGAGGCGTTCGTAACGACACGTTACGCTATTTCTGTGACACGACCCGCTCAGACCAAGGCGTCAGACCGGCGCTCGCTTCTGGTCACGCACATAATCGACATAACGCCACAAATACCAACTGGCGGTCGTGCGGTAAGGCGCCCAGCGCTGACCATACGCGGCCAGTGCTGTGGGGGTCGGTTGCTTGCGCTTGCCGTATAACAAGCGAAACCCCTCACGTATCCCAAAGTCACCGACCGGTAAAATATCTGGCCGATTTAAGGTGAACATCAAAATCATCTCAACCGTCCATCGACCCACACCGCGTATCTCGGTGAGACGCTCAATAATGTCCTCGTCCGACAATCGCTGAATGCGTCGACGATCGGGCACCAGCCCATTTAGCGTGTGGCGCGCAACGTCCTTCATCGCTAACAGCTTGGCTTGGCTTAAACCCGTCTGACGCAGCAATCCGTCCGATGTCGCGACTAATTGTTCAGGAGTCGGCATCTTGCCACTAGGATATAAGGCACACAGCCGCTTTAAAATCGCGGCGGCGGCTTTGCCGTGCAGCTGTTGATGGGCAATGGCTGACAGCAGCGCCTGATAAGGCGCACCACGGCCCGCCACCAGATTACAAGGACCGAGCACTGACATCGCAGCCCCCAAGCGCCGATCGGCACGCTTGAGGGCAGTGAGGGCAGTGAGCGCCACAGCCGATGACGCCCTTAGCGTTTCATCGAACCGAAGAACTCATCGTTGGTCTTCGTGTCCTTCATCTTGTCGATGAGGAACTCGACCGCTGCCAGTTCATCCATCGGATGCAGCAGCTTGCGAAGAATCCACATTTTCTGAAGCTCTTCAGGGGAAGTGATCAGCTCTTCACGACGCGTACCCGAGCGATTGATATTGACCGCAGGGAAAATACGTCGTTCCGCAATGCGTCGATCCAGATGGATTTCTGAGTTGCCGGTACCCTTGAACTCTTCGTAAATGACGTCGTCCATGCGCGAACCGGTATCAATCAGCGTAGTCGCTATGATGGTCAGCGAGCCACCCTCTTCTACGTTACGCGCTGCACCAAAGAAGCGCTTAGGCCGCTGCAGCGCATTCGCATCGACACCACCCGTCAATACCTTGCCGGAGCTCGGCACTACCGTGTTATAGGCTCGAGCCAAACGGGTAATGGAGTCCAGCAGAATGACGACATCACGCTTGTGCTCAACCAGTCGCTTGGCTTTTTCAATCACCATTTCAGCGACTTGTACGTGACGACTGGCAGGCTCATCGAAGGTCGACGCCACCACCTCGCCATTGACCGTGCGCGACATCTCAGTCACTTCTTCAGGCCGCTCATCGATCAGCAGCACAATCAAATGCACTTCTGGATGATTAAACGTAATGCTGGTGGCAATATTCTGCAGCAGCATCGTTTTGCCGGCTTTTGGCGGCGAGACGATCAAACCGCGCTGCCCTTTACCCAGCGGCGCGCACAAATCAATCACTCGTGCCGTCATGTCTTCCGTGCTGCCATTGCCACGCTCAAGCTTAAGCCGCTTGGTGGGGTGCAATGGCGTCAGGTTTTCAAACAGCGCCTTGTTGCGCGAACTTTCTGGCGCATCAAAGTTGATCTGACCGACCTTAAGCAAGGCGAAATAGCGCTCTCCGTCTTTCGGCGGTCGAATCAAACCAGAGATAGAGTCGCCGGTTCTTAAATTAAAACGGCGAATCTGACTGGGGCTAACATAGATATCGTCTGGCCCCGCCAAGTAAGAACCATCGGCTGAGCGAAGGAAGCCAAAGCCATCCTGCAGAATTTCTAAAACGCCATCGCCGTAAATGTCTTCGCCATTTCTGGCATGCGCCTTTAACAGCGAGAAGATCACATCTTGCTTGCGCTGTCTGGCTACGTTCTCAATGCCTAAGCCTTCAGCGACCTGTACCAGTTCATGGATGGGCTTTTTCTTAAGATCCGTGAGACTCATCAGGCGACGGACGCCCTCCAACTCAGCCATCGAAATGATGCCGATGTCGTCGCTGTCTGGAAAATCTTCAGGTGCGCCTGGCTCGCGTGGACCGCGCCAGTTCGGATCGCGATTCCCATCACTATTGCCGCGGTGTCCGCCCCCACCCCCCCGAGGGGGTCCTTTGGGTCGGTTCCGACCGCCGCCGCCGCCGGGCCCGCCTAAGTAGCCGCCCCTCACAGGTTGCTATCCAAGAACGCGCTTAATTGCGACTTAGTGACCGCGCCGACTTTTTGGGCCTCGACGGTACCGTTCTTAAACAAAATCAAGGTGGGAATACCGCGGATCCCGAACGCCTGTGGCGTTTTTGGATTCTGATCAATATTGATTTTGGCGACCTGAACGCGACCGCTGTAGTCATTAGCCACCTCATCGAGGATGGGCGCGATCATTTTGCAGGGACCGCACCATTCTGCCCAAAAGTCGAGCAGAACCGGTTTATCGGCCTTCAAAACATCACGATCGAAGGTTGCGTCAGTTGTATGAATAATATTTGGACCGCTCACGCGGGGATCCTCCTTAGAGGGGTAGGTAGAAGTGAACAATGAACTGGAAAAATGCGATAAAAATTAAACTTCGTTTGACAAACAGGGACAGAAAGCGGGGTAAGGGATGGCGTTTTAGCACGTGCCAACACCAGCCAGAGGGTCCTCAACCAGCAACGGACCGTGACGGCGCGGCGGCGTTACGGCAATATGGTCGCTGTTCGGAGGTCGACGCCCTGGTTATGGGCTGAAGCTCCTTGGGGGATCGGTTCGCGAGTAGCCAAATTCTCCGGAGATATGCAGGGCTCAGTGGCCCTAAGTGAAACCCGATACAGAGGTCCCGTTTCAACGACTCAGCCCATTTTGGGTTGGGGCATTGCAGCGGGTGCGGCAGAACCTGCCAAGTGAGATGATGTTTTAGCTGTTCTACGGTCGCTTTGCAAGCCTCCGCCTATCCATGAATAAAATTAATATGTGGTATCCGTGACTCCAGAGACCCCCATCGAGACCCCCATCAGTGACATTAGCTTCTCCAGCCTTCATCTGCCGGAGGCCTTAGCCCGCGGCATTGCCGATGCAGGCTTTGAACGATGCACCCCCATTCAGGCTGGCACCTTGCCGCGTGCCCTCGCGGGACTAGACGTCGCCGGGCAAGCACAAACCGGCACCGGCAAGACCGCAGCCTTTTTGGTGGCGATGCTGGCGCAGTTGCTGCGTAACCCTCCCTCCCCAGATCGCCCCTCGACCTCGCCACGCGGCTTCATTCTAGCCCCTACCCGAGAGCTCGCCATTCAGATTCATAAGGATGCGGAGCTATTGAGTCAGTATACGGGGCTCAGCCTAGGCCTCGCCTTCGGTGGCGTGGATTACGAAAAGCAACGCCACCATCTAGAGGTGGGCGTCGACATCCTGATCGGTACACCGGGTCGGGTCATCGACTTTTTTAAACAACATGTTTTCGATTTAAGGCACGTC
Source organism: uncultured Pseudomonadota bacterium (assembly GCA_903862885.1). Taxonomy (GTDB): domain Bacteria; phylum Pseudomonadota; class Gammaproteobacteria; order Steroidobacterales; family Steroidobacteraceae; genus CAIKZZ01. The sequence continues at coordinate 20,044 of CAIOZU010000066.1, forward strand.
GAGGTGCTGGTCCTCGATGAAGCCGATCGCATGTTTGATCTTGGCTTTATCGCTGATATCCGCTTCCTGATGCGCCGCCTGCCCGAACCTGCTAAGCGCTTGTCTATGCTGTTCTCAGCCACCTTGTCACAGCGTGTACTGGAACTTGCCTACGAGCACATGAATGAGCCAGTACTCATCCGTATCGAGCCTGAAAAAGTCACGGCCGATCGCGTGCGGCAAATGATTTATTTCCCCGCGATGGAAGAAAAAGCGGGCCTATTAATCGGCCTATTGCGCTCGTCCGGCGCGACACGAACTATGGTGTTTGTGAACATGAAGCGGACAGCGGAGCGCTTAGAAGCCATCCTTCGAGCCAATGATATTAATGCCGAGGCGATGTCCGGCGATGTCCCGCAAAATAAGCGGCTGCGCATGCTGAAGGACTTCCATGACGGCCGTCTGCCGGTGTTGATTGCTACCGACGTCGCCGCTCGTGGGCTGCACGTCCCTGAAGTCAGTCACGTCTTCAATTACGATCTGCCACAAGATCCTGAAGACTACGTACATCGCATCGGTCGCACGGCGCGCGCCGGCGCTGCGGGTGATGCCATCAGCTTCGGCTGCGAAGATTACGTTCAGTCGCTGCCTGATATTGAAGGCTACATCGGCCGAAAATTACCGGTCGAGCGAGTAGAACCTGCCTTAGTGGCGGAGATCATTCGGCCCGCTTATAACAGCGACAGCCGGAGTGGCCCGCGCTCTGGTGGCCGCGCGAGACCGGGATCCGGACCGCGATCCGGCAGTGGCCCGCGTCGCCCAGGACCCGGATCAAACCCCGCCCACCGGGGTCCTCGGGCGGATGAGCGTCCGGAGCGAAGCCTACCTGCCGCCGCAAAAGCACCCCTCGTGAGCGCCGCCGTTTCTCGCCCCGCCCTGGTCACTGCCGACGCCCCAATCGTCGTGGATGCGCCTCGCAAACGTCGTCGCCGGCGGGGCGGGCGCGGGTCGCAAGCCAAACGCGCCGATGCCCCCCAAAAGAAAGACACGCCATCCCTTCGCTCCAACCCCTGGTGGTGGCTAGGCATCGCCGTACTGATCGTGATCAGCGCCGCTTTGGTTCGCTTCGCTTTTAAAACCTAAAGAGACGCTTACCGTCGCGCCACGCGCGCGGCGGTGTTTTAGAGCAACTCGGCGACTGAATGGATGCCGACAAACTCCCCCGGCTCCCGCGGCGGGTGTCTGGAGTCAGGACGGCAGATGCAGCGCAGCCAGCGGACCCCAAACGCCTGTGCAGCACGCAAGACCGGCAAACTGTCATCCACTAAGAGGGTGCGGGCAGGATCGAACGGCGCCACCTGCATTAATCGCGGCCAAAACGCTGGATTCTCCTTTGGCACGCCTAAGGGGTGGGTCGAATACACCGCATTAAAATGAGCGGCTAAACCCAACTGATCATTTTTCAACCCATACGCATCGGGGTGCGCGTTGGTCACCAACCATCGCTGTTTGCCCGTGTGCTTAAGGCGCTCTAAAAAATCTGCGGCGCCCTCGAGCCAGCCAATCTGCTCGCGTTGCGCATGCTTCAACTGACGAATATCGAGGGACAGCTCTTGGCTCCAGTGATCGATGCAGTACCATGCCAACTGTCCTTGCCGCGCGGCAAAGCGCGGCGCCAACTGCTCGCTGGCCTGATCAGGGGTCAAACCGTGCTTGAGGCCATACATCGCCGGAACGTGCTGCATCCAGAACCAATTATCAAATTTAAGATCCAGCAGCGTGCCGTCCATGTCGAGCAGCACGGTGTCAATTTGATCCCAAGGTAACGGCAGAGGTAGGGTGCTCACCTCGCTATGATATAACGACCGCCCCTCAAGGACAGATCATGTCGTCGTCTCTTTCTGCATACCCCTTATCCCCCGTTGGCCATGCCGCATGGGCGCGCCGTGAGTCCATCCACTATCGGGGCGTGGCCCAACCCCCCGTGAGGCACGTCTAATGGAACTGGTGTGGGTCATCCTCCTAGGCGGTCTGGCTGCCCTTCTGTGGCGAAGCGCCATCGATGCGCGCGCCATGGCCTTGACGGCCGCGCAACGTGCCTGTCAAGAAGCAGGGGCGCAACTGCTGGATAGTGCCGTGGTGTTTAAATCATGGCGTCTCGCGCGCGTGACGGGGCGCGGGCGAGCCTTCGAGCGCACCTACTTATTCGATTACTGCGACGATGGCAGTACGCGCCGGCAAGGCTTTATCATTCTCAGAGGCGATCAAGTTGAACTGGTCGGACTGGGACCCACCCTGATGAACGAGCGACTACATTGAGCGCAGTTGATCTCCACCTACATTCAGATCACTCGGATGGCGTGCTGAGCCCAGACGCTTTAGTCGCTGTGCTCGCCACGCACGCCATTGAATTTTGTGCCCTCACGGATCATGACACCGTCGCAGGGCTTGACGCCTTTGCACAGGCTGCCGCACATGCTGGCATTGCTACCCTGCCTGGCATTGAATTATCAACCGACTGGCGCGGCAAAACACTGCACGTGATTGCACTCGGCATAGACCCCAGCGCTCAAGTCCTCACGGAGGCCATCCGTGATCGGCTGACTTTAAGGACGCAAAGAGCACAACAGATGGCCATCAAACTGGATCGCGCAGGGCTGCCAGGTACGGCAGCGCTGCAACGATTCAGTCAGCATGGCGCGCCCACGCGGACCCATTTTGCACGCGCTTTAGTGGAGCTCGGGGCGGCGGCGACGCTCGATACCGCCTTCAAGCGCTGGCTCAGTCAAGGACAACCCGGATACGTCAAAACAGAATGGCCGTCCCTCACGGACACTTTAAGCGCCATCACACTCTGTGGCGGCACGGCGGTGCTTGCTCATCCGCTACGCTATCGACTCTCTGCCGGCCAACGTCGCACGCTGTTGGCGGATTTTAAAGCCCAAGGGGGCGCCGCCATCGAAGTGGTCACCGGCGGTGCGGCTACGCATCAAATCGAGACGGCTACCGGTCTCGCGCTCCGCGCGGGCCTCGAGGCATCCCAAGGTTCAGACTGTCACGATCCCTCGCTGCCATGGCAACGGCCCGGACGATTGGCTAAGCTTCCCTCAGCGCTTGTCCCGGTATGGCACCGTTTTGGGTTTAAAGGCGACTAGGCCAATTAACACATGACTGACAAAGGCAGCAAAATCAGCACGGATCTCGTGCAGCGCCTGCAGAAGCTGCGCGAATTAAGAATTGAGCACCGCGATCTGGACGATGTCATTTCACGCTTACAGCTCGATTTTAAAGTAGATGAAATTCAAATGAAGCGCCTTAAAAAGCGCAAGCTCCTCCTCAAAGATCAGATCACGCGACTGGAAAGTGAACAGATCCCCGATCTCAACGCCTGACAGCCACCGTACCGGGTAAGCCAACACCATGAATAAATTAATGATTCAGCTCACCACCCTCATCATGCCTTGGCTCACCCCCGGCACATTGATCGGCGCCATCCTGTTGGCTCTGGCACTTCTGGTCGGTTTTTTGGTGTCACGCCTCGTGACCCGCTGGCAACCACTGGCCGCCAATCACCTGACTCGGGAGGTGGCACTGGTGGCCGCCCCTTATGGAGCTATGTTGCTGCTCTTACTGTTTTCCCAATCCATGGAAAGCTTAAGCACTTTAGATCCTCGTTTCATCACTCTCAGTGTGATGCTGCTGGCTTGGCTGGCCGCTATTCACGGCCTAGCCTTTTTAGTACGCGTTTCATTAAGCCGCAACCATCAGCTGCGCGCGTGGGAATTTCGTGGCGCCCTGCTGGTGTGGGCGATCGTTGCCATGCACGTCTTAGGATGGCTGCAGGCGCTCATCGGGATGCTCGACTCTATTTTAGTGACACCCACCAAGCCCGGTGATGCCTCCCTTACGGTCTGGACTATTATTCGGTCGCTGTTTACGGTCGCCGTTTTTTTGCTGGTCAGCGCCTGGATCGGTCGCGCACTCGAGCGGCGCATCCAAACCATTCAAGGTCTTGCCTCCACCACTCGCATCGCCGTTTCCAAATTTGTCTACGCTTTTCTAATTGGTCTAGGTGCGTTAATGGGGCTGTCCGCCTCTGGCCTTAATCTAGCGGCGTTCAGCATTTTTGGTGGCGCACTGGGTCTGGGCCTTGGCTTTGGCCTACAAGCCATCGCCGCTAATTTCGTCAGCGGCTTCGTCTTGCTGATGGATAAATCAATTAAGCCGGGTGATGTCATCAGCTTCACCGGCCTGATCGGCACCCACACCGAAGGCTTCGGCTGGGTGCAGGAACTGCGCGGCCGCTACGTCGTCATTCGCGATCGGGACGGGGTTGAAACACTGGTACCCAACCAAAACCTCATCACCAACCAGGTGATTAACTGGAGCTACAGTGATAAGCGAGTCCGTCTCAAGCTCCCGGTGCGCATCAGCTATGACTCGGACCCCGAAGACGCCATGCAAGTGCTCCTACAGGCAGCAACGTGCTCGCCCCGCATATTGAAAGATCCCGCACCGGTGGCGCGCTTGATGAGTTTTCACGACTACGGCCTTGATCTGGAGTTGCGCTTTTGGATTGCCGATCCCGAAGCGGGCGTGAACAACGTGCGATCGGATGTCAACCGAGCGATTTGGCGCATCTTTAAGGAGCACAATATTCGCATCCCACGCGCGCAACTCGATGTGCGCATGTTCGATGCGGATGGACAGATCATTGGCCACGGCGCACTACCGGCACTCGCGGTGCGAACGCCACAAGGCGGTCAGGCGCTGGCCCCAAATCCCTCCACGGACACCTTGACCGCCGCCACCCATCCTCTTGACCCACCGTCGAATGGCCGCTGAAATCGCACCAGGAATCGCCATACCGGATGACGAACTCGAGTTTGACTACATCCGCTCGCCGGGCCCCGGCGGACAAAACGTCAACAAAGTGGCCACCGCGGTGCAACTGCGCTTCAATGCCGGCGCTTCATCCATTCTAGATGACTGGAGTCGCACCCGACTCGCCACGCTAGCGGGGCGGCGCATGACCCGTAGCGGCTGGCTGGTATTGAGCGCTCACCGTCATCGTACACAAGAGAATAACCGGCGAGATGCACTGGAGCGACTGGCCGCACTAATCACCGAGGCGCGCACTCGACCCAAGCCACGTCGGGCGACCAAACCCACTCGCGGCTCAAAGGAAAGACGCCTCGAAGGCAAAAAACAACGGACCGTCATTAAACAAATGCGTGGCCGACCGACAAACGATGCATAAAGCAGCTCACTGCTGCTTTTAGTCGTGGGTGACTTGCAAGATGCTGTGCTGTATTTCAGCGGACAGCACATAGCGCGCATCGCGCGCCACCTCACGCAGATAATCTCCGTAAGCCAACTGACCGGTCGCTGACTGCTCAATCACTTTGCGCAGGCGCAATCGAGTAATGAACTGCCTAAACAGCAATCGGTCAAAAAACTCGGGTGCCCGCATTTCGTATAACAGCGACATGCGACTGGCTGTCTGATGACAACGATCCTCAAGTGACTCTTGCGAAATCACCCCGGAGCCCGCTTGCAATAGAAGCGCGATGGTGAGGTAGTAGCGCTCAATGACTTCAAGTGTGGCATGCGCTAGATGTGACAGCTGCACAGCCTCGGCGGTATTGCTCGCCGGTCGACACCAAGCGCGTCGGTCCGACGTCGGCGTGAGCAGTCCTATCTCCGCCAACACATCGAGCACATGGTCAACAGCCGCCGGTAAATCCTCAGGCGCCCAACGCAAAAACAACTCTGCAGCCACATACGGATAGATGCGACTGAGCAAACGATGCAAATCAGCATGCAGCACCTGCTCATTATTTAAAAATGCGCAGGCGATCAGCGAGGGCAATACAGCGACATGTAAGATGTTATTGCGGTAGTAGGCACACAGGGTGCCATTCTCATCACGCATGCGGACCACCGCACCTAAAGCATGCTCAACAATCTCAATGACTCCCATGTCGACACCGTACGCCAGGATCTCAGCAGGCGTCATCGCGGTACACCAAATGGTGCGGGCATACGGCGCCTTGTCAGCCAGCTGTTTATAAATCATAAGACTGCTGAGAACATCTGCTTCTGGCATCGCTTGTCGGGCGCTCGATAACATCACTAGGCTGAGTAATGAAATGGGCGACAGCGCTGCCGCCTCATTGACTCGCGCTTGAATCAAGGTAGCCAAAGAGTCAATCGCAGGACTCATCCAACTCGGCCGGCCATCAACAGACTCGATTTTCCACCCTGGGGCGACCGCATCTAAGTGATCACTGAGCGACAGTGGCTCACCAAAGCTCACGTACACGCGGCCAAAACGCTGACGCAGTACGCTGAGCGAGCGCAGCAACCCGAGCAAACTTTCTTTCTGTTTGGGTCGTCCGGATAACTCGCTGATATACGTGCGCGCCTCGACTAGGCGCTCATAACCAAAGTACACCGGCACAAAGATGACCGGGCGAGTGGTATCTGCCAAAAAGCTACGGACCGTCATCGCCAACATGCCAGTTTTAGGCTGCAGTAGCCGACCCGTGCGACTACGTCCACCCTCGATGAAGTACTGAATGGGATGACCGCGCGCCATCATCACGCGCAAGTAAGTCATGAATACAATCGGATACAGCGCGTTGCCTTTGAAACTGCGACGTAGGAAAAATGCGCCCCCTTTGCGCAAAAACCATCCGACTACGGGCAGGTTGAGATTGATGCCCGCGGCCACGTAAGGCGCCGCGAAGCCGCGCGAGTAAATCACATAGGACAACAGCAGGTAGTCCATATGACTGCGATGACACGGTACGTAGACCACCTGTGATCCGCTAGAAGCGAGCTCTAGGCGCTCTGCATGCAGGACATCAACGCCATCATAGAGACGCTGCCAGACACGAGACAGCACCCCCGTCATCAAGGTCACAAAACCAGAGGAGTAGTTAGCAGCAATTTCATCCACATAGTTGGCGGCAACGTTAATGGCTTCGGCACGCGATATTTTCTTATCGCGCATCTCAAGAGCCATGGCGGCACGCACCGTCCGTTTTTTTAAAATGTCAGCGATGATGGCTGCCCGACTGGTGAGATCAGGGCCGATGATGGCCGAGCGCGTTTTACGAAACTCAAGCCGCAAGGCGCGCAAGGCGCGACGCGCCGAACGTGACGGGTCGGCATCGGCTGTGACGAAATCAGCGAGTGGCATCGGCTCACCAAAGCGCACCAACGTCCGTCGGCCGCGAAAAAACATCGCCATGAGTCGAGTAAAGGAGCCGACTAACTGGGCGTTGTCATTCAGAAAGAGCGCCACGCCACTGCGCTCCCGTCCAGGCGCCCGCCCCCAGAACACCGACACCGGCACCAGATCAACCGCCAAGCCGTGAGTCGGCGAGACGTTGGTGAACACGCGCACCAGACGATCAGGCAACCGCCTGCCCGCTCGGCCACTGAGCGGCCGGCGACGATAGTCCATGGTCACGACCGATTGCGACTCATAGCCGGCGGCGTGCTTGAGACGCCGGGCAGGCGCTGGCAGAGCATGCGACCAGCACGCGATGGTCAGTGCGACGACGTCCGCCAAGGAGCGGCGCTCGAGCACGTACAACACGCGTCGACCGCGGCTGTGTAATGCCAAAATACCCTCCTCAGGCAGCGCGGTGGGACGCACCCACGGGCGCATCAATTGGCTACAGAGCCAAACCAACGTACGGCTGCTGAGCGCGACGCTTCTCATGGGGTGGCCGCCGCGTGGGCCGCCACCAAAGCGAGCTTGTCCGCGCGCCGCAAGCGCTTGAGCTCCGCTTCTCTTCGCAACGCACCGCTGCGATCACGAGCAACCTCGGCGTACACCACGCGTGACGGTCGAGCAAACCGAAAAAAACTGGCGCCACGCGAGTCAGACGTATGCTCACGCAGTCGCCGGCGCATTGAGGTGGTAATACCGGTGTACAACGCACCGCGCTCGTTCTCAATCATATAGACGAGCCACCCTAATTCACTCACCGGACAGACTCCGCATTCGATGACGACGCATCGCTCTCGGCGCGATTCAACGCTTCTCGGTGTATGCGCGTAGCGTTCTCAAGCGCGACCGGCGCCTGTTTTTCTTTGTCCGCTAACGCTTGTAATACGCTGGGCGCTGGCGTCTGAGGAGTGACCGATGCGCCATGGCAGGCGGCTAACGCACAGCAGGTCCATACGAGCGCACCGGCTGCTCCATAGGGCCTCATGGCGTGGATTCCCCCACCGATAGGCGCGCCAGAAAATCCTTAAAATAGACACCGATCTCAGCCAGCCGGTCATTCAGTCGGTGGTCGGTGTCCAGAAGGTGCAAGGTCGCGTGATAAGTACGTGCAAAACGCATGCTGTGATCCACCGGCACCACCTCATCGCGCCAACCATGCACGATCGCGATCGGACAAGCCGCCGGCACCGGGGTGTGTTCGACAAAGCCCGGCATATAAAAGGCGGGCGCCATTAAAAAAAGGCCCGCGGCACGACGCGCAATAGAGCACGCCGTGCAGACGTGCCCGCCCATACTGGAGCCGACCAACACCAGAGGCCCTGCAAAGTCAGGGTCGTAAGCCATCAAGCGGGCGACGCGCTCGTCCGGCCGATCAAGCCCCTGGTAGTCCACTGAGTCGACGTCCCAACCCGCTGCACGGGCAATGGCGGCGAGTGCGACGATTTTAGTACCCCAAGGACCTGACTCTTTCCCATGCGAAAACACCACACGCCGGCTCATCTGCGCCCCCCCTCATCGAACCCTAGCTTAACAGTGCGCCCGACCCCACAGCAGCGCATCCAAGGAAGTGGACGGCGGGAGTGGCACACGGCCATTTTTGACGACTATCCCTTCCGCTCTCAAACGCCGACACTGCTGATCGTAAGCCTCGCTGTCTCTAGGCAGCGCCAGACGCCCACCGGCACCGACCACGCGATGCCAGGGCAACTGGAGGGCAGGGGGCGCGATGCGAAGCGCGTAGCCGACCTGACGGGCGGCTCGACCGAGACCGGCTCGTTCGGCAATGACGCCATAGGTCGATAGATGCCCCTTGGGTAAGGCCGCAACCGCACGCCAGATCGCCACGATGGCAGGGTTAGGGTGCGAACGGTCAGCAATACGACGAGCCATGCGCTCTCCACCGCGGAGCGAACCCCGGTCAAGCGCTGAGCCGGCCCTCAAGGACCGAAGCATCTGGCGCCCCAGACAGGCGACGAGGCTGCGCGAGAATGGACTTCACGCGATCAAAGCCCACCGGATTAATACGACTGCCGGTTGCCTCTTGGGTCAAGACCCAGCAGTGCCAATCATCCGCACGCTCAGCGGCAAAGCCAAATAACACATGCACCGCTTGAGGCTCATCCGCACGTTGCAAGCGCTCATCACAAACGGCCACCCAGGTCGGCGCATCCGTTGTCTGGAAAAATGCGCCGTCAGCCGCCAGAGCACCCAAAAAATCGACCACTTGAGCGTGCACCCGCTGAGAGAGGGCGGGGCCTGCCTGCTCAAATACGACCCAACGCGTACCGCGCTCAATACTACTCATCACAAACAAGGCCAAACGCTTTGCACTGAGGTGGCGCCAGGCACTGGTGGGCGTTCGCAGACCCGCAAGGGTACGCGCAGCCAGCGGTCGCCGAGCACGGACGGTTGTAAAGGTATTAAGACCCGCCTGCGCCAGACGCTCACGCCAATCCTCACTGACGGCACAGGTCGGCCTAAGGCCTGGACGCAACGGCGCATCCTCCGCTTCGCCCGCCACCCAAAACGGACACTCCGCTTCCAAGCGCGACAACATACCCGCCGCTGCAGCCCCGGGCGCGAATGGTTGAAAACTGGCACGCAAGCGGTCGTAGGCCTGAATCCACGGGAAGTACATCAGCGCATCATCCGTCACCAGATCCATGTGACGCATTCCTTCCGCTGCATCCTCCGGAGAAGCCCACTCCCTCGGCGGATCAACGATCAACATCGCCCGACGATTGCGACACACGCGTGCGGCCAGCAAACGGATACCAGGGCCCACGGCTTGATCACGCGACAACGGGGGGACGTACAGAAAATTAAAAGGCGTTTCCGCGCCAAACGCGAACAGTCCCGTGCCCTCGGTGGCCGAACCGATGACGTCGTACTCGGTCAGGGGTGCGCCGTCATCGCCATCGGGATTCGAAGACACGTAGGCGGCTACCCCGTGCCCATCGGATCGGACGGTCACTACAGGGCGCGCGCCGGGCGAGGTTTTGAGGCGAACGAGCGCCGAATCAGCCATTAAGAAGCCCAGGTAACGAGGCGATGACGGATCAGCCGATGCCCGCGTGTAGATCTCCTGATCTTCGATATGCTCGTGGCCCGGCGCGCGTACGCGTTGGACCACGAGATTAAAGGACATCTCGTCTGCTAACGGCACATTGTCATAATCAACGGCCGCTCGCAGGAATTCGCGGGTGCCTGGACACAAAGCCTCTAGCTGCAAGGGCTTCGCCTGCTGGGTGGGCAGCGTGAGGGTGGCGGCCCGGCCGCCATTGATGACTCGCACTACGCAGGCACGCACGCCCCCGTTCTCAAAAAAATGCTCCATCGCGTAAGAGAGCGGCGTGGGTTGCCACAAACCACCAAAAACCGACTGGTAATCACTGAACGAATGCAGAATGACCGGCTGATTAACCGGACCACGCAACGTACGGCCAATAAAAGCGACGGTGGCGGTGTCAGCCCGGGCAATGCGCTCGCCCCCGGTGATCTCTTCTGCGACGTGAATGCCAACGGTCATGAATACGCCGTGTCCGTCCGTACAAGTCGCTAGAGCCTAGCACACGCCTTCCACGTGATTCAATGATGAACAAAGCTTAAGTCGCTGAACGATTTGCCTTTTCCGCAATCACGGTCGCATATAGCGCCAACAGGCGCCGCGCCATGGCGGTGGCTGACCAGGCGGCTGCATCGAGTGGCGCGGCCACAGCCAACTGTTGGCGCAGCGCTTTGTCTCTTAAAACGCGGGTCACCGTGCTCGCAAAGCCACTCACGTCATCCGGCGCGATCAGCGCGCCTTGCACACCTTGCAAGACATCCGCCGTCCCCATCACCGCCGTTGATACCACCGGCACACCCAAAGCCAACGCCTCCATCAGCACCAGCCCCTGCGTCTCAGTGCGACTGGCAAATACAAAAGCATCCCCTGCGCGATAACAATCCAAGAGCTCAGTGGCACGGTCTAAGTTACCCACAAAAAGCACCTGCTCGGTCAATTGCCACTCACCCACCAGCCGCTTGAGGTGTTCACGCGCTGGCCCCTCACCGGCGATCACCAATAAGACGTCCGGGACCGAGCGCTTAATCACCACCAGAGCCTGCAAAATAAAATCAATATTTTTCTCAAACGCAACCCGCGACACATGCACCAACACAGGCCGATCGAGGGCAATACCGCGCGCCGTACGAAATCGCTCTCCGGCGCCCCCTTTGAACTGTGCCAAATCAATGCCGGTGGGCAGCACCTCAGCATGCACATCAATGCCATAGCCGCGTAAAACCGTCAGCATTTGCGGTGAGGGCACCACCACAGCATCTACCGCCTGACACTGAGAGACACTCAAACGACGCGCAGCCAAAGCGAGCAAGGCTTTAGGGAAGAACGGCAAGTAGTGATGCAAATATTCTTCAAAAAAAGTGTGGTAAGTCTCAACAACCGGCAATTTTAAACGCCGCGCGAGCGCTAACCCTGCGTAATGAGCGACGAAGGGGGTATGGATATGCACCACATCGAATTGGCTGGCTGCTAAACGATCCGTCAACGCCATCGTTTGCCGATAACTGATTAACCGATCTTCCGGGTCACGCGGCACCGGCCGGGATGGAATGCGAATCACATCCGGCGTTGAGGTATCTCTGGCGCCATAAGCAGGCGCGACCAGCACACTGTCATGGCCTAATTCGGTCAAACTCTGTCGAAAGGTCGCAATGGAGGTAGAAACCCCATTGACGCGCGGGGCATACACATCAGAGACCATCAAGATGCGCATGCCACCCTCGCCGCTGGAACACTATGGATACCTTATGACGCCAAAGTGACCAACTGATGACACTCTGATCTCATCCTGATGACAGTCCGATCTCAAGGAGGCGAAACGATCGCAGCCGATGCGCCCCTGGCGCGCTATGCACAAGACATTCACAGCACTGTCAACGGATCGTCACGTGCGCTCGCTACGATCGATCGCAACACTAATGACTGCACAGTCGGCAGTGATCACCGCTCACCCCATCCCCGTGAACCGGTGTTGCACTGAGCCGGCACGGCCGGCTCAGTTTTTTTAATGCTTGCGCGCAGGTGAGGCTGCACCTGTCGATACAGGCAGCGCTTCGCGATCATCTAACATTTCTTGGTACTGCTTTTCATCCGCTCCGGACGCTTCGCCCTGCACCCAAGTAGCACCCACCGGCAAAGTATTAAGCACCTGATGCGCTGATGACAAGGTGGTCAGTAAAGTGGCCTGATCTTTTTTTAAAATATCGACCGGTACGGCACGCGGCGCCTGCAACAGAGTCTGCGCCAATCCCCAATCCACGATCTGAGCATCGACAGGCGGGTGACCAGAGAGCGCGGCGTGGGTGATTTTTTTTCGCAGCGCGCTTAAATCCTGAACGCCCTTGCGATGATCATCTTCTAAGGCGTCATAGGCCTGAAGCAAGAGCGTATCCCCCTGCCACCCAAGCAAAATGGGTTGATTGACGATCCTCACGGTGGTGCCAATGGGCACCAATTCGTATAGCCGCTCGATGTCCTCCGGATACAAGCGCACGCAACCATGACTGGAGCGCATGCCCACACCATACGGCTTATTGGTGCCATGAATCAGATAGCTTGGCCAACTCAAACGAAACAAACGGTTACCCAGTGGATTGTCAGGTCCGGCGGGTACGCGCGCCGGCAAACGTTCACCATCTTCTAGATGCTCACGGCGAACGGACACGGGCGGAATCCACACCGGATCTTTTTCTCGCGCAGTGATGCGCGTCAGTCCCTCTGGGGTGCGCCAACCCACGCGACCAATGCCGATGGGATGGGTAATCACAATGGGTGGCGAGCCCGCCACGTGCTTCGGATAATAAAAAAGCCGCATCGTCGCGACATTAATGACCACGCCCTCATGCGGTGCATCGGGTAATACAAACTGGGTGGGAAGAATCACTTCATGCCCAAGCCCCGGCGACCACGGATCCATGGTGGGATTGGCAAGCGTCAATTCATCAAAGCCGACATTAAATCGCCTGGCGATATCAGGCAACGTGTCATCGGCTCCCGCCCACGTCATCTGCAACACGCCTACCACGGTGTCTTGCGTCAGTACAAATTGATGACTGGCAGCGGCTTTCGGTATGGACGGCGCGGCGGGGACGCTGTCCGACTCGTTGTGTGGCGCAGGGACCAAGGACGGTCTAAACGGCGCGCATCCCACCAGCAACAGCAAACAAACGATCCCACAACAGCGGCCACTACGCATGCGTTTTACAGAATGGTCGGGCGATCCGGCAGTTCATTGCCGGCACGACCCGCTTCAGGAAAATGCGCGGCGATCAGCGCGGCTACTCCCGCCACACCAGCGAGCGCGCCTTGCTCCCAAGCGGCTTGAGCAAAATCAGCCTCCATCTGCCGACACACACGCGCCCATTGGTCAGCCGTCACCAATCCGTTAAAACCGCGATCTGCCACAATTTCAACCGCACGATCTGCAAACAAAATATAAATCAGCACCCCGTTATTCGCCTCGGTATCCCACACACGCGCGGCGCTGAATACCTCAATGGCGCGCTGCCTCGCGGTCTGCCCAGAGAGGATCGCGCGCTCATGCAAGTCGGTCTCAATGACCACCTCAATTTCCCCGCAATGACTGGCCTCCGCCGCACTCACGGCCGCTTCAATACGATCGAGCACTGTCGGTGTAAAACGGCGCTTCACCGCACGGCGGGTGAGAAACCCATGTCGAATCAATCGTCGCCAACGCGTCATGGGATCACCAACTCCCTGAGGCGCCGCCGCCCCCGAAACCACCACCCCCGCCGCCAAAACCACCGCCACTGTCCCCACCAAAGCCACCGCCCCCAAAGCCGCCACCCCCGAAACCACCGCCAAAGCCGCCCAATCCCGCGCCGCCACCCAGGCCAGCCATCAGCGACAAGACAGCGCCCGCGACAGCGGCCAGTGCCGCGATCATCGTCCCGCCCACCAACAAGAACACCACCGCGCCGGCGATGCCGCCCGTCGCGACCGCCCCCAGTGGTCGGCCCAAGACACTGCGCAATAGCGGCCCGACGACCAAGCCGATCATAAGCAGAATGACCAGAATGCCCTGGAAGCCACCGCCGCCTCGCCCACCGTGTGCAGTCCGCACCGGCGGAGGCGGCAAAGCCTCACCTTGGGTCAATCCAATCAGTCGATCGACGGAGTGATCAATGCCCTCATAAAACCGGCCTGCGCGAAAATAAGGTTGTAGATACTCATCGATGACTCGGTTGGACGCCAAGTCCGTGATCGCCCCCTCCAAACCCCGGCCGACCTCAATGCGCACGCGATGGTCTTGTGTGGCGATCAACAAAATAACCCCATCATCAACGCCCTTGCGACCCAACTTCCACGCGTCGGCGACCCGAATGGAGTACTGCGCGATGTCCTCCGGTTGGGTGGTAGGGATGATCAGCACCGCCAACTCACTGCCCTTAGCCGCTTTCAACGCCAGCAGTTTCTGTGACAAGACAGACTGCTGATCAGCGGACAAGGTGCCGGTGAGATCGGTGACCGGCTGAGGAGGTGGAATCGCCACCTCAGCCCCCATGGCGAGGGTGGTCATGCCACACAGGCAGGCCACCCAAGCGAGGATCGTGGCAGCGCGATGCCGTGCGTGAGTCACCGGCCTCACTCAGTTAGGCTTTGGGGCGGGCGCCGCAAAATCCACACTGGGTGGCTTAGCAATGACCGCTTCATTTTCGACTGAGAAATTAGGCTTTATCGTATAGCCAAACATCTTCGCAGTCAGATTGGCAGGGAATTGCCGAATCTGCACGTTGTACTCCTGCACCGATTGAATGTAGCGATTTCTCGCCACAGTGATGCGGTTCTCCGTTCCCTCGAGCTGCGCCTGCAGGTCACGAAAATTCTGATCGGACTTCAGTTGCGGATAGTTTTCAGAGACCATCAACAATCGCGATAAGGCACCGGACAACTCACCTTGCGCTTTCTGGTAGTTCTTCAATGACTGCGCATCACCGGCGTCCACTTTGACCTGCGTGGCTTTAGCGCGCGCTTCCGTCACGCCAATGAGCACACTCTGTTCCTGCTGTGCGTAGCCTTTGACTGTATTCACTAGATTAGGAATCAAATCTGCCCGTCGTTGGTATTGGTTCAATACCTCAGACCAACCTGACTTGGTCTGCTCATCCAGAACTTGAATGGTGTTGTAGCCGCAGCCTGATGCCATGACGGCCACCCAAGCCAAGACCGAAAATCGCATTAAACGAACCCATGATTTCATAACGTCTCCTCACAGCCAGCCGGGCTGCCACACCCACTATATGGGTTAGAACGGTCGCTAACACAAGGGCATTCCGGTGAATTCTATCGACGTCGGTTAAAAAAACGATCGCGCGCCCAGAAACCCCCGCCGCCACACCGGTTACACTGCCCGCTGAAGGGTCTGGCTCACAGATCATTTTGAGAGACCATTATGGGGCGTTGGCGACCACCGACCCTGCCCGGATCACAGTACATCACCCCGGCCGGTGCCGACCGACTGCGCGCTGAACTCGACACGCTGTGGCGCATCGAGCGCCCGCAAGTCACGCAAGCAGTGAGCGAGGCGGCGGCCCAAGGTGATCGCTCCGAGAATGCCGACTACATTTACGGCAAGCGCCGTCTGCATGAAATTGACCGGCGGGTGCGCTTCTTAAGAAAACGACTGGATGGCATGGTGATCGTCGATCAGCCGCCTACTGACCCGACGCGCGTATTTTTTGGGGCGTGGATGACGCTCGAAGACAATGAGGGCGAGGTGCGCACGCATCGCATCGTGGGCCCGGATGAATTTGATATGGATGCGCGTTATGTGAGTCTCGATGCGCCCTTAGGCCGCGCGGCACTCGGCAAGTCACTGGATCAGGAGATCACGCTACAACTGGCCAGTGGACGGCAGACGCTCACCATCATCGCCATTCACTACGACGGCGCGAGTGCAGCGACGGACCCTACAGCACCCGAACGTTCTTAAACTGCCAAGGGTCCGATACATCGAGCGCTTCTGGAAACAGACGCTGCCGCTCGTGCAAAGGATTCCAGTCAGTGTAAGCACCGACCACCGTGCCCAAATAAGGGAGGCAGATCTCGAGATTTCTCTGAAAATCCATCTCATCCGGCTCCACCATGCCGGCCTTAGGGTGCTCAATGGCCCAGACCATCCCAGACAACACGGCCACCGTCACTTGTAAGCTGGTCGCATTATTAAAAGGCGCCAGCTGCCTCGCTTCATCAATAGATAACTGTGAGCCATACCAATAAGCATTTTTGGCATGCCCCGCCACCAACACGCCCAACTCATCGATCCCGCCCGAGACAATTTCGCTCATCAAAATGCGCTTGGCATCTTGCATCTGCCAGTTCCGTCCAGCAAATTCATGCACTGACAAGACCGCTGAATCAGACGGGTGGTACGCGTAGTGCGCGGTCGGCCGGTACACCACCCGATCTCCCTCTTTCACCGTGTAGTAATCGGCAATCGAAATGGCCTCTCCGTGGGTGATCAAAAAACCATGGAAGTGGCCGGCCTTCGGCGTCCACGTGCGCACACGGGTGGCGGCCCCCGGCTGCATCAAATAAATAGCCGCGCCCTCGCCAAAGTCATGCTGCCGACCGTCCGGCGGCAGCGTACGCTCGTGCGATCCCCAACCCAGCTCCGCGGGTTGACAGCCTTCACTCACAAAACCATCGACCGACCAGGTGTTCACAAACTCCCCCACCCGCTTCGGCACATTAGGCACCTGCGTGTCGCGCTCCGCGACATGCACCACCTTCACCCCTAGACGTTGTGCCAAGCGCGCCCATTCATGCCGACCTTGGGGCGTGCCGGCATCCACACCCACATCCGCCGCAATATTTAACAGTGCTTGCTTTAGAAAATGCTGGACAAGCCCAGGGTTAGCGCCGTGCGTCAACACGGCGGTGGCCTGGGCACCCCGCTCACAAAGCCGCTGACGTAACGCAAGGGCTGCCTCGCGGAGCGCATAGTTAGAGCGCTGCGATGGCGACTTGGATGGGTCCGTATAGCCACCTGGCCATGGCTCAAGGCAGGTGTCTAAATACAAGGCATCACGCCCTGCACAAAACTCAATTAAAGCGAGCGAGGAGACATCAACCGATAAATTAAGAACAAAATCGCCCGCCCGCACCAGAGGCGTCAACACGCTCTCAAAGTTGGCCTCAGTCAACGGCTGCTTCAACACGCGCACGCCATATGCATCAGCGCACTGACGACCGGCGTCATCCGCAGTCACCACGGTAATTTTATCGGCGGTCAAGCCACCCAAGTGCCGCAAGATCAGCGGCAAGACACCCTGACCAATGCTCCCAAACCCAACCATGATCAGACGACCACCAAAGGCCACATGGATCTTGTGTTGCGCGCTCATGATTCTCCACATCTCACTTAAAGTCAGCCGCTGCCGTCACTGACAAGACAGGGGGGCTACGGTCAGCCGGACGGCTAGCAATGTACCTTAATTGAGCACCTCTCTTGAAGAATTGGCCGCCAGTTTTAACGGTCACCCGCACAATCAGGGTTAAACTGCGTCCTGTGTGTAAGGGAAGACAACATGAATTATCAAACACTCATTGATGCGCAGACCCTGATGGAGCGGATCGACGATCCCATGATTCAAGTAGTCGACTGCCGCTTCGAGCTCGGCAATCCCGCCTACGGACGAGAGTGTTTCACCAAAGGGCACCTACCGCGCAGCGTCTATGCTCACCTCGAAGAGGACTTGTCAGGGCCCCGTATGCCTTGGAGTGGGCGCCACCCGTTACCCGACCCGCACGCACTGGCGCTTACCTTAGGCGCTTTTGGCATCGGCGCGGATACCCAAGTAATTGCCTATGACGATGCCAACAGCATGTATGCCGCCCGCTTGTGGTGGCTGTTGCGCTGGCTTGGCCACCCGCGAGTCGCCGTGCTCGATGGCGGCTTAAGTGCCTGGCAAGCAGCGGGTGGTGCGATGGTCACCGAGGTGCTGACACCCAAAACCACCCTATTCACGGCACACCCGAACGACGATGGGCAGGTGACCGCCGATGATGTCGCCATGGGTTTGGAAGATCAGCGCGTGTTGGTGTTGGACGCGCGCTCTGCCGAGCGCTTCGCGGGCGTCATTGAGCCAATGGACCCCCGTCCCGGTCATGTACCGGGGGCGACTCACCATTTTTACGGTGACAACTTAACTACCAACAGCCGATTTCTCCCAGCCGACGCCTTGCGTTCCCGCTTTACCACGCTATTAGGTGGCTTCCAGCCCGATGAGGTCATCAGCATGTGCGGCTCAGGGGTCACTGCGTGTCACACCCTGTTGGCGCTTGAACTCGCTGGTCTGCCCGGTGCCCGTCTGTACCCAGGCTCCTACAGCGAATGGTGCCGAGACAGCGCTCGACCGGTGGCCCTAGGCCCTTAATAAAATCCGACATCCGCCTAACATCTAGGTCTGCTATTGTGCGCGCCCTCTCCCTGTTAAGCGATTGAACCATGGGCAGTCCCCCGACCAAATCCCCCAGCACCCTCGGTTGGAAAGTCGAAGACTCAGCTCATCTATATCAAGTGGATTCGTGGGGCGGCGGCTACTTCGGTGCCAACGCCGCGGGTCATGTGGTGGTGCGCCCTAACCAACAAGCGGATCGCGAAATCGATCTGCTGGAAATCGTCGAAGGCCTCAAGGCCCGCGATTTAACCGCGCCTGTCGTGATTCGCTTCTCCGACGTGATTGCCCACCGTCTAAAGACCATCAATGACGCGTTCGCACGCGCCATCGCTGAGAATGACTATCAAAACCGTTATAGCGCGGTGTTCCCCATTAAAGTCAACCAACAACGATTGGTGGTGGAAGAAGTTTACCGAGCAGGAGCCGCTTTTGGATTTGGCCTTGAGGTCGGCTCGAAGCCTGAGTTGCTCGTCGTTTTATCCATGACGGAAGACTGCTCGGATCGCGTCATTATTTGTAATGGGTTTAAAGATGACAGCTACATCGAAACGGTCATTTTGGCTGCCAAGCTTGGGCGACTGATCATTCCAGTAGTCGAAAACTTTGCTGAACTCGATTTGATTCTCAAGCATTCAAAAAAATATGGCGTCAGGCCCACCATGGGTGTGCGTGTCAAACTGGCAGCAGAAGGCGCAGGCCGCTGGCGAGACTCAGCGGGCGACAAGTCCAAGTTCGGCCTGTTCATCACCGAAATTCTTGAGGTGATGGACGTTCTAAAACAACACGATATGTTGGATTGCTTAAAGCTTGTGCATTGTCATACCGGCTCGCAACTCCAAGATATTCGCCGCGTCGAAGAGGCGGTCACCGAATTAAGTCATGTCTATGCAGAGCTTAAGCTCATGGGTGCGGGTCTCGAGTACATCGACATCGGCGGTGGATTGGGCGTTGACTATGATGGCAGTCGCAGCAACTACGAATCGTCGATGAACTATACGATCAATGAGTATGCCCGTGATGTGGTGCATCGCATCGCCAGTGTGTGCAGGGCGCGCAACATCCCACATCCACAAATCATTAGTGAATCAGGCCGCGCCATCGCCGCCCATCACTCGGTGCTGGTCTTCAACGTATTGGGTAGTAGCGCCCTTGATCAATTCCGAGTCGACTCTCAGCTGGAAGCCGATTGTCGCGATGACAGCAACATCCCACAACCCGTCACCGATCTGCTAGACGCCTACCGCAGTGTCAGCGAACGCAGATTAGTCGAATGCTGGCACGATGCGCTGCGAGCTCGCGAACAAGCACTGCAGATGTTTAACTTGGGCTATTTGTCATTGAAGTTTCGCGGCTTGGCAGAGCGACTGTACTGGGCCACCTGCGCTCGCATCAGAGATCTGGTGCGCCGTCTCGATAACGTCCCCGAAGAACTTGAAGATCTAGAAAGCATCCTCTCCGATATTTATTTTTGTAACTTCTCCGTTTTCCAATCGCTGCCAGACTCCTGGGCGATCGGCCAAGTGTTTCCGATCATGCCCATCCATCGGCTCGAAGAGCGGCCTACCCGCAACGCGGTACTCGCCGACATCACGTGTGACTCGGATGGCAAGATTGATCACTTTGCCTCGCGGCGAGACACCAAGCGGACGCTGGAGTTGCACGCCCTGAAAGCAGGGGAAGACTATTACCTCGCGGCCTTTCTGGTCGGCGCTTACCAAGAAACTTTGGGCGATTTGCACAACCTGTTTGGTGACACCCATGTGGTCCACATCCGCTTATTGGAAGAAGGCGGCTGGTGGATCGAGGAAACCGTCAAAGGGGATACCGCCCTGCAAGTCTTAAGCTATATGGAATACGACACCGATGAGCTGTACCCCCGACTGGCCAGAGACTGTGAACGGGCCGTTCGCGAGCAACGCCTCACCGTGGCTGAAAGCCAAAAATTGAAGCGCTTTTATGAGGCAGAACTCCAAGGCTACGCCTATCTAGAACCGGATATGGAGGGCTAGCCGACCCCTACAGGGCGCCGATTCGGGTCTTGATCACCGCGACACCCGGATTTTGAGGCTGTTTTTGTGCAGCGCACCTAAAAATGGAGTTGCCGTGGCCCTGAAATTGCGTCCCCCCAAGGGAGCGCGTAGGATCGATCGTGGTTGTATTCGCAAGCTCTGCTTTTACGGGCGGCATCAAGTGAAGCGCGTGTCAGTCTCCGATCGACATCGCTTCTCGCTCTCCCGCGCAAGTTGATCAGCGCACGACCTAGGGTTCGGACAACGGTGACTGCTAACGTGGTTAGGCCACACGCATCACTTCAGTCTGTGTTTTGAGGCTCGCGATGCCCGCAGTATCTGATCGCTGTGAGATCGCCCGATTGAAAGAGAGATGATTCGATGACGACCATTTATGTAGGAAATTTGCCGTTCTCTGCCACAGAAGATGAAATTCAGGCGCTGTTCCAGAGCCACGGCACAGTCGAGTCGGTGAAGTTGATCAATGACCGCGAAACCGGCCGCCCACGCGGCTTCTGCTTCGTGGAAATGGCCAGCGGCGATGCCCCTAAGGCCATTGCTGAAATGAATGGCTTCAACATGGGCGGTCGACCACTGCGCGTGAATGAAGCACAAGAGCGTCCCGCCCGCGGACCCCGCGGCGGTGGCGGTGGCGGTGGCGGCGGCTACGGCGGTGGTGGTGGCCGCAGTGGTGGCGGCGGCTACGGTGGTGGCGGCGGCGGCGGCGGCGGTGGCGGTGGCGGCTACGGCGGTCGCTAAGACCATAGACAAAGTAAGTGTTGACCCTTCTAAGCCCCGCCTCTGGCGGGGTTTTTTATGGTGCGTCTCCGACCTCTCAGACAGCCGAGCGCCAACTCGCTACACTGCGAACCCGCGACCGTCCGGCTAGATATCGAACGGACGATGCAAAGGGAAGCGCCTCATGATGTGTCGACAGATGCTGACCATGCTGGTCTCAGCACTGCTGCTGAGCCCCGGCCTACTTCAAGCAGCCCGTTGGACCAAGGACAGCGTGGTTGTCAGCGGTCAAGACCCCGCTACCTACGACGCCCTCATGCACCTCGCCGCCTCACCCCATCGCTCCGCCACCCATCGTGCCCGTGACATCGATCGCCATCCCATCGAAACACTGAGTTTTTTTGGCATCAAGAAAAACATGACGGTCATGGAGGTATGGCCCGGCACCAGCGGGTGGTACACCGAACTGCTGGCGCCTTTATTGCGCGACCAAGGGCATTACATCGCCGCCCTCTGGAACCCAAAATCCAACAGCCCCTATGTCATTGAGGGCTTACAGACGTTTAAAACCAAGCTCGCCTCACGACCCGACTTGTACAGCAAAGTCACCGTGGTGGCGTTGGAAGCGCCAAACGCTCTCCATCCAGTGACAGCGCGCTCGATCGACCTGATCGTGAGCTTCCAGGGTTTACACCTCTGGCTTTTACATGACGATGCACCTGCCATGATCGGTGCGTTGTATGCGGCACTCAAACCCGGCGGTGTGCTCGGTGTAGTCGATCATCGCGCGGACCCACTGGCGCCGAACGACACACATGCCAAACTCGGTTATATCAACGAAGCCTATGCAATCGATTTGATCAAAAACGCTGGATTTGAATTATTAGAAGCCTCTGATCTCAATGCAAATCCGAAGGATTCTCGTGACTACGATCAAGGCGTATGGGCGCTACCGCCGACCTATCGCATGGGCGACAAAGATCGAAGCAAATATACCGAAATCGGTGAAGGCGATCGATTCACACTGAAATTTCGCAAGCCATTGAAGCCCTGAGCAAACCATCGATCAATGTCAGGTCTGCGTTAATCCGTGATGCACCACGTGGCCACGCAGCACATTGAGCAGACAGCGCATGGCCCGCACGGCAGCCGTTGACACTCAGTAGGGGTCACGATCCCACACCACCAGATCAGCACGCTTACCAACCTATTAAAGACCCAACCTAATCATCGATGAACAACGGACGCGCTTCTCACCACACAGAGCCACTGGGAGCAAAGTCCCGCATCTAACGAGTCGTAAGGCCATACAAACAATCTACCCGTCGTTCATAAAAGATCGCGCATCGCTCTGAGCGATTGTGACTCCGCTGTCCTCTCACTGGTAGACTGAATCCCGCGCTCAATCAGCCGCACCCCGTCTAAGAACATAAACCACCTCCGCTAGGGTGATCCGCGATGCCACTATCCAAGCCGCCTTCTAAACCATTGGGCGTGGTCCTTGCGCAGCAGCGCTTATACAGCGGGCGGGTGATTGACTTAGATCTCGTCGAGGTCGATTTACCCAATGCGCATCGAGCGTCTTTAGAGATCATCAGCCATCCGGGTGGGGCTGCGGTGGTGGCGCTGAATGAGCGCCAAGAAGTCTGTCTGCTCTATCAATATCGCCACGCGGCCGGCGGTTGGCTGTGGGAGGTCCCCGCCGGCAAGCTCGATGGCACCCCCCCCGAGGCGACGGCGCGCCGCGAACTCGCCGAAGAAGCCGGCCTCGCGGCCACCGAGTGGCGGTCGCTGGGTGCGATCGTGAGCTCCCCTGGCGTGTTCAAGGAGGTGGTGTATTTGTACTTAGCGCAGGGCTTATCGGCTGTTCCCGCGCACCCAGAACCATCAGAAGTATATGAAATAGCTTGGGTTTCTCTTTCTGAAGCGCTCAAGCAAGCGCTGTCCGGAGAGTTCTCCGACGCCAAATCAGTGATTGCGTTGTGTCGTGCCGCGTATTGCGTCGGACTAGGGTTTTGACATAAAATCGAGACGTGGTTCACGGATTTTGCCTAAAAATCATCAGGGTTTAGTCACTTCACTCGGCGCGAGAAACGCACATGCTGAAACAAATGTTAGACACAGGCTCCGGCCGCGTCACCCATGATGAGCGCGGCAATGCGGTGTGGTCGTGGGGCAACGAAATTGAACCCGACTTCGCAGTGGATGCCACCGACTTAGCCGTGCTCCCAGATCCCGTCAATGCACGTGGTCCGATGATTGGACGCTCCGCCATGAACACCGGATTTAACCCATATCAAAGTGGTTTAGTGCAAAGAGAAGAGCGCGCACCTCGCCGCGACCTGCGCGAACTCTCGCGATGGATTGAACAGCGCAATAAAACGGCGGCGCGCTGATCAACATCTGAAGTGCTGCGCCAACGTCCCGGCGCTTCTGAAAGAAACCGACAGGAGCCCACTATTCAGCGGGCTCAACCCCTAAGCGATCGACCAACTCCACCACGGCGCTGAGCGTCGTCACCTCGTGATCCGCCGGCACCAACTCGGCAGGCCAAAGCCCACCGGTGCGATTCATCCACACCGATCGAATGCCCGCCGCCCGTGCGCCAGTCACATCGGCAAAGGCATCATCCCCTACATGCAGTATGGCGGCTGCGGGCAACTGCGCACGACCCAATAGCGCTGCATACACCCGAGGATCAGGTTTCGCAGCCCCCACGGTCGCGGCATCAATCGATGCGGTGAAATAATGACCAATACCCACCCGCTTCACGCAGGCATTGCCGTTGGTCACCGCAAATAAAGGCACGCGTGCCGCCAATGCCGCCAGCGCCTGCTCAACCTCCGGATACAAGATGATCTGATTGCGGGCGTGCAAGAACACATCGAAAGCCTCTTGGGCCATCGCCTCGGGGTAACCGGTCTGCGTCATGACCCGACGCAGCGACTCCAAACGAATAAAAGTCATGTCATGCGACTGGCTAGGGGCCTCGCGCACGACGGCCTGACGAAGCAACGCCAAGGCCTGATCATCCCATTGAGCCGGCACGCGCGGCGCGTGGCAGGATAGCCACTGTCTCAAGGTCGCCTCAGCCTGCAGCAATACGGGCGGAGTATCCCACAGCGTATTATCCAGATCGAGCGAGACCGCTAGCACAGGCGTATTCATCCCCGTATTATCTATCGAATCCTATGTGCTCGTCACCGTCAAAAAATCCCCAACCCATACGCCCGCTGGTGATCGCCCACCGCGGGGCTTCCGGCTATTTACCAGAACACACGTGGGTTGCCAAAGCCTATGCGCACGCACTCGGTGCGGATTGTCTTGAGCAAGATGTGGTACTCACCCGCGATGACGTACCGGTTGTGTTTCACGATTTAATACTTGAAGAAGTCACTGATGTGGCTTTGCTTTTTCCAAACCGGCTGCGCGCCGACGGTCACTGGTATGTCATTGATTTCGACTATGCAGAGCTGCGGCAACTGCAAGTGCACGAACGAATGAAGCCCTCTGACAGCAGCCCAGTCTATCCGCATCGCTTTCAAGCCAGACTGGACTTCAAAATCCAATCATTAGCTAATGAGCTTGAATTTATTCAATCATTGAATCGCTCTACCCAGCGCTCTGCTGCGGTCTACACCGAAGTGAAAAGCCCCGCGTGGCATCGTACCCACGGCAAAGATCTTGCTGTCAGCGTATTGCGTGTACTGGCTGATTTTGGTTACCAAGGCCCCCAGGATGCGGTCTGGTTACAATGCTTCGATGCGGCGGAGAACACCCGCATTCGCTTTGAGCTGGGATCAAAGCTTAAATTGATTCAATTGATCGGCGAAAATGATTGGCAAGAATCCACCACGGATTACGAGGCGCTGCGAACCCCAGCCGGCCTTCAACAGGTCGCCCGCTATGCACAAGGCATCGGCCCGTGGATCCCGCAGATCGTCACTTGGCCGTCTCTCGGAGCCGCACCGGTATTCTCTACCCTCGTACAGGATGCGCACGCGGCAGGCTTAGCCGTCCATCCCTATACCTTCCGAGCCGATGACTTACCCAACAATGCCCCCGATGCGCTCGCGGTACATCAAGCCCTCTTCGAAGTGGCCGGGGTCGATGGGCTGTTCACCGATTTCAGCGATGTGACGCTGTCCTACCTAAAGGCGCTTGACTCATGACCCCCCTCACCTTAGTCATTGGCAATTACAACTACAGCTCCTGGTCGCTTCGTCCCTGGGCTCTGATGACTCATTTGGGCTTACGCTTTACCACCAAACGAATTGCATTAGACACGCCAAGTTTTGCCACCGAAGTAGCCAAACTGTCCCCCACGGCCTGCGTCCCGGTATTGCAGCAAGGTGAGCAAGTGATCTGGGAATCGATCGCTATCATGGAATATGCGAGCGAATTAGCCGAAGGTCGTGGCTGGCCCGTCGAACCCACGGCGCGCGCCCACGCACGGGCCGTGGCCGCTGAAATGCATGCAGGCTTTGCCGCACTCCGCAGTGCTTGGCCCATGAACATCCGCGCGCGAAATAAGAAAACCCCTGTCACCGACGCGATGACCACCGCCATCAAACGCATCGATGCGATTTGGCAAGGGTGCCGAGCACAGCAGGTAGCCCCGGGACCCTGGCTATTTGGACACTACAGTGCGGCCGACGCCATGTATCTACCGATGGCGTTTCGTTTTCAGACCTATGGCGCAACGGGCCTTAGTGCCCTCTCTGCCGCTTACCTGAAGACTGCTTTGACTGATCCCGCCATAGCGCCTTGGA
Organism: uncultured Pseudomonadota bacterium; assembly: GCA_903862885.1. Lineage (GTDB taxonomy): Bacteria > Pseudomonadota > Gammaproteobacteria > Steroidobacterales > Steroidobacteraceae > CAIKZZ01. The sequence goes on from CAIOZU010000066.1 coordinate 46,275, forward strand.
TTGCCGCTGCGCAGGATGAAGCCGAAACAATCGCTGCCTACGAAGCGATTGGGTAGTCAGCTCGCCGTCAAAGCGCATCTGTCTAGCGTCGCGGTCCTTAAGGACGGCGCCCCTGAATAGTCAGCGGCTGGCCCAATAACAGGGATTCCTCAATCGACCCCATGACGATGGCATTCACCCCAAAGGTGACGCCCCGAAGCGCGCGGTCGAATCGAAAGGTCTTTAGGGCGGGCATGGGATCGGTGGACGGCAGGCCCGTGCACTGATCAATCGATGGCACTTGGCAGCGCGTACAGGGCTTAACCAAGCGAAGGTGCGTTTTGCCGATCGTTAAGATTTCTATGTGATCCTCAGCAAAAGCCTCCAGCCCGTCAACCACGACGTTCGGTCGAAAACGGTCCATTGGCACAGGCTCCGGTAGCCTGCGATTGAGCTCCGCCAAGGAACTGACACTACAGACCAAAATGGGATAGCCATCGCTGAACGCGACGGGCACCGAGGCCTCACCGACGTACATCCGATCTGCAAACCGTTCGCTGCCTGAGGACACACGGACAAGACGTGCGCTGACACCCAACGCCTGTCGCAGCCACACCGCCACCTCCTCGCCGGCGTCCCAAGCACTCAAGTGATCGTCCCACACCCGTACCTGACACTTTGCACCGCCATCGAAGGCCTGCACATAAATAGGCGGCGAATCGGGGCAAGAGAGCTTAAGGCCTTGCGCGGTGACGTGCGCCTGAATCTGCGCCAATAACGGATGGGTACGCTGCGATAGGAAACGACCCCGATCGTCGGTGAGCATCCACGTTCGATCATCTTTTAATCCATACGGAGCCAACGACGCTGCCGTCAGCGAGACGGCGCGCGCACCCTTTAAAGGGTATATAAAAAGACCACTCACCTGAGGCGTCACAGCCCTTTCACCGGCGCGTACAGGCTCAGCGAGTTATGCAGACAACACCCGGTGCAATCGATGAGTACCGAGCGCCGTCCGACCTGACAACGACGTTAACTCCATCACCACGGCAATGCCCACCACGTCACCGCCCAAACGGGTCACCAGACGAACGGCGGCCGATAGGGTACCCCCCGTCGCAAGTACATCATCCACAATCAACACACGCTGCCCCCGACCGAAGGCATCGCGCTGAATCTCGAGGCTAGCCTGCCCATACTCGAGTTGGTAACTCACCGACTCCACCTGACCCGGCAATTTGCCAGGCTTACGCAGTGGCACAAATCCAATACCCAATTGAGCGGCCGCCAACACACCAAAAATAAAGCCGCGCGCCTCAACACCCGCCACCACGTCGACTGAGCTGTGATGAAACGGATGGACCAGTTGACGGACGGTTTCATTCAGCGCATCCCAATTGGCCATCAAGGGCGTTAGGTCCCTAAACAGAACCCCGGGCGTAGGAAAGTCAGGGATCGCACGAATATAGCCATCTAGTTTCAACATCAGCTTTCCTCATGCACTCGCCAAGCCGCTGGATAGCCGCGACCTAAAGACAATAAACGCGTCAATAGCGCATCGTAATCAATCCCTGCGGCCTGTGCCGAACACGCAAAGTCTTCCTGCTCCGCCAGGTTGGGATTGGCATTCGCCTCTAGCACAAAGACCGATCCATCTGCCCGTACCCGAAAATCCATCCGTGCATAGCCGGTCAGATGCAAGGTTCTATAAATTCGTCGCGCCATCTGCGCTAGGGCGCCTGCAAGCGCCTCCGAAAGATCCAAAGCAGGACCTGTTTGGATGCCGTGGGTAGCCTGGTAACGACGATCCCATTTCACCTTGCGAGTGGCGATAGCGGCGTGTCCCGCAGACAACGACCCAAACTGAAGCTCCCAGGGTGGCAGGGTCGTCAGGCGCTCATTGCCAAGCACTCCCACATATATTTCACGACCCTCGATGTACTCCTCTACCAATACATCACTGTCGGTTTTTTCATGCAAAAATTCAATGCGCTCTTTAAGACTCTGCGCATCAAAACACACCGAAGCCTGTGCGATACCTAAAGACGCGTCATCGGTGGCTGACTTAGCAAACAAGGGGTACCGCAATGTAGATGGCAAGCGGATGCGCTTGCCGCGCTGAAAGACGGCAAACTGTGGCGTGGGAATTCGGTGATAGCTTAGCAGCTGCTTAGATAGCACCTTGTCGCGAGATAACATGAGCCCGCGTGGGTTACAGCCCGTATAAGGTTGCCGCAATAACTCCAAGTAAGAGACAACATTCTGGTCATACAGCGTGATGCCATCAAATTCTTCTAACAGATTAAAAACCACGTCCGGCTGCCATTCGTGGATGGTGGTGCGAAGCACAGTCAAACTGTCATACAGCCCAATGCATTGCACTGCGTGTCCGGAAGCCTTGAGGTGCGAAACCACATCGAATTCAGTCTGCCATTCATCGATGGCAGACTGAGGATGCCCCGTGAGCGTATCGGGTGGCACTAAGCTGCCATGCACAATCACTAAAATTCTTAATTTTTTCATCGTGCCGTCCGGTTGATCGGACGCTGCGTCGCGGCCTCTTTGGGCGGAACAGATCCACTGGCCGTGACCTCCGTCAAGGCTGTCAATAGCAGACGATCAGCGATCAATGAAATACGGTCATGCTGCATAAGTGACGCAGACCAATGCGGCGGAATAGATGAAAACCCATATAGTGCCCCTGCCAATTGCCCCACCAGCGCACTATTGAAGTCAGCCTCTTGACCCAGATTCACGATCGACAAGACCGCGTCACGGAACGGGTTACGTTGCGCGAGTGACTCACGAAGTAGCCGCACACTGGCGATCATCGCGCCACCGGCCAAGGGAGCCAACTCTGAGGGAGAGCGAGTCGGCAGAGGCGACTCAGCAAGCACCGCCAAGAACTCAGGTGTAAATGGGCGCCTACTCCAGAGGCCAGGCAACGGGGCAAAAGTCGGCGACAACAGCTCATCCGCCGTCATGCCCTGCAAAGCGCCTATCACCAGTGCAGTCACATAGCGACAGGCATCAACCACCAAGGGAGCATCACTGGTGAGTCGCGCGATCCGTTCGGCGAGATCCAGAGCCGCCTCTGGGTCGGCGAGACCAAAAGCGGCCACCATCCCCATGCCGAGTAAGGGCTCACGATCAAGCCTCCAGCGATCCGCTGTCGAGCGCCCCACAGCCTCCGACGATTGGTTAAGCAAATGCGCCGTGTGCGCGGTGATCCCCACACACTGACCGGTGGCGGAGCCCAGACCACGCTGCTGCCAGTCACGCAGTCGACGCCGATAGTCGTCTGCGTCAAAACCTTGCTGATCAAGCAGACTATCTGCCAGCAGAAGCGACACTGCAGTGTCATCAGTCCATGCACCGCGCGGCAATTCAAAGGGACCGCCCCCCAATAAATCGCGGATTGGCATGAAGGTGCCGGCCATACGCGCTTGGGCAGGTACCGCCAATGCGTCGCCCAGTGCAAGCCCATACAACAGGCCCTGATAGCGATCGCGCATGCGCACAGCGAGATCTTCTAAGGGCGACGCCACAGGATCCAATGAAAGCGCTGCTGAGACAGCACACCATCGACGAATGTAGTCGGTCTGCTCATCGGTTTCCGGTGTACGCGGAAACTCATAGCGACGAGTACTTTCGCCCCACAATTGAGTCAGCCTTGCGAGCGCCTGCTGCCCATCACCCAAACGACGCGCCAGATAACAGCCAATGACTAATCCGGTGCGCCCGATCCCAGCGTGACAGTGCACATACACGCAATGCCCTGCCGCTAACGCCCGATCGATCTCATCCAAGATACGCGTCATCTGCAATGCATCGGTCGGCAAGCCGTGATCAAGAATCGGATGTCGGGAGTACACGACGGGACGCTTTGCATCCACCAGGGCAGTCGGCGGTAGCAGCGCATCGTAAGGCTCAAGCTCGCCGTGGCAGGTCAAATCAATCCACCAACTCACCCCCACGGTGAGCAAATCCTCTAGGCGATCAAAGGTACGCGCTTCGCTTCGGGCACCGGGATAGCGACCCGCCAAGATACGTCCAGGCTCGACCCAGTAACTATGTTTCGGCGCCTCAATCGACGACTGCCCTCTCACTCCGGACACGCGGGCTCCGCCGCTGCAGCGCGCCTCGCTTCAAGTGCCGCAAAGTCAAACAATGAAGCATCAGCCAGCTGGGATGGCGCCACATCACGCATCGCAGAAAAAATAGATTCAATACGTCCCGGCTGTTCGCGCTCCCAGTCTTTCAACATCTGACCAATAATCTGGCGCTGAAGCGTCGTCTGAGAACCACACAAGGTGCAGGGAATAATGGGAAACGCACGTGCCTTGGCATAGCGAGCAATAGCCCGTTCTGGCACATAGGCCAGCGGTCGAATCACAATGTGACGCTGATCATCAGACAGAAGCTTCGGCGGCATGGCCTTCAGCTTGCCTCCATAAAATAGATTGAGAAACAAGGTCTCTAAGAGGTCGTCTCGATGATGGCCGAGCGCAATCTTAGTGCAACCATGCTCACTGGCGTAGTGATAGAGCGCACCACGGCGTAGGCGCGAACACAGGCCACACATGGTCTTGCCGTCGGGTATAACCCGCTTAACCACCGAGTAGGTGTCCTGCTCAATCACATCCCATGGGACCCCTAACTGGGTCAAATAGTCAGGCAGAATATGGGCAGGAAAACCTGGCTGTTTCTGATCCAGATTGACCGCCAGTAATTCAAAGCGCACCGGCGAGCTACGCTGTAGCGACAGCAGTAAGTCCAGCAAGGTATACGAATCCTTACCACCCGACAGGCAGACCATCACCTTGTCGCCTTCGGCGATCATGGCATAGTCATCTATCGCCTTACCCACTAAGCCACGTAGCTCAGCTTGTAAGCGCTTAAAGTTTTTAGAAGCCCGTTCAACGCTCGAAGGCGCGGCCCGTAGGGAGGGGAAGGGGACTAAGTGAGTGCCGGTATCCACGCCATCCTTTAAGGATTTGATTCAAAGTACTTCGCTTCCAAATAGCGAAGCGCGGGAGCGGACGATAGTGGCCTATCCGTGGCCTCTTTCACAAGATCTTGGACGGTCATCCGAGCGCCGACCTCGTAGACATGGGTGCGCAGCCAACCCGATAGCCCAGAAAAATCACCGCGCGCCAGCTCCAAATCAAGCTCATCCCGATCTATGCGCAGGCGCTCCCACAGCTGCATGGCAATCAAGCCGCCAAGCGCATAGGCTGGAAAATAGCCGAACTGCCCGACGTACCAATGAATGTCCTGAAGGCAACCCTCGACGTCATTAGACGGCTGAATACCCAGCCGAGACAAGGACGCCTCATTCCACGCCTCTGGCAACTCAGCTACTGACAGCTCACCAGATAGGAGCTGCTTCTCTAGCTCATAACGCATCATGATGTGTGCGGGGTAGGTGAGTTCATCGGCTTCTGCACGACTCAACCCATGATGGACTCGAGTTAAATGCCGATAGAGGTTCTCAACCTCCCACTCCGGTCCACTGACGCCATAATGCTTTTCCAACAAGGGCTTTAAATAGCTTAAGAAAGGGCGGCTTCGAACCACCATTTTCTCAAAAATTAATGACTGACTCTCTTCCAATGCCATGCCGCGATTGCGACCCACCGGTTGGCTGCGCCATTCAGCGGGCAGTCCTAAGTCATATAGCGCGTGTCCCGTTTCATGCAATGCCCCCAATAAACCCTGAAAAGGGTCAGCGGGGTTAAAGCGCGTGGTGATGCGGATATCGCCCGCCATGCCTTCGGTGAAAGGATGCTCACTTTCGTCTAATCTTCCCCGCTCAAAAGGAAAGCCCAAGGATTTCATGACCTCGACGCACAGAGCGCGTTGCTTGGATGCTGGAAACTTACCGACCAAGGGCACCACGGGGATCGCCGCTTGCGCTGACAACGCATCACGCACCATAGCGGGTAAACGATGACCCACCGCTTTAAACAAGCCATCGATCTCGGCGGTGGTTACACCTGGACTGAATTCATCAATCAGCGCGTCATAAGGCGAAAGCCCGAGGTGGCTGCCCAACAGGGCGGCCCGATCGCGCATGAGGCTCACCACTTCAGCCAGATGGGGCGCCACATCCGCAAACTGGCCACTGCGCCGGGCTTCCATCCAATGGATTTCTGCTCGGGCACTGGCTTTGGCAAGCCGTGAGATCAAATGGTTAGGGGTAGCGATCGCGTGATCCCGCTGGCGGCGCATCTCGCGGAGATTGGCAATCTGCCAATCCTCGAGCATCTGCCCGTTGGCCTGGGCCCGATCCAGCAGCCGAGACACCTTAGGCGACGTCAACAGCGCATGGCATTCCATCTCGATGGCGGCCAACTGGTCCCCGCGGACCTCGGCGCTGCCACGCGACATCATCACGGCGGCATCCCAGCGAAGCAGCGCCAACGCCCCACGAAACGCGTGGAGACGGCGAAATTCTTCCTCAAGCTGCTGATAGGGCGAAGCGGCCATGGTTCCTTCAAAGCTGGTGAAGGCAACCTGAAGATGAATCAGTCAGCACGAAGGCGCTGCTATCAGGTCACCGGCGTTAAGCACCAGCGCTTTTTAGTATAGCAGCGAAGGGGCCCAAAGGCATCCCCAGACCTATCTAACTATATGTTTTTATTATAAATAATTTTAAATGGGGGGCTTGACGACCACGGCTAATGGGCGTCCGTCGACGGCCTCACCCCCACCCGGTTTCAGGCCACGACCGACCGCACAAAATCAATCAGCAGTGGCTCGTCACCGGCCAGCACCCGCTCACCCAATGCCTGATTCCAATAGGACTCAGAGCCATGCGCCATACGCCACTCATGCAAGCGTCGGGTGTAGCGCTGTAACTCATATTCTGCAGTGATGCCGATGGCGCCGTGGATGGCATGCGCTGTCGCCGCGGCCAACTGTGCGGCTTCGCTGGTCCGCGACTTCGCCACGGCACTGACCAACCAAGAGGGCACCCGCCGCCCGCACTGGAAGGCCGCCTCTGCCGCGATCCGAGTCGCCGCCACATGCTCCGCCATCACGCTGAGCTGATGCTGAATAGCCTGAAACTTGCCGATTGACTTACCGAACTGGGAACGATCGTTTCCATACTGAAGGGTCAAATCAAACACTCGCTGAGCGGCGCCGGCAATGAGCCCCGCATGCAACACCGCACCTAAAGCCTGTAGATCCGCATCCATTAACGGCCGCACAACCCTGCCCTGTTGGGGGGCCCAAGACAGTGAAGCCGTCATATTCCCCGGCACGCCACTCGGCACGCGAAGCGCCTGTGACACAGGCAGCAACACCCACTCCGACTGACGAGTGCCCAGCACATAATCGGCGGTCATTGCAAAAGGAACCAGCGAAGCCGTGATGGCCTCCTGTGGGCCGATGGTCAGGGCTGGAGCGAACGTCATCGACCCAGTCGGCCGATCCGCAGGCGCCAACAACAAACGCGCCACCATGGTGGAGGCAATGGGCAAGGGCAGCGCGGTTGCCCCAAAGAGCATGACGATCGGGTAGAACTCACTCATCTCAAGCGCCGCACCGCCCTCACTTTCCGGCGCCAGTAACTCGAAGAACCCGCCCTCATCGAGCGCCTGATATAAGGCGCTCGCTCCCTTGCCGGCTTCAGCCGAGCGCACGGACTCGACCGCATGCTCTCTCAATAGGACGTCAATCGCTTCTAGAAACATACTCATCACTTCCTCAGCGAAGCCCAAGGCCACGGGCGATCATGCCGCGAAGGATTTCGCGCGTCCCGCCGCGCAGCGAGAACGCTGGCGCCGCTTGACTGACATAGGCCAGTGCACGATACAGCTCCGCATCGATCGCCACCCCTGGCTGAGTGCCCAAAGAGTCCTCAATTAAATCAGGGATGGACTGCTCAAAGGTGGTGCCCAGATCTTTGACCAACGCCGCTTCCACCACCGGACTCTGGCCGCGCGCCAATTGGCTGGTGGTACTAATCGACATATGCCGCAAGGTCACCAGATGGGCGGTCAACCGCCCCACTGTAGCGACTTGGCTATCGCTTGTAGCGCCCGCCTTCAGCGCGGCGATCCAACAGTCCAGAAGTACGATGCTGGAATAAAGTCGCTCGGGTCCGCTGCGCTCAAAGGCGAGTTCCGCCGTGACTTGCTCCCAACCCTGTCCGGGCATACCGATCAATGCATCTGCTGGCAGAAAGACATCGTCAAAAAATGTCTCGCAGAAATGTTGGTCACCGGACAAATCCTCAATCGGACGGATAGTCACCCCTGGCAAAGACAAGTCAATAATAAATTGTGATAAGCCTTGCTGACGATCGGCCGGCGTCCCTGACGTACGCACTAAGGCAATACTGTAATGACAGCGATGACCGTGCGTGGTCCAAATCTTGCGGCCATTCAATCGCCAGCCGCCCTCTACCGGCGTCGCCCGGCTACCGACGCTGGCAAGGTCTGAGCCGGCATTGGGTTCACTCATACCAATACAAAAGAAGGCTTCGCCTCGACAGATCCGCGGCAAGTAGAACGCTTTTTGCGCCTCTGTCCCATACTTCAGAATCAAAGGACCGCTCTGGCGGTCTGCAATCCAATGGGCGGCCACAGGCGCCCCTACCGCTAACAACTCTTCTACCAATACAAAGCGAGAGAAAGCATCAAGCTCAGCCCCTCCATAGCGCTTAGGTAAGGTCACCCCCACCCAGCCACGCGCCGCGAGTTGCTGACTGAATTCGCGATCAAAGCCCGCCCAAGAACGCGAGCGAATATCCGCAGGCCATCGGGACACATAGGGCGCTAAAAACGCTTTAACTTCAGCACGAAACGCTTCAGCCGCTGGCGGCAGAGCGGCGAATTGAAAATGATCTAAAAGGTCTGCCATCAGTCCACAAACCTTGCTGGCCGTTTTTCCTTGAAAGCACTCACCGCTTCACGATGCTCTGCCGTCTTGTGTGCCAGGGCTTGGAAGCCTGCAGATAACTCCAAAGCCGTATCAAGGCGGGAGTGCATACCCTCACGCATCAGCCGCTTGGTCATACGCACCGCCTGCGGCGCGTTGGCTGCAATCCGATCAGCCAGTTCATTAGCAGCGCTCATCAAGTCCTCATGCGGCACTACTCGCGACACTAAATTCCAAGCGAGCGCCGTCTGCGCATCAATCATGTCACCCGTAAAAGACATCTCTGCCGCGCGCGACAGACCAATGACCCGCGGCAGCAGCCACGCGCCGCCATCACCCGCGACGATCCCCAGTTTGACAAAGCTTTCAGCGAATTTGGCTTTTTCTGACGCAATGCGAATGTCGCACATACAGGTCAAATCAAGCCCGGCACCCATCGCATGGCCATTGACCGCGGCGATCACCGGCACATCCAGATTAAACAACGCCAACGGCAATCGCTGAATACCGCGCCGGTATTCCTCTCGAATAGCTAAGCCTTCAACATCGGGCCCTGCCTGGCGAGCCATTTCATTGATGTCGCCCCCCGCACTAAAGGATGGACCATTGCCGGTCACAATGACTGCACGCACGCTCTGGTCATTCCGAATCCGATCAATCGCCACCAGAAACTCGTCGACGGCCGTGTTACCTGTCAAAGGATTACGTCGATCCGGCTGGTTCATGGTCAACGTCACGACATGACCACGCTGTGCATACAAAAGAAAAACATTCATCATTTTTTAACTCATCTGGCAAAAGTTGCGCAAGCAGAAAAGCTGAAAAGACATGCCGCATGGGCGATTGAATATGAACGAGGCTGCATCATTCACCGGCTCTGCATGCGTCGACCCCTATCCTTTATATCTACACGGTCGGCAGGCGTTTAGTTGACCACAATCTGCTTGCGCTCACTCCATAATAATCACTCGCTTTTGGCGAGCGACGTCCACTGGCTTTAAGGATGCGCTGCCCGCCGCATGACGGCGGGCAGCGACCCTACCCCCTCAGAATGGTCAGTCGTATCCTGCCACTCTTTTTTATATCAATCGCCCGTCTGTCAGCGGATCAGCCTCATCGCCATACGAAGGCGGCATGGTGCACCCGAGCGCCAGGTTTAATGCCCAAGGCCTCACTGGTCCCACCAGCTAACTCTAATACACCAGTGGTCATTCCCATAGAGCCGATCGGCTCGAGCGACAAGGGCGTTGCGCTTTCAGCAATACGAATCACCCGACCGTCCGCGGCGATGAATAATAAATCCAAAGGGATCAAGGTATTCTTCATCCAGAACGACGTGATCTGCGGGCGATCAAATAAAAACAGCATGCCTTTGTTGGGTGGAAGCGATTTCACATACATCAGGCCCTGCTCATGGCGGGCAGGCGTTGCAGCAAGCCACACCTTAAAGACATACGAGCGACCACCCACATCGATTTGAATATCACTCCGTGGAAAATGCGACAAAGGCTCTTGGATCGGCGCTGCTGCACACACGGACATCGCCATCCAAGCCAGCAGCCATCCGCTAACCAGAACCGAGACAGCGCGCGGCGCGGCGTTCATCCGATCACCGGCGGCGGACCACTGGGCAATGGGTCAGGCTCCCACAACAGCTCGCCACGAAAATCAAAGCGGGTGATGAGTATGGCCGCTTCGCCTGCGCCCAGCGCGCGGGCCGGATCCAAGCAAAAGCCATGCGCCTCAATCTGCCAGCGATGCGGTGGGCGATCTCCCTCAGGGGTTGGCAAGGCTTTTTGTTGGACTTCATCGAGGGTGCACTTGTCATCCCCTTGCGTGCCGTAAAAGCCCACGCCTTCGCGTATCAGTGTCACATTGACCGGCACATGACGACCCGACGTCCCTTCCGCCAAAACGGGGATGCCAAACAACAAGGTCAAATGCTCCTCCCCACTCGCCCCTTGAAAGGTCACGCGAAGACCGCGGCGATCCGGCCGATTCATGCCATCACAGTCGAGCGTATCCGCTTCCCAGTGTACATGCGCGTCCAACGCGCCCTGCAAACGTGCATCCAAGTAAGCGCTCGGCACATCCGCGCAACTCATGCGATGGCCCCGGCAGGACGGGTCAAAGCGATCTCCGCAAAGTCACGCGTCTCACCCCAAATCACCCGCCAGTGCGCCAAGGCGGCTCGTCCGATCGGGGTGATGCGATAGTAACGACGCGCAGGACCTGCGTACGAGGGCACCACGCGGCTACTTAGTAAGCCTCTGGCCGACAAGGTCCGAAGCACCGGATAGAGACCGCCCGCCGTCATCGGCCGACCCGTGGGGGTGAGCGCTTCCAGGCGCTGAGCGATCTGATAACCATATAAGTCCTCCTCCGCAACGTCGATCAGAGCCAATAGAACCAGCGAAATCAATCCGGCATTCAGCTCTTTCTGAAATTTGCGTGACAGCTCAACGGCCGCCTGCACAGCGTCCCCCAACCCTAACTCTGCAGATGACGCACTGGACTCCATGCCTTCCTTTATAACTGACTTATTATTACTATTCAATTGATACTATAGTTAATTTATTAATACTTAACTCGAGGCGCAGATCGCGATGCGGGCCGCGCCCTGTCCGCACACGGGCGCTTCTGCTATGGTCAACGCTCACCCGCTTCAAAGACCTGCCCATGCGCCGACATGACCGATGTACCCCCGCACACCCCGCCGCTCGTGGATGGCGTGCGGGCGCTGCTTTGTTTGTCATCGCAGGCTTAGCCGCCTGCATGGTGCTGAGCCCCCACTTCACCGCGCCACACCTGACCGTGGTGGCGGTCGAGATTCAAGACATCCACCGCGATGAGCAACACTTCAAAGTGCACCTGCGCGTACAAAACCCAAATGCACTGGTCTTACCGATTAAAAGTATTGACTACACCCTGCAACTGGAAGGGGATGAGTTCGGCCGGGGCACTGCCACCGAGGCCTTCACGGTACCGGCATCCGGTGAAACGGAGTTTGATATGACGGTCAGCACGCATTTGGCCATGACTCTATTTAAGTTGCTGCCTCATCTGAAAGACAACTCACAGCCGATCAATTATCGCGTAACCGGTACGATCCGTACCGGCCTTGCCTTCATGACCACTGTACCCTTCGATGAGCACGGGCAATTTTCAATCGGCAAGCACAGCCTCTAAGACGCTGTAGCCACGCCGGTGCCACGGGCGCTTTGACCCCCACTGACATCATAAAGCGATCCAACCAATCAGGCGTGCGTGTGTCGGATCGCCCGATGCTAGGCGACGTGCAATCCAACGCCTCAGGGGTGCTACGATAACTCTTCACTGCATTGAGAGAGGGATCAGGCACCGCTCAGGCGCTCTGAATCCTTAGATACCATCGCCTAGGGGTTCATCATGCGTCGTGTTGTCATCGCCATCACCACCCTGTGGATGGGTATCGGGTGTCCAACCATCGCCTGCGCCGATGTGGCAGAGCCGGGTTCCATCGAAGAAATCGCCCGCGCCACCACCGAAGCCCGGTTCTTATCGCCTTGGGTCGCCTCAATCCCCGCCTCATCGACGGTACCCTCACCGCGCACGTTTTTACAGCGCATTCCCGGAGCCCCGGGGGAGCTTGTCAACTCCACAACCACTTACGCCTATTTTAAAGCGCTCGCTCAGGCTTCGCCGCGCGTCAAACTGTTCACCATCGGGCGCTCCGAAGAAGGCCGCGACATCCTGCTGCTGGCCATTGCCGATGAAACCGGCATCCGTCAACTCGATGATCTGAAGGCAGCCACCGCAGCCTTAGCCGATCCGCGCCTGTTGGACGAGACGAAAGCACAACAACTGATCGACACGGCTCGTCCAATTTATTACTTCAATGCGGGCCTTCACTCTGATGAAACCGGCTCCACCGAATCGGTACTGGAGTTGGCTTATCGGCTGGCGGTCTCTGATACCCCGATGATCAGTCGGATCCGCTCAAATCTCGTGGTGCTGATTAACCCCATCTCAAGCCCCGACGGGCGCGATAAGCAAGTCGAGTGGTTTTATCAATACTTAAAAGGCAAGACCGATCGCGCCACGTTGCCGCGTCAGTCACCCCCCTATTGGTCAAAATATGCTTTTGTTGACATCAACCGAGATACCCACCAACAAACTCATGAAACCACTAAAGCCGTGCATCGCATGTTCTTTGACTGGCATCCCACCATCGTTCACGACCTACATGAATCGGTCGCACTCTTAATGACATGGAATGGTACTGGCCCCTACAACCCCAACATCGATCCGATCACCTACAGTGAATTCCAAGAGATGAGTTTCCACGAAGTACAAGCCCTGACGGGCCTTGGTATGCCGGGGGTATCGACTTGGAATTTTGGTGAAGGCTTCTCGCATCTTTTTCTCGAATCCATCGCCATGAACCACAACGCCATCGGCCGTGGGTATGAGACCTTTGGTAATGGCACTGCTGAAACCCTCCAATGGCAGCTCGCACCCCAAGACACCAGCACCGAGTGGTATCGGCTCTTGCCACCACCTAGCGATACCTTCTCTTGGTCTGCGCGCGACAATGTGAATTACAACGAAACAGGCGCATTGGCAGCGCTTGATTTCACCGCCGCACATGCCAAAGAGCTACTCAGCAACTTCTATCGAAAAAGTGTGCATTCGTGGCGGAAGGGCATAGATGAAGCGCCCTTTGCATTCATCATCCCCGCCGATCAAGGGGATCCTGCGCGGGTCGCGACCTTAGTCGGCCGCCTGTTAGGCCAGCACATTGAGGTGGGTCAAGCCACAGAAGCTTTTAGCCTCAAAGAGGGCGATTATCCTCAAGGCACCTATGTGGTTCGCCTCGATCAGCCTTATCGTAATTACGCGGTCGATTTACTCATGCCGCAGCACTACCCCAAAGACGGCGGCGAACCCTATGACGACATCTCCTGGGCACTGACCGCTCACTACCATTTAAGCGCCATCCCGAGCGCTGATGTCCGCGTACGCACCTTGGCCCTGACTCCCATAACCGCCCCCCCTGCAATCAAGGGCAAGATGGTTGACAAAGGCCCGGTGTATCTCTTGAAAGACACCGGACAGGAAAGCATTTTAGAGGCGCGCTTTGCCTTAGCCGCTTTTAAAATCAGCATCGCGGAAAAACCTTTCACAGTGGATGACGACCTCTATCCAGCAGGCTCTTGGGTCATCATGGAGCAACCGGGTCTGCAAATCGCCTTAAACACGCTCGCTGATTCTTTAGGTCTGTCTTTTAGCCGCAGCGCGACTCGACCCATCGTGACGCTGCATGCAGCGCCTGTGCCACGGGTAGGTGTGTGGGCCCCTTGGGCCGATACCGATTCAATTGGTTGGGTACGCTATGCCTTAGACCAACGTCATATCCCCTATGGCTACGTACGAGACGAAGACATCCGTGCAGGACATCTGAAACAGCACTGGGATGTACTGCTTTATGGTCATGTTGATCTGGAATTGGCAGAACAAATCCAGGGCATCCCAAAAGCATGGGGACCGATGCCCTTCAAGAAAACGGCGGCCACGCCGAGTCTCGGCACGCCGGCGGCATCTAATGACATCACCGGTGGCATCGGTGGGGCAGGCCTACAACAGCTCAGTAATTTTATTGACCAAGGGGGTCTATTCGTCACCCTAGGAAATGGCACGATGCTGGCGTTGGAATCAGGGCTTGTTCGCGGTGTGCGACGTGACTTAGGCGGTGTACCGCGGAATAGCCAAGGCGCTGGCGGCGATGCGGCCGCCGCCTCAAGCCAAGCCGTCACGCGAACTCCAGGCGCGCATCTTAAAGTGAGCTTCGCACGCCCCGAGCATCCGATCGCCTATGGCTATCCTACAGATACCTACGTCTTCCGAGAAAATTTTCCGCTATATAGCATCCCACGCTATTGGCTGACCATGGCGTATTGCAACACGTGCCTCGATGGGCCCATAGATACTCGCGGTGTCGTTATGCAATGGGGCGCCCGTGATGGGAGCAGCATGGTGGTCAGTGGACAAGCCTGGGGTGAGGCCGGCCTCGCAGGACGCCCGGCCATTATGGATATGCCCATCGGCAAAGGGCATGTGATTACCTTTAACTTCAATCCACTGCATCGCGATATGAACCGCGGCGACCAGCGCCTTCTTTGGAACGCGCTCATCAACTGGCAATCGATTGTCACCGCTCCAAAAAAATGACCTGCCTACACACGGAAAACGACAGACGACTGACTCTTGCAAGTCCCTAAGGTGTAGGCTCAAAGATCGCGTAGTGCTTACGACACGACTCGAGCGTCTCCCAGGTGCCAGAAAATCCCGCCGGCACCACAAAGGCATCGCCCGCCTGGTACTCCTGCACTGCTCCCGTATCGCAGACCAGGCGAACTCGACCAAACAGCAGATAGCAAAACTCATGCTCCGTGTAGTGAATGCGCCATTGGCCAGGGTCGCTACCCCACGTGCCGCAGTGAAACTGTTGAGTGGCATCAGAATAGCGATGATCCAACATCGGATGGGGCTGGCCTGCCACCACTTTTATCGGATCAATCGCTGAGGCAACAGGCGCGTACCCTGAAAAATTAATCAACGATGTCTCTCGCATAGCGACTCCTGTAAAACACTAGTGCATCGGATACTGATATTTCGCCACCCAAGGTTCTAGTATCGGCAGTATCTCAAGCAGTTGACCATGGTACCTGCGCCATTGGCCCACAAAATGTGTCTGCAATCCACTTGCTAGTTGTGCAGTACTCGGCGTTGCAAAGGCGCGCGTCACCGCACGCGCAGAAAAATTATCCATTGCCTGATGCCACTCGAGCCCTAAAAAGTCAGCAACGGCCTCCATCACTGGACGGAAGTCAGCCACCAAAGACTCGTGGCGCACCACCAAAGTAGGCAGCGGGTAACAGTCTCGGCAGCAATCAGCCAACGCCATCACCGCGTCGTAATAAGCCGCCGTACCCTGAAGAGTCAACATCTCAAACATCGGCGCATTCATCCGAAACTGACGCCGGAAGCAGCTAAGTACCACATCGCGCGGATCACGCAGTGCAAACAGCACACGCGCCTTCGGAAACAAACGCGCAATCAACGGCCATTTCAGAAGATTGAGAGGGTATTTGTCCACAAACACTTTCCCAGACACATCCAAACCTTCTGCGCGCACCGCCTCCCAATAACACTGTCGCAACCGATCGAGTTCAACGTCGCTCGCCCGCTCTAAGCCATGGATATCGTGCGGTGTTCGCATGAACACACGCACCGCCTCTATCATCAACTCCTTCTCCTCCAGACTCACCACAGCTGGATGTCCATTCAAGGCGATTTCTAGGAGCGTCGTCCCAGAGCGCGGGAAGCCCACCAAAAACACATGCTGACCGGCAGCCTCCGCTGATCGAGTGAGGTTAGCCGTCGACACCCCCCGCTGCGTCAGCTGTGCGGTGAGATCGCGCGCGTACTCAAGGGCCGTTGGACGGACATGAGCAAACTGTGGCGCATAATGCTGCTGCAGTCGCTGATTCGCTGTTAAATAGGCGTCATATGCCTGACTCAGACTGCCCTTGGCATCTAAGACATCCCCCAGCAAGCCCTCCGCGCGACAGGCATCTAAGGTGCCGAGCGTAGGGTCTTGCAGCAGCGCACGCACCCGGACTTCGGCCGCGGCCAGCTGCCCATCAGCTAGATCAGCAGCCACCACACTCAAGGCGGCATCCGCTAGACCAGGGGCGAGCAACAGCGCCTGTTCGCCTGCCCTCCGTGCGCGCAGGTGATCGCCTCGCTGACTTAAAACGGTCGACAGACCAGCAAGCGCAATCGGATGACACTCATCGCGCACCAAGGCCTGCCGGTAACTATCCTCTGCAGCCGCCAGCTCCCCCAACATTTGTAGCGCGTTCCCTCGGTTCACATGCACAAAAGGCGGTGACGGATCGAGTGCAATCATCCGATCAAAACACGCTATGGCGTCGGCAGCGCGTTCGAGGCGCATCAATAACAAGCCACGTGCATTGAGAGAACCGGGATCGTCCATAGACAGAGCCAGGCCGCGATCAAGGAGCGCGAGGGCGCCTAAGAGGTTCCCTTCGCGCTCAGACTGAAGCGCTGCGAGGTTAAAAATAAGAGGGTGCTCAAGTCCCGACTGCAAGGCCTGCATCGCCAAAGACATGGCGCCATCAAGATCACCGCTCGAGGCGAGCGCATGCACGGAGAGAACTCGCGCTTGGTCATGCTTGCTTAGGCTTGCCATGACAACCTCCCGCCGGTGGTTTACCAAAAAAAACGGCGGGCCCGAGCCCGCCGCTTTTCTGTCCAAAGAGTTGCCCCTTAGAACTGAACGGTCACTGAACCAAACACATAGCGACCCAACGCATCGTACTGTGATGGGAAGGTGTTTCCGTTACCACTAGCGATGTTGTTCGCGCCTACGATCGGTGGGTCTTTATCGAGAATGTTATTGATGCCCAAGCGAACCGTCACATGATCTGCCACTTTCATCGAGCCGGACAGGTCAATGTAGCTACGCGAACTCAAGTGCGCATCGGTGGTTGATATGCAAGAAAAACCAGGGAAATACTCGCACGCCGCTGGATTGGTGGTGCCATCGACACTGATGTTCGGGTTTGAACTCAGACCGTCGACCGTCACCGCACCGAAATAACGCCAAGCCAAACTCACATCCGCACCACGCCATGGTGTCATCCAGGTCGAGGTCAACGTGTGCCGCCACTTGAAGTTAGGCGAACCACAGGAGTTGCCATAAAACCCGTTACAGTCAAACGCCGTATCAGGACGCGACTGAAGTGGCAAGATCTGATACGAGTTGACTTTGGTTGCAACGAAGCTCGTGTGCATCTTGCCGTAGGCACCCATATCTAGGTTATAGGACACGTCGAAGTCAATGCCCTTCTCACGCAGCGCGCCGTTATTGCTAAGCGGATCGCTCACATAACCATTATTTGATATCCACAACGAACCGTTCACATCGCGATGCACTAAGTCGCAGAACTGCTGCAGACCTTTGTTGGCACACAACGCCATAATGGTCGATGGGCCGACACTACTGATGGTGTCAGTGATGTTGATGTCATAATAATCCACCTGCATACGAAAGCCTGGCAGGAAGGTGGGTGAATAACCCACACCGAATGACACTGTCTTAGCAGTCTCAGGCTTCAAATTTGGATTGCCGCCAAAGTACCCGTTATATTGGGAAGCCGGATTGGGGTCCACTAGGCCATACAGAGCCGAGGACAGGCCCAACGCAGCGCACTGTTGCTGAGAGTAGGACGGAGCGGCGCCAGAGCATGGGTCACTGGATCCATCTAAACCCACGTGCACTGGCTGATAGAGTTCGGATATGTTCGGCGCACGCACGGCATGCGCAAAGCTGCCACGTACACGCAATTCCTGTACTGGCGACCACTCGAGACCCAACTTGTAGCTGTTGGTTTTGAAGCCCAAGGAATAGTCCGAATAGCGATAGCCCGCCTCCAATGCCATTGTTTTGGCAAAGGGCTTGTCATCCAACAGAGGCAGTCGTGTCTCAGCAAACAACTCCCGCGAAATAATTGATCCCTTAACCGGCAGCGTCGGCGAACCTGAGCCTGCTGCATCTCCCGAAATATAAGCAAAATCGGGCTCGAAGTCGGACGTGACTTCGCGCCATTCAGCACCGATGTTGACGCGCATCCCAGAGGCCGCACTCGGTAATTTTATGCCGTACTGGCCGAGATCACCCGTCACGTTGCCGGATACCATCTGTTGGGTCGTTCGGCCATTCGAGATCAAAGGTGTCTGAATGTACTTAAGTGCCTCAGGCGTAACGCCACCTTGCTGCCAGATGTTGTACGGCACGCAGTTGGAGTCCGTCCCAGATACCACAGAGGCACACACCGGCTGACCAAATGTCGGGCTGCCGGCACGGGTATCTGTCACCACATTCAGCGCGCTTTTCATGCGCGAAATGGACAGGTCGTTCAGATAGCTCTCACTGAGTATCGTGATGCTGTTGGAGTAGTAAACATCATAATCCCACGCGTCGCTGATCTTGCCCTTGCTGCCTTGCACAAAGCGCCAGGCTGAGTGGGTCAAATCATCGACTCGATTGCCGCCCTCAACGTTGCGACGACCGATGAGCAAGTAGCGAGGGTCCGTATCGGTGTTGCTGCCGCCGCACCACTCTCCTAACTCCGCCGTCGTCAACAGCGGGTTGGCGCAACTCACCTGATAAGGACCTGAGCCATAGACAGCGCCCGACGGCGCAATCTGCGCCAGCGTGTGGTCATTGATGTATTGAATTTCTGTATAGACGTCCGCGTGCTCATTGAACTCATAGTGCGCGAAGGCGCCCGCGGTATAGCGTTCATCAGGACGCTGCTGATAGTTCAGAGGGCCATAATTGAAGCGGTAAGCGTTACCTGAACCCCAAGAGGAGAGGCCGGTATTGTCGCCATTCGGAATCAGCACCTTGCTACCGCCGATATTTACGCCATATTGGGAAACCAGTCGAAAGCGCCCCGGGTAGGAGGTGGATGAGCCCGATACCGTGAAACGCCCGTCATAGCTGCTGCTGCAACAGAAACCTGACCCGAGTGAAGCAGCACTGTAATCGTACTGCGACTGCAGAACCGCAGCGACATTGCGATAGGTCGCATAGGTCGTGACGTTGCCCTTACCGTCACC
>CAIOZU010000067.1 GCA_903862885.1 uncultured Pseudomonadota bacterium
CTGATATCGGCACTACGGTCACGTCCGAGGGCCGCCGCTATTAAGCCCAGCACACCGCTCTTGGTCGGCTCTGACGCAGTGTCGCGCTCACCAAAACGGCTAGACATACCCCAACTTTGAAGAGGTCCGACCAATCGCAGCAACAAGGTGGCCATCCGCTATTTCAACCCAGCGCCAGAAGCAATCCCTCGCGGAGCGAGTCCAGGCTAGCAACTGTGTCGCCTTCCCAAACGCCCGTGAGATCCAATACCCATGTAGTGCCTGCAGAACCGTAGGCGGTATCCAAATGGCGCCAGTGGGATTGCAGCGCAGACACAGAGCCCCGAATATACCCATCTTTCGCCGGCACAGCGCGTTCGAACGCGCCCGCGAGATTGATGGGGGCATCATCGCGTAGTCGAACAGCCACGAATTCCGGCGGGTTGTGTGCGGCAAAAGTATTCTGTTTACCAGAAGGTATGGCCCTGACATATGCAGTCAAGAAGGCGGAGACGGCACGCCGAACTAAGTCGCTATCAGAACCAAGATTGTCTTCAAGCAGGCCAAGATGCAGCACCGCGTATCGGTAGTAGCAAGCACTATTAAAATCAACGGTACCCAGCATTCCAGAAACGGCCTCATCTCCCGCTGCCAAGTCATCCACTGCAGTAAAGAAGTCGAACTCACGCTCGACTCGGTGCGTGCTAATTGAATGGGCAACCTGGGCTGCAGCATCAACGTTGAAGTCTTTTGCGTCAGCGAGCATGCGCCCGAAGAGCGCGACATCTACAGCACGGTTGCTGCTCAGGATCTCTTGGACCGCACGCTTTGCATCGGCACCAGTTAGTTTGCCTTGGTGCTGAATAGCCACGTCGGCAAGCCGCTCAACGTCTTTATGGCCGATAAAGAGCAGATATTCCGTGTGCTCAGCCTCTTTTACCTTCTTAACCTTGAGACTCGCGAGTTCGAGAAGTTCCTTTGCAGCCTTCTGTGGATCCGGAACCTTGCCATCAAGACGGCCCGCCAAGGAAGCCACGAGTCGCTTGGTTCGATCAGCAAGTTCGTCGTCATTTAACAAACGAGCAGAGGCAAAGTACCGCCGTATCGCTCGTTTAAAACTCTGCGAGGAAATTCTGCCACGACGGACGCCACCAAAATAAGCGTCTTTCGGCGCGCCGGTATCGTCCCGGTTTAGATTGCCGGGGGCGAACTGCTGTACGACATGAAACTCAATTATTATGCTCATGGTATGACCTTGCGAAGTGCCCAAAATGTTAAATGAAATTCTTTGTATCTTGATTAGCAGAGACAACCAGACCGTCTGGCGACGAGTAAAATTGACGTGCCCAACGTTGCTGAACGTTTTTGTCAGGATGTCCCCACCACCTGAGGTCGTCATAGAGAGAGCCCCAGTCAATCGCAATGCCGGCACCACCGATCAATGCGACCGCTTGACGAAGTCGGTGCGACAACTCATCCATATCGGCATCTAACAACACACTAAACCGCGCAGCCACGCTCTCACTTTGGCGAGCGAGTTGTTTCATCGCAGAAGCAAGCGACTGCGCGTTGCCATCATGGCGACGTCCATATCGAGACCATAACCCGGATATGAGATAGACCCTACGACGCTCCTCCTCGCTGCATGACCCAACGAGTGACTCCAGAACAGGAAATGCCGGCGCATAGGTTCCTGGCTCGAACATCAGGCTTCGACCTAACGCTGCGATGGCGCCCGAATCGCGCTCGGCCACTGACTTTAGATAATCGACCAGCGATTGGCCCTTCACGTTGAAACCCCCAATTTTTGATTCAACCCGTTCTGAGTCCGCTGGTAAGCGGCCTCGGCCTTTGCGCCTGCCATGATGGATTTTCGGCTCTGACCAGTAGACCGGACACTTTCCCGCCAGGCGCTCTGTAACGCCTCACGGACTGCGTTACCCCACTCGCTAATGGCCACGTTAATTGCTTCCGGTGACTGCAACCGCTGAAGGAAATGGGGAAAGGCAACGTCCAACTGGTGCCAAAAATGTCGAGTACCTGGTAGGCCGTTAACCACACCGCGGACGGCCGCCTTATCGGCATCACCATTCTCTCGCAAAAGATACCGGGCAAAGTCAGAGCAAGCCCCAAAGAGTCCACGCCCCGCTTGCTCCGCCGCGTCTAGTCCCAGAGCGAGCACGCCTTGCAGTTGGACGGACTCAAGCACCTGCAGTGGAGCCGTAATTTGTTCAATGCGCCATAAGACCAACTTGGCCTTGTCAGCCAGCAGGCCACCAATGCCAAGTGTGACTGGGCTCGGGTCCCCACTCTCTTCCAGTACCTGCATCGCGTTGCGGACCACAGCTGGCGGATGACTGGTCGCATTGATGACCAAGCACTGGCTATCACGCCAAATGGCTCGCTCTTCAGAGAGGCGCAGCGAAAGCCAACTATCATCTTTGCCCCGCCGCTGCGCTTCCATTGGGTCAAGCACCGCATCGTTAGGCGCGCGCGCGAGACCCTCAGCCCAACGCAAGGACCGGCAGCCGCCGTTGGAATCCGGCAGCAGCAGCACGGAACGGCTTAGGTGGCAGTACCGACTGGCCGGACCTGGGAAGGGCGGATGGTCCATCAG
>CAIOZU010000068.1 GCA_903862885.1 uncultured Pseudomonadota bacterium
CACGGGCAAAAACGATTGCAGAAAAGATTCGAAGTAGTTTGTCAGAACCATATTTACTCGAAATACACCACGAAAATGGAGCTTCATCAACGGTTGAGCGTAAGCGCTCAATGAAGGACGTCTTGATTGTTCGTGCGTGATCAAGCGCCGGTTCTGCGATGCGGCAATTTCCCCCACCCTGGCCACCGGCGCTGAATGTGCTTTTGAGCTGCGATGTGGGGGCGTTCCGGCATCGTGACCGGTGATTCCGGTCTATCGTGACCGATCGGAGGCGTGCTGAGTAGAGATTACTTAAGCGCCTGGAGTCAAGCGCCAGGGCAGCAGCGCCTCGAAGTCGTCGGCGGTCTTGGCCGCAGGCAGATTTCGGAAGAGGCTGACTAAATATGCGTAGGGATCAATACCGTTGGCCTTGCAGGTCTCGACCAGTGAATAAAGATTGGCGCTGGCGTTAGCACCCGCCACCGTATCTGCGAATAACCAGTTGCGGCGCCCGATTACAAACGGTCTTATGGCATTTTCGCAAAGGTTATTATCGATGGGCCAGGCGCCGTTCTCGACGTAGCGAATGAGCTTTGGCCATTGCGCCGATAGATAATGCAGTGCCTTGCCCATCAAGCTGCCAGGGGTGATGGCGTGCAGATATTTCATGAGCAACGCCTCAATCCTGGTCAGGATCGGACGGCTGAGTTCATCGCGCAATTGCTGGCGTTCAGAGGCGGATTTCTCTTTTGCCTTTGACTCCACGGCGTACAACTCGCCAATCGCCGCAATGAACTGAGTGGCCGGCTGCTCTGGTGTCCGAGCGATTTTTGGCAGAACAGCTTCGGCTTCAACAAAATACCTTCGGCAATGGGCCCAACACCCTAAGTGAATGAGCTTGTTGGTCTTGGCGATGCTGCCGTAGACCTCGTAGCCGTCACTCATCAATGCGCCACCCGATTTGATGCCGGCATATAAATGGTCTGCATGAGCCGAACCGCGCCCCGGTGCATAGCCGAACAGCCGTATCGGTGGCCCACTGCCCGTCACTTGCGCCCAGAGATAACTCTTGGACTGCGCCTTCTTACCCGGCTCCTTGAGTACCTGGATCGTCGTCTCGTCCGCATGGATCACATCAGCATCGAGCAGATGATCCCGCATCAGGTTGATGACTGGTTGCACACCCTCACCGACCCGGATAACGCTCCCGGCCAACGTCGTGCGCGAGAGGTCGCCTCCAAAGCGCCCGAGCAGCGCGGCTTGCCGGTACAGCGGCAAGGCGTCCATGTACTTCGAGGTCACCACCCAGGCCATCGCGGACTCGGTGAGCAGCCCCCGGGGAATGATGCGTGCCGGGGCGGGCGTCACCTTGATTCCTTGGTCACAGCAAGCGCAGGCATACTTCACCCGTTGATGCTGAATGACGCGGACTTGCTGCGGAATGATGTCCAGTTGCTCGCTCACCTCAACGCCGATCTCGACCAGCGGCGAGCCGTCGTGGGCACAGATCCGCTCAGATTCCGGCAACTCGTGCCGAACGATCTCGCGCGGCAGGTTCGGATCAAGCGGCTTGCGCCCGCGCTTCTTGCGCTTGTGTGCCGGGATCTCGATTTCCCCGGTCGAATCTTCTTCAGCAACAACGCTTGCATCAGGCGCAAGGCTTTCGGCTTCGTTGAAGAACAGGTCCTTTTGATCCGTGCCGCGCGCCTCTGATTTTGCATCGAACAATTTGCGCAAGAAGGCCTTGAGCTTTTCTTGCAGCAGATCGCGCTCGACCTTCAGTGTACGCACCTCGCCACGCAGGCTCTCTCGCTCTGCAAATGCACCGTCGCGCGCGGTAAATGCCTCGTCGCGAGCAGCGACGAGTGCATCGAATTCATCCTTGGTGAGCGTGACGGTTTTCATTACATGGTTAGACTAAGAGCACTGCATCTGGTTCATCCAGCTTGCAAATATTTTCTCTCAGAATGTGGTCGCATGGCTGACAGATCAATGCCCGCCAGCAGCCAGTGCAATTGTTCAACGCTGAGCGTGACCACCGCCTCATCCGTTGGCCATTTGAATCGGTCTTCCTCCAACCGCTTAATCATCAGCCAGAAGCCCGTGCGCTCCCACAGCAGTATCTTGATGCGATCGCGCCGCCGGTTGCTGAATACAAACAGGGACGGCGCAAACGGATCCAGCCCCAGCGCCTGCTCAACGAGCAACGCCAGTCCGTTGATCGCCTTGCGCCCGTCCACCGGCTCACGGTGCAAATAGACTTTCAGCGCCGGGTCGAAGCGGAACATGGCAGGCCGGCCAACATGGGTAAAAGCGTCAGGACATCATCGCGGCTCAGATCATCGAGGGCGACGTTGATACCGTTGACCAGCGTGATGTCGAGCTTGATCGCCTGGCTCAACGCAACAGCCGGCGCCTGCACGACCGGGATGAAGGCCGATTGATTTTCCAGCACCTCCTGATGGCTCGCCGCAGCGGCGATCAATCGCTCTTTGCTGTGCAACCGCATCCAGTTGTGCAACTGGTTCGGATTCACGCCGTAGGCCTGAGCCACCTTGGCCACCGAGGCCGTACCTCTCTGACACAGTTCGACCAAGTCACGCTTCGCCTCCGCAGAGTAGGTGCAATTGCCACCCGGTCCACGTCGCACGACCAGTCGTCGCGCTAATTCTTCGTCTCTCATCATTTTGTGCCCACTCACAATCGCGTGGGCACAGTTTCATGGATTCACGTCACGCAGACTAGGACGTCGTTAATAGGGCGCTTACGAATTAACGCTCAAGACCCGATGCCGCGAGGATCGCATCACCCGCAACAAGCTCTCCGTCTCCGATCCGCCATTCTGATCTGCCAGGTCAGCCAAATGTGACAGGGGCCTGCTCGGCCCCTGTTTGGTTTATCCCGAC
>CAIOZU010000069.1 GCA_903862885.1 uncultured Pseudomonadota bacterium
AGGAACCCCACAATCTGCTCTTCCGTAAACCGCTTCTTCACGTCCAACCTCCTTGCCATAGGTCAGACTCTAGAGCTTTTCGGGACTCATTTCAGGGGGGACGTCGGATAGGACACCAAACCCGCGGGATGCCGCGGTGATTTAAGCTGAGGTAATATGAAGCCCATGATCAGAATCACCCTTCAGACCGCTTTCCTGGTTTTCGGACTGCTTGCGGCTCATCTCAACTTACTTGCCGAACCCGCACACGACTGGACTGGCTTCTACGTCGGTGGTTTTGTCGGCGAGGCCAATGCAGTGAATGGCACGCACTCAGTCGACCGGTCTGTGCTGATCGGCACGGTACTGAAGCCACAGTTTGCAAGTAGCAGTTCCGCGGATTTCAGTGCCAACGCAAGCCCCATGGGTGGCGCGACCATTGGCTACAACTGGCAGCTAGGCAAGCGTCCGTACGTGTTAGGACTGGAAGGAGAGTATGGCTACCTCAATCTGACAGGCACGAGCGAGACCGACGCCAGCGCGTCGACCTTGCTCTACAGCACACAAAACACAACGAACATAGGCGCTCACTATGGCTACGGATTAGTCAGCGGCCGATTGGGCTATGCGCTCGACGATTTGCTTTTCTTTGCGAAAGGCGGCGCAGTGTTCACCACCGTCGGCACAACCAACTCCACGGTGGCCATCGTCCCCAATCAACCGCTTTATGCTGACCATCCTGCCAGCACGTCCATCACAGCCGCTGGGTACGCGGTGGGCGGAGGGCTAGAATATGCGCCTTTGCTTAACGGGGCACGACATCTTACCGTCAAGCTGGAGTACCTGTATTTTGGTATACAGACCTCAACCCATGCGATGAGCATCGGCCAATGCACGGTGCAATGCCACAACGTGAACCAATACAAAAATTCTACGGGTGGCGTAGCCACCGTCAAGATGGGCTTCAATTACCGCTTCTAGCTAACAATCGTTTTCGCTCCAGTGGAGTGGCCTCATTCATGACCACAGATGCACGCCACCGCACGACCACCACAGAGGACAGCGCATGACAACACGGCGCACACTCATGCAATGGGCATGGGCGGGACTGGCCGTGAGCGGCGGGTTGATCAGCCGCCTTGCCCGCGCGGGACTGCCACAAGGCACCCTTGATACAGCCGTGCTCGAACGGCTAGTGGGCAAGCAGCCACTCATCAAGCGCTCCTATCGACCACCCAATTTCGAGACACCGCTCACCTACTTTGATGACTCCATCACACCCAATGACCGGTTTTTCGTACGCTGGCACCTGATGGGCATCGCGGCAGTCAACGGGCGCGCCTGGCGACTCAGCGTCGGCGGTGACGCGGCGATAAAGCCCTACGAACTCACGCTCGAGCAACTAAAATCGG
This sequence comes from uncultured Pseudomonadota bacterium, assembly GCA_903862885.1. Classification (GTDB taxonomy): domain Bacteria; phylum Pseudomonadota; class Gammaproteobacteria; order Steroidobacterales; family Steroidobacteraceae; genus CAIKZZ01. The sequence continues at coordinate 1,392 of CAIOZU010000069.1, forward strand.
ACTTTGAGCCGGTTGAGGTGATTGCGGTATGCCAATGCGCCGGCAACCGCCGCGGCTTGTCTGATCCCCATGTGGCCGGCGTGCAATGGGGTTATGGCGCGATGGGCAACGCCCGCTGGAGGGGCGCCCGCCTGAAGGACATCCTCGCCCGTGCCGGCCTTTCGAATGAGGTCTTAGAAATCGCCATCAATGGCGCAGATCATCCGGTCCTCGATGCAACCCCCGACTTCATCAAAAGTCTGCCGGCGTGGAAAGCACTGGATGAGAACACGATCATCGCTTATGAAATGAATGGCGAGGCGCTACCCCACCATAACGGCTACCCAGCCCGGCTCATCGTGCCCGGCTGGGTCGCAACCTACTGGATGAAACAGATCACATCGATTCAGGCAATCAGCGCACCGCTCACCAACTTCTGGATGGCCACTGCCTACCGCCTCCCTAAAGGCAAGTTCGCCCAAGCGGATCGCTTCATCAGCCAGGAAAATGAACTGACCACGCCAATCACCGAGATCGTCGTCAACTCGGTGATCACAAGCCACGCCGACGGCACACACGTCAAACGCGGCGCACCGATTATCTTAAAGGGACTCGCTTGGGATGCGGGATTCGGCATTCGTCAGGTCGAGGTCTCGCGTGATGGGGGCCGCGTCTGGGAAAGCGCCCAACTCGGAGTTGACCTCGGTCGCTACTCATTTCGGTCATGGCAGTACACCACCATACCCCACGAAGTGGGCACACTGGCACTGATCGCGCGCGCCACGAACAACCAAGGGGCGACTCAAGTGTCGGAGCTGATCTTTAACCAACCTGGCTATCACAATAATGTGCTTCACTCGGTCAGCCTCACTGTTGTCTAATCAAAGGCCCTCCGCATGCGTCCGCTACTGATCTTTCTTGGCATCCTAGCCTTCGTTCTGCCGCACCGAGTGGCGGCGGACGAGGCGACACTGCAACGACCAAAAGATCCTGACACGATACGGGTCGTCACTCACTGCGCATCCATCTGTCACTCCATCGATTATATTCAAATGAACTCACCATTCCTCAAGCGCGCCCAATGGGAAGCGGAAGTGAAAAAAATGACTAAAGTCTTTGGTGCACCCATCGGTGATGACGACGCGACACAGATTGTTAACTACCTGGTCCACTACTACGGCGTCGAGTGACGCATAACCCAGCATTGACCGCAGACCCGTGCGAGCCTTGGCGTTTGTCAGTCAATCGTCTTGCCGATAGATTTCCTTCAAAAAATAAGCTCAATAGCGAACAATAAGATCAGTTGAATTGATCTTTAATGTGCACGGTGCGCTGATAGTCAGCGGCAAAAAGCCAAAGACTCAGCAATGACGGTTGGCAACTGATGAGCCGCCGACTAGACGAACCAACAGGAGCCAAGCCACAATGGCCACCAGAAGCCACCAGAACGACCTCACTCGCAATCCCGTCAGTCCCCACGCACCCATGAATCCAGCCGGAACCCCCATGCCATATCGACTCGATGCGATGGCCATGCCACGCGTGACCTTCACCACGCTCTGCATAGTGCTTCTCGCTCTGCAAGGCCCCGCGGCGGCCGCACACCCCGCCGCCCAGACCGACGTGCCATGGCCTCTCTACAACCAACACTATGACGGACAACGCTTCTCACCCCTCACCGAGATCACACCCGCCAACGTGACTCAACTGAAGGTCGCCTGCTCGCTCCGACTAGGCGACGATGGCCCGTTCCAGAGCGGGCCACTGGTGGTTGACGGTCTGCTGTACGTGACCACGGCCCACACCACCGTCGCGGTTGACCCCACGAGTTGCGCCGTGCGCTGGCGGCATGTGTACCAACCCACCGCAAAGGAAGTTTGGATCGTCAATCGAGGCGCAGGCTATCTGGACGGACGCCTGTTTCGTGGGACACCCGATGGGCACCTGCTGGCGCTTGACGCAAAGTCCGGTGCGGTGCTTTGGACCACGCCGGCCGGCGACCCGACGCATGGCGAGTACGTGACCGCAGCCCCGATCGCTTGGCAGGGTCGCGTCTACGTCGGGCTTGCGGGCAGCGACTTTGGCATCCGAGGCCGGATCATGGCTTTTGACGCCCTGACCGGCAAAGAATCCTGGCGCTTCAACACGATCCCCATGGGATCAGAAGTGGGTGCCGACAGCTGGAGCAATCCTGCCTCCGCTTTACATGGCGGTGGCGGCACTTGGAGCTCGTACGCACTCGATGAGCAAAGCGGTGAGCTGTTCCTCTCCGTCGGTAACCCAGGACCGGATTACCTTCCCGATCGCCGGCCCGGCAACAACCTCTTCACGAACTCCATGGTCGTTCTCGACGCGAAGACAGGTACTCTGAAGTGGTGGTACCAAGTCACCCCCAATGATTCGCATGACTGGGACCTCGCCGCCGCGCCGGTGCTGTTCCGCGACAGGACGGGCCGCGCACGCGTCGCACTGGGCGCTAAGAACGGCCACCTTTACGTGATCGATCGTCCGTCGCACCAGCTCGTCTTCAAGACCGCCCTGATCCGCCAACAGAACACCACCCTGCGACCGACACCGGAGGGCGTACGCGTGTGCCCAGGCGGCCAGTCCGGCGTGCACTGGAACGGCCCCGCTTTTGATCCGCTGGACCAACGACTGATCGTGGGCGCAGTCGATGGCTGCGGCGTCTTTAAATCGCTACCCGATACCCTCCACGAGGAAGGCGCACCGTACGGCGGCGGCTATTTCGTTCCCGATCAAGAGCCGCCCTTCGGCTGGATCAGTGCCGTCGATGACCGAAGCGGCCAGCTCGCTTGGCGATATCGCTCCGATGCCCCGATCGTTGCGGGAATGACGGTGACTGCGGGCGGCGTCGTTTTCACCGGCGACCTCGCGGGCCACTTTTTGGCCCTCGATCGACGACACGGCAAACGCCTCTTTTCGCTCGACACCCAAGGCGCGGTCGCGGGTGGCGTGATCACCTACTCGATCGCTGGTCGACAGTACGTGGCCACCACCTCAGGCAATGTCTCACGAACCAGCTTTAAGACGACGGGCACACCGACGCTCATGATTCTCGCACTCGATGCCACACCGCTTGGCACCGTGTCGGTGATGACCACAGCCAACCCGGACGCCGCCATCACACGCACGCTGGGATTTGTCGACATCAACTGGGGTATGTTGCAATATGAAAAATTCTGCGCGAGTTGCCATGGACCTCGCGGCGAGGGCATCAGCGGCCCCACGCTGAAAGACCTGACGACACGGGGCACGATCGAAAGCACGATCGAGTCGATTCAGCACCCTAAAGCGCCGATGCCGGCACTCTACCCATCGACACTCAACGATCAGGACGTCGCCGATCTGGCCAGCTACATCCGACGATTCTAACCATGGAGTAGTGCAAGGAGTCGTCAGGGAGTGGTCACCCAGTGATCATGCATGACTTTCGTCGATTGAGTCGACAGCCGATGACGTGTCAAGTCCCACTGAGCGCCATCGCTCTCTAGCGATCCACCGCACGCGACGTGGTTGACACCTGCGACTCAGCACCGACAAGGTCATTCGTCAGATGCACTGGCCTCTTGACCAACGCCTCAACCGCTTGACCTGCCAACGGCAACTGCGGCGCCTGATTGATACTGAAAGAAAACACATCCGGGCGCGAATAATGCCCTGCAGCGTCTGCAAAAAACTTCGCATAGGCGATGATGCCCAGATCAAGATCTGCATACAAAATGGCCTCATCGTCACGGTGGGGTGGCGAAAGCCACCGACCGTCCGGCCCCATGAAGCCTGACAGCCCGCCCCCTAAGGAGGGCGCATCAGGTCCCACCGGCAAACCGAGGCGATCAATGATCTCCTGACTGACACGCCCCTGCACGACCACCACATAAGTCTGCGCACTGATCGCGTGCGCGCTGGCAAGGGTTGTCGAGTAGTGATCAAAATTCCCTGCATTCGGATCTGCATGGGTCGCGCTGATCGCCGGCCAAGCGGCAATATGTATTTGTTCACCGAGTGCGGCCAAGGCATAGCGAGCGAGATCCATGCTGTGCTCAAAGCAGATCAGGCCACCCACTTTAGCGAAGCCCATATCAACCACAAACACATCACGGCCGTCACCGCGACCCCACACGGTTCGCTCAGCATTGGTCGGGTGCAATTTGCGGTGGCGCGCGACCAATTCGCCACTCGGAGAAAAATACACCTGCGTGTTATACAGTGTTCCACCTTCGCGCTCGTCGACCCCAAGCACCACCCACACGCCTGCGTCGCGCGCCGCCGCTCCGATCTGACGTGATGACTGACTCGGAAGTTCTACTGCGTTTTGATATAGCTCAGCAAACAGTGGTGCCGCATATTTAGCCGTATGCGACCATATCCAGTGCGGGTATCCCGGCAGATAGGTCTCTGGGAAGGCCACTAATTGCGCACCCTGCCGACCCGCTTCGCGGATCCGCTCACAAACACGCTCGACGCCTGCCTCGAGATTCAAAAACGGCGCTGCACCATGGACGGCAGCGACTTTAACGATGGATGCAGTATTCACGCAGTGATCCTCAATAAAAAGAAACGAATGGGCGGTCACTCTGCCAATCGTGGTCACCCGTTATTTAATCGCGGTTGCAATCACCAGAACATGCGAGCCGCTGATATCTGATTCAATGCCGTCTTTAATACCGTCTAACACTTGCTGAATGTCGCCAATAGATGTGTGCGGATCAAAGGATAAAAATATCTCAATAAAAACATCTGCGCCCGATGTGCGCGATCGAACCTTATTAAACATCCCGTATGTCTCAAAGTGAGTCACTAGGTGCTGGTTGATAATCGCCTGCAGAGGCTCACCCAATGACTGATCTATGACATCACTCAACGAATGGCGAATCATCTTCCATCCAACACTGGCAGTAAAAAGCCCAATCACCAGCGAGATCGCGATGTCGACGTAACGAACCCAACTCGCATCAAAGGCCAAGGTACAGACCAGTGGCACAGCGACGCCTACCGCCGTCCAACAAGCGATGGCCTGGACCCGCAACTGGGTGGCGATGAGTGGCGAACGACTGCGCCGCAGTTGATGCCGAAACTGCCACCAGAGTCGCCCGCAGGCAATACCAATGACGCCGCAACCAATAAGCCCCATCCAAATGCCGATACCTTGCATGGGTTGCGGATGGGCAAGCATCTGCACCGCTTCATACATAATGAAGCTTGCACCGAGGCCCGTCAGCAACCCGATAAACAAGGTCGCGAGTGTCTCAAGCTTACCGACGCCATACTCAAGAAGAGAACGATAGGTACCGCGCTGCATACGGAAGGACAGATAAGCGAGTGCGGCGCTGGCCAGATCGAGTGCGGCGCTTTGCGCGTCAGCAATCAGAGTCAGCGAATTACTGGTAATGGCTGCAGCGAGACACCAAAAAAGCGACAGCGCGCACACCCAAAGACTGGCGCGTGACAGCCTCTCATTATCCTGCTGTAGTCCCATGACGATCCTTAAGGCGCCGTCGCTCAGACCCTAGCCAACCGATCGCATCACGGATGACGGTAGCACACCCACGCACACCATATCGTCATGCCGCGACCGACGTGTCCCGACCGAGCCCAACTCGGGTAGGCTTGCGGATGGACCTCGAGGGCACCCCTAATGGCAGCCACCGCGGCATAATGGCCTCATGGATCTCATCATCGGTTTCGAAGACACGGCCAGCGGCCAGGTACTGCGCCTAAAAGGCCGCCTAAACAATGAGGCGGTCACCGCCCTTGAGCAGGCACTGGCCGAACGACCCGCGCCGGGCGTATGGGAACTCAGTGAGTTAGAGTACATCTCGAGTGCGGGGCTGCGGGTACTGGTCAGTCACGAAAAGCGCCGTCGTGCGGCCGGGGCGGCACAGGGAATTTTGGTGGGTATGCGCCCCACTGTCCTTGAGGTCTTTAAAATCACCGGCCTCGCGCGCTTTTGGACGCAGGCGAACACGCTGGCTGACTTACCGGCAACGCCCATCCGCCACCCCTCGTCTGTGGACTGCATTGAACTGCTGCCGGGCATCCGCACCGAGCGCATCACACTACCGAGCGACCCGATGCACTTGGTGCGCTGGCAAGCAGCGGGCTTGACGGCGGTTTGTTTCGCTGAGTTAAAGCTCGCCTTTGGACGCGGCGGTCTAGGCGTTCAGCGACAGGTCGCCGCCCAACACAGCGCGCGATTTGCCACGATCCATCGTCTCTTAAGCTGGGTTGATGATGAGGGCGAAGGCGACACTCTAGAGGTGGCTGATCCGAGTCAACAGTTTTTAAGAATCGATTCGGCTTGGGCCATCGAGGGTGAGCCCGCCCTGGGTTTACGTTTGCTGGATGCCGTTGATGTGGCCTCGCTACGCACCGCACTGCCCCGCTTGACAGGCAAAGCATGGCACGGCGTGCTGGCTCTCATCCCCACATCGAACGGCAGTCGCCTGTGCCTTGCCGTGCTTGGCCCCGCGCAGACGCCGCGAACTGATATAGCTGAAATCACGCTGACTGATCTGCACCTTCCGACCACGCCAGAACAAGTGCCGCTGCGTGCGGCACTCGATTTAATTCAGCCGGATGCAGGCCTTCCACTTCAGTTTTTGACTGAGGATACGTGGAGCGCTGATACACGGCTGTGGCTGTGGCCTACCGATGAGCCCACCGCCTCTGATGCGCGCAGCCTTCAGATCGAGTTGCCCGCATCCGCCATCCACCATACGGACGAAACGGAGTTGATTGTCCGTTCACTCTACACAGGGTGCCGTCGAGTCGTCCTATCACCGCTGACTGGTGGCTTCTCAGCGGCTACGTGGCAGATCGACAGTTATGACTCTCATCAGCGCCGCCTGTTACCGACCGTACTAAAGGTCGGTCCCGCCGATATGATGAAAAGAGAACATGAAGCGCACGGTCGCTACGTCGTGCCTTTTATACTTAATAATGCCACCGTTGGCCTAGGCACTGCCGAGCATGGCGATCGAGTGGGTCTTCGCTACAACTTCATCGGTGTGACCAGTGATCACACCCAACTACAGACCCTGGCGCGGCGTTGGTCAGACGGCCATGAAGAGCAAACCATCGACCTCTACTCGACCCTCAGCAGAGAGACTTTGAGCCCCTGGTATGCCCAGACTCGTGAGGCCGACGCGGCCTTGTATACCCTACACACTCCACTTCGCCTCTTTCCATTCCTGCTCGATGTAGCGCGCGACGTCCTCGGCGCTGCGATCGACTCACCCACCCTACCGTGCCCCGCCCTCGGCCGAGACCTACCCAATCCATGGTGGCATCTACAGCACACCTTTCCAGGATTACAGCACACGAAGACGCGCTGTCGCGTGTGCATCACGCATGGTGATTTAAATCTCAACAATGTGCTGGTCGACGAGCGCGATAATCTATACGTCATCGACTTTTCAGAGACCGCGGAGCGCTCAGCGGCGAGCGATTTTGCTCGCCTTGAGCCGGTGTTTCTCATCGAACAAGCCACATTGGACGACGACGCCAGCGAAGCGCTGTGGCTGCATGACATGGCGCGAATCTATGCGACCATCGATCCCTGTACGAGCTTGCCGGTGCAGCTCGGCACGGTGTCGAGTGCACGCGGCCGATTCGTCAGTCAGTTACGTCAACTCGCGCGCGATACGTTAGGCCCCGAGGCCAATGCCGAGTCCTACCTACTGCCCGTGCTGGAATGGACACTGCCGATCATCCTATTTAGTAATCGGCCGCTACGCCTTAGAAAAGCATCCACCTGGGCGGCTGCCCTGATACTGGAGCGCTTGCATGCGGCTTCTATGCAGATGTGAGCGAGCGCCCGCAGTGACAACGGCCAATCAGCGTATCTGCCACTGTCCACCTGCGGACCAATCAGGCACACTGAGCCATTAGACAAAACCACTCTCAGACGCAACGACCCGTGGCGGCCACATCCACCCGAGTCCGCTCAATAATTTAGAAGGAGCATGCCCCGTGAACGCACCTCAGCACGCGAAGTCTTACCATCAACGGATCCGCGCGGTAGCACTGACCTGCCTTAGCCTTCTTTTGTGCGCAAGTGCCTTCGCAGAGGATAACTTGACCTGGGATTGGCGCTACGAAGGCAATGGCGTCTCCGCCTTTGGCACCCTCATGACCAGCGCACAACCCGTGCAAGGGGCCTACTACCGGATCCTGAGTGTCAGCGGTACACGCAACGCGAAACGCATCAAGCAGCTCACAGCCGACGGCGAAGCGATTCCACTCAATACCGGATACCCTGTGGACAACCTGATTGCACTCGACGGCTCACTCACCGGCAGTGGATTTGGATTTGAAACGGCTGATCGACAGTACGTGAACGCGTATGCCAAGCAAACAAGCAACGGCATGACGGTGTTTGAGGTATTCACGGAGCCCGCCAGCTCACTATTCAATGAGCAGTCCATCCGCTTTTCAGCGCACCCCCAAAACCGTCCGCGCCCGAGGCAGCCACAACGACCCTGAGTGACCGCGTCCGCTAGACCAGAAAGTGCACTCGTGTGATAGAAAAAACAGCGCTCTCCCAGCGGGTGCCAACCCATGAATGGATTAATTTAAGGAGCCCCTCGCCATGAAAAACCCCTTTATCCAAACACTCATAAAGGCCACCGTCATGACCCTCAGCTTGACCTCAGTGGTCGCCGTCGCACATCCCGTACAAATTGTCTATCTCACGCCGGACATTAATTTTTCGTTCTGGCATCACATCGCTGCAGGCGTCGCCGCAGAAGCCAAGAAGAATGGCGTCGAGTTTCATGCCCTCAGCAGTCATAACGATGGCGCGACCCAACTTAAAAACGCACAGCATGCGATCGCCCACGGCGCAACCGGTATCGTGCTCACACCCACGGATTCAGCGACCGCCCCTGCCGTGCTGGCTCTCGCCGAGCGGGCACATATTCCCGTAGTGATCGCAGATGTGGGGACTAACAGTGGCGAATATGTTTCCTATATCAGTTCAGACAACTACACCGGCGCCTATCAAACGGGTCAAGCACTGATGGTTGCGTTAAGCGAAAAGGGCACGACAGTGGGTGACATCGCGACGATCACGCTGTCACTGGCCCGCAACAACGGCCGCTTGCGCTCGGCGGGATTCGCGCAGGCCCTTAAGGAAGCAGGCACGCAGGTCTCTGACACCCGCGAGATGAAGAGCTATACGGCCCATGAGTCAAGCCAATATGCTCAAGAACTGATGGCTGAGCACGCGACACTGCGCGGCCTGTTCGTGCAAGCGGACATACCCACCTTAGGCGCGGCCCAGGCCATCAAAACCGCGAACCGCAGTCACTCGCTGGCACTCGCCGCGTTTGATGGCACCCCAGAATTCATTGACCTAATCAAGCAGGGTGACATTCTCGTCTCGGGGATGCAGCAGCCCTATCTGATGGGACAACGTGCTGGCGATGCGCTGATCATGCATCTGGCCAAGAAGCCAGTCGCGCATTCCATTGTGATTCCCATACTGATTGTCACCAATCAAAACATTAACCAGCTGCTGCCGATACTTCGCGAGAGCGTGTTTGCGAACGAGGTCAAATAGACTCGTTAAGCGAAGGATGCGGACGACAACGGCACTGCAAATAGTGGCCCGCATCCTGTAGCGCCGAGTGTGTATTTATGCAACACGCACAAATCAGTACAGAACAGACATTGGACAGCCAGACGCTGCTCAAAGCCATGCTCAATGGCATACATCATGTTTTTACAGTGTCCGAACACCTCGATCGGATTAACGTATTTCCTGTGGCGGATGGGGATACCGGCACCAACATGGCGCTCACACTAGACGCCGTGCGACAGTCGCTGCAGCGCACGGCACCTGCATCCGTCGGTGCGCTACTGACTCAGATCGCCGATGCGGCGTTAGATGGTGCGCGAGGCAACTCCGGCGCGATCCTCGCCAACTTTTTCCAGGGCCTGTCAGACCACAGTGGCGCCGAAGTCACCCTCAGCCCGCGACACTGGGCACGCTCCGTGTCTGAAGGCGCGCGCTACGCCCGACTTGCCGTTTCGAGCCCCAAAGAAGGGACCGTGCTATCAGTGATTGACGCCTTTTCGGCCGCCTACACCCAGGCCACACAAGCGAGGCCGATGGATCTGGCCGGCACCCTGCGAACCGCCATCGAGCAGGCGCAGGTCGCACTCACCGATACCCAATTCCAGTTAGCCGAACTGCAGAGCGCTCAAGTCGTTGATGCGGGCGCCGCGGGCATGATGGCGCTCCTCGAGGGCTTCACGCGGCACCTCGAGTCGGGCGAGTTGATCGATGCCGATGTGCGCTTTGCGACCATGCCACTGGAGCCTGAGCGAGCAGGCAGCAGCAACCCACTTGAGCATCGGTGGTGTACGGAGTGTCTGATCAGTGGCCACTCACTCGACACGCGCCGCCTACGCGAGGAACTAGCGGCCAAAGGCAGCAGTCTCGTGATTGCAGGGAGTCACGAAAAACTCAGAATCCACGTTCATGTCACCGACCCGGCGGAGGTCTTTAGGATCGCTGCTCAGTATGGGTCGATCAGTGGACAAAAAGCAGACGATATGCAGCGTCAACAGGCATCTGCTGAACATGGCGCTAAACGACCTGTTGCCATTGTCACCGACAGTGCCGCTGACCTCCCAACGGGCGAGATGGAGCGCCTTGATATACACGTCGTGCCACTGCGCTTACATTTTGGAAAAGACAGCTTCCTCGATAAAATTGGTCTCTCACAGGAGGCTTTTTACGAACGGCTTGCTCGAGACAGCGCGCACCCTAAAACATCACAACCACCCCCCGGTGACTTTCGCCGAGTATTCGACGTATTGGCATCGCACCATGAGCGAGTCATCGCTATTCTGCTGAGCAGTCGTGCCAGCGGCACCTGGCAGTCAGCCGAAGCCGCGGCGTCCCGAGCCAGTGGCAGCGCACGCATCACCGTCTTTGACTCGCTGAACGCATCGGCAGGTCAAGCACTGGTGGTTCTCTCGGCAGCAGAATGCGCGGCACAAGGCGCTGATGCGCAGGAAATCGGTAGAGTCATCGTGCGCATGCGCGCGCTCACACACACCTTTGCCAGCTGTCAGACCCTAGAGTATGCGGTGCGCGGTGGTCGCATCCCGCGCTGGGCATTCAGTCTGACTCGGCTACTGCGCATCTCCCCGCTACTAGGCGTCAGAGCCGATGGACGCATTGGGCTCGGGGGAGTGCTCTGGGGCACGACCCACTTAACCGCGAAGTTCGAGCGATTTTTAAGCCGCCGCCTCAAGCCCGATAAGCGCTATAAAATTATCATCGCGCATGGCGGTGCAGCGTTAGAAGGCCAGCGCTTGCTGGACGCGCTACACGCTAAGCATGGGAATATCGATGGCGCTTGGTTAGTACCGACAGGGGCAGCCATTGGCGTCCATGGTGGCCCAGGGTTTTTGGTGGCAGGCCTGCAAGAACAAGCCCCTGTTGATCGGTAGCATCCCGCTATAGCGCATCGAACAAACGCGCTCCGCACAACGTGTCCCGGCCAGTGCGCGGACGCTAGCCGCCATTCACTGGCAGATATGTGACATCGCGCACACAAATAGAGCCTCTCAATCTCACCCTCAGGCGATAGGATTTATCCGTTTAGCCAGTTTGGAGCGAAAGACAAGACGATTGAGCAATACAGTCATAAGCAGGGTCTTCAATCGCTCATCAACAAGCTGACTTGAACACGACGCATCATCCATCTTACGAGACATCTTAACGAGGGGATTAGACATGAATATTTATAAGATCGCAGGTTGGCTATTTGTGATTCTCGGCATTGTGGCTGCTTTTGTACCCGTGCCCTACGCGGGTTTAGCTTTAGCCGTGCTCGGCGCAATCATTGGCTGGAACATCGCTGCTGACCACTTCATTCGGGTGATCGTCTCCGCCATGGCCCTGCATATGATTGCCAATACCTTCGACGCTATCCCAGTGGCAGGCCCCTCGATCACTGCGATTCTGACCAATCTCGGTATGGTGATTGCCGGCAGCGCCATCATGGTGATCCTGAGAAAGACTTACATCCGCGTGATGGGCTGATCTCATCGGCTGTTTGGACCGAAGGCCCGCTCATTGGAGCGGGCCTTTTTTTATTTCCCTTTATAAACGCGGGCGGCGATCGCATGATCATCGACTATCGGCGCTCGATATAGATCTAACATCATGATTTAAATAGTTAAAATAACGATCTCGTTACTCAAGATGAACCCACTAAAAATCGACCCTCCACTGAATGCCTTCATTATCTAAAATAGATTATCTAAGATAGCGCCCCACCACGCCGCCCACCCCGTGAGCGCCTTCCTCTTTGCTCGTGATGTACGCACCCAATCATGACGTTCACCAAACCCTCCCGCTTCTTTTGGCTGTTGAGCGTCACACTGCTCATCACTACCCTGCTGTGGGTAGGCGCCAATCACGAGGTGCTACTTAGCAATCGACTGTGGCCTTGGCGCGGACCCTCACAGTTAGTGGCACTGTGGTCAGCCAGCTTCGTGACGTTAGCGTTGCTTGCCATCGTCCGCTCCAGCGCCATGGAGTTCCTATTTGGCGGTCTCGATCAGGCCGTCCTGTTACACCGAAAGCTCGGACTTGCAGCACTCATCACGCAAGTTGCCCACGCCGTCGTGCTAACCATTCATTTTATAACGCATGGCATACCCATCGCACTGTCATTAAAACCGACCCTGTCAAATGATCGGACGCCAGACATTATTTTCCTATATGCACTGATCGCGCTCGGCTTCCTTGCCTATGACCGACGAATGCAATACGAACGCTGGATCAAGCTTCATCGCCTCATTGGCCTTCTGTTCGTAGCAGGCACCATACATGCCTCTACCTTAAACGGTGTCACCCACCATTTTGAGCCACTACGCACCTGGATCGTCATTTTGCTATTGATCAGCATCAGTGCGTGGCTCTATCAGGTACTGCTATTTCGTAAATTTGGGCCGCGCTATCAATATCGAGTGGTCTCGGTGACTCAGCGAGGCAAAGACATTGTGGACGTGCTCCTGCGTCCAACCGTGAAACGCATGATGTACTTACCCGGCACCTTCGTTTTCATCTCAGTCCCAAGTTTTAACGGAAAAACGCGCGAGCTTCATCCCTTCAGCCTCTCCTCAACGCCAACCGAGCGCGATCTGCGAGTGTCTTGCAAGCAGGTAGGTGACTTCACCCAACAACTGCCCACACTGCATCCAGCGAACTCGGATGACATCAAATTCGTTGATGTCTATGGTCCCTTTGGTAATTTTACGCCACATCGCTTCGCGCCCTATCGACGCATGATCTGGATCGGCGCAGGCATTGGTATCACGCCCTTTCTCAGCATGATCGCCTTCGAGCGATCCAATCGGGATTTTAGACGGGTGTGGCTGTACTACAGCGTACGGGCCCCAGAAGATGGGATTTATGATGCGGAGATCAAAGAAAACATAGAGCGAGCCGACTCGCTGATCGACTACACACTCTGGGTATCGAGCACCCAAGGCCGGCTGAGCGCCGCTCAGGTCGTCGCTGACATAGAGCTCGATGACTATGCGGTCATGCTCTGTGGCACCAAAGCCTTCGTGGCCGGCATGGCGGCGGAATTTAGCGCCCTCGGCCTCGCTTCTGAGCGCATCATCACGGAAGAACTCCAATTCCGATGAGCTGACGCACCTGGCGTGCACGGCTCTGGCGACGTAGGACTGTGCACCATCGTCGCTGCATGCTAAGGTCGAGTTTTAAACGGCCCTGAGCCCTCTCTAAAACACGAATAGGATTCGACACATGACGCATCACGCTTGGCGATTCATGATAGTCATACCGGCCCTTGCGCTGCTCAGCACGCTGCTTGGCTGCGCAAAGGAGGCGCCTGCGGGGGCCACTGACCGCAGCGACGCCGAACGCTCAGAGATTGGCCTTACGATTTCTCCTGTGCCGCTGAATACACAAGGACTCGACACCGCTTTAGTGGGTGTGGGTAGCTACCTCGTGAATGCCACCGGTGGCTGCAATGACTGTCATACGGTACCTAACTTTGCTACAGGTGGGGATCCGTACAAGGGCGAGAAGGCCAAAATCAACGCCGACCACTACCTCCAAGGTGGGCGCCAGTTCGGGCCCACCACTTCACGCAACCTCACCCCGAAGGGCGCTGACCGCCTCCCAGCGGGCTTAAGCTTTGCGCAATTCAAGTGGCTCATGCAAACCGGCGAAGATCCATTGGACGCTAAGCGCCTGCTGCAAGTGATGCCATGGCCTATCTTTGCTCATCTCAGCGAGGGCGATCTGCGTGCGATCTATGAGTATCTGCGCGCGATCCCTGCACTGCCGGATAATCCCAATCCGTCACCGAATCCTTAAATCAGCCTAGGCCCCCTTTCTGTCAGTGAGTGACGGGGGCCTGATATACCTTCCTGCCCTGGAACCAGGTCGCTAGCACCTGAGTACCCGCCACTGCCTCCGGCTTGCCCTGATGCGAGAGCGCAATCAAATCTCGATCCACCATCACAAAGTCCGCGCTCTTACCCACCTCCAAGGACCCAATCTGCTGATCGCGTCCTAAAGCCTTCGCGCCGTTTAAGGTGTACGCCTGCAAGGCCTCCTCGATGGATATCTCCTGCGCGGCACTTAACGCGGGCTTGCCAGGCAAGTGCCGTGCGGTCGCAAAAGCCATATTCACGAAGGGTCTCGGATCACGGGTCTCGACTGGCGCATCTGAACCACCCGTCAGGATGGCACCGGCGGCCTGACTGGTTTTAACCGGGTACACATTAGATTCGTAGTCACTCCCGGGTGGGTGTAAAGCCGCGTAACTGTTACCACTCACCTTCTGGATAAAGGGAATAACGGTCATGTCATAGTCGGTATCCGTCGATGCCCACGAGTAGGTATAGGCAATAAACAAGTGATCACGACCCATCCGCAGCACATCGTCAGGATGCGCCAACTGCACGTGCGCTAAGCCATCGCGAGTCGTTGCGATGCCATCGACAGCCCGAGCGGCCTCAATCGCATCAATTGCCGTGCGCGTGGCTCGATCACCGATCGCGTGAATGTGTACGTGAAAACCCGCGAGGTGAAAACGCTTGACGAACTCCAGTATCACAGAACGTTCATGCTGTAACTGGCCACTCGAGATCTCACACTGAGCTGGGTGATACCCATTAAGCGCCCTAAAAGCAGTCAGCGACTCGGCGCTGCTATAACGCTCCGGGTGATTACGCACCTCAATGCAGACGCTGGCCGCTGTATCGACATAACCCGTCACGGTCGCTCGACCGTCAGCGTCCGTCGCAAAAATAGGCTGCAGCAGCGGCTCTAAAACGGCCGAATTCGGCAACGTGGGCGGCAACGCGAAAGGGTTACCCTCGATCACGCCATCCGCGAATAGTTTAACGGTGTCTGCCTTTAGACGCGGATTGTGCGCATAGCGCGCGCGAACCGTCACGGCCTGCGCCACCATGGCATCATAATCAACCGAGCCGTCTAATTTATGAAAGCGCACCGGGTCATAAAACTGGGCTAAATTCGTCCACACGGTGAGTTGGTTGCGCTTTAAGAGCCGATCATAGATAAATAACCCCTCCGGCGCAGCCATCGCATCGAGCATGGCGGTAATGCCGACGCTGTTTAGTCGTTGCGGAATGCGCTCGGGCACCTTAGCTGTCGCCGCTAAATCGTTGTACAACATGTTATGAGGATTTACAAAGTAGCGCGCATCCTCGTTGACTGTCCCATCGGGTTCGCCACTGGCGTCTACCCCAATCAACTTGGTGTACGCTTTAAATTCACTGGCCAAAGTCGCCTTCGTCAAGCCAACCACTTGACCTGTCTGGCTTTTGGCGGCGGCCAAGGCAACACTATTAAATCCCGCATGATGGCCATCATTGCCTAGCAATTGCACTGGGTTGACGCTGGTGGCTTTATCCAAAGCGGCTCTGACGGTGGAATAGCCAGCCGAAGGCTGCCCGCCTGAACTGTAGGCCCATTGATGGACTAACAACCACTGCCCGGGCTTCAAGTGATAGTGCTCCACACAGTCCTTCACAAATCCCGACAGTTCTTTTAGCGTCTTGACCGCACTGTCTAAGTCACACACATCTAAGTCGACAATGTCGAGCGGATGAATGTGCGCATCGACAAGGCCTGGAAGAATGCGCCGACCTTGGGCATGCACAACCGTGGTTTTTTTTCCGATCAGCGAGCGCGCACCGGCCGTATCGCCGACATACACCAACTGACCGTGACGGGTGGCAAGCGCCTCTGCATCACCCTGCCCCGTGGCGGTATAGATATGCGCATCGAGCAGCACCAGATCCGCAGGCATAGGCGCCGCACCTACCGAGACGACACCCAGCCAACCGATAAAAAATGCGGCGGCACGACAGACCAGCGATTCACGGAACGAGTCAAAAAAATTCATAGAAACCCCTCACACTTGACGCCCTCATCCAACAAGCACCACCGAGCCGCCCACCGCATCAATCGATCTTCTCACCCGCCACTGCGACGCGCCAGCGTCTCCGAGTCATAACGGTAAGCGAACGTGACCGCTCGACGGACAGATCCCGCAGTGATCAACGGCGGCCCTCTTTCACTCCTGACCCTTTAGGAAATTGACCAGGCGCGCGCACTCGAACGCGTGGGACGCCGGTCTTTAAGGGCGCATCGGGAATGGGCGCGCCTAAGCGGTGTACGAACGGCACCACCCCCGCCCACACAGGCCAACCCATGTCCGCCTTCGGGTCATCCGGACCCCCGCCTCGGATCTTTGCAGAGGCCATATCTAAGGGCAGGGAGAGCACCGAGGTGGCCGCCAACTCCTTGGCTGTCATCGGCCGCAAGGTCGCCCACCGGCCAGGGAACCAGTGCTCCGTTAAGACCTCAAGCACGCGTACCTTTTCTTCGTCAGACTGTAAGACGTCGGGCTGTCCGAAACACATCACTGAACGGTAATTTGCCGAATGATTAAACGCCGAACGCGCCAATACCCAACCATCCATCAGTGTGGCGGTGAGACACACCTGCCCCTCTGCCGAGTTCGAGTGCAGCATCCGGCTCACCCGGCTGCCGTGCCAATACACGCGATCATCGATACGCCAATGCAACGTCGGCGTACACACGACACGGCCCTCCACGAGGTGCGCCACATGACAGTGGGTAGCGGCATCGAGCACCGCATACAAATCCGCGCGCGCATAGCGAGCCCGTTCGGGCAAGCGTTTCACTTTGGCATAGGTGCTCGGAGCACTTGATTTTGGAATACTTGGCTTATGTCTGACCTGCTTGACCGCCATTCGACCGACTCCTGTGATCCCAATGGGTACACAGTATGCCGCGAAACCAACCTTGAGATCCTTTTCGCAGATCCGTGGCTGGTCGCGATCAATAAGCCCTCCGGTCTTCTTGTACACCGCACCGGACTCGACTTTGAGGCCACCACCTTTGCGGTGCAGGCACTGAGGGATCAGTTAGGCCGCCCCGTTTATCCCGCGCATCGGCTCGATCGGGCGACCTCGGGTGTCTTGCTGTTCGCCCTTGATCGGGAGGTATTACCTGCCCTAGCGATGACCTTTGAAACCGGTACAGTCCTCAAGCACTATGTCGCTATCGTTCGCGGGTGGCCAGAGGAGACATTCCAAATTGACTACCCTCTGAAACGCTTCACCGTCGCGGATGGCGATGGCGCACCCACCGGCGCGGTGCAAGAAGCACACACGGCGGTCTGTCGCCTAGGCAGCGTGGAACTGCCGATGCGAGTCGATCGCTACCCCACCAGCCGTTATGCCCTCGTGGGATTGACGCCCACCACCGGACGACGCCATCAACTGCGCCGCCACTTGCGTCATGTACATCACCCCATTATCGGCGACACCACGTACGGCCAAGGGCGGCATAACCGTTTATTCCGTGAGCAGTACCAGAGTCACCGACTGCTGCTACATGCAAGATACCTGCACCTCACACATCCAATCACCGGCGACACACTCCACCTCAGCGCACCCTTGCCAACGGACTTTACGAACGTCCTAAAGGCACTCACGATGGATACAGGCACTTTTGGTCATCTCAGTGATTAACAGCACGACCCTACACCGCATTCCGGTCGTCTCCGCGTTAGACGCTCATGATGATTTTGAATCGTTTTCAAAGCGTATCGGTGAAAGCCTAGAAAACAGCGGATTTGTTTTAATCAGTGACCATAGCTTACCCAGCCATACTTTAGATGAGTGCTTATCACTTTTTAAAACGTTCTTTAGCCGAAGCGACTCAGAAAAAGCGCAGTACCATCAGCCGGGGTTAGCCGGCGCACGTGGTTATACGCCGTTTGGCATCGAAACGGCACAAGGTGAATCCGTACCCGACCTCAAAGAGTTTTGGCACGTCGGTCGCGAATTGCCCATCGGCCACCGCTTTAAATCCATGATGCCGATGAACGTCTGGGTCAATGATTTGCCTGAGTTTAAACAGACCC
Source organism: uncultured Pseudomonadota bacterium (assembly GCA_903862885.1). Classification (GTDB taxonomy): domain Bacteria; phylum Pseudomonadota; class Gammaproteobacteria; order Steroidobacterales; family Steroidobacteraceae; genus CAIKZZ01. The sequence continues at coordinate 19,880 of CAIOZU010000069.1, forward strand.
TGCTCGCCACTTATCAAGCTTTTGAGCAGCTAGGCGCTTTACTGCTTAGAGGCATTGCTCATTATCTCCATCTCCCAGCCGACTGGTTCGATGCTGCCGTGTGTGACGGGAACAGTATTTTACGTATCCTCCATTATCCACCGATCGTGAGTCCCACTCAATTGTCTCCGGCACTTATAAGTACCTGACACTCTTAGCATTTTCGTAAGCGTACAACTAACTTACCGTCAAATCTACCGCCAAAAACTTCCGCTTAAGGACGATAGATGGCGATAGATGCCGAAAGGGTATAAGCGCGGGGCGAAATTCAACGGGCAAGCGGCCTCAATGAAGGCGCTTCGTTGTATAGATCCGCCACCGAGGCGTCAGCAACTCACGCTGCATTTTTCTTCACCTCAACCGTGACATGCGAAAGTGATCTAAATCCCTTGAGGCGCGCACGATAGAATTCACAGTCACGGGAGTTACTGGTGACCACCGACACGACGGCCCCCAGGTGTCCGGGACCCAAGCGCCACAGGTGCAGATCGACGAGCCGATCGCCGTCGGACTCGATGGCGTTGCGGACTTGGTTGGTCATGCGTTCGTCGGGATTCATGTCGAGCAGAATGCGCCCTGTATCGCGTAGCAATCCGAGCGACCAGTTCGCTATGACGAGCGCGCCGATGATTCCCGCCACCGGATCCATCCACATCCAGCCGAAGCTGCGTGCCAATACGAGACCCGTAATTGCCAAGACCGATACGGCGGCATCCGCCATAACATGGATGTAAGCCGATCGAATATTGTTGTCTCTGTGCGCCGTGCTTGAATGAGAGTCATGCGCCGCATGATCGTGCGAGTGCTCCTCGAACGTCACCTCATGCTTCACACTGCCCAGTTGGAGGGAGACGTTAAATTCGTGGGGCTCCGGGATGGTCTCAATCGATTCCCAATAACCGTCGTTTTGCGTGAAGTGAAACCACTTGCGGGTTCCGTCCGGTCTTAGCGTTTCCAGTCCCATCGGATAGTCGCTATCCGTGAGAACTTGATTTGCAAACGCCAGGCGAAATCGAGGAGGCACGCCCTCTTCAAAGATGGACAGCTCGGCAACGCCGCGGTCGGTCGCAACCTGCCGAACTTCGTCTGCATGGTGATCGTCGGCATGACCGTGATCGTGCCCGTGGCTGTGGCCGTGGTGGTCGCCGCTCAAAAGCCATGCGCTCACGATATTCACCCCGAGGCC
>CAIOZU010000070.1 GCA_903862885.1 uncultured Pseudomonadota bacterium
CGGTCTTCACGCCACTCTTAGTCTTAGTCTTAGTCTTAGTCTTAAGTCTTAGTCTTAGTCTTAGTCTTAAGTCTTAGTCTTAGTCTTAGTCTTAGTCTTAGTCTTAAGTCTTAGTCTTAGTCTTAGTCTTAGTCTTAGTCTTAGTCTTAAGTCTTAGTCTTAGTCTTAGTCTTAGTCTTAGATAAAGGGCTGACGGTCGGTGGTGTGCGGCGAGGCGCCCCACGATGTGCCGAAACAAAGATACCTGACTTTAGCGACCCAGTACCCTAGAAAACGCCGCACGCCCCTGTGTGACACTGAGAGCATCCCACGCGTGCGTAAGCGCCCTCACCAGACTCCATGCATGCGCGCGACGACGGCGCGCGCCCAGCCCACTAAAGCCCCTCATTGAATCGCGCGTGTGACGCGTAACCTATTGTTTAAATTAATTATTATCGAAAGGCGCGCCTATTTTCGATAAACCCCACAACTGGGTGTGGCGCACCCGCGCTGCCTCGGCTATGGTCCGTGCTCGACGGCCGTTAAGCGATGCGGTCACCCACTCTTCATCCAACGCGGAGCGCTTAGAGACGCCATGACCATTTGCTCACGTATCCCTCTGCTTTTTTTAGCAAGCGCGCTATCGGCGAGCCTCGCCAGCGCTCACATCGAGCCTCCCTGCATCAATGCCATCAAGGGGGCTTACCTCACTGATACCTCAGGCGTAGGCCCGGACGGGTCAGCAGGCATGCTATTGATCACCAGTGACGGGCTACTCCATTACACCGACTCGCACCAAGACGGTAATAACGGTGCTTTCCCCCCTTTCTCAGACGCAGCGGGCGTCATCACCGAGTGTGAGGAACGCCGCAATGGCGTGCGCAGCTTCAAAGGCTATGTCATCGATTTTAATTTGAATGCACTGGTCGGCAAACGTAGCCAGACAGTGACCGAGCCTGGCATGGCGCGACTGGAATACGCAGGCACGATCGATCGAATCGGAAATTTCTCAGGCACCTTCACACTCGTCCTAGGGTTAATCCCTGCCAACGGCCCAACCGCATCGGGCGTCTCATTCAACGGACCCATTCAAGGGGTGCGCCTGCGCTGATGCAAGCGTCACCTGATCGCCATCAGGGGCCAACCGCTGCGCACGATAATCCATATAAGCTTATGATTATTAATGTTTTATTATTGAATTTTTCGATACGCGCTCTGCGCCCCCCTGACTGCTCCTAGGACCCCGACGGTACTAGAGTGCACGGGTCTTAAGCTCTCCACTGGATCCATCCTGACGTAGGTCAGTACGTAGATCGGCCTGTGTGCCTCCCAGGTGCAGTGCGATTGCACTCCGTGTCGCGTTCTAGGGGCCGACAGGCGTAACCTCTTGGTTTTTACGCGTCACGATAGGACTTTAGCTATGGGACAGGTCATTTTTGGACAACCCGACAATGGCATCATTCAGATGTCTTATGTAGTGAAGGACATTCAGGCAGCGATGCGTCAATGGAGCGCTAACGCCCGAGTCGGCCCTTGGTTCCTGCTCGATCACTTTACTGGCACGAATCCTATCTACCGCGGACAGCCATCGACTGCCGACGTATCCATTGCGATGGGCTTTGCGGGCCACATGAATATTGAATTGATCCAACCCAACGACAATGAGCCCTCCGTATACAAGGAATGGATCGATCGAAAGGGCTTTGGGTTTCACCATTGGGGAATCGCCACACGCAACCTGCAGGCGGATGTGTCCGCCTATCAAGCACGTGGCCACGCACTCGCCTTTTTAGCGGGCGTCCCCAGTGGCGGCAGTGTCGCTTATATGGACACCACGGCCGAGATGCCTGGCTATGTAGAGTTCATCGAACTGGGTGAGGGCTTCGATGCAGTGTTTGGGCGTTTTTATCGTGAGAGCCAAAACTGGGACGGGAAAGACCCGATTCGATCATTCATCTGAGATCGAAGCATACGACCCGCCGCGCACGAGGCTTGCCTCCTGAGCGGCGCTTGGTCTTTTTAGACTCACACCACCACCGATGACAGCGAGGCCCCCATTGGCAGCACCCACTCTGAATGACTGGACAGACATGTACCGAATGCTCTGGCGCATTCGCCTGTTCGAAGGCCAGGTACAGCGTTTAGCCGCCGCAGGCGAGGTGCCAGGCTTTCCTCACCTGTCCACCGGACAGGAAGCGGTGGCGGTCGGTGTGTGCGCTCACCTTAGCCGCGAAGACGCGTTGTACACGAGTCACCGTGGCCACGGCCATATTCTGGCCAAAGGCAGCGACTTGGAAGCCACGCTCGCCGAGATCATTGGCCGAGAAAGTGGCCTGTGTCGTGGGCGTGGCGGCTCCATGCATTTGGTGGATGTACGCCACGGCGTGATGGGTGCGACCGGCGTGGTGGCCGGCAACCTGGCACTCGCGGCGGGCGCCGCCTGGGCGGCCCAAGCACAGGGCAAATCCAACCTCGCGGTTGCTTTCTTTGGCGATGGCGCCACGGGTGCGGGCGTGTTCCATGAAACGCTCAATCTGGCCTCCCTGTGGAAGCTACCCATGCTGTTCGTCTGCGAAAACAATGGCTACGCAGAATTCACCAGTCGCGACGAGCACTCTAACGTCAACCATGTCAGTCACTTTGCCAAGCCCTATTCGATACCCACCAAAACCATCGACGGCAATGATCTCAAGGTCGTTCATGCGGAAGCGGCCGAGGCGATCGCCAGTATCCGCGCAGGTCACGGTCCTTATTTGCTGGAGTGCATGACGTTCCGGATGGCCGGCCACTACGTCGGTGATGCTCAGCAGTATCGATCCAAAGAAGAACTGGCGGCCATGATAGAGAAGTGCCCCATCGAACGCTTAAAGCGGCACCTGCTCGCAGACGGCGTGCCAGCGACCGTGCTCGACGCCATTCAGGTAGAGGCCAAGAACGAGATCGAACAAGCCTCGCTGCGCGCCCGTGCGGCCGCGCGCCCGGATCCGGCGACCGTGATGGACGACGTCTACACCTCGCCCACCCTGCATGCGATCTCAGGCTGAACATCCATGGCTATTCATACATTTATCGATATTCTAAAACGCGCGCTCGACGAGGAGATGACGCGTGATGCGTCCGTTCATCTGCTGGGCGAGGATGTCGCTGCCGGCGGTGCCTTTGGAGTCACTCGCGGTCTTGCCGACAAGCACGGCGCCACCCGCGTGCGCAACACGCCGATCAGTGAAGCGGCCATCACCGGTCTTGCCACCGGCGCCGCCCTCGCTGGCATCCGCCCTGTGCTAGAGATCATGTTCATCGACTTCGCAACCCTTGCCTTGGATTGCCTCCTAAATCAAACAGCTAAGTACCGCTATATGTCAGGTGGTCAACTGACCGTGCCTCTGGTGGTGCGAACACAAGCCGGTGCGGCGGGCGGTGCGGCTGCCCAGCACTCACAGAGTCTTGAGACATTTTTTATTCACATCCCGGGACTGGTGGTGGTTGCGCCCTCGTCACCGATCGAAGCCTATGGGCTGCTCAAAAGCGCGATCCGCCTCGGCGAGCCCGTGATCTTTATTGAGCACAAGCGCCTGTACACGATGAAGGAAGAATTGCCTCAAGACTTCGCATTGCCTGCCATTGGCAAGGCGCGCGTGGCCCGCGAGGGCACTGATGTGACGCTCATTGCCTATTCCGCGATGGTTCAGACCGCGCTCGAAGCGGCAAAAGAACTGGAAAGCAATGGCATTTCAACGGAAGTCATCGATCTTCGAACCCTGTTGCCACTGGATATGGACACCATCAGTCAGTCCGTCTCAAAGACACATCGGGTACTGATTGCACACGAGGCCGTACAGAACGGCGGGATGGGCGCAGAAATCGCCGCGCGCATCGGCGCTGAGCTTTTCGATGAACTGGATGGTCCGGTGCAGCGCGTTGGCTGTCCTTTCGCGCCGATCCCCTTTGCACCTGAACTGGAACGCGCCTTGCTCCCAGGTAGCCACCACATCGTGCAGGTCGCGCGCCGCATGATGGGTCTTGAATCCGTTTAGGAGTCTGCACACATGAGTTTGGTCGTACAGGAAATACCCAAAGTGGGGCTAGTGATGGAGGCCGTTAAGGTCGTTCGCTGGCTAAAAAACGTGGGCGACACCATCTCACTGGGTGAACCCCTCGTGGAAGTAGAGACCGAGAAATCCGTTATTGAGATTGAGGCCACTATGAGCGGTACGCTGGTTGAACAGCTGCTGCAAGTCGATCAAGAAGCCACTGTCGGTGATCGACTCGCCCTGATTGAATCGAATGAAGTGACAACGACGCCGGCAGCCGCACCGACTCGCGCACCCACTCCCACGGCAACCCCTGTGCCTCAAAAAGCCGCAGCCACAGCGGTCTTGAGTGATCGAGTGGTCATTTCCCCAGTCGCCCGCAAGTTGGCCGCTGAACACGGGATTGATCTGGCGAGCGTTCAGGGCTCAGGTCCGCGGGGCCGAATTGAACTGGAGGACATCAAGCAGCGACTCAGCGGCAGCCCACAGCCATCGACCGGCAACGCCTTAGGTGCTTTGTCCCCCATGCGGCGCGCGCTCGCTCGCGCCATGACCCTAAGCAACGCCACCGTGCCGCAATTCACGCTCGAGCGCACCCTCGACTGGACGAGCATTCAATCTCTTCGCGATGAATGGCAGCGCGCGCACTCCACAGAGACCAACAAGCCATCGGTCAATGACTTTTTGCTGCAGGCCGTTGCCCGGACGCTCATCGCTTACCCGGCGCTCAACGCTACTTTTTCAGGTGCACCCGACTCACCGAGCGCATGCATCGTGCCCGCCCAAGGCGCCCACGTAGGCCTCGTGCTAGCCCTCGAAGGAGGTCTCGTGGTGCCGGTATTTCATGATCTGGAAACCTTGGGACTTCGTGAGATCGCCACCCGGCGCGCCGCATTAATCACGCGTGGCCAGAGCGGGGTATTAAAACGCGACGAATTGGATGGCGCGACCTTCAGCATCTCAAACCTAGGGCCGCAAGGACCCGATCGCTTCAGCGCCATCATTAATCCACCGCAGTCCGCTATTCTTGCAGTCGGCAGGCTGCGTGAGGCGGCCGTGGTGGTCAATGGTCAAATCGCCGTACGGTCGATCTCTGATCTCACACTCACGATTGATCATCGGGTCGTCGATGGGCGACTGGCCTCTGAGTTTTTAGCTCACCTGGTCTCGCTTCTAGAAGGACGAGACTGGCGCCCATAAGACATTGGACGCCTTCATCACAGGCGGTCGAAGGACTTCGACCGCCTGTTGATCTCAACGCGCAGTCTTGCAGACCTTGCGCACGGCGGCACAGATACGCGCCTCATCGGGAATCACATAGGCTTCCAGTGGTTCACTGTAAGGCACGGTCGTATCGCGTGCATTCACCTGAATGATGGGCGCTCTCAGTGACTCAAAGCCATGCTCGACCACATCGGCGGCGATGATGCCACCGACCGTGGCATGCCGTGGCGCTTGATCCACCACCACCAGACGACCGGTCTTCGCCACGGATTTAAGAATCGTGTCTAAATCCAAGGGGGCGACGGTTCGTGGATCAATCACTTCCGCTTGAATCCCTTCCTTGGCCAATGCCTCTGCCGCCGCCAGTGCGCGATTGACCATCCATCCGGTCGCTACGAGGGTCACATCACCCCCCGTGCGACGAATCGCCGCCTGACCAAAGGGCACGAGATGTTCGCCATCGGGCACCTCGCCATGCTCAAGCGTCAGCAGGTAGTGGTGCATAAACACCACCGGATTGTCGTCACGAATGGATGTGGCCATCAGGCCCTTGGCATCCGCCGCAGTCGAGGGAACCACGACTTTAAGCCCGGGCACACCCATGAACAGCGCCGTGAGAGAACCGGTGTGCTGACCGGCCCAGCCGCACGCAAAGCCAAAGCCCGCCTTCAGTACCAACGGCACCTTCACCTGTCCACCAGACATGTAACGGAACTTAGGCGCCTCGTTCAACACCTGGTCCATGGCGACCAGCATGAACTCAGCCATATAAAGCTCAACCACGGGCCGAAAGCCCGCCATCGCCGCGCCAATGGCCATGCCAATTTCAGCGGTTTCCGAGATCGGCGTGACGCGCACCCGATCATGACCATAGGCGGCAACGAACTCATGATTTTCTGTGGTGGCCAGATTCTGGCCAAAATAAAGGACGCTCGGGTCGCGCCGCATTTCCTGATGGATGCCGGCATCAATTGCCGCGATGTAAGGTAGCTGTGCCATAGGGAACTCCGGCTTATGCGTAAACGTGGTCGAGTGCAGACTCGAGCTTAGGGTAAGGACTGGCGACGGCGAACTTAACCGCTGCCTCCATTTCAGCCACCACTTTTTGGGTAATGGCATCGGCGGCAGCGGCGGTCAAGGTGCCGTTTTGCACCAAGATGCCGCGGAATCGAGGCACCGGATCCCCGCGCAGGGCCGCCTCGTACTCCTCACGCTTACCAAACACCGTGATGGCCTCATGCTCGGGGTAATGCAAGGGCACACCGGGCGGTGCGATGATATTGCCATGCGCCGACAATCGGTACACCTTGCTCTCCACGAGCGTCGGCCCGTCGCCGCGACGCGCCCGCCTGACGGCTTTACCCACAGCGGCTGCCACCGCCAAAGGATCCGTGCCATCAACGGTGACACCGGGCATGGCAAAAGATTTTGCTTTGATCGACAGTGGCTGACCCGCCGCGGCGTTCGCATCTTCTTGAGCCGATGTGGTGACTACGTTGTAGCCATTATTTTCCATCACAAAAATCACCGGCAGTTTCCACAGGGAGGCAATGTTAAGCGTCTCTGCAAAAGCGCCTTGCTTGGAGGCGCCATCACCGAAGAAACAAAACACCACTTCGCGCTTCTTGCGGATTTGGGCCGCCCATGCCGCTCCAGCAGCGTGCGGAATACCGGCACCCACGATACCCGATGTACCCAAGAATCCTTTCTTGACATCGGTTAAATGCATCGAACCACCGAGGCCCTTACACAAGCCATCGACGCGCCCTAGGATCTCGGCCATCATCGCTTTGGTGTCTGTACCTAAGGCGATCGGATAACCATGGCAGCGATAGGTCGCTAAAGCGGCGTCCCCTTTTTTAAAATGACTCAGCGACCCCACAATAGAGGCCTCCGCACCATCCGCCAAATGGGTGTGCCCGCGAATGACCCCTGGGTGATCGGTGAAGGTGCGCTTCACCCGCTCTTCGAACTCGCGGATACGCAGCATCTTCGTCAACATATCTATCTGCCGTTGGGCATTCGGTACGCTCATGGACTTTCCTCACTGTATGGCCGACGACGTCCGGTGTAGACACCTCGCATCGCCACTCGTGTTTCGACTCTCACCGTCATTCACTCTAAATCGGTCTTTTAACCGATTGCAATCCAAGGCTTTACGCTACACCCGTCCAGCCGCCATTTCCTTCGTAATATGCTCTGCTTGCCGAAGGGCCAGCGACACGATCGTTAAGGTGGGGTTAGCAGCACCCGGCGTGCTCAGCACACTGCCATCCGACATGAAGAGATTAGGCACTTCATGGCTTCGGCCATAAGGATTGGTCACGCCCTGCGAGGGATCCTTGCTCATGCGCGCCGTGCCCATTTGGTGAGTGGCCACTGAGCCCGGACTGGTCACGACTTGTCTGGCACCAATGGCCTCATACATCTTCGTGCCCTGCTGTCGCGCATGGTTTCGAAGCGCAATGTCGTTGGGATGATCATCGCAATGAATATGCGCGACTGGCAGTCCGTTCGCGTCTTTGCCGGTGCTTGACAGCGTGATGCGATTATTCGCCTGCGGCATGTCCTCACCATTAATTAACATGCCCGCGAGGTTGCGATAATTATCGATCAAATCCGTGAAGCCCCGACCCCAGCCGTAGGGCATACCCACCAGCGGCAGCGTCGGCAAATCAAGCGCCACCAACTCAAGGTGATAGCCGCCCACGAAACCGCGCGTCGGGTTGTGGATATTCTCGTCCTCCACCACCCCCGCCAATGTGGCTCCGCGCCAGGCATACACTGGCTGATCAAACACGCCCCAAATAAAGCTGGTCAGGTGATGGCAGTAATTGCGCCCCACTTGATCGGAGCCATTGGCAAGCCCCTTCGGAAACCGGGCAGAGTCTGACAACAGCAGCAAACGGGCGGTTTCAATCGCATTGCCGGCCACACAGACCAAGCGCGCTTTTTGGCGCTGCTCGTTCCCTTGCGAATCGCGATAGATCACCGCATTCGCGCGCCCCGCCACGTCATGCTCAATGCGCGTCGCAAAAGAGCGCGTTCTCAAATCAAGATGACCCGTGGCCTCCGCACGCGGTATCTCTGTGTAGAGGGTGCTCCACTTGGCGGCGGTCTTGCAGCCTTGCGAGCAGAAACCCTGCTGTATGCAGCCACCCCGGCCATCGCGCGCTTTGGTATTGATAGCGAGATAGTTGGTGTGCACCCGCTTGTAGCCGATTTTGCGAGCACCGGCGTACATGACTTTGAAATTATTACACGCGGGCATCCCGGGCATGCCATGGCGACGGGTCACACCCATGCGCTTCTCAGCCAGCACATACCAGCGCTTCAACTCGCTGTGATCGATCGGCCAGTCGACTAAGGAGGTCCCCGGCACGTCGCCGTAAGTACTGCGCGCTTCCATCTCGTAACGCTGCAGACGCGGCGTGGCGGCGGTCCAGTGAACCGTCGTGCCACCCAGCGTCTTACAGTGCCATGCCGGCATATTGGGTGAAGTCTTAGCCGCATCCCACGTGCCGCTTTGTGTTCTTGGATCAAGCCACGTGAGCTGCCCAAAGGCGGCACCCGGATCTTGACTGAAATCCGCCGGTGTCAGCCGACCCCCCGCCTCCAACAGCACCACCTTGATGCCACGGCGCGTGAGTTCATGGGCCATCGTGCCACCACCGGCACCGGAGCCGATAATAACGGCGACGCTGTCATCATTGAGATCAAATTGAGCCATGGTGTATTCCCGTCTCCGTGAAGCGCTCAGTGATCAGACCGGCATCGGACCGGAGTCCGCGAGCGGCACTTCCGGCAACCATTTGAGGTCATTAAAGCCGCGGAACAGGTAGCCGCCTTTTGAAAAAGCTTCACCTTCATAACCGAAATGAGCAAAAGCAATCGGGTTGTTGTAAAGCACTAAGAGTGTTTTAACCCGAACCCCCTGAAAGAATGCCGAGGACTCGATCGCTTTTAATTGGGCGATCCGGGCGCTCTCAGGAGATTGTGCAAACCCCACTCCCAGCGTGGTGATACCGGTGAGCAGATCGGACTTCACGGCAGCTGACGCGGCCGCATCCTTATCTAGCGCCGCCACCACTAAGGCGTAGGCGGCGGAGTCCAGCGCATCGTGCGGCGCGATCGTGCGAATCATAGCCAATAAGGCAGCGCCTTGTGCGTCGGTCAACGCCCCCAAATCCACCGCCCAGGCACGGCTCGGCACCAGTGCGGCCAGCGGACTGGTCGCCGCAATCACGCCGGTGATCACCCCCGTCGCGACCTTCATGAAGCTTCTTCGATCGAAGCTAACGACGTGCTCTACTGACATCCCATACCCCCTCAGATCGGTATTGCTCAGGACGGGTCCGGAATTAGATTCCACCCCTCACTCCAACGACCGCGGTCGGCTCGATGCGCCTCCGCGCTCTACAAAAAAAGGCGCCCAGGTTTCCCGGGGCGCCTTGTTCCTAAGTAACCGTAGGTTACTGAGCCATTACTTACCGAAGTTTGGCTTGAAGCGGAAAGTCGCGAACCACTCGCGTGGTGGGCTCCAGGCCGCGTCAATGATCGCCATACCACCTTGGTTCTGACCGCTGACTACGTAGCGGGTGTCGTTCAGGTTGGTGCAACCCACCACCACTTCCCACTGCTTGTCAGGCGCCTTATAGGTGACCGACGCATTCACAATGCTCAAGTTCGGACGCTCTAACTGCCAAGTGTTGCCGATGTCGTTAAACTCGTGCGTGGTGTAGCTCCAGTCCGCATTGAACTGCAAAGCGCCGCCGTTTGCCAAGCCCACCACGTACTGAGGACTCAGATTGCCCTTGAACTTAGGCGTCTTCGGCAACTCGCAAATCCCATTTTGGAATGAGTTAGCAAGGGCTGCCTGAATCGCTTGCTGCTGAGCCAGAGTGGCGCCCGCCGGAATCGACGCAGGCGGTGGCGCATTTTTGCTACGCTCTGGGCAAGAATTCATCGTCAACACATAACCATTGTCGGTCGGCCCATTCAATGAGTCATAGGCTGCATGCTCGTACCCGGCTGAGGCCACCACGGTCAAGCCGTGGCCGACGACCCACTCGAGCTCTTCTTCCGCACCATAGATCGTCGCGTCACCCGCGTTCAGAATAGTGGGCGATACACCCACCTGCGAGTTCAGCTGAATGCTCTTGTACTTCGTGTTAAACACCGCGGTGTTCGACCGCAGCGTATGACCGAAGAGTTCGGCTTTAAAGCCTAATTCTTCAGAGGTTGCAAACTCCGGATTGAAGTGCAAGCTCGAGTCATAAGTCGGATGCGGGCTCGACAGACGCGTCGTCCAGCTACCGGTCTTGTAACCCTTCGAGATAGATGCATACAGCATCCGGTCTTCGTCCACGTGGAACTGCAAGCCGGCGGTAGGCGAGAAGTTCGTGAAGTTCTGCACGAACGGACCCGTCGGATAGTAGTTGTAAGGCTGACCCGCCACTGGGAACCCAAGAATGTTCTGGCAGGTGACAGATGGCGGGATGTTTGGATCAAAGTAGTTTGCCGCTGGCGCCAGCGGATTTAAACAACCCGAAATTTTGTACGTGAATCCATTGTCGTCCGTCTGATAACCCTGAAACGTCTTATGCTCCCATGTCTGTCGAGCACCCAAGGTTGCCGACCACTTGTCGTCGATCTTGTAGTCAAAGTGCGCATAGACCGCATTCGAGGTGGTGGCCAACTGGTTAGGACCGTCCACCTGCAAGGTGCCGGGCGGGAAGGTCACGAAATCATGCAGATAACCTCCTTCTTGGAAGTAGTAGTAGCCGACTGCATAGTCGAGCTTGTTATCCAGCGTTTTGCCGTTTAACTGCAACTCTTCAGAGACCTGATGCTGCACCATCTTAAATGACGTCGCCAAGTAAGTCTCAGGCGAGCCATCCAGATCCATACCCACGCCGAACTTCATGTCACGGTAGGCATTGATCCACTTGAGGGTCATGTCGGGGCTGATCGCCCAAGACAAGACCGACGAGAGACCCATGTTTTGCAGTTTTGAGAAGTTGTTGCCGTTGGCATAGCTTTGGTCAATGTTGCCCGTCTGGAAGCGCGTATCCCATGGCAGCAACGAGGTATAAGGGTTAGCACCTTGCGCATTTAACCCGCCAATCGGAATCGAACTCGCCATTGGTGTTGGCGTGGGGGACAGACCGCCCCGAGGCGAAGTGCAGACCGCGCCAAAGACGTGGTTTGGGTCGCCATACAAGCAGGTGTTCGTAATGAAAGACAATGAACTTGGATATAACAGCGCGTTAAAAGTCGCCGTGTTAGCCGACGCTTGCTGATCGACGTCTAAATAGTCGGCCGAGATCGTGAGCTTGAGCGCGTCGGAGATATTGACGAGCAACTTGCCACGCACGGACCACTTATTGATGCCGCCCTGCTGCGATTGCGAACCGCCGTAACCGGCCGCTGGGAAGTTCTGCGCATTATCAATCATATAAGGGCAGGTACCGGAGCCCGCAACGGGCGCGCAGGATGGCATGCCACCGGGTGCGTTGGGTTGCGGTGCCGCGGCGATGCCCGGCACGGGTGACAGCGCCGATGACTGCACGTACGGAATGAGCTGCTGATACCCATCACGCTTTTCTGATGAGAAAGACAGTGAGCTCAACACGTTTTCCGCGATTGGCACATCGAAGGTCATCTTCGCGTCCATGCGATTGAGATCACCGGTGGTGATTTCACCCTTCGCAGAGAACTCGTGTCCTGGGTCGCGCGTGACGATAGAAATCGCGCCGCCGATGGAGTTACGACCAAACAGGGTGCCCTGCGGTCCTTTGAGGATTTCGAGACGATCCACGTCGAGCATGGTGGTGTTCGCGCCGACGCTGCGGGCGAGATACACGCCGTCGACGTACACGCCCACACCGGGGTCTAAGTTAAACGCGAAGTCATCCTGACCAATGCCGCGGATGTACGCTGAAAGAACCGTGTCGGAACCCGAGAACGGCGTACCGGCATCTAAGTTAACGTTCGGCGCGAGGTTGCTCACCTGAGCGATATTAGTGACGCCCTTTTGTTCGAGCACCGATGCACTGAGGGCCGTGATGGCGATTGGCACCGACTGTACGTTCTCACTGCGCTTTTGCGCCGTGACAACGACTTCGCCAAGTGTGTCGCTGCTGTCAGCGGCGTAGCTTGCGCCTGAGAAGACCGCAAACGCTGGTAACACCATCCACATCGCGCGTCGCATGACGCTGCGGGACTTGTCTGATTTCATTCTGAGAACCCCCTGTGCCGAAAAACCAAGTCGTTTGCTCCGGGCTTAAGACCCGTGACACCGACCCACTTAAAATTGATTCGATTAAATTGATTCGATTCGTCGCTCTATCGATCGTCGTCTACCTCCGACCCTGCTGCTCTGTGAGAACCCTACGCCGACTCAAGCTCGTAGTAAACGCACAACAACAGATTCAAACAAAGACCGAGTGACCCATAGTGATTGCTAGCCCCTCTGTGCTCTCAACTGCGAGTGAACTCTGACTTACCACCTAGTGAAGGCCCCCACGGCCTTCCGTGGCGTAAAGTCGACAGTTCGGGGTAGACGAGGCGGGCACCTCCCCAGTGTTCAGGCCAAAGGGGCCGGATGCTGCAGTGCAGCAAGTCAAATCTGAGGACATAATGATTCTGCTGGCTGCACGGCGGAACGCTCATCACAGGATTATTAAGCCATGAAATACGAGACCAAGCTGATCTGGATCTTAGGCATTACCTTCGGATTTGTCTTTTTCGACCGCAACGCCGCGGCTTTCCTGATGCCATTTATTACCGCGGACCTGCATTTCACGAATCAGCAGGTGGGCCTCATCGCCTCAGCCCTGTCGTTTACTTGGGCGCTCGGCGGCCTCATCGGCGGCTCTGTTTCCGACCGAACCGGCAAGCGAAAAACCACCCTATTGGTTTTAATTGTGGCCTTCTCGCTCTGTTCCGTGATCTCAGGTCTCGCCGCCTCCTTCTTTGCCCTGTTCGCCGCCCGACTGCTCATGGGGCTGTTCGAGGGCCCGATCATGCCGATCTGTCATTCCCTGATCGTGCTGGAGTCCGATGCGTCGACCCGCGGTCACAACATGGGCGTGACGCAAAACTTCGGCAGCAACCTACTCGGCTCTTTTGTGGCCCCACTGGTGCTCGTGGCGCTCGCTACCGCTTTTGGGTGGCGCGTTTCGTTTTTCTTGGCGGCCGCCCCCGGACTGGTCATGGCCTTGTTGATCGCTCGATACGTGCATGAACCAAAAGCCCACGTCACTCATGACCCCACCTTGTCCGCCGAGCGCAACAAAAATGGCATGGGTCCACTGGAGATGCTCAAACACGGCAACATCTGGGTCTGCATTTTGATGTGCATTTTTATGGTGTCTTGGATGGTACTGGGCTGGGCTTTTCTGCCGCTGTATTACACCAAGGTGCGTCATTTCACGAACGGTGAGATGAGCATCCTGATGAGCGTACTGGGTCTGTCTGCGACCTTTTTTAGTTTCGTGGTGCCGCGACTGTCCGACACCTTCGGTCGCAAACCCGTGGTCATCATTTTTAATCTCATCGGCATGCTAGTTCCCCTAGCGGTCCTGCAGTTCCATGGAGGTGTATGGGGCCTGGCCGTCTTAATCTTTATCGGTTGGTCAGCGAGCGGAACCATGCCATTGCTGATGGGCACGATTCCCTCCGAGACCATCCCTCCTCGCTACATTGCTACTGCAGTCGGCTTGGTGATGGGACTCGGTGAAATCATCGGCGGTGTTTCAAGCCCGGCCATCGCGGGCTGGGCCGCGGACCAATACGGGTTAAACGCCCCGGTTATCATGCAAATGGGCTGTGCCATCATAGCGGCCGTAATGGCGCTTTTCCTTGCCGAAACTGCGCCGATCAAGTCAAAGCGCTTAGTCGTTTAACGGGACGGCATACCGCAACGCTTAGATAGTTTTTTGATGACGCCTGAAGGGATTGGATTCATGAGCAATAAAGTTGATTTGATCGCCTCCTACTGGAGCATCGCGGTTAATGCAGAACCCCACACGGACCACGAGTTCAGCACCGCGACCTTCGAAGAACGCGTGGCCGCAGCCGCCCGCGCCGGCTTTACTGGCATGGGTATCTGGCACGCCGATCTGGAGCACACGCTCAAATCATCCAACTTAGCGGAAATGAAACGCGTACTCGATGATCACGGCATGAAGCACATCGAACTCGAATTTCTAGGCGACTGGTGGGTCAAAGACGGCGAGCGCAAGCACGCCTGTGAGCAGCGCAAACAGCTGCTGTTTCAGGCAGCAGAAGCCTTTGGCGCTCATCATGTCAAAGTCGGCGATTTTGAAAACACGCCCTGTCCTATGCCACAACTGATTGAGTCATTCGCTGCGCTGTGTGCAGAAGCCAAACCCTATGGCACCGATATCCTGTTTGAGCTCATGCCGTTTGCAAACGTTAACACGCTGCCAAAAGCACTCGATCTGGTCACGGGAGCGGATGCTACCAACGGCGGCATCGTGATCGATCTCTGGCATGTGATGAAGCTCAAGATCCCTTTCGCAGACGTCGCTGCTATTCCCGCACGCTTTTTGGGCGGAATTGAGATCAATGATGGATATCTGAAGAATATGCCGAATCTGATCGAAGAAACCACCTGCCACCGACAGCTGTGCGGTGAAGGCGAGTTCGACGTCAAAGGCTTTGTGAAGACCCTGCTTGATGCCGGTTATAAGGGGGCCTGGGGCATTGAAGTACTAAACGCCAAGCTGCGCCAGCTGCCGCTTGAAACAGTGGTCACGCGCGTCGCTGACACCACCTTTGCGCAGTTTCCAAGCTGACCGCGCCATGGCACTGACCCGCATGGAGCACTACCTCGTGCTCACCGACGACATCGAAACCACCAAGGATTTCTATTGCCAAGCCCTTGGCATGCACGTAGGTGCGCGCCCACCGCTGGGCTTTGCCGGCTACTGGGTGTATCTCGACGATGTCCCTTGCATCCACATCGCTGAATGGCAGAGCTACACCGCCCATTCACAATCACTCGGAATCAGCGTGACGACGCCTGCACCCGGCACAGGTCCATTGGATCACATCGCTTTCACCGCTGTAGACTATCCCGCGATCCGCGCACGACTGAATGCCTACGGTGTAGCCGCTAGTGAGAACATCGTTGAGGCAGCCCAGCTGACTCAAGTGTTCCTGCGCGACCCCAATGGCATAAAAATTGAAATCAACGTTTTTACCCCAAAGACCCACTAAACCCCCAATGAGCAGGCGGTCACTGAACAGCCGTCCGCTCAGCATCGATCGAGTTACTGTTTATCTGGAGAGTATTTATGCGCGCCTATGAAATCACCGCCGGCAGTCATGGCATCGAGGGCATCCGCCCCACCACCCGCCCCGACCCCACACCAGGCCCTCATGACATTCTCGTGCGCATGCGCGCCACCTCACTTAACTATAGGGATCTAATGATTGCGGCAGGCCAATACATGGGCGGTGTCGCCACCCAAAACACGATCGCGCTCTCCGACGGCGCGGGAGAAGTCACGGCAGTGGGCAGCCAAGTCACTCGCTTTGCGGCGGGTGATCGAGTGATGGGTACCTTCTTCCGTGATTGGGTGAGCGGCACGATCCCCACAGGCCCACGCGCCGCGCTTGGTGCACAGCCCACCGATGGCGTGCTATCAGAGTGGAGCACTTTTCATGAACGCGACGCCGTCAAAGTACCTGACACGCTAAGCTTTGAAGCGGCCGCCACTTTACCGTGCGCAGCCGTCACCGCCTGGCATGCGCTGATGTCAGTGGGCCAACTGCAAGCGGGCCAAACCGTACTCGCCCTAGGCACAGGGGGCGTGTCGATCTTTGCCTTACAGATCGCGCGCATGGCAGGTGCTCGGGTCATCATCACCTCCTCCAGTGATAGCAAACTCGAGCGCGCACGTGCCCTGGGGGCGAGCGACACCATCAACTACCGAAGCACGCCGGACTGGGAACAAGAAGTACTCAAACGCACCCAAGGTCGCGGTGCCGATATCGTCGTTGAAGTGGGCGGCGCCGGCACGCTCGGCAAATCACTGCAAGCAGTGGCGCCCGGTGGCAAGGTCATGATCATTGGGGTGCTAACCGGTCGAGTGGGTGATGCAAATCCTTACGCGATCCTGTCGAAATACGCCAGTCTGCACGGCATCTTCGTCGGTTCGCGCACCATGTTTGAGGATCTCAACAAAGCACTCGAGATCAACCGCATCACCCCCGTCGTCGATCGTGTCTTTTCTTTTGATGAAACGCACGAGGCACTCAAATATATGCAGCGCGGTGATCACTTCGGCAAAGTGGTCATTCGGCTATAGACCTCAAAATAGGGTGCGATGCGTTATGCGTTCACCGGTCGGTTTTAAGGATTCTCGATGAGCAAGGCAGATGGAAAGTCGGTCAACCCAGGCACCGTACGCGATGCCGCATTTAAACTGTTTCGCGACGTCGGCCTGACCACGATATTTGGTAATCCGGGTTCGACGGAACTGCCCATGTTTCGCGGTTTTCCGAAGGACTTCCGCTATGTGCTAGGCCTGCAGGAATCCGTCGTGGTGGGCATGGCCGACGGTCATGCACAGGCAAGCAAACACGCTGCACTCATTAACCTGCACTCGGCAGTCGGCGTCGGTCATGCAATGGGCAGCATCTTCACCGCTTATAAAAACCAGACCCCTCTTGTGATCACCGCGGGCCAGCAGGCTCGCTCGATTCTTCCCTACGAGCCCTTTCTGTATTCAGAACAGGCCGCGAACTTACCAAAGCCCTACGTCAAGTGGAGTTGCGAACCGGCACGTGCCGAGGATGTGCCCCATGCACTCGCGCGCGCTTACTACACCGCGATGCAATCACCCCGCGGACCGACGCTGGTGTCCGTACCGATCGATGACTGGGACCGACCCTGCGAGCCACTGGCGGCACGCGAGGTGAGCCAACTCACGGTGGGCGATCCCGCACTCTTAGCGAAAGCAGCGGCAATGCTGTCCGCTGCCCAACATCCGGTCATCGTGGTGGGACCCTCCATTGCGCGCGACGACGCGTGGGCTGAGACCATCGAACTCGCGGAACGCCACCAGACACCGGTGTGGGCTAGCCCGCGCTCCCCTCGCAATGCGTTTCCGGAGGATCATCGACTGTTCGCTGGCTTTCTGCCGCCGGATCGCGCCCAGATCTGCGCGCGACTGGCACAAGCTGATCTCATCTTAGTGCTGGGCGCGCCTGTTTTCACCTATCACGTGGAAGGACAAGGACCGCATGCCCCACCGGGCGCTTCACTCATTCATCTGACCGATGAGCCGGGGTCAGCGACCTGGGCACCGGTGGGTTTATCGATCGTCACGCATCTAAAGCACGGCATTGGTGCGCTGCTTAAAACCCCGGCACCCGATCGCTCACCCCCCGTGGCGCGCCCACACGCCAAAGCGGTCACTGGTTTAACACTGACCGACGCGTTCGTCATGAGTCGCTTAGCCGCCTTACGCGATCGACACAGTATCATCGTTGAAGAAGCGCCCAGCAGTCGCGGCGCTCTGACTGACTACTTACCGATGCTCGAGCCTGACACCTTCCACACTTGTGCCAGCGGTGGACTCGGTCACGGCCTCGCCGCAGCAGTCGGCGTTGCACTCGCTAAGCCCACCCAGAAGGTCATCGCTATCCTTGGTGATGGATCGGCGATGTACGCGATCCAAGCCCTTTGGACCGCAGCAGAACTCAAACTGCCCATCGCGTTTTTGATCATCAATAATGGCGGCTATCAGGCATTAAATGAGTTCGGTCGACTCTTTGATATCCAAGAACTTCAGGGCACCTCCATCGATCACTTGGATTTTTGTGCGCTCGCCAATGGCCATGGCGTCACTGCCCGACGCGTGGATCGTCCGGAGGATCTAGATAGCGCACTCACCGCGGCGCTAACTCCGAACGCCCTCATGCTGATTGATATTCGAGTGGTCCCTGCCTAGCCGGCAGCCTTGCCGCTCAGTCGGCCACACCCAAGGTCCAACCGCCATCGATCGATATCTGCTGACCCGTGAGATAAGCAGAGGCGGGAGATGACAAAAAGAGCGCAAGCCCTTTGATGTCATCCGGCATGCCGACACGATGCATGGGCATGACCTTACCCATCGCCGCCTGCACCCCCGGATCTTTGGCATGGCCACCACCAATGTTGGTCGCAAAGAAACCCGGCGCGATCGCATTGGCAGTGATCTGATAAGCGGCAAGCTCCAAAGCCACCATTTTCATTAAATGCGCGCAGCCCGCTTTGGCCGCCATATAAGCAGAGCCAATCGCGGGCTCACACTGGTAGGCCGCCACAGAGGTGGTGAAAATAATGCGTCCGGAGCGCCGCGGCTTCATGTGCCTAGCGGCGGCGCGCGCCGTGCGAAAAATACCATTGAGGTTGATATCAATGACGCGCTGCCAGCGCTCATCCGTGTAGTTTTCTAGTGATCCCTCTGCATTGCGCTCACGTTGCTCGCCGACCCAGCTACCCACAAAGCCAGGCCCTGAATCAATTCCCGCATTCGCAAACACCACATCTAGTCGCCCATAAAGGGCAGCCGCTTCATCCACCGCTGCATCCAGCGCCGCGGTATCACGCACATCAACCACTGCTGAGCGTACGTCTTGACCTAAAGAGCAAAGGCGCGCCGTCTCCTGATCGAGACGCGCCTTATCCACATCCAACAACGTCACGCGCGCACCGTTCTCAGCGAGCGCCTCACCATAGGCAAGGCCTAGGCCACTGGCACCCCCGGTGACGATGACCCCGTACCCTTCGACCTTAAAAAGCGATGCGATCTTCATACCAACCCCCAAAAAGCTGCCTACTGATACGTCATGCGTGCGTGGCTAAATCCACCAAGATTTTCATACCCTCTTGGCGACGCAGTCGGTGAATGCCCTGCTCAATAATCCCTTCAAAGGGGATCGTTTCCACCCAACCGTCCAACGGGTAGGCGCCCTTCGCCATCTCAGCAATGACACTCGGGAAAGCGTTCTCAAACATCGCAACGCCGGTTAAAAAAACTTCCGGCATGAGCAGATCAAAAGGTGGGATAACCACCGGATGATGATGAATAGCCACCACCACCGCCGTGCCATTGATGCGCGTGCCATGCAGCAAGGCGGTAATAGCCGCGGGCACACCCGCCGCGTCCAAAGACGCATGGGCCCCATGTCCGCCGGTCAGATCACGAATCGCCATGACAGGATCGTTGTCTTTCGGATCGACGACCCAGCGCGCACCGAGCGCCAACGCCAACTGACGGCGCATCGGCGAAGGGTCACTCACGATCACATCGACACCGCGGCGCTTCAATGTCAACAGCGCGCCAATGCCGATGGGGCCTGCGCCGTGCACGGCGACCACTTGGCCCGCTTCAACCCGACACCGATTCACCGCATGCCAAGCTACCGACAGCGGCTCAATAAGAGCGCCCTGCTGAGCCGTCACACCGGGTGCTAATCGGTGCGCCATACGCCGCTTAACGACCGTGTAGTCAGCCAGTCCACCGCTTGAGCGATTGTAGCCATGGAAGGCAAGGGTCGGACAATGGTTATAGTGACCCGATGTACAGTGAAGGCACGCGCCACAGGTCTCCAGTGGCTCCACCGCCACCAAGTCACCAATGGCGAGATCCTCGACCCCCTCACCTAAGGCCACCACCTCACCACTCAGCTCATGACCCAGGATCACGGGGTTCTTAACCCCGGTCAATGGATGGGGCGTGGTGCGGGTAGTGATCGGGCCATCGAAGTATTCGTGTAAGTCGCTGCCACAAATACCATTGTATTGAACCCGTAATTTCACCTCACCAGGGCCCGCTTCGGGTTCGGCAACCGCCTCTAGTCGCACATCCTCTCGTCCATAATAAACCGCCGCTCTCATCTCATATTCCTTCTGGGTAGCGACTCATGGGCTGATCGTGTTCCGTGGCACTGTCTTAGACACCTCATCGGCACGACCGGCAACCTAAGTAAACAGACGTTGCATCCACTGTACGCGTGCGCTGACAATGCCACTCTACCGTCAAGGAGATCACTGCGCATGTCGACTTTCATTCTAGTTCACGGCGCCTGGCACGGTGGTTGGTGCTGGCAGCGGATTGTCACCCGACTCGAGAAGGCAGGCCACACGGTGCATGCCCCTGATCTGCAAGGCCTCGGTCAGGATCAAACCCCCATCGGGAAGGTAAGCCTCGCGGCCTGGACACGGCAGATCACCGATCTCATAGATCAATGCAAGGAACCGGTGGTGTTGGTTGGCCACAGCCGCGGGGGCTTGGTGATCTCAGAGGCCGCTGAGCAGCGCCCCGAACGCATCCGCACACTGGTCTACCTCACCGCCTTCTTACTGAAATCAGGTGAGATGCTGCACGGCAGCCCCGCCGCCACCGATCCGCACTCTCTAGTAGGCCCGCATATGGTCATCGCAGAGGATCACCAGTCAGCGACCATTCGAACCGAGTCTCTACGTGACGCGTTCTATGCGGAATGTGACGACGAGGCGGTTCAGCTCGCGCGAGCGATGCTTCGCCCTGAGCCGCTCGCGCCGTTGGCGACTCCCTTGCAGTTGACTGACGAACGCTTTGGCAAGGTACGACGTGTTTTCATCGAGTGCCTACGAGATCGCGCGATCACCATTCAATCACAACGCGCCATGCATGCCAGGCTTCCGTGTGCCATGACCTTTAGCCTCGACACGGATCATTCGCCCTTCTTCTCGCGACCTGATGAGCTGAGCGCGATGCTGATGCCACTTTAATCAGGGCTCATGGTGCTCGATTCCACCACCGACGACGCGTTGTAAGACAACCCGTCGGCCACGCTGATCTAGAAGGTCGCACCAATGTAGTTTTCAGCAACCGCTTGCGAAGCGGCGCGTGAGTGCGCCAGATTCAGAAGCTCTGCGACTTGTAGTCGATGCTCCGCGGGGTCGTCCGTGAAACGATGCATCAGAGCAGTGAACCACCAAGAAAAGCGCGTGGCCTGCCAAACACGCAATAAGGCCCGCGAGGAATACTCATTGAGCAAGCGCTCATCATGGTGCTGATAAAAACCGGTCAACGCCTCCCACAGAAACCGCACGTCGGACACCGCAAGATTAAGACCTTTGGCACCGGTCGGCGGCACGATGTGGGCGGCATCTCCCACCAAAAATAGGCGTCCATACCGCATGGGCTCAGTCACTTGACTGCGCAGCGGCGCAATACTTTTTTCAATCGAGGGGCCGGTGATCAGCGCGGAGGCCATAGCGGCAGGGAGGCGACACTGAAGTTCGTTCCAAAACTGCTCGTCCGACCACTGGTCCACGCGATCGCCCACGGCACATTGGATGTAATACCGACTGCGGGTCTGCGATCGCATACTGCACAGTGCGAAACCCCGATGGTGATTGGCATACACCAGTTCGTGGGACACCGGCGGCACATTAGCCAGTACCCCAAGCCACCCCACGGGATAGACGCGTTCAAAGCGCTGCACTGCTTGGGCGGGAATCGCCTGATGGCTAACACCGTGTGCGCCATCGCAGCCCGCTACAAAATCACAATCCAATCGTTCTCGAACCCCGTTGTGCAGGTACTCCACACCAGCCTGTCGCCCTGCTAAATCACGGAGGGTAATTGCCTCCACCTCATAATGAATGATGCCGCCCGCCGCGAGGTGCAAGGCACCGAGATCCTTCTGTACCTCGGTCTGCCCGTACACGGTCACCTGCTGGCCGGTGAGTGCCAGCAGATCAATGCGATGGGTTTGCTCTTCAAACGCGAGCTGAAAACCGGAATGGGGCAAGCCTTCTGCTTGCAAGCGCGCGCCAGCGCCGGCCTCGTTAAGCAAAGCCACGGTACCAGGCTCCAACACACCCGCCCGAATACGGGCCTCGACATAAGCCCGCGAATGACGCTCAAGCACGACCGTCCGCACGCCCGCCATGGCCAGCAGCCGAGCCAGTAGAAGCCCCGATGGGCCGGCGCCGATGATCACGACTTGCGTGTGTGCCACCCCTTCCCCCTCACTGCATCGATCCGCTTAGCCTCCGCTAAGCGGCGCTGGCAAAAAATGGACTTGTCGTCCGAAAACTTGTACTTTCCCGTCATGACGACGGATTCCCCGAACGCACCGAGCCGCTTAAGGCAGGCCCTGATCCCCTCATTTTCTCTGTATGGCGAAACTTGGCAGGCGCCCGACGAGACCACGGTTCACGTCGAGACCATCGCGACCAGAAGCCAATTGCACGACTGGCACATCAAACCCCATCTCCATCGAGATCTACATCAAATGCTGTTCGTACAGCGAGGCGGCGTAAAACTCAGACTGGATGAGCAGCGTCAGACCTTAAAGGGACCGGCGCTTGTGGTGGTACCCGCCGGGGTTGTCCATGGATTCGAATTTCAAACCCACACGGTCGGCCTCATTGCGTCTTTCACCCCTCATCTCACCGCAGGCGACCAAGAAGCCGAATACGCCATCCCGCATTTTTTAGATGAGCCCATCGCCGTGTCGATCCCGCGCCCCGCACTGGCCCACACGGACTTGCCGCTCTTAGGACGGCTGCTGCTTAGTGAGAGCGCACGCGCTCCACAGGCCCACCACGCTGTTCTGCGTGGCCTGATGATCGCGTTCGTTATCCAAGCGTCCCGACTGTGCGCCCCTCGGGACGGTCACGAAGCCGATGGCAAAGACCGTGATCAGCGCCTGGTGGCACGTTTTCGTGAGCAACTAGAGACCGGCTATCGACAGCATTGGTCGCTGGATCGTTACTGTAAGACCCTCGGCACATCGGAATCACGCTTAAGACGCGCCTGCCTGACGGTCAGCGCACAAGCCCCCATGGAACTGATCCATCTGCGGTTGGTGGTGGAGGCAAAACGGCAGCTGCGCTACACCGCGATGCCCATCCGCCAAGTGGCTTTCTATCTCGGATTCAGCGATCCCGCTTACTTTAGTCGCTTCTTCAAAAGAACCACTGGATTGCCACCCAAGCGATTTCGTCACCCCAACACGCTGCCCACCGACTTGTAATGGCGCCCACAGGCACCGAAGGCCCAAAAAAAACGATCGCCGGCCGACTGCGCTTGTCACCAGAGGGAAATACGCCTTGAACTGCCTTCGCAGTCGTTTCTCGCGACCACGCTTCGCGCATAATGTCGACCGAATCATGGGATGGGTCCTTTCTGGAGGTTGAGATGAGCGTCGTCATTCGTAACACCCCTCGAGTCTCAGCCGAACTGGCCGCCGCCTTTGCCAAGCACGGCGTTGCCACCGTGCATGAAGCCCAGGGACGCAAGGGACTGATGCACCCGGCGCTTCGACCCATCTTTGGCGGCGCACGCATCTCAGGTTCCGCAGTGACGGTGAGCCTACCGCCCTGTGACAACTGGATGATCCATGTGGCGATCGAACAATGCCGTCCGGGCGATATTCTGGTGGTGGCACCCACTTCCACATCAGATGCTGGCTACTTTGGTGAGCTGCTCGGGCAATCATTGGCCGCCCACCAGGTGCGGGGACTGATCATCGACGCCGGCTGCCGGGATACCCGCGAACTCACCGAGATGGGCTTTCCTGTTTGGTCAAAAGCCGTCTTCGCACAAGGCACCGTTAAAGAAACGCTGGGCAGCGTCAACATCGCCGTGGTCTGTGCAAGCGCCCTAGTGAACCCGGGCGATATCATTGTGGCAGATGACGATGGGGTGTGCGTCGTACCCCGACTGGAAGCAGCGGACACGCTGGCGAAGTGCGTTGCCCGTGAAGCAAAAGAAGCAACCGTTCGGGCGCGCCTACAGAAAGGCGAGTTGGGCCTCGACATTTACGCGATGCGCGAGCGCCTCGCCGAACGCGGCCTCGTGTACCAAGACTATATCCCCGGAAAGTAATCCCATGTTGACGGCCATCCCCTGCACCCTGATGCGTGGCGGCACGTCTAAAGGCCTGTATTTCCATGTACGCGACCTACCCACCGATCAGACCCAACGCGATCGCGTCTTGCTGGCAGCGATGGGATCTCCGGATATTCGGCAGATCGATGGCGTCGGCGGTGCGCATCCGCTCACCAGTAAAGTAGCCATCATCGGTCCATCGACTCGCGATGACGCAGATGTCGACTATCTCTTTCTGCAAGTCGTCGTAGACCAAGCCCAAGTCAGTGATACCCAAAATTGCGGCAATATTCTCGCGGGTGTCGGTCCTTTTGCCATCGAAAATGGCTTAGTGCCAGCCTCAGACACCACGACCTCGGTGCGCATTCATATGGTGAACACCGGCAGCATCGCCGTGGCCCACGTACCGACACCCGGTGGCTTCGTGGAGTATGAGGGCAATGCACGCATCGACGGCGTGCCCGGCACCGCAGCCGCAATCCCCATTGATTTCCTAGACGTTGCCGGCTCGAGCTGTGGCTCGCTATATCCAACCGGCTCCATCATCAACCACATCGATGGTGTGGATGTCACCTGTATTGATAATGGCATGCCAGTGGTGATTATTGCCGCCACTGATCTTGGCAAGACGGGCACAGAAAGCCCTGAGGCGTTGGAAGCAGACGCCACACTCAAGACCCGAGTTGAAGCCATTCGCCTCGCATGCGGTGTACTGATGAATTTAGGTGACGTCAGCAAAAAAACGGTCCCCAAAATGACCTTAGTTTCCCGACCGCAGGGGAGTGGCGCCGTGTCGACTCGCACCTTCATCCCTCACCGGGTGCATGAAGCCATCGGCGTGCTAGGTGCCGTGAGCGTCGCCACCGCCGTCGCGACACCCGGGTCTGTCGCCGCACAGATTGCCGTCATGAATCCATTGATCAGGGGCACTGAACGTCGCCTGGACATTGAGCACCCCACCGGCTTCTTCACGGTTGATATGGACATCCATATCGATGGCGCTCTCATCACCGTTCGTCGCTCGGCGCTGCTTCGCACTGCTCGAAAACTCATGGCAGGCATGGTCTATGTGCCCGCCAGCACACTGATATGACCCTTCACGACAACCCTCGGGCGCTGGCCGCTGACCAGAGTCACTGCCCCATCGGTCAGACTCATTCGGAGCGTTACTCATGCTAATTATTGACTGTCACGGTCACTACACCACAGCACCTGCAGCACTCACCACCTTCCGTGATGCACAGCTCGCGCACTTTAAGTCGCCCAACAGCACTGCGCCGACGACGCCGGTGATCAGCGACGATGAGATACGCGAAAGTATTGACAAGAATCAACTCAAGCTGCAAATGGAGCGAGGCGCAGATATCACGATCTTCTCGCCGCGTGCATCGACCATGGCCCATCACCTTGGCAACGAAGCCATCTCTACGGCCTGGACGCGGATCTGCAATGATCTGATTAAGCGAGTGACCGACCTGTACCCCGCTAATTTCGTCGGCGTCTGTCAACTACCACAGGCGCCCGGCGCGTCAATTCGTGGGTCTATCGCCGAACTGGATCGCTGTGTAACGGAATTGGGATTTATCGGTTGCAACCTGAACCCAGATCCCTCGGGCGGTCACTGGAACTCGCCACCCCTAACGGATCGCTATTGGTATCCGTTCTACGAAAAAATGGTGGAGCTCGATGTGCCCGCCATGGTGCATGTCTCGTCATCCTGTAACCCCAATTTCCATGCCACCGGCGCCCATTACATCAATGCAGACACGACCGCTTTCATGCAGTTCATTGAGGGCGATCTGTTCAAGGATTTCCCCACTCTGCGATTCATTATTCCGCATGGGGGTGGCGCAGTGCCTTACCACTGGGGTCGTTATAGAGGCCTTGCTGACATGCTGAAACGTCCTCCGCTACCAGAGCATGTCATGAAGAACGTGTTCTTCGATACCTGCGTCTATCACCAGCCGGGCATTGATTTGTTAGCCAAAGTCATTGATGTCGACAATATTCTTTTCGGATCTGAAATGGTGGGTGCCGTGCGCGGCATTGACCCACAAACGGGCTACTACTTTGACGATACCAAACGGTATGTGGATGCCCTACCGGTATCAGCAACCGACAAGCATAAAATTTTCGAATTAAATGCACGGCGGGTCTTCCCAAGACTGAACGCACTGTTAAAAGGCCGTGGACTATGAGCGCTTTTCAAATGGATAAGGACTGGTTGCCGTTTCACCCCAACCCGTCAAAGCCGAGATTTCGCGTGCCACCAGGCTCAGTGGATGCGCATTGTCACGTGTTCGGACCTGGGGATGTCTTTCCGTATGCCCCCGAACGCAAGTACACGCCATGTGATGCGTCAGCGGAGCAATTATTTGCACTGCACCGCCATATCGGGTTCGAACGCAGCGTGATTGTGCAGGCCACCTGTCATGGGGCTGACAACCGCGCGATGTTAGATGCCCTGCAACGCTCCAATGGCATGTCGCGCGGCATTGCGACGGTGCGAGCGGATGTGACCGATGCGGAACTTGCTGCCTTAGATGCTGCCGGCGTGCGCGGCGTTCGCTTCAACTTTGTTAAACGTCTAGTCGATACCACCCCGCGCGAAGTCCTCTTTGAGATCGCCTCACGCATTGCACCCCTGGGCTGGCACACAGTCATTTACTTTGAAGGGCAAGAGTTACCTGAACTCTATGATTTCTTCACGTCGCTACCCACCGTGGTGGTGGTTGATCATATGGGTCGACCCGATATTACGAAGCCCATCGATGGGCCCGAGTTCGGGCTCTTCCTGCGCTTAATGCGCGAACACAGCAACTTTTGGTCAAAAGTCGGAGGCCCTGAGCGCTTATCAAAAGCAGGACCACCAGACTATGCCGATGTGGCACCCTTCGCTCGCCACCTTGTGACCCACTTTCCGGACCGCGTGCTGTGGGGCACCGACTGGCCCCACCCCAATCTCAAGGGGCACATGCCAGACGATGGGCAGTTAGTGGATTACCTACCCAGCATTGCGCCCACCGCGGAACTGCAACGCCAACTACTGGTCGATAACCCCATGCGGCTCTACTGGAGCCGTTAGGAATTTTATTATGGCACTCGAAAAACCCTACGCGGATGTCCCTGGCACCACGATATTTGACTCCGATCAGGCGCGTAAAGGCTATCACCTGAGCTGCTTTTGCATGACGCTCATGAAGGCCGAGAATCGTGATCGTTTCCACGCGAATGAGCGGGCCTATCTCGATGAATGGCCGATGACCGAGGAGCAAAAGCAGGCGGTACTCGCTCGCGATTACAACCAAATGATTTGGCTCGGTGGAAACATTTACTTCTTAGCCAAACTGTTTGCAAGCGACGGCAAGAGTTTTCAATACGCGGCGGCTTCTATGACCGGCATGTCTCAGGAAGAGTACGCAAACATGATGCTGAACGGTGGCCGCTCACCGGACGGTCAGCCCAATGAAGGAGTAAAGAACCGTGGCTAAGATCACTGCCGGCGTCACCATGTCGCACGTGCCCGCCCTCGGAGCTGCGATTGACCTAGGCAAGACCGGGGATGCCTACTGGGCACCCGCATTCAAGGGATTTGAGCTCTCTAAGCAGTGGATGAAAGACAACACGCCGGATGTGGTCTTTCTTGTCTATAACGACCATATGACGGCTTTTAGCCTCGACATCATTCCGACTTTTGCCATCGGTTGCGCGGAACGCTTTCAACCGGCCGACGAAGGCTGGGGACCGCGACCTGTCCCCGTCGTGGAGGGTCATCCCGAACTCGCTTGGCACATCGCGCAATCCGTCATTCAGCAGGATTTTGACTTAACTATCGTCAACAAAATGGACGTGGACCACGGGTTAACCGTACCCTTAAGCCTAATGTGCGGGCAGCCCAAGGCGTGGCCTTTTAAAGTGATCCCCTTCCCAGTGAATGTGGTCACCTATCCGCCGCCCTCTGGCAACCGCTGCTATCAACTGGGCAAAGCGATCCGTCGCGCAGTGGACAGTTTCGATGGGGATCTCAATGTGCAGATCTGGGGAACAGGCGGCATGAGCCACCAGTTACAGGGTCCGCGTGCCGGTCTCATCAACAAACCTTTCGACTATGCTTTCTTAGATGGCATCGTCAACGATCCAGAGACTATCGCCAAGATTCCGCACATTGACTACGTGCGCCAAGCAGGCTCAGAGGGCATTGAACTGGTCATGTGGCTCATCATGCGTGGCGCTCTTGACGCCAAGGTTAAGCAAATCCATCGCTTCCATCATGTTCCAACCTCCAACACGGCCCTTGGTCACCTGATTCTTGAGAATCCCCGCTGACCGTAAACCATCGAGAGCTCAACCCATGAAAATCGTCCTTGCAGGCGTTGGTGCATTCGGCCAAAAACATCTCGACGCCATTCATAAGATTGGCGGCATTGAAGTGGCCTCCGTCGTCGGGCGTGAACTCACCTCGACTCGCGAAGTAGCGACCAAGTACGGCATCGCGCACGCCACTACCGATCTGGCTGTGGCACTCGCTCAACCGGGTGTGGAGGCTGCCATCCTCTGTACGCCCACGCAACTACATGCGACCCAGTCACTGCAATGCATGCAGGCGGGCAAACATGTGCAAGTCGAAATTCCTCTGGCAGATAGCTGGGCCGATGCGAAAGCGGTTGCTGATCTACAGAAGCAGACGGGGCTCATCTGCATGGTCGGGCATACCCGGCGCTTTAATCCATCGCACCAATGGGTACATCAAAAAATCGGCCGTGGCGAACTGAACCTTCACCAGATAGATGTACAGACCTACTTTTTTAGACGCACCAACATAAACGCTTTAGGGCAGCCACGATCATGGACCGATCATCTGCTGTGGCACCACGCGGCCCATACGGTGGATCTATTCCGCTATCAAACGCAAGATGACATTGTCATAGCCCACTGCATGGAGGGACCCCATCATCCCACGCTAGGAATTGCCATGGATATGTCGATTCAACTGAAGACACGCCGGGGGGCGCTTTGCACTGTCTCCCTCTCATTTAACAATGATGGTCCCTTAGGCACTTTCTTCAGATACATCGGGGATACTGGCACTTATATCGCACGCTACGATGATCTCGTGAATGGTAAGGAGGAGAAAATCGATGTGTCCGCTGTGGACGTCTCTCTGAATGGAATCGAGCTGCAAGACCGAGAATTCTTTTCCGCGATTAAGGCGCAGCGTGAACCCAATGCAAGTGTTGCTCAAGTACTGCCATGCTACCGCACGCTCCATGATCTTGAGCAGCAACTGATCGCGGCGCGCTAGCTCCATGCCGACCGTATCGGGCTCACGCACGCTAAATGGCACTGAGGTGTCGTCCATTGGTTTTGGCTGCATGAGTCTAAGCCACGCTTATGCCACTCCACCGGCCGCAGAGGCAGCCATCGCGGTAGTGCGCCGCGCACTGGACTTAGGTGTGAACCATTTTGATACTGCCGCACTCTACGGATTCGGTCGCAATGAAAGCCTAATCGGTGAAGCGATACAGTCGAACCGACAGCATATTTTTCTTGCCAGCAAGTGCGGCATGACAGGCATTGAGGGTAAACGCGTCATTGATGGACGGCCACAAACACTGGAGCGCACGTGTCACGAGTCGCTGGCTCGCTTGCACACTGACGTCATCGATTTGTACTACCTACATCGCGTGGATCCCAACGTCCCTGTTGAGGACAGCGTCGGTGCGCTGGCAGAGCTTGTCAAAAAGGGTCACATCCGAGCAATCGGCTTATCGGAAGTATCTGCCAGCACGCTTCGGCGGGCGCACCGCGTTCATCCGATTGCGGCGGTGCAGAGCGAGTACTCGGTGTGGACGCGAAACCCTGAGGTAGCAGTCCTCGAGGAATGTCAGCGCCTTGGCGCCGCTTTGGTCGCGTTCTCCCCTCTCACGCGCGGCTTCTTAGTCAGCGACTTAACCGCGCCACTCGCTCTCGAGGCGAGCGATATTAGACGATCCATGCCACGTTTTATGGAGCCGCAGGTAACGGCCAATCGATCGCTCATTAAGCCCTTCGCTGATTTGGCACAGGCGGCTGGCTGTAGTAGAGCCCAGTTGGCACTGGCATGGCTGCTACATAAGTCCCCACACGTCATCCCTATTCCCGGCACCACATCAATCCAACATCTAGAGGATAACGTGAGAGCGTCACACATCGCTCTCTCGGACGACTTGATGGAAAAAATCGAATCGTTAGTCAATCCCAACCGCGTACAGGGCGCACGGTACAACGCCACCACGCAACTTGAAATTGATACGGAAGAGTGGGCCGTGCCGTGAGAACCGCTGGGCAACTGACAAAATTAAGCACGGCTACCTGAGAAACAATGAGTTAAGGAGAGCATGAAGATGGGCGTATTAAATGACAAAGTGTGCGTCGTCACGGGCGCCGCCGGTAGCATCGGCTTAGCCAGTTGTCGGCTATTTTTGGCCGAGGGCGCCAAGGTCATGTTGGTCGACCAAACGGAGACGGGTCTGAAAGCGGCCATTCAGGATCTGCCGCCGGATCGCGTTGCCTGGCAGGTCGGAGACGTTCGCCATGCAGCGTCGGTTAAAGCGTTTATTGATGCGACGGTCGCACGATTTGGACCCATTGATGTCCTTTTTAGCAATGCAGGAAACTCCGGCGTGATCGCGCCCCTTGAGGACTATCCAGAGGAAGTCTTCGACGACATCTATCAGGTGCACGTCAAAGGGGCGTTTTTAGTCTGCAAGTACGGCATGCCAAAAATGAATGATGGCGGCAGCATTATCATTACTTCCAGTGTCGCCGGCCTACGGGGTGACCGCGGTGCATACGGTTACATCACCGCCAAGCATGCTCAAGTGGGTGTAATGCGCTGTATGGCCAAAGAAGGCGCTCCTCGGCGCATTCGAGTCAACACACTCCATCCGGGACCCACTAAGAATGCGTTTCAGGATGACATTGAGATGAGACTGACTCCGGTTCTACAACGAGACGCGGGGCAGTTCTTTGACAGCATGATCCCACTGGGTCGGCACGCGAGCCCTGAGGAGATTGCATCCTGCGCCCTATTCCTTGCCTCCTCAAATAGCAGTTACGTCACCGGCAGTCTCTTAGTGGCAGATGGTGGCATGTCCGCCTGATCGTCCCGAATCTGGCACAGACACGGTACCGTCCGGTACGCACTTAACGGGCTCTAAGCGGCCTGTTCACTCGCGGACCAAAACAGGGCTCGCCGGCAGTTGACTCCCCGGACGGGCCGAGGACTAGGATCGAACGACAACAAATCATCGGATCGATCAAGGGGCCCATATGAATCGACGCGACTTTGCGTATCTAAGCGCATCCGCCACAGCGGTCTTCGCCGCAGCCGCCACAGCCGCCACTGGCTCTCTCACCTCACTGCTCACTGCGCGTCGCCACTTACCATTACACGCCGCGCTGATTGACTCGCGCTTCCCAGAAAGCCGCCGCTTTGGTGCTGCTCTCGCGACACTAGGCGCCACCCTTATCACTATCAACGGCGATATCCTATCCGCCTGGCGACAGACCCTACGCGCTCATGCCTCCCAGGGGGGCGCCGCCTTAGCGGGTATGACAACCTACGCCACACTGACCTGCCTGGAACAGTTGGCCCGCGACTATGGATGGCGCACCATCGCTCGCGTTGAGCATGTTCCAAATACCAACGGCACCGTCAACCACTACATCAGCGCCCATCCGGACACTGTGCTCGATCTGTCTCACGGCATCCGAAGCGGCGTAGGCTTCAGCCGCGGCATCGCCGCCGCTGTACTGTCAGTGCAGCGACCTCAGGAAGGCGAACGCCGAATTTCGCAACTCGCCGATCCCACGCTCCTATCCGCCGCATCCCGCGAGCAAACGCTGGTGTCATGGGTCATGTCCGCGGCCATCAACGGTCATCATCAAATGACGCCAGACGCCGCTCATCGTCTACAAGGGAATCCATCATGAGAGTGCCGCCCGGGGTCAGCGCAGCAGACTATGCTAAGGCGCTACCAGAATTCGAACAGGTCGTGGGCAAAGAATGGGTTTTCACCTCCGATGAGGACCTTGACCTCTATCGAGACGCCTTCTCCCCTTTTATGGGAGAACCAGAAGAACTCATTGCCTCCGGCGCCGTTGCGCCGATCACGACCGAGCAAGTTCAAGAGATTGTTCGCATCGCAAACCGCCACAAGATACCGCTATATACCATCTCAACAGGTAAGAACCTAGGCTATGGGGGCTCCGCTCCCGCTTACTCAGGAAGCGTGGTACTTGATCTTAAGCGCATGAATAAGATCATTGAGGTCAACGAAGAAAATGCGTTTTGCATCGTCGAGCCCGGCGTCAGCTACTTTGATCTTTACAATTACATTCAAGAGAAGAAACTGAAAGTGTGGATCGACTGCCCTGACCCTGGTTGGGGCAGTGTGATTGGCAACGCGATGGACCGCGGCGGTGGATACACACAGGCGAACTATCGCAATCACTTCGACTCGCACTGCGGCATGGAAGTGGTGCTACCCAGTGGTGAACTACTACGAACCGGCATGGGGGCTATCCCCAATGCAAAAACCTGGCAGCAGTACAAATCCGGTGTCGGGCCGTGGATCGATGGCATCTTCTCACAGTCGAATTACGGCATTGTCACCAAGATGGGGTTTTGGCTCATGCCGGAACCTGAGGCATACCTTCGCGGCACCATTGGCTGCATGAATTTCGACGACCTCGGGCCGTTAGTGGAAACGCTGAACTACTGCGAGAATGCGCGCATCACCGCCGGTTTTCCAGACCTTGCATCGCCGCTGCTCGGTTATTCACCGGTGGGTCAATTGCAACTGTTTTTTGAGAGCGGTGCACACATCACCCCAGAGCATGCAAAGCTCCTCGCGACGGTCAGAGACGGTCGATCACCGGCACTTGAAGCGTATGGGCGTGCTCAAGGCATTCCTTACTGGCAAGTCTGGTTAAGCTTTCACGGCCCAATGGAAGTGATCGAAGCGCAATGGCACGCCGCCATCCGTCATTTCGCGAAGATCAAGGGTTCCACGGCCCAACTGGTCGATAAGACAGCTCTGCCGATTGATCCGGCCGATGCCTCGAAATTCCACGAGCCGGAACTCGGCGTGCCTGCACTGCGCGCCTTCTCAATCGGTGCGCGTAGTCCCTACAACCCCACTCCCTCAAAAGGGCATATGTGGTTCTCGCCCATCATCCCACGAACCGGTGAGGCTATTATTGAAGCCAACAAAGTGTTCAGCGCCGCCGCACGCGAGTTGGACATGCCGTTATTTCGTACCTTCACACTGCCCGCCTGCTTCTGGGAGCGGGCGTTCGTATTTATCCTTGCAACACCTGTCACGACCGATCCGGCGACTAACCGAAAGTACCGCGAGGGCTTTAAGAAACTCATCGCGATTGGTGGCGATCATGGATGGGGAGAGTATCGAACCGCACCGGTATTCCAAGAGACGGTAATGAATGTGTACTCGTATAACAACCATGCACTGCACCGCTTCCACGAGACCTTAAAAGACGCGATTGACCCGAACGGCATTTTATCTGCTGGTCGCTACCACATCTGGCCCAAACATCTGCGGGGGAAAAAGTCATGAACAAACACCCTGCCTCTCAACTCTTAGGCCTCATCGTCGCTGCGTCCGTAGGTGGGCTTTGCCTGCCAGCCTTGGCTGATAGCCCCAATGAGCACGCTGACGGAATAGCCGTCTACACCAAATGGTGCGCGCCTTGTCACGCGCCCGGCATCATTCATCCAGGCACCAGCGCCTTAGGCGCTAAGTACCAGGGGATCAAATCCGGGGTGATTTTAGAATGGACCGACCTGCCCGCATCCTACGTCGAGTACATGGTCCGGCATGGGATGTCGGTGATGCCGCATTTTAGAAAAACAGAGATCAGTGACTCTGAGCTCAAGGCGCTCGCCGCTTATCTATCGCGCAATACGCCCTAAGTCTCCCTGCCTACAGCCATCGAGGAGTCATACGCCTCGATGGTAATAGCCAGCTAGCTCCCTAAGCCGAGTGCGCGGATGGCATTCTGCTTAAGAATGAGGTCATGCACTTCGGGCTTAAAAGCGGCTTCCTTAAAATCTTTAATCCAACGATCCGGCGAGATCAACGGAAAATCGGACCCAAACAACATCTTTGTTTTGAGCTGGCCGTTGGCGTACTGAATCAGCTGCGGCGGGAAGTATTTGGGCGACCAGCCGGATAGATCGATATACACATTTTCTTTATGCAAGCACACGGACAAAGCCTCGTCCTGCCACGGCCATGACGGATGCGCAATGATGATGCGCATGTCTGGAAAATCAACGGCCACGTCATCGACGTGTATTGGGTTCGAATACTTAAGGCGCATTCCTCCACCGCCGCGCATTCCAGTGCCGATACCTGAATGACCACTGTGGAAAATAGCAGGCAACTTATGCTCAGCGATCACTTCATACAGTGGGTAGGCCAAGCGCTCATTCGGAAAAAACCCTTGCGTCGTCGGATGGAACTTAAATCCCTTTACGCCATGATTTTTGATCAAGTCGCGCGCTTCGCGTGCGCCCATTTTTCCCTTGTGCGGATCGATGCTAGCGAACGCCATCATGATGTCACTATTTTCACGGGCCGCATCACTCACTTCTGTGTTCGGGATACGTTTTGCACCCAATGCACTCTCTGAATCGACAGTAAACATCACTAGACCAATTTTGCGCTCGCGATAGTAGGCGACCGTCTCAGCAATCGTTGGCCGCTTGCCCGCCTTAAAGTACTTGGTTGCAGCATCCTCATACTCTTGCCACACCTCATCGGCTGGCTGACGGCAAGACACTTCCGCATGGGTGTGGACGTCGATTGCTACCAGATCATTGATGTTCATCGTGCTTCCTTAGCGCCACCGGCGCGTTCTTGTTCCCATTGTGCAATCGAACGACCCTCCTTCACCAGCTTTTCAAGCAAGGGTGCCGGAGTCCAATGCATTGCGCCAAAGCGCTCTCGGTACTTTAGGACCCCCTCATAAACCTGCTTGAGACCGATGGACTCCGCATAAAACAGCGGCCCACCCCGATACCGTGGGAACCCGTAACCCAACGCCCACACCACATCAATGTCACTTGCTCGGAGCGCAATACCCTCTTCTAAGATACGAAATGCCTCGTTAATCAACGGGTAAACACAGCGTTCGACGATTTCCGTCACGGAGTGCTCGAGGGGTTGAATGGCCATCCGTACGGCAGCCGCTCGCAAGAGCGTGATGGCCTCCGGGTCATCGTGGCGCGTTCGATCGCCTGGTAGGTAGCGATAGTAACCCTTGCCGGTCTTTTGTCCGAGACGGCCGGCGGCATATAAAGCCATGTCCGCTTGATAGTAAGTAGGATCCGCTGGGTAGCGGTCGGCGTTGGCCTGATGGACCGTCACCCCCACATCAATACCCGCCATATCAAACACTGCCAAGATGCCCATGGCCATGCCCCAGTCCTCAAGGGTACTATCGACCTGACGAGGGCTGGCGCCCTCTAGCACCATGCGCTGCGCCTCACGGGCATAGCCTTCCATCATCCGGTTACCAATAAACCCGTAGCAGACGCGCGCAAGGACCGGCGTCTTTCTGAGCCGCTTAGCGAGGTCGAGTGTCGTGCGAATCACAGACCCTGACGTCTCATCGGTTCTTACCACTTCAAGCAGTGGCATCACATTCGCCGGTGAAAAGAAATGCATACCAATCACATCAGACGGTCGCTTTGTGGCAGCTGAAATCTTTGCAATATCTAGCGTGGACGTATTGGTCGCGAGCACTGCGCCCGGCTTTGCGATGCGATCAAGGGTTTCGAATATCTTTTGCTTGAGTTCGAGACTCTCAAATACAGCCTCTACAATCACATCGGCGCTACTTAAGTCTGCGTAGTCGAGCGTGCCTTTGATCAGAGCGAGCCTCGCTGCCTTCTCGATTTCCGTGATGCGCCCACGCTTCACCATCGAGTCATAGGTCTTCGTAATTGCCGCCAATCCTCGATCCAGAGCCGTAGTGCTCGTATCGAGCAGGGTCACGGGAATATTGGCGTTGGCAAAGCAAATGGCGATCCCTCCACCCATGGTACCGGCGCCCACGACCGCGGCCACGCCCACCGGTCGCGCTATCAGGTCCTTTGGCAACCCCGGCACACGGCGCGTCTCGCGTTCGGCAAAAAATACATGCACGAGCGCCCGTGACTCATCAGTGGCCTTGGCGACATTGGCCTGCTCAGTCTCATAAATCAGGCCCGCCTCAAAATCCAAAGTAGCCGACTGGGCGACCACCTCGATTGCATGCAGTGCCGCATGTCGATTGGGATACTGGCGTCGTGCCTGCTCCTTAAGTCGCTCGATAGCCGTTGGGGTGACACTCGTCGGGTCAACCCTACGATCGCACGTGCGGCGCGGCCCCTGACCTCTGCTCAGCAGGGCTTTAACATACTGAAGTGCTCCCTGCTTGAGATCACCACTAAGCTCTTCATCCAGAAATCCCCACTGACAGGCTGTACTCGTATCAACAGGACGCGCGCTTAAAATAAATTCAAGTGTGCGCTCGGCACCAATCAGGCGTGGCATCCGTTGCGTACCACCGGCACCTGGAAATACCCCGAGCGTTACTTCAGGCAAAGCAAAGCGCGTACCGACACTGGCTACTCGATAATGACCGGCGAGAGACAGCTCGAGGCCCCCTCCCATCACCGTGCCGTGCATGGCCATCACCACGGGGATTGACAGCTGCTCGATCTGACGGAACAGATCGCGATATTCAGCCTCTTTTGGGGGTCCGGCAAATTCACTGATATCTGCCCCCGAAAAGAAGGTTGAGCCCTCGCACAGCAGGAGCACCGCACGCACCCCAGCCTGCTCACGAATCTGAGAAATTGCGGAGAACAAGCCAGCACGCACAGCGGCAGTGATGGTATTCACCGGTGGGTTAGCGACAGTGATCACCGCCACACCATCACTCTGTTCCCAGCGCACAATTAAATCGGTCATACACTTCTCCACTTGCCATTCATTGGCATGCTAATCCGCCTTTGGGGCAGACAGTCGCAGGTGACTTAGCTGCTCCAGCATCGTTAACAACTGTTGCTGCCTTTGAGTACCGAGAAGTTGCACAATGCGACTCTCATGAATGCGTTCTGCTTTCTGAACACGCGCCACTAACTTCTCACCGGCCGGCAGTAGATACAAACAATTACTTCTTCGATCAGTGAGCGAGGGACGACGAATGGCCAGTCCACGCCGCTTCAGTTCATTGAGCAAAGGCACTAAGTTCGCGCGCTTAATCGATAATTGATCACAGAGCGCAGATTGACTGAGCCCGGGATGGCGGCCAATCAAGAGCAGCACGGCATATTGACCTGGTCTTGTGCGTGGCGCGGATTGACAGGCGACAAAGTCGGCGAACACAGCCAACTGAGCGCGCCGCAGCATGTAACCCACATTTGATTCGAGTTCAGCGCTTGGAGCCGACGTTGGCTTCGGTGATTGAGGACGGGTGCGAGGCATGGCGTATAGAACGACGACCAGAGGGCTTGTGGCATTTGATTATGCACTATAACAAATTGCACTCAGCGTGATATCGGATCAGACAAGTCCATTCACGGCGGAGACTCACTTTGGACGGTCGGTACACTGATCCGAGACAGGATGAGGGCACCGAGCAATGAACCCACGCTCATCAACACCGCGATGAATTGAAGCCCGTAGCCCGCCTTAAACAAAAAGCCCACGATGATTGGGGCGAGAACCGAGGCACCGCGCCCGAGGCCCGCGGCGAAGCCGGTGCCAGTGGCTCGCAACTGGGTCGGAAAGGCGCGCGCCAATACTCCAAAAAGACCGACGACACCGCCATTGGTG
This sequence comes from uncultured Pseudomonadota bacterium, assembly GCA_903862885.1. Classification (GTDB taxonomy): domain Bacteria; phylum Pseudomonadota; class Gammaproteobacteria; order Steroidobacterales; family Steroidobacteraceae; genus CAIKZZ01. Next base: position 38,038 of record CAIOZU010000070.1, read on the forward strand.
CAAAACCCAGCCACCGCACAGACCAAAGAGAGCCCCGCGAGCGTAGCCTGCCCATGTCCAAACCAGCACACCGCCACGGTGGAGGTGACCAGCAACAGCATCGTCAGCGCCTTGACGCCAAAGCGAGCACTGAGCAAGCCAAGCGCGGCGCCACCGAGTGCACCGCCCACATTTGCCCACACCAACACACCCGCGGCGGAGGCGGCTGTAAAGCCCATATCGACGACGATTTTTGGTATCCACTTCAGGATGAAGTAAAAGGTCGTGATGTGCAGAAAGTAGGTGATGGTCAGTGCCATGGTGAGCGGCAACAGGGCGGGCTTGAATATGGCAATCAACGGAACCGATACGGCGCGCGGTGTGGCGGCCGGGAGAGCTGTCATGAGTGGGTGGCCGATGCGCTGCAGCGTTTGATTAACCCGCTGCAGTGCACGCGCTGGCCGCTTTTCGAGGAGCCATCCCACCGATTCGGGCATACAGAATAAGACGAGTGGGATAAACGCACCCGTCACACACGCACCAAACTCAAACACAGCGCGCCAGTCACTGCTTTTTAAGAGCAGAGCAGCAATCGATCCCCCACTGACTGCACCCAACGGGTAGCCAATGGCCATCATAGAAACGGCCAAATCGCGGCGCCGATCGCTGGCAAACTCAGTGGCAATTGCATTACCCGCCGCCACCATTCCACCAATGCCAACGCCGGTCACCACGCGCCACACGCACAGTGAACCAATGGTATGCACTGTGGTGACCATCGCCATACCAATTGTCATGACGGTGAGGCAGATCAGGACGGTACGGCGTCGGCCGAGATAATCCGCTAGCGCACCCAAAAGAACTGAGCCTAGCGCCATGCCCAAAAGCTCCATCGCGAGCACAATCCCGAGTGCACCCCGATCAATACCCCACTCCCTTGCGATGCCGGGCGAAGCAAAACTGATGGCCAGCACATCAAAGCCATCTAAGGCAATCAGGCCGACCGTCACGGCGATGATCAACACCTGCATCGGCGTCATCGGATGATCAGCCAAACGGCGTTGGGGATCTTGACTCATGCGCTTATGCTACCCGTGCGGCTGCACGCGGCACGCTCATCGGTGGCTCATCGAATGATGAAACGAGTGGTGACCGCCAACAGTGCGCCAGCGGAAAGTACCAGACAAATGGAGCGTGATCACGCGACCGTAGAGAGCAATTCAAGAAGCTCGACCAACTGACGATGCCGCCCAGCACCCAAGCTGTCAGTCAGTCGTGACTCATGCGCGACTTGTAGCTCACGAGCACGACTTAAAAGATCGACGCCTTGGGCGGTGAGCTCCAGGCGATAGGTCCTTGCGTCCTCCACCGATCGGCTCCGCACCACCAAGGCTCGACGCTCGAGATCAGCGATGGTCGCTACAAAGTTGGCTTTTTCGACACCCAACGCCAGCGACACACGGGTCTGGCTGGCACCTGGATTCTGATCGATAAGGACTAAGGCCGAGAATTGGCTGGCACGCAGGCCCAGTGTCGCAAGTGACGCACTGAAATCTGCGGACACCACGGCTTGCGCGCGCTTTAGGGCATAGCCGACATCGCCGGCTAAGGAGCCAAGCCGCATAGGCCGAGCCGTCTCTTTCCGGCTGGGCATGGCTGCCTGTGGCTGCGCGGGCCGCCGTCTTGAATCGATAGGGATTGAGTACATAGAGAAGCCCCTTGAGCCTGATACTGCCTTCAGCTCGGTCATCTATCTCGATGTTCAAGGAGATTAAACTGTGCTTAAAGGGCGTTTTACTGAGGAAAAACAGGGGTCATCGCTTATTCTCACACATAAATGCTGCGTCGCAGCATTTTAGTATGCATTAGGCAATAGCACTCATCAGAAAAAAGGATTTCATGCCTAATTGATTGTCCCGTACAACTAAAGTCAGTCAGGAGCCACTGACACCACGACAATCAAAGGGGCTGTACATGGCGCAGATCGAGTCTATTTCAACCGCCGGCATGGATCCGCGACGCAAACTGGCTTTTTGGAATGACCGGGCGTGTGAAAGCTTCTCCCCCCTAGTGTCCGACCCAGTCGACCTACGCAGCTTCAACGGCTCCATCGCCAGAACCACCGCGGGTGATATCACGCTGGCGGAAGTGTACTCAGAGGCCCAACTCGTACGGCATTCGCGCAGCCACGTTGCCCGCACCCGCAGCGCGATGTTCTTTCTGCACCTCATGCTAGAAGGCGAAAGCATTAATCGTCAGGATGGTCGCGAAGCCCATCTCAAAGCAGGTGACTTCACACTGTGTGATAGCACCCGTCATTACGAAATTCAGTTTCCGGCCGCGAACCGTATGTTGGTACTAGGCATTCCAGATGCCAAGATCCGCCGCCATATCGCTTGCCCAGAAAGTCTCGTCGCCGTACCCATGACATCGTCCAATGGGGTCTCAGGACTCTTATCGCGCTTCATTAGGAACTTTTGGACTGAATGCACTCAGGAGCTCGAGGATGCCGCAGCGGCCCGAGTGACATTAGCCATCCTGAATTTACTCGGCGCCACCTACGCAGACCTGCCGCGTGCTCAAGCCGGCCGCTCGTCCTTGGCCATCGCCCACCGTATCCGTATCATCAATTTTATAGAAGCCCACTTGAGCGATCCAGACCTGACACCCACCCGGGTCGCCGAAGCCTGCAAGATGACACCCCGCTACTTGCATCATCTGTTCTCGGAAGAAGAAGAGACCGTGTCCCGTTGCATCTTGCGCCGCCGCCTCGAAGCCTGCGCACAAGCGCTGGTGTCCCGCGCCCAACGCAGTCGCACGGTCACCTCCATCGCTTTCGACTACGGCTTTAATAGTCCAACGCATTTTGGACGCGTGTTTCGCGCAAAATATGAGATGACGCCGCGCGAATATCGCCGCATCCAAATGGAAGCAGCGACTTAACGGCAACGCTTAGGTTGTGCAGGCCTCCGCCTGCCCGTACCCACGCTGCGCATCGCTCGGCAACCGGCAGCTTACGGGCTGCCCACGCAGTTAATCCTGAGGCTTTGCCTTCAAAAGCATCAACGCCCCAGCGGACAGCAGCGAGCCCATCGCCATGATCACGGCGACTAACGAGAGCCCCAAACCATTCTGGAACAGGTAGCCCGCTAAAACGGGCGCCAACGCTGCACCACCCCGACCCACACCAATTGCAAACCCGGTGCCCGTGGCTCGCACATGCGTCGGAAACACTTCCGCAAACAGCATATAAAGACCTGCCACGGACGAATTCGTAAACAGGCCGCCCACCGCAACAATGGCCGCGAGTGCGGTCAAGCTGGCTGGACTTCGGCCGAACACGACGATCATGGCGCACGCTGCTAGCAGCGTGCAGATCGTGAGTCTCTTGAGTCCCACGCGCCCCGCTAACAGGCCGAATAGTGCCCCACCGGTCGCACCACCCACGTTCGCCCACATCAGCACCCCGGCGGCTGCCTTCGGCTGAAAGCCCATATCCACGACGATCTTAGGCACCCATTTCAGAATGAAATAAAAACTGGTGATGTGCGCAAAATACGCAAACGTCACCAACAACGTAACACCCAGCAAACCGGGCTTGAGAATATCCATCACCGAACGCTTCTCAGCTTGCTCAGTCAATGGGTTAAGCGCACTCACCGGCTCATGATGGAATCGCAATAGAATCTGGTTGATTTTCTCCAACGCCCGAATGGGTCGCCGCCGATCCAGGAATGCCACTGACTCCGGCACAAAAAACCACACAATTGGAATGAAAGCCGCCGTGATCCACGCGCCAAACGAAAAAATGTCATGCCAAGTGGCACTGGTTAGCAACTTTTGCACAATCAATCCACCGAGCACACCCCCGATGGGATAGCCGATCACCATCAGCGCCATGGCGACATTGCGTCGTCTTAAATTAGATACCTCAGCGGTCACGGCATTAATCGACGCCAGCGTCCCGCCGATACCAAGACCCGTGAGCAAGCGCCAGGCAAGCAGATCAGACACGGAAGCCGCATGGGCGGCACCAAACATACCGACCGTCATCGCCACGAGACACCCCAGCACGGTCGAGCGCCGACCGACTTTATCGGACACACCCCCTAATAAGACTGAGCCGAGCGCCATGCCAAACAGTTCCATCGACAAGACCCAGCCCAAGGTGGCCCGATCAATACCCCATTCCTTGGCAATACCGGGTGAAGCGAAGCTGATCGATAGCACGTCAAACCCATCGAGCGAGTTCAGACCCACTGCCACCCACACGGCAATCCACTGACCGAGGCTCATGACGCCTTCATCAATAATTGTCTTCGGATTTCTGCTTGTCATCGTCTCAGCCCCCCAGCGACGCCTCCGACGAGGCCAGCCCATACATCATTTTAGCCCATACCGTTATCTGCTACCCACCACTCACCGTCAACCCCCACCGGCTTGACCGGCCGAAACACGACGACATTAGGCTCCGGTCTGTGGGAAGTCTTTCTGGCGAGCCGCGTAGTCAATAAAAAAATCCAGTGCAGCAGGATTGGCCATCGCGCTGCGATTGGCCGCCTTGTCCACTGGCGTGCCAAGTAATATTTTACGCACTGGGACCTCCATCTTTTTACCAGTCAAGGTGTAAGGAATCGCGGGCACCTGGAAAATCTTGTCCGGAATATGTCGCGGCGTATACGCGCGACGCAACTGTTCAGCAATTCTTTTCTCAAGCGCAGGCGTCAGCGCGACTTCGTTGACCGTTTTGACAAACAACGGCATGAAAAAACCACCATCTGCCAGATCCAGGTTGACGATTAACGAGTCCTCGATTTCCTCGAGCAGAACCAGCGTACGATAGATCTCGGCCGTTCCAATCCGAACGCCATAACGATTCAAAGTGCTATCGGATCGGCCCATGACAAATGAGCCGCCACGCTCGTTAATCCTAAAAAAGTCTCCATGCCGCCACACGCCAGGAAACACATCAAAATAGGTTTCTTGATAGCGCACATTGCCCTCGTCATTCCAAAATTTGACAGGCATTGACGGCATCGGCTGAGTGAGCACTAACTCGCCGACCTCATCGATCACACTCTCACCACGCTCGTTAAAGGCTTTTACCGACACACCGAGCGAAGGCGCCTGAATTTCTCCCGCGCGCACCGGCAGCGTAGGTACCCCGCCCACAAAACCGGTGCAGCAGTCCGTACCGCCACTGCCGTTGGCGACCCACAAGTCACGCTTGACGCTCTCGTAAAACCACGCCATGCACTCAGGCGTCGCCGGGGAACCCGCCAGCGTGATGCCGCGCAGCGACTTGAGGCTAAAGCGATCACGCGGCACGATGCCGGCCTTCATCTGCTGTGCGACGAAGGTGGGACTGGCCCCAAATAGTGAACAGTCCGCATCTTGGACCAACTTCCACAAATTATCCTGGGTCGGATACGCCGGATGCCCATCATAGAGAATAGGTATCGCACCGGTGAGGGTTGATCCGACAACGAAATTCCACAGCATCCAGCCGGTGGTAGTAAAGAAAAAATGACGTTCTCCCGGGTGGAGATCGAAGTGGAAAGTGCCATTCTTTAGTGTTTCCAGCAGGATGCCGCCATGCCCGTGCACAATGGGTTTTGGAAGCCCTGTCGTGCCAGAGGAAAATAGCGTCCACAGTGGGTGATCAAACGCCACTTGCTCAAAGCGAAAGTCGGCACGAGCGATCGCTGGCCGCTGCATGATGTCATGCCAGCGCAACGCGTGTGGCGTCGGCAGCGCCCGGTCATCTGGGTTCAGATAGGGCAAGTAAATGACATGCCGCACGCTCTGCAAACCCGCAAGAATCGTACTGAGCTCAGTACGCCGGTCAAAATCCTTCCCGCCATAGCGGTAGCCGTCAACGCAAAAAAGCAGTCGAGGCTGCAATTGCTGCAAACGGTCCAACACGCCTTGCGCGCCAAAATCCGGCGAGCAGCAGGCCCAGATGGCCCCAATGGAAGTTGTCGCTAGCATCGCGATCATCGTCTCTGGGGTATTTGGCATCCAAGCAACGACTCGATCACCTGGCACAACGCCTAGCTCTCTTAGCTGCGTCGCGAGTATGCGTACCTGACCCGCCAGCACCTCCCAAGTCACTTCGGTCAAGGGCTGGCGCTCACTCATGTGCAAAACAGCGACACCGCCTTGCGGTTCAGCGCGCAGAACATGTTGCGCATAATTAAGGCGTGCACCAGGAAACCACTGGGCACCGGGCATGCTTCGCTTGCCGAGCACAGCCGTCGGCGGCGTCGACGCCTCAATTTTAAAGTAGTCCCACATGGCTTGCCAGAAGCCATCGATGTCCTCTACGGACCACTGCCAAAGGGCGCGGTAGTCTGCAAAGTGCAGGCCACGCTCTTGACCCAGCCACTTAATGAGTTGGGTGACGTTGGCGCGATCTATTTGACTGGCGCTTGGCGCCCACAGCAGTTCACTTTCTTGCACGCGACACTCCTTCACTCAAACCCGTTCCGGTACGCGCGGAGCGATCGTTCCCTACTTCTTCTTAAGGACGTCGTAAGTGAGCACATCGCGCAGATCCGCGAGTATTCGGTGAGGGCGGCGTGTCAGCGGCTGCGCTTGCCATTCCGCCTCACTCGTGGTGCCCGTGGTAACCCCAAACATCGTCGCCCCGCCGCGGCGCGCCATGATGGCCTCTACCAGTGGATCGTCGCCGACGACCGCCACCTGACGCGCCGGAATCCCGAGGCGCCGCGCCACAAAGCGCAAGGCATGTAAGGACGGCTTACCCGTGATAATCACTGGCGCCTTAGTCAGACGGCGAATGCCGCCCAATATGGCATAGGTATAACCCAGTGTGCGTCCCTGTTTAGTAGCAAAGAATGGCACGTCGGAGGCGGCGTACAGTTTGGCACCTGCCCAAATGGCATAGCACGCAGCTTCTATGTCTTTCATTCCACACTCAGGGTGCCAACCGACATAGACCGCATCAACCTCAGCTTGACCGGCATCACCAGTGTGTAAAGTCTCAATGCCCACCTCACGCAATGGCTGGCCGACACCGGAGGTACCGAGCACCAAGACACGGCGGATTCCCATTCTCTTCATGTGATCAGCAGTCACCGTCGAGGGCGTGATCATCTGCGCATCCTCCACGGGAAGACCGGACTTTCGTAGCTTCTCCGCCTGTTCGGCGGGCACGTAGGCGCTTCCATTAGTGAGTAGCAGGAACGGCACCGCGCGTGCCTTCAGAGTATTGAGTACCTCAATTGCGCCAGGTAGTAGATCGTAGCCACCGAGTGAGCGGTCACTCAGCAACAACGTACCATCCACATCGAACATGAAGCCGCCAATAGGACCGGCTGTCGTGGCCGTCTGCTCATTCAAATCCATACGTTCCATCATATCTCCGTAGCAGTCGGCACGCTTCTGCCGCGCAATTCCAAGCGAAAGCCTGGCTTTTCAACCAATACATGCGATAGATAGCGACGTGCCGTCACATTTCGAAGCAAACTGAGAATCGGTGGCGCACCCGGGTGATATCGTCGCTGCGCAGGACCCGCTGCACGCATCGCATCCACTTGACCGGCGGGCATCGTAGCCCGCAGTAAAAACTCCTCGTCGCTCAGCTGCGCGCCCAATCCGGCCCGCAACGCATCAAGGGATGCCATATGAGGCTCTTGCCTGAGTTCACGCGTTCGCGGAAGCGACTCAATGCGCGCCATCACCAGCGGATCGATCGGCACGTTAGGCCTTCCAAAGCGGCCGATCGCATAGCGAATCACTTCATCCGGTATCACATCGTACCGCTTACCACTGGTCACGTTCATCACCGCCTGCGTGAGTACCATCTGCGCAAAAGGGGTCATGACAATGGGCCAGCCCAACTCACGACGCACCTGAGCGAGCTCTGCGACCACGGCCCCTTCTAAGTGCGCAAGCCGACTTTCGGACAAGTGTCGACGCATCGTGCCGACCATACCCCCTGGCAGCTGGTGCTGAAGGTATTCGGCATCAAATCCATGCGGGCTCCCCATCGGCAGACCTTCGGCCTCTGCGATGCGTGTGAAGTAGCTGCCCACCTTCGCCAGTGCATCGGTGTCAATACGAACGGTGTGACCGAGACTTTTTAAGTTAGATACAATCCGCTCAGCGGGTGGATTCGAAATGCCATCGCCCAACGCACCTGCCGCACACTGCAGTGCAGATATGCCAAGATCAGCCGCCTCAAGATAAGTGCTCTCAGCCAGACCAATCGTACAGTGCGCATGTAACTCTAACGGCTTACTACCAATCACCGCTTTAATGGCTGGGATTAAAGTCGCGGCCCGCTTGGGCGACAATAATCCGCCGGGATCTTTAATATAAAGCGCATCCACATCAGGGCTTGACGCTAACTTATGTGCACACGCCGCATAATGCGCATCATCATGGATAGGACTTAAGGTAAATACCAGCGCCGCAATCACATACTCGCCGCCACCCTGTTTTACCATGCGCGCACAGGTGATATTTGAGTCAGCATCATTCATTGGATCAGCTAAACAAAAGCGACGAATGCCGTTACGTGCCAACGTACGGAAGGCGAGCGCCATAAATTCTGGGCTCGCGGTCTCCCACGAGATAAACCGAAAACCAGTCGACATGAACTGCAGCGGCGTACGCGGCATGGCCTCCGCCATAAGCCGGATTCGTTCCCATGGATCTTCTTGTTTAAATCGAACAGCGACGCCCATATGAGTGGAAGTCGTAAAATCAATAGCCCGGTAACCCACTTCATCTAAAATCGGCGCGACTGTCAAACACTTTGCCGTATCGATGCCCATTGCCGCCCACAAGCACTGATTGCCGTCACGTAAGGAGGTATCCACCAGTTCGATGTCAGCCACGAGCTAAATCCTCCGAAGTAATTGGTAGACGACGATCAAGAAGCCGAGACAAAAACCCAGTGTCAACGGCACCTACTAAAAATTCAGCATCTGCAAGCACCTCAGCTTGGAAGCCGAGGTTGGTTTGAATACCAACCAGGCGCGTCTGGTCGATCGCCTGACGCAGTTGTGCGAGAGCCGCCGAACGATCCGGCGCCCACGAGATGATTTTGGCTAGCAAGGAGTCGTAAAATGGTGGGATCCGAGAACCGGCTTCAATGTGCGTGTCGACACGGATGCCAGTCCCCACAGGCCACAACAATTCGCGAATGAGCCCCGGCGAAGGCTGAAAGTCGCGCTCGGGATCCTCCGCATTCACTCGGCACTCGACGGCGCAACCCCGGAGCTGAATATCCGACTGCTTCAGTCGCAAGCCGTCCCCCGCAGCGATCGCAATCTGTTCTGCGACAATATCAATGCCAGTCACCGCCTCAGTGACCGGATGCTCCACTTGGATACGGGCATTCATTTCAAGAAAGTAAAAGGCCTCCGTTTGGGTATCAACCAAAAACTCTACCGTGCCCGCCCCTCGATAAGAAAGGCGCTCTGAGAATCGAACGGCGGCATCATATAGGCGAGTCCGCAGCGCCTCAGAGATCCCAGGTGCGGGCGTCTCCTCAACGATTTTCTGATAACGCCGTTGGACCGAGCAATCCCGCTCACCCAGATGAATCACCCGTCCCGCGCCATCGCCTAGTACCTGTACCTCAATGTGACGGCCACTCGCCACGAAACGTTCGAGATACACGCGCGCATCACCGAAAGCAGCACCTGCTTCAGAACTGGCGAGCGCGAGGGCGTCAGCTAAATCCTCTAAACGGTCAACCCGCTTCATGCCGCGACCCCCGCCACCCCCGACCGCTTTGACAAGCAGTGGTGCGCCAATGGTACGGGCCAGCGTCAGCGCCTCATCGGCTGAACTCACCGCACCGCCTGGCACCACGGGAACGCCTGCCGCCTCCGCCTCTGCACGCGCACGGAGTTTGTCGCCCACCGCATCGATCTGCGCAGCCGTTGGACCAATAAAGATTACCCCGTTCTCCTCACACAGACGCGCTAGACCTGCACGTTCCGAGAGGAATCCATAGCCCGGATGAATCGCATCTGCTTTTACGCCGAGAGCGGCTTGCACGATGGTGTCGATCTTTAGGTAACTGTCGGTCGGCCGTGGCGGTCCAATGCAGACACAGCGATCCGCCAGTCGCGCCGCCATCGAGTCGCGATCAGCTGCCGAGGCGGCCAACACCGTTTCTATGCCGAGCGCTCGACAGGTACGAATGATACGCACCGCGATTTCGCCCCGATTGGCAATCAGGATGCGGCGAATAGACATTGCTTACTTTGACTCTGACACGAGCACGAGCGATTCGCCGTACTCAACCAACGCGCCATCGCTGGCGAGGATCTCCACCACCGTCCCCGAGACGCCCGAGCGCACCGCATTCATTAGCTTCATCACCTCGATGATGCCAACCACTGTATCTGCTGTGACCACTGCGCCGATCTCAACAAACGGGGGGGCCCCGGGCTTTGGTGCGCGATAAAAAGTGCCGAGTAGAGGCGCTTCAATTGCCTTCACACCCTCCTCGGCGGGTTTGGCCCGTTGTTTTAACGGGGGCTGCACACGATCTGTCGCTTGATGTGCCTGGGAGGCCGCGGGTGTATTGACCGACACTAACGGTGCTGCAACCCGTGCCCCATCGGCGGACACGCCACGCCGTAGGCTTAATTTCACGCCCTCAAACTCAAGGTGGAGCTCATCAAAGCTCGATGTCTCGAGCAACCGCGTAATCTCGGCGACATCCTTGGCTGTCAGTGTCACTTTCTTCCTCCAAAAATAGACATCACATGCGCCAATGGATTCTCAACGGGCCGCGCCACTGGCACTTGATCCTTAACCGACCACACGGTTTCTGGTCGGCTCTGTAGGAGCAGAATGTCCCCGCTGTATCGATCTACCGCCCACTCAATATCCTGTGCATGGCCATAGTGTTTTTCGACACGCCGCGCGATCGCACGCAGCGCCTGCAGATCCTGATCGCTCATGCACTGAGTCCGACGCAAGTCCTCGGCTACCGGCTCCTCTACAATGCCACCCGCTTCTAGTGGCACATGTCGAATGGCTTTATCCGATATATCGCGAACCGAGATCTCCCCAGTGATTTTGCCGATCACCCACCGGTCCGGTGTCACCTCACCACCTACCACAGCAGAGCCTAAACCCCACGCGCCCTCAATGGTAATCACCGATCGGTCGCCGCTGGTGGGGCTTCGAGTAAACATCACCCCGGCGCATCGCGCATCGACCATCGTCTGAACGACCACTGCCATGGCCACCTGAGACTCAGGAATTCCACGGCGGCGGCGATAGCTCATGGACTCGACTGAATACAAACTCGCCCAACAGTTGCGGACCATGCGAACCGTCTCATCAGCACCCCGAACCCACAGATAGGTATCCTGCAAGCCGGCGAAGCTGGCATCAGCCGCATCTTCCGTCGTCGCAGAAGAACGAACCGCCACCGCAGGCGTTACACCCGCCGTCGCTAACGCCGCATGCGCACTCAGCAGCTCTTCGAGTAACTGCGGCGGCAATGCGACTTCCTCTACTCGCGCCCGCAGTGCCTGCGAGCATGCAGTAATCGCCTCTAAGTCATCTGCATCCAGTGCCTCAACCTGCGTCCGAATGGGCGATTGGCGCTCCAACTCATCCAAGCAATAAGAAAAAGCCTGCGTGCTCACCACAAAACCAGGTGGCACTGCGATGTTGGCGCGCTGAAGCTCACCTAAGCTGCCACCTTTGCCACCCACCTGAGGTCGATCAGCAAGCCCTATGTCAGAAAACCAGCGAATGTACTCAGTCGACACCATACAAATTTACTCGAGAATCGTAACCACACCACGGCCGCCATCTACCCGGATGCGCTGACCATCTTTGATTCGAAGCGTTGCATTGCCAGTACCCACCACGGCGGGTAAGCCATATTCACGCGCGACGATCGCGGCGTGACTCATCGAACCACCAATATCAGAGACCGCGCCACCAATTTTCTGGAAAATCGGCGCCCAAGTTGGATTCGTTACCTGACACACCAGAATGTCACCCTGCTGTAAACGCGAAATTTCTTGTACCGACTTCACCACCCGCGCGGGGCCTTCAGCGATACCATTAGAAGCTGCAAACCCCTTAATTTCCTTACTATTGCCGCCCTCCGCAGCATTGAGCCAAGTCTCTAGGCTTTCGCGGGTGATACCCCACAACATGACAATGGCGGGGTCATCGATCACGTCTGGCACCGGACCGAGTGCCGGCGGCGTCTCGTGTTTCGCCCATTCCTTAATCGCGGCTTTTCTTTCCGCCACGATCGCTGGCCAGTGCGCCGGTCCGCGTGGCGGTGAGCCAGTAGACCATGAATTCATCAAATCAATAATGGCGGATTCCACTTCGAAGTGGGTCAGATGAAACACATCCTCAGCATCCGCAAAGAATTCATGCTTCGCAAGCAATGCACCAAATTCCCTAATTCTGTTGAAAAATAGATTGGTATACCAATGCTCGCAATAAAACTTATGCCCTTCTACATAAGGGAACACGCGGTGCGCCAATGCGATCATCTGATCGTATGCAGCACGCTCGTCATCTGAACTGAGCAGATCACGATAGTCATTGATCAGTTGCCAGCGTTCCGCTTGCAACTGCTCAACCGGTCGCTCCAGTGTCTCTCCCGCCTTAACCTTCTGGATATATCCTGGCAACGCACTAAATGGCATAGACAGGTCATCGTTCCATGAACGGTGGTGGTGATAAAAACCATCACCCACATTGATATTGAACCAAGGGTCTCGCGCACTCTCTAAATCTTTTAGCCATTGCTTGCCAGGCTCACCGGCACTCTTAAGAGAATCAAGCAGAGCCTCTACAGACATATTCTCTTTGAACTGACCGTCGACACCCAAATCTACGGCACGGCGTGCAAGCTTTCTCAGTTCCTCATCTGGACGGAATATCTCTGCTTCAAGGCCAGCCACCATACGCGCCACGGTCTGATCGCTAATTTCTGGGAATGCTTTTTTGCAAAAAGCAAAAAAGGTCATATAGGCGCCATAACCCAACAACAAGAATTCGAAGTGGTGGTGCCACATCCGAAAGTATCCCTCGAGCGTTTTTTGATAGGCATCAAGTAGAAAGTGATTCGAGGCCACGCCACGTCCGGCATGCACTTGCTCTAGTGGCTCAAACTCGGGCAGAGCCAAGGGCGGCATAGCGCGCGAATCACTAATCAGGGTCATCATCTTTTCACGCCACTGAGCGTAGAGCCCTTCCCAGTTCTCGTAGTAATAGAAGGCGCGCTGCATAAACTCGTTAGTCCGCCGTTCGATCTCAGCAGGATCAGTCACGGCATTACCACCGATGTACACGCGTCCGTTGATGATGCGATGGTCAATGCCCAACGTAGTCGGAATGCAATGGACGCGAGTGCTTGAGGCGCCAAGCGCACAGTAAGCGGCCTCTGCAGTCACCATATCGAAAGCCGTCATCGGCTCAGGGAAGTGCATGGAGTTGTAGAACCAGAACCGCTGATCATCTGTGGCAGTGAACTGCGTATAATAAGGATAGGCCGCCTGCGCTCTTTCTGTTCCGGGAACGATTTTAAGCGAGCTAGGCAGTGGAAACGCTTTGGCCTCAGTTCTCTTGTCAACCATAGGAAACCCCTCGAGAAACGGTTCTATTTTAGGATCCGCTGCGTCCTAATTCACGGTGCCGTTAGGATAATAGCGGGTCTGTTGAGCGACTAGGACGACAGTGCAGCAATCTCGTCTGTGGGCGTAATGGTAAAGCAACCAACCCGCGTCCGTTGCCTCTATCGAGGCAGCGGCGACGACCCCAAAAAAGACGACCCCGGGGCTCGCCGTCCTGACGGTAGCACTCTCCGCTGCCGCGGGTGGCAGGGCCTCTAAGCCCTGTCGCCACGACGAGGCCCGAGACCATCAAAGTGCCCTAGACTTGCCGTGCGCGCCAGCCCTCCGCGTGATAGCCCTCTCGGACATCACGGGAATAGGGGGTCGGCGACACCCGAACGCGCACATCCAACTGCTGGTGACGCTCGACCGTGGTCTTACGAGTGCCGCCATCTGGCTCGCCCCACGCCAGCGTCAGCACATCACCGATTTGAATATGCTCATCGACAATACCCAGTGATAAGACTGTCCGTTCGTTGAAGCTGTAACCGCCGAACATAGAGAACCCCACTGTCTTGCCAGCCATCGAGATTTGGTCGAAGGTAGAGGACGCGTAATTGCTATTGGGCAGGTCAAAGTACTTATAAGGCACTTCTCCCGGGACGAGCATGGAGTGCCAGATTTTAGCAACATCCTCTGCATTCCATGCAAAAGTCACTTTCTTGCGATGAGGGCCGCTAGCCATCCGCTCGAGCGCCTCACGACCGATGAAATCGTGATCGAATTTGATGAAAGGACCATAACCCAGTGCATATGGCGTCACGTAGTAGTCCTCGATACGTGAGGTAACAAAGCTCCCACCAATCGACGCCGTGCCTTCATAGCCATTGGCCGGCAACCACTCACGGTACTTCCGCATGCTGTCGCCGGAGTAAATAGCCGGTAATGGTGAGGGTATCCAGCCAGACTCCAAGGTATTACTGGAGTAGGCGCGCGCGCCGATTTGTACCAGCCCAAAATCCGCGCCCGCTGCCACGATCGCGTCTCTGACTTCGTCGTAATGCGCGTAAGGACCCCAAATCTCAAGGCCTGGCGCACCCGCCATACCGTGACGAAGGCAGCGCACATCACGCCCTGCGATGCGGATGCTATCCATATGAAAAAACTTTACTTCCGGCAGTGGCCCACCATTTAGCCGCTCCAAAATCTTTGCCGCGTTGGGCCCTTGGATCTGGAAGCGGTAATGGCGACGTGATACGGCCTTACCGCGCGGGTGCGACGGTGAGCGATCATCACGAATCATATCGACGCGATAACCGCCCGTCTCCCCATGGAACTGAATCCAATTGACCGTCGGCGCGCGACCAACGAACAGAAATTCCTCAGGCGCTAAGTAAAAGAGAATGCCATCACCGATGACATGTCCATCGTGGCTGCAAGGCACCATTTGCTTAGCCCGATTTGGGCTAAACCCATTAAAACTATTGATTGTTAAGTAAGACAGTAGCTTCAGCGCATCTGGCCCTTTAATGGTGAGCTCTGCCATATGGTGCGTCTGATCAAAGAGGACCGCAGTTTCACGCCAACCGATCTGCTCAGTACGCCAGTTGCTGTACTCCGATGGCACCACGGGATACACATAGGCACCGATTTGCGAGTTGCGAAGCAACTCGACCGTATTGCCGGCACTGCGTACTAGACTCTCTAAATTAGGGTGATTCACGGATGCAAAACCTCTTTGGTATCGGGGCAAAAACAAATCGTTGATACTAATAAAATGACAATGTTCACGGTGTAACCCAGCTTAGCGCACAGACGACTCGCGGCCAGCAACCGAGTACAGCACCGCGGCATTACGTGTTTTTTGAAATTCCTCAAGTGACTGGCCACGCATGGCCGCATAGATATGCAGGTTCGTAGTCCCTACCACCGCACCTAATTTCTCAAGCAAAAAGAAACTGGCGCCATACTGGATTAAACCTCTCCAGTCTAATCGCCTCACCAGGTCACGCTCCTCAGTGGTGAGGGCAGCCTCCTCAAACATAGGCTCGGCATTCTCACGAAAGCGCTGCCGATAGGCGGGCTCAATCAAGCGATGTAAAAAAGAATTCAAGCGAAACGACTTCACACTGCGCTCAAGAGTAAAGGGATACGTGCCTGGCAGCTCATCGATACCGGCTAACTCGTGTGAGATGCGCGCGAGGTAGTCTGCGGTAGACTCGCTGGGTGTTTCTACAGAGTCGTTCTCATACACGACCGTTGCGATTGCCGTCATGGACGGCAAGTAGTAGGAACTGTGGAGCTTTCTTACTTTATCCGACAGCGCACCACGCATAATCAGCCACATCACGATTTCAGATGCTTCAAGTCCACCGCGCTTGGCGTACTCCGTGACAGTCAGCTCAGTGAGCTGTTGTGGATCATGCTCTAAGAGCTCAAGAAAGGCGTGGTCCCACTCGGGATTATTGAACCCTGCCCGCTCACCATGTACTTGGTGCGATAGCCCGCCCGTGGCCACGATGGCGACTTTTAAATCCTCTGGGTAGCTCTCGATTGCCTTCCGCAGTGACTTACCTAGTTTGTAGCAGCGCCGCGCAGTCGGCGTTGGAAATTCAAGCACACCCACCTGCAGCGGAATCACAGCGGCAGGCCACGCCTTCTCATGTGGCCACAGCAAGGACAGTGGCGACACACAGCCATGATCTAAGGCCTTGGACTGAAAGTACGACAAATCAAACTCATCGGCAACCAACCCACTGGCAATATGCCGGGCAAGAGCGGGATGCCCCTTTATAGGCGGGAGATTGCGTGGGCCGCCACCTTCGTCGGCAATCGGAAATTGCTCACCAATCCCTAAAGCGAAATGCGAGTAATGATCAAAGAAGAACGAGGTCACATGGTCGTTATAGATAAAAAATAAAACATCCGGCTGATGCTTGGCCAGCCACGCTTGGACGGGTTTGTAACCTTCGAATATCGGCGCCCACACCGGGTCTAATTGTTTGTTGGCATCCAGCGCAAAACCGATCGTCGGCGTATGCGAGGTGCCAATACCACCAATAATTCTCGCCATGTTCTTCCTTCTGCTATTCGCTACATCAGCACGCCGCAATCGGTACACCATCAAGTGATTGCAGCGCTTCGAGTGTTTGCATCCCGTCACTGTGGGTGCGACGGATGTCACGATGCTGGCCATGCGTATCGGCCAGCATCGCATCCGTTAGTTGACGACTCCCAAAGCAGCACGCGGCCTGAGGGAGCCGCGGGTTGACCGCCTAGAGCTTAATAATGACCGTCTTAAGCTCCGTGTAGGCCTCAATACCCTGCTTGCCCTGCTCCCGACCAAATCCGGACTGCTTGAAACCGCCAAAGGGCAAGGCAGGATCAATAATGGCGTGACAGTTACCCCACACCGTACCCGCCTTAATTTTAGAGGCCAAGCGATGCATCGCCGACACATCCCGCGTCCACACGCCCGCACCGAGTCCATAGCACGTATCGTTAGCCATCTTGGCGACTTCATCCAGATCGTCAAAGCGCTGCGCGACCACTACCGGCCCAAAAATTTCCTCGCGCACGACACTCATGTTTGGCTTAACGTTTACCAAGACAGTCGGGTTCACGTAGTACCCATTGGCTGACGGTGCGTCACCGCCAATCGCCACGGTGGCACCATCTTTCTTGCCCGCTTCGATGTAACCCATGACACGATCGAGTTGCTCTTTTGAGACCAGCGGACCCATGTGCGCCTGTGGATCGAGTGATGGACGCGGCTGCCAGAAACTGGCGGCCTGAGAAATACCTTCAATCATCTTGTCAAAAATCGAACGGTGTGCAAACAGACGCGAGCCGGCAATGCAGACCTGTCCTGAGTTAAAAAAGATAGCGCCCGCCGCATTCGGTGCGACCTCCGCTACATTCACATCTGGCATCACCACGACCGGCGACTTACCACCCAACTCAAGCGTCACACGCTTTAAGGTTTCAGTGGCATTGCGGTTAATAATTTTTCCCACTTCAGTGGAACCGGTGAACGCAATCTTGTCGATGCCCGGATGCTTAACCAAATAATCGCCGGTCGTGTGGCCGTTGCCGGTGATCACGTTCACCACACCAGGAGGGAAACCTGCTTCAGCGACCAGATCCGCCAACCGCAAGGCAGTCAGCGAGGTTTGCTCAGCCGGTTTGAGAACGACCGTACAGCCCGCAGCGAGCGCTGGCGATATTTTTAACGTGGCCATCAGCAACGGAAAGTTCCAAGGCACAATCTGTGCAGCAACGCCGATCGGATCACGCGACACGTAACTAAACACGGTGCCACGCGGCAATCCCTGCGGCTCCATCAGCTCACCACCCAACTTGGAGGCCCACCCCGCCATATAGCGCAGGTGGCCAATGGCCCCCGGGATATCAACAACCGCAGCCATCCCGATAGGCTTGCCATTATCAATGGCCTCGAGCTCCGCGAATTCAGCGGCGTGCGCCTCAATCAGATCAGCGAGCTTATTAATCGTCCGCTCACGTTGGCTCGGCGGCAAGTGTGACCAGCGACCATCATCAAACGCATTGCGAGCCGCCTCGACAGCACGATTGACGTCGGCCTCGGACGCGTCTGCGATGCGCGCGACTTCTTTGCCGGTCGATGGATCTTCCACTGCAATGGTGGCCCCATGAGTGGATTGCACCCACTCATTATTAATGAACAGCGCGGGTTTACGCGCCAACACGCTCTTCGCTGAGGCTGAGTAAGCCCGCTGCGTGAAAACATCATTGGATGGGGAAACAGTTGGGGCACTGGTCATGGCTAAGTCCTCTAGAATTTAAAGAGCGCGTGGACAACAGCGTCCCGCCAGAATGCAGGCGAACCTGCGAATAGGTTTCCAAATCGGCGTGCGGCAAACAAAGGATCACTCATGGCTTGTCGCCTCAAGTGTCTTATCTTCGGTGGCGCGATGGATTATATAGGCTCGAATCCGTTCAGATGCAGCCCGATCAAGCTCGGCCTTAAAGCTGACCATGCCACGTGCGGAGTCCGCCCCTTGGAGCACGACGCTGTCCCACGCCGCCTGATCATTCAGCAAGGCGGTATAGCGCAGATCCGGCAACACCCCATTACCGGTCGCACTGTCACCGTGACACGTGCCGCAGTAGGTGTGATAGGCCATTTTACCCTGCATGAGATCGGCTGCTGAGGCGGTATCCGCAGGCGGATGAAGACGGAGCATGGCATTTTTGGGCAGTGGGGGCAGTGCGCCCTGAGCACCTAATTTGAACACCAACACCCGTGGCACATTCGACGCAATGTGCGTGTCGCGTGACAACTCCCCAGCCGCTAGCCCGAAGGCACCACCGTAACCGACCTCAATCGCCACATACTGTTCGCCATCGACTTGGTAACTGATCGGTGCGGCCAACACCCCTGCCTGCGTCGCGAAGGACCAAAGCCGCTCACCCGTCATCGCTTGATAAGCAACGAATTCGCCATGCGAATTGCCTTGAAAGACCAAATTGCCTGCGGTTGAGACGACACCGCCATTCCAAGGACTATTAAGTTCCGCACGCCACACTTCTTTAGCGGCCACCGGATCCCACGCCACCAGATGGCCCTTCAGACCGGATTTTATTTGTGCTTTGATTTTTGGGTCCTGCGGCAAACTACCGGCATTAAAATCAACGCCCGTGTTCCAACCCAAATCGTGTTTCTTGAAGTCACCGTCTGGAATATAAGGGAATGCCAACTCAGTGACCGGAAAGTAGACCAGCCGAGTACCCGGATTAAAAGACATCGGTTGCCAATTGTGGGCGCCCCCAGGTCCTGGCATTGCAACGAACGGCTTGCCGGTGTTGCCATAGCTGGCGCTCGGTACCTGAATCGGTCGTCCGGTGGTCATGTCAACGCCCGTGGTCCAATTGAGCGTCGCAAACGGCTCCGCTGACAACAGCTCCCCGGTGGCGCGATCGAGCACATAGAAGATGCCGTTCTTAGGCGCCTGCATGATCACCGACCGCATTTTTCCGCCGATCTCAAGATCGGCCAGAATCATGTGCTGAGTCGCATCGTAGTCCCATGACTCGCCTGGGGTGCTCTGGTAGTGCCACACGTACTCACCCGTCTCCGCTTTAATGGCCACAATGGAGCACAAATAAAGATTGTCTCCGCCATTCGGGTCCCGAAGCTTCTTATTCCAAGGCGAACCATTCCCCACACCGATGTAAATTAAGTCAAGCGCCGGATCGTAGGCCATTGAATCCCACACCGTGCCGCCGCCGCCAAAACGCCACCACTCACCTTTCCAAGTCTGCGCGGCGCGCTCAAGTGCTTTGTTTTCAAAGCCCTTAGCAGGATCACCGGGCACGGTATAAAACTTCCATAGCGCTTTGCCGGTCTCTGCATCAAAGGCTGCGAGAAAACCGCGCACCCCCATTTCTGCGCCCCCGTTGCCGATCAACACCTTGCCTTTGACGACACGCGGCGCGCCGGTGATGGTGTAGCGACTGCCGGGTGGCGTCGTGGCCACTTCCCAGACTTTGTGGCCACTGGCCGCATCCACCGCGATCAAGCGACCATCTAAGGTGCCTAAGTAAAGCCGACCCTTCCAAGCCGCCACACCCCGGTTGACCACATCACAGCACGCATTTGGCGCAGCCGTGCCGGGCACTTTGGGATCAAAGGTCCACTTGGGAGCGCCTGTTTTTGCATCGATCGCGAACAGCTTGCTCCACGCGCCGGTGACATACATGACGCCATCGATCACTAAGGGCGTTGATTCTTGGCCACGATGCGCGGTATCTAAGTCGTAAGACCAAGCCAGTCCCAGCGTCTTCACGTTGGCCGCCGTGATCTGCTTCAACGGGCTAAAGCGCTGCTCGTCATACGTGCGCCCATGCGTCATCCAATTACCTGGATCGGAATCAGCTGCCAGCAATCGAGCTTCATCCACTCTCGCCTGCGGTGGCATCGACAGCTTTTGAACACACGCAGCCATCAGCACACCGCACACCATCACCGATAGCCATCCGCGATTCATGCCAGATCTCCTCAGATCAACCGGCTGACTGAAGTCAATTGAGTATACCTATGGATACCGGTTTGGCCTTTTGGGTGATACCAGCCGCTACCCCCGACAAAGCCATGAACGGAGCCGACGTGAGGTGTTGGTTAACGACATTCATGCGGGCATTCTTTAGCGGAATCATAGACACAGAGGACGGACCCGCATCTGGCGCCATGGGGCGTTCGCAGGCTCGACTGCTGATGATCTGCCATTCGATCCACAGCGAACGCACCACACGGGGCTTAGGATCGGTCGGCCACCACGCCCTCGGATCGATCGCTGGCGGCCACCACCGCTGGCTGGCGCGCGCGCCTAAGGCCCGTCGGGCGATGCCCTTGCCTGGGAGGACGTCATTGAGACCGCTCAAAGCGCCAGGGCACCAATGACCCTAGTGGGTCCGATCGACATAGCCATCGCTCACCTACCGCCCAATCCGTGAATGCCGCACACAGACTCCACGGGGTAATATTATAACTTATTGATTTTATGAATTTTTATTGCATAGGCCGAGGGACTGTTAGGATAAGGCCTGTCGCGCTTAGGCCGAGCCTCCATGCAGTTCCAGCGTTTCGATCTCAATCTGCTCATCGCACTCGATGTGCTGCTGCGCGAGAAAAATGTCACCCGTGCGGCCGAGCGGGTCTTTGTCTCACAGCCGGCAATGAGCGCAGCACTTCACAAACTACGCGACTACTTCGGTGATCCTTTGTTAGTGCGCGTGGGTCGGGACATGGAACTCACCCCGAGGGGATCCTCCCTAATCCATCCCGTGCGGGAAGCGCTCCTTAAGATTCAGGCGACCTTAGGCACTCAACCGACCTTCGAAGCCGCGTCATCACAGCGAGAGTTCACCATCATTGTCTCGGAAGAGGCCGTCCCCGGACTTCTGCCTCGGATCATCAAACGCATTGCCAGTGAAGCGCCCAGCATCCGTTGCCACATCGAACTCGTCTCTCAAACGAGCCTATCCAAGCTCGAGGGAGGTGAAGCGGATCTCTGCCTAATCCTCGATAATCTACGCCTGTACGATGCGCAGGCGTATCCAGACAACCTTCACAGCACCCTTTTGCGACCCGTGCGGTGGGTGTGCGCGGTCGACCGCCAACACCCAACGGTCACCGACCATTTATCGGCTGAGCAGTTCCAAACACTGCCCCATGTGGTGGGGCGCCCAGGCGGCTATGCGGCTTCCGGCGAAGAACTGATTCGCCGTCTATTGGACATCGATGTGACCGTACAATTGACCGTCCCCAGCCTGCTGCATCTGCCCTTGGTGTTGGTCGGCACGCGATATGCCGCCATCCTGCCAGAACGTGTCGCCGAGCCGTTTCTAGATGAATCCACGATCAAGATTTTCCCTTTACCCTTTCCTACGCCCGCCCAGCACGAAATCCTGCTCTGGCACAAACGGCATGACACCGATCCAGCCCATATGTGGCTACGGCAGTTAGTGACTGAGTTGGCCACCGAAAGCTAAAGCCAGCCCCATAGAATCCGTCGAGACAGCGCTTCACCAGCGATTGAGAGCGGTTCGCTCCCAGTCGAGAAAGCGTACCCCCCTTTTCTATCTAATGCGCTATGACGTCCAGGTCGGTCGGGCACGCGTTTGAGAAGCATAAGCATTGAGGTCTTTAAGAGAATTTTATGAGCCAGAAAAACCTTGAACAGTTACTACAAACATCCGGCAATACCGTCGAGATGCTTAGGAATTCTCAGTTAGGCGCCTACGTCTATCCGGTTGTACCCAGCGAATTCAGTAACTGGCGCGATGAACAACGCGCGTGGCGCGAATCAGCCGTGTTATTTGACCAATCACATCACATGGCCGAACTCACCATCACCGGACCCGATGCACTGAAACTGATGTCTTACTGCACCATCAACACCTTCAGCAACTTCGGCCCGAACAAAGCCAAGCAGATGGTGCCGGTGAGCTACGACGGTCACGTGATCGGTGATGGCATTTTGTTTCATGAAGACAACGGCGAACTGATTTTTGTTGGTCGCGCACCGACCGTGAATTGGCTGCAGTTCCATGCGGAAACGGGCGGATTCAAAGTGGACTTCGTGCGTGATGACCGCTCACCCTCGCATCCCCGAGGCAAGGCCGTCTCACGCCGCCACTATCGTTTCCAGATCCAAGGCCCTAATGCCGCCAAGATTTTGACCAAGCTCAATGGTGGCCCCCTGCCGGACATCAAATTCTTTAATATCGATTACATCAACATCGGCGGCCGCAAAGTGCGCGCCCTGCGCCATGGCATGGCGGGCGCCCCAGGGCTTGAAATCTGGGGTCCGTACGCTGATGGTGATTTTATCCGTGACACCATCATCGAAGCAGGTCGGGAGTTTGGGCTCGTGCAAGTCGGTTCGCGCGCTTATGCGAGCAACACGCTAGAATCCGGTTGGATTCCCTCGCCACTGCCCGCTGTGTACACGCGCGATAATATGAAGAAGTATCGCGAGTGGTTGCCAGCCACTGGCTACGAAGGCACCGGCTCCATCGGCGGCAGCTTCGTCTCGAGCAATATCGAAGACTACTATCTGACACCGTATGAACTCGGCTACGGGCCATTCGTCAAATTTGATCACGACTTCATAGGGCGCGCTGCGCTCGAGAAAATCGCAGGCCAACCGCACCGCAAAAAAGTGACCTTTGAGTGGAACGGCGAAGATCTGGCGAAGATCTATGCATCGCTGTTTGTTAAAGGCGGCGAAAACTACAAGTTCTTTGACTTGCCGCTTGCTAACTATGCCTCATCCTCCTACGACCGAGTGATGATGAATGGTAAAACGGTGGGATACTCGATGTTCGGTGGTTACAGCTACAACGAGCGTTGCGGCCTGTCACTGGGCGTCGTTGATCCCAACATTAATGTTGGCGACGTGCTCACGCTCACTTGGGGCGAGGCCAATGGCGGCACTCAGAAGACAACCGTGGAACGTCATCAACAATTGGATGTGCGCGTTAAAGTGGCGCCGGTCCCTTACGCCAGCACCGTTCGCGAGTCGTACGCCGAAGGCTGGCGCACACGCACCGCCTAGTCGGCCTTTAAAACGATCCCCTTATAGCCTGCACCGCCATCGGTTGCAGGCTTTTTTTTGAGCTCGCGCTACGACTAAAAGAACAGCAGCACCTGACTGCTCAATAAACCTTCGGCACAAAGCGCTGACTCGACATCTTTGGCCTCTTATAGCCAATATCCTGCTGCCGCGGTGGCACCTCAATCTCCACAGGACTCATCTGCTCATAAGGGACTTGGGTGAGAAGATGAGTGATGCAATTGAGTCGCGCGCGCTTTTTGTTATCAGATTCGACTACGTGCCATGGACAAATCTTTAGATCGGTCGCCTTAAACATCACGTCTTTGGCCTTGGAGTACTCCACCCAGTGCTTGCGTGACTCTAGATCCATTGGGCTCAACTTCCAACGCTTGACTGGGTTATGGATGCGCTCTTGGAAACGTTTTTCCTGCTCCTCATCGCTGACCGAAAACCAGTACTTCACCAGAATAATGCCCGAGTGAACCAGCATCTCTTCAAATAGCGGACAGGATCGCAGGAATTCCTTGTATTCCTCTTTGCTGCAAAACCCCATCACATGTTCGACGCCTGCCCGGTTGTACCAGCTGCGATCGAATAACACGATCTCACCAGCGGCTGGCAGATGGGGAACATAGCGCTGGTAATACCACTGACTGCGCTCACGCTCGGTCGGCGTTCCCAAGGCCACGATTCGACACACTCGCGGATTGAGGCTTTCTGTGATGCGCTTGATCACCCCGCCCTTGCCGGCAGCATCCCGCCCCTCGAAGATCACGGCGACCTTAAGGCCATGTACGCGCACCCATTCTTGTAGCTTAATCAGCTCTGACTGAAGATAGGCCAGCTCATCAACATATTTGTACGTTTTAGGCCGCTTGCGCGCCTTCGCCTGAGGCGTGCGATGCCAGCTTGTCTCAATCGTATGGTGCTCCTTGACGTCGGAGAGCACCTCACCCTTTGCGTTTTTCTTCTGCTTCTTTGCGCTCATAAACCCGTCCTATTATTTACTCTCATATTCAAATACTAATGACCTGTCTCGTATAGATCAGCACGCGTATCCATCGAAGTGACGTAGAACCACCTGAGATCACCCGCACAACAGCGCTGCGACCCGGGTTACGCTCACCCTGCAGTTACGCCGCGGCCACGGCGGGCGTCTCCCGATCGGTTAGGAAATAAGCCAGCGCCAGCAACGGCATCAGCACGCCAAAGCCACAGATGCCAATCCAGCCGTAAGCTGACAGCAATGGGCTGACTAACGCCGAGCCCACGGCACCGCCCGCGAAGAACGCGGCGATAAAAACGCCATTCACACGCGATCTCATAGTGGGCGCAATCGCATAAATCGTCCGTTGGCAAAGTACTTGGCTCATAAAGACGCTGGCGTCGATTGCCGCCCCCGCTAATGCAAGGCCGACGACCGAATGGCCCTCAAGCCCTGCCCAAGCAGCGAGCACGAAGGAGGCGGCCAACACCACCATGGCGATCAGCGTGCCGCGACGCTCGAGATTCCGATCCGCCAAACGACCCGCGTAAGGCGCCATCAGCGCACCCGAAATACCCACCAACGCAAAGAGGGCAATGCCTCGTTGATTCAGCCCAAATTGCTGCGTTAACCACAGAGGCACAGCGGTCCAGAACGCCGAAAAACCGGCAAATGCAGCGGCCTGATACAGTGAGCGACGACGCAGTGCAGGCAGCGTGAAGGGCAGCGCCAACAAGGAGCCGAGCAACGCTTTATAACCTTGCGTCACCGGCGGACGCCGATAAGGCAAGGTGAGTCGCAAGACCACCGTGAGAATCAGCATCATCACCGCAGACGCCATAAAGATGGCTCGCCAACCAAAGAGAGACGCCACGAGACTGGACAGCGGCCGTGCCAGCATGATGCCAAGTAACAACCCGCTCATCACATTACCTACGACCTTGCCGCGATTTTGGTCGGAAGCCAGATTGGCAGCCAGCGGAACCACCATCTGTACCGCAGTGGCGCCTAAACCGGTGAGCCCTGCGGCAATCAAAAAAGCGGTGCCATTGGTCGTTAGGCCCGTGATCAGCAGAATCGGCACCAACGTCCCCACAGTGATCATCATCAGCCGCCGATTTTCCAGCATGTCTCCGAGTGGGACAAGAAAGATCAAGCCACAGGCGTAACCCACCTGAGTCACCGTGACAATCAAACTCTCATGAGTCACGTCCAAACCCAAGGCCGGGCTAATCAATCCAACCAGCGTCTGCGCATAATAAATATTGGCAACAATCAACCCGCAAGCGATCGCCATCAACAAGACCAGCCAACCTGAGGGGCCCTCAGCCGTCACGGTGCTTGTGTTCATTCAGGCGCCCTTATCGTTCTTTAAATTGTATGCAACACACTGGGTATAAACCACTGACGCGGGAATGTCTAATCAGGCAGTGAATCCGCTATTCACTCGCGATCACCCAGCGCACGACGTAGCCACACCCCTGGCACCGGTATGCCCCTCACATCCACCCCCTGATGGATCCCTTACCTGGGCTAAAGCCAAGCGGCTACACCCGACCATCCGCTAAGGCACTTATTTCATTGGTATTTTAAAAATGCCGGGACTCACGTTAGTCAAGGGAGTGATCCGGCATCGCGGACGGTCCACGCATGAGCCTTCAACGGAGACACTCAATCCCTGAAGCCGTCTATGAATTGACCGATACCGCATCGGAGTCAGATAAGCTGTGCCAAGCCCCATCCACTAGGACCCCTATGACCCACCGCCAGCGATCGACCGAGCAGGGAGTGACCCTAGAACCCCATCATGCCCAAGCGAGCGTTATTTGGTTGCACGGCTTAGGCGCAGATGGCAACGACTTCGTACCGATCGTGCCTGAACTTCGGTTACCGCCCACACCGGGTATCCGCTACCTATTCCCGCACGCCACCGTGCGTCCAGTGACCATTAATAATGGGTACCCCATGCGAGCGTGGTATGACATCCGCAGTCTCGATCCCAACAGCCGGGGCGATGCACCCGGACTCGAAGAATCGATCGCACGCATCACCCAACTGATTGATCAGGAACGAGCGGCCGGCATCCCGGCCGCTCGCATCGTGATCGCGGGGTTTTCTCAAGGCGGCGCAGTGGCACTACACACGGCCTTATCCTATCCGGAATCCCTCGGCGGCCTACTCGCCCTCTCTACTTATCTGCCGTGTCCCGAATTACTCGACACACGCCTCACCCCGGCCAATCAGGCCATCTCAATCCTCATGTGCCACGGCACCCAAGACACGGTGGTCGCACCCACCATGGCACTTTCCGCACGAGAGTGGCTTAACACCCATCGCTATACAGTCGACTGGCGCTCATATGACATGGCCCATTCCGTGTGCCCCGCAGAAATCGGTGACATCGCCATCTGGCTCAGCACACAGCTCAATGATTCGTCGCCGCATCGATAGATTGAGCGATCAATAGCACCCTATATCGCTTCCAGTTCGTTCCACACGGGACCGAGCAAAATCTTGAGCATCACGTCATCCGCGTAGATGCGCTCACCGGAGAGTCCAACCTCTCCTGGCGTTAAAATACCTAACACACGATGCGTGCTTTGCGTGCCATCTGAGTGCCCAACGGTGACCGTATACTCCTGCGCAATACCCGCATCCCCCACCCACTCAGCATCTAAGCGATAGCCCCGAATCCTCGGCAAGGCATTGGCGAAGAAATGATCGTAGTAGCGCCGAGTTGCGGCCATGCCTACAAAGCGCTTAGCGATCGGATAAAAGTGATATTCCGGAATGGGATCGAGCGTGGCGAGCGTGGCCTCAAGATCACCCTCCGACTCAGCCGCCGCGTGTCGGTGAGCCATATCAATCAATGATTCAAGTGTAAGACTCATACCCACCCCCACACACTTAAGTAACTGACCCACTCGCTAGCGCCTTCCAGACCCTCGCACAGCTGAGGCTCAAATGCCATCCCTAAACCATGTAACCGACTCAGTAAGGTCAGTGACTGCCTGGCGATGGAGCACGTGTGCCTATACGGTGCGGTCGCCTGCCATTGGCAGCCGAACCGGCTCGCTCGTGACTCAACTCGCATGCATCAGCGCTCTCTGTACTGCACAAAACAAGGGGCATTCCTTGATACAGTCGGCCGTCGGAACAAGCGTCTACTTAAAATTCACGCCCGTTTGAGCGAGGTGATCGCCCACGGTACACTGCGATTCCCGACCTGGAGATCTCATTAATGAGACTGACGCCGTCCGTACACCCGCACCCGACTGCCTCCCAGCACGCACCGCGCCGTCGATGCGCGGGCGCACTGAGCCTGGCGCTCATGACGCTCGTTCCCGCGACGGGATGGGCTGCCCCCACCGACGCGGATCATGGCGATACGGCGTGGTTACTCACTTCCGCGGCGCTCGTGATCTTTATGTGCCTTCCGGGTGTGGCTATGTTCTATGGCGGGTTGGTGCGTCGCAAAAACGTCCTGTCGGTGCTCGGACAGTGCTTTGCGGTGGCCAGTATCGCGTCGCTCGTCTGGGTCTTCGCCGGTTATCACCTCGCTTTCGGTCAGCCTCCCTATTGCAACGAATGGTTTTGCTCCATCGATTTCAGCGCGTCATTGGTGCAGCGCGGCGCACTGCATGGTCGCGTGCCTGAGGCGGCTTTCTTGATGTTCCAAATGGCTTTCGCTGTGATTACGCCCACCCTCGCCCTCGGTGGCTTCGCCGAGCGCATGCGCTTTCCTGCGGTACTCATGTATACAGGCCTGTGGTCCTTGTTCGTGTACGCGCCGATAGCCCACTGGATTTGGGGTGAAGGGTGGCTTGCACACCAAGGTGCTCTAGATTTTGCGGGAGGCCTCGCCGTGCACGTCACCTCCGGCACCTCAGCTCTCGTGGCGGCCTACCTCATCGGCCGCCGCGATACCCGCCGCGCGACACCCACAGCACACTCGCTGCCCCTAGTGGCAATTGGCGGGGGCATGCTCTGGGTCGGCTGGTTTGGTTTCAATGGAGGCTCTGCGCTCGCCGCCGATGACTCCGCTGCGATGGCCGTCCTCACAACCCACGTCGCTGCTTGCACGGGGGCGCTCGTCTGGATGGCCGCTGAGTGGCAGCGCCATCATAAGCCGTCGGTCACCGGCCTACTGACGGGAGCCGTGGCGGGCCTTGTAACCATCACCCCGGCCGCCGGCTTCGTGGGGGCGGCAGCGGCCGGTGCCATCGGCGCACTGGGCAGCCTGGTGTGCTTTGGCGCCCTCAATATGATCAGGACCCACCTGCGCGTGGACGATGCACTCGATGTGTCACCCATACACGGAGTCGGCGGCATGATCGGTGCACTACTCACCGGTGTGTTCGCGAGCAGTGCCTTTGGCGGATCGGGCCTCGCGAGCGGTGTACTTCACCAAGTGGGCATCCAGGCGATGGCGATTGTCATCGTCGTCGGCTGGACGGCGGTGGTCAGCGCGATACTCCTTCTCCTCACCGACCGACTAGTCGGACTACGCATCGACTCACTGGGTGAAGTGGCTGGATTAGACATTGCCGATTTCGGCGAAAGCGGCTATATCGACGCGGAGTAAGCGCAGCAACACACCCAAACTAACCTGAGCACACGCTCGCTGGGCTGCAGCGCACTCGCCACCCCTGACCGCCACCACGGCATTGATCTAAGATAGCGCCATCAGATCCTATCGTTATGAGGAGAGTTGACATGTACCCGTCCAAGCAGGCCCCACGCTGGGCCCTCCTCGCTGTACTCAGCCTCACGCTGCCGCTCAGCCTGCTCACTGAGGCAGCCGCACCGCAGCAACAGACACAAGCGCCTGGCTATTACCGACTCAAGGTGGGTGAGATCGAGGTAACCTCCCTCAACGACGGCACTTTTTTAATGCCGGTCGGGCAATTCTTAAAAGGGATTACGCCAAGCGCACTCAACACGGCGCTGTCACGGTCTTTTCTCACCGATCCCGTCGAAACCTCAGTGAATGCATTCCTGATCAACACCGGCGCCCATTTGGTACTCATCGACACGGGCTCGGGATCCTTTTATGGGCCGCTATTTGGTCACTTGGTCGAGAACTTAAAAGCAGCAGGCTATACCCCTGAGCAAGTAGATGAGGTGTACATCACCCATCTGCATGCTGACCACGTCGGTGGCTTAGTGGCCAATGGACAGGCCGTGTTCACCCACGCCATCGTGCGAGCGGCTCAGGCGGAGGGCGACTATTGGTTAGATGCCAACCAAGCCAAGGAAGCCGCCGCCGAATCCAAAGCGTTTTTTTCAATCGCCGTGAGCGCCCTAAGCCCCTACGTGGCGGCCGGACGTTACAAACCCTTTCAAGGCGACAGCGAACTGGCGCCTGGGATCCGCGCAGTGAATACGGCAGGTCATACGCCGGGCCATACGGTATATCTCGTCTCTAGCAAGGGAGAATCATTGATCATTTGGGGCGACATCATGCATGTCGCTGCCGTCCAATTGCCTGATCCCAGCATCACCATCAACGTGGACGTCGATAGTAGCGCGGCCCGTCGTCAACGCCTGCGCATTTTTTCTGAAGTGACTGATAAGCACACCCTCGTGGGGGGCGCTCACTTGCCATTCCCAGGCTTAGGGCATTTGCGGGCGAACGGAACAGGCTATGAGTTTGCGCCGACGAACTACACCGCCCTGCAATGAGTGTCCGCTTTATATAATTAAATAAAAGGGCACTAACAGCCATCACTCGTCACCCTCATGCAGTAACAATCGGTATAATCTTTCCCCTCAGAAACCACACGATGTCTCGAGGATAGATTATGTTAAATGTGATGCAACATCTCAAAACACGTTGGGCGCTTGCGGCAACCATCCTGTCGCTTGGCGCCGCATTGCTCTCACCGGTACCTGCCCATGCCTTTGGACAAGACGTGTGTTATGTCATCGGCTCGCCTGCCATCGTGCAATGTATCTGACCTGCCGGCTGTTTCCCGGACCAGCTGAAGCTTGAGAGAATGGTTCCCTTGGCAAGCGAGGGACTATGAAGAAGTCAAGGTTTACGGAAGAGCAGATGGTGCGGATCGTGCGGGAGTCGGATGCCAACGGCGTTCCGA
>CAIOZU010000071.1 GCA_903862885.1 uncultured Pseudomonadota bacterium
CTCAACAGCGAAAGGCGTGGGTGCCGACCTGCGTCGGCATGACGGGTAACGATGGCCGGCACGTCATTCATTTTACAGGTTGGTATAACCCGCGATGCCGTCTGCGCGTAGGCCGATTGCTCATGCATCAGCTGGCACTAACCCCCGTTGGAAGTCATTGCTTCCTGCTTTGTGTACCTCAGCTCTTTGCCGTTTTAGCGCGGATCGTTATCCTGTACGCAGTCCTGGGGCATAGGCTTTATCGTTGTCGATGCTACCCAGCCGCGCGGCACTATAGGGAGGTCACCGCGATGCGTTCGTTGGCGGTTTTGATTACCATCTGTCTGGCTCTGACAGGTTGTCTGCGGCCCCCACCACCCGCTTCGCCGCAGGTCAACACGGCCAGAGCAGCTCTGCTCGCGGCCGCTCGGATACCGACGGTCAGCAGGACAGCGGTCAGTGGGCAAGAGATCAAAATCATGTTCTTCACGTCGCTCAATCCGGACTGCACCCCGGCCGGGTGGATCAATGTGCGCGTTCCTCAGCCACCAGAGAACGGGCGCCTGCGCATTGAAAAAACCACCGATTACCCGAATTACGTTGCCGGCAATCAACGCTACGCCTGCAACCTGAAGAAAGTGCCGGGAACGCGGGTCATGTACCGGTCAAACGATGGATATCTGGGGCCTGATCAGGTTCAGCTGGAGGGATTGACCGAAGCAGGGTCGGACATGACGACGACGTTTAATATAACGATTAAGTAAAATATAATAATACGTTCTATTTTCGCAATACCAGTTCGCATTATGATTGACTTACGTGGGTCAATAACACCGTCATGGTCCGGCCGATGGCCGGCCCGAGGACAGGCTCCGGCGAACCACTCACGACTTTGTTGCTCTGATC
The DNA here is from genome assembly GCA_903862885.1 of uncultured Pseudomonadota bacterium. Taxonomy (GTDB): domain Bacteria; phylum Pseudomonadota; class Gammaproteobacteria; order Steroidobacterales; family Steroidobacteraceae; genus CAIKZZ01. Next base: position 886 of record CAIOZU010000071.1, read on the forward strand.
TGCAAAGTCGTGGGTGGTGGGCCGGGCCGCCGTGCGGCCTCCGGACAACCGCAGGCCCTCCCTATGCTGATAATAACAGGACCAGTTCACCCCCGGAACTGAACCAGCTTCCCAACCGGCGCCCCCTGCACCTCATCCTCCCGCATCACCACAGCCCCCCGCACGATCGTCGCCACCGGCCACCCCGTGCACGACACCCCCGCGAACGGCGTCCAGCCAGACGGCGAAACAATCCAGCTTTCCTCGATCGTCCGCTGCTTCTTCATATCCACCACGGTGAAATCCGCGTCATACCCCGCCGCAAGCCGGCCTTTGCCGACAGCGCCGTAGACCCGCGCCGGCCCGGCCGACATCACATCCGCCATTCGCATCAACGACGTCCGGCCCGCATTCACATGATCCAGCATGATCGGCACCAAAGTCTGCACGCCCGTCAGGCCCGAGGCGCAGTTCGGCCAGGGCAGCATCTTCTTCTCCCGCGCATGCGGCGCATGGTCGGATCCGATCGTATCGACCGTGCCATCATTCAGCGCCTTCCACGCCGCCTCCATATGATGCTTGCCGCGGATCGGGGGGTTCATCACCGCGAAGCCGCCCAGACGCTCATAACAATCGGGGGCGAACTGGGTCAGGTGATTGACCAGCACCTCACAGGTCACGAGGTCGCGGTATTCCTTCAGATACTGGAACTCCTGCGCGGTCGAGATATGCAGGATATGCGCCGGCCGCCCGGTCTTGCGCGCCAAAGCCAGCAGGCGCCGCGTGCCGAGGAAAGCGCATTCCTCATCCCGCCATTCCATGTGCGATGAATACGGGTCCCCAACATTATACATGCCCTTGCGCGCCTGCAGGCGGTACTCGTCCTCACTATGAAACGCGATGCGGCGCCGGCCGGAGCGCATCACCTTCTCCAGGCTTTCGTCATCCTCGATCATCAGATCGCCGGTCGAGCTGCCGGCGAAAATCTTGATGCCGCAGCAGCCGCAGGTGAGTTCAAGGTCGCCCAAAGACGGCGTATTCGCGCGGGTGCCGCCGACATAGATGCCCATGTCGCACCAGGACACGCGTTCGACATAATCCCGCTTCCAGGCCAGCCCGGCGGCATCGACCATGGATGGCGTGGTGTTGGGCATATCGAACACCGTCGTCAGCCCGCCCAGAATGGCGCCCTTGGACCCCGTCGGGATCGACTCGACGGTGGCGTCGCCGGGATCGCGGAAATGCACATGCGGGTCGATCAGGCCGGGCAGGATGTGCAGGCCCTTGGCGTCGAACACCGTGTCCGCCGTCGCGTCCCCGTTCAGCCCCAGGCTGATGATGCGCCCGTTGCGCACCCCGACATCGGTCGCCTCGATGCCCCAGGGCAGCACGCAGTGACCATTGCGAAGGATCAGGTCGTAGTGATTGGACATGGCATGCGCCTCATGTTCGGCCGATGGGAGAAAAGAGGTAGCACCGGCCGCGCCCCGCCGTCATCCCTGGATGGTGGGAGGACCCGTACTATCGCCTAACCCCATTGCGTCCAAACCAGGTCATTCCAACCGCCCGAACCATTGACCGATCGCGATCTGGCTAAACCGTCATGGCACGGCTTGTTCGGGCCACCGCCGCCCGCGCCCATATGGAAGCGATCCGCTGGCCGAATGGCCCATCATGCCCGTATTGTGATGTGACCGAAGGCATCACCTTGCTTGCTGGCAAGTCGCACCGCCCCGGCCTTTATGAGTGCAACGCTTGCCGTGGCCATTTCACGGTGAAGACCGGCAGTGTCATGGAAAGCAGCCATATCCCCTTGGCAAAATGGGTTATAGCGTTCCATCTGATGGCGGCTTCAAAGAAGGGCATCTCGGCGCACCAGCTGCAACGCTTAATCGGCATCACCTATAAAAGCGCTTGGTTCATGTGCCACCGTATCCGGGAAGCCATGGCCGATCCGAAGGCCGCCCCTATCGGTGGTGAGGGTAAAGTGCTTGAGGCGGGCGAAGCCTATCACGGCAAGCGCGAAATCCCCCGCGTCCCAAGCGCTCAACGCAAGGGCCGTCTGTTCACCAAAAGCGGCAAGTCCGGCGGCGCCGAAAAGCGCCCGATTGTGGCCTTGGTAGAGCGCGGCGGCGAGGCTCGCGTCACCTACATGCAGCACATAACCGGCAAAACCTGCGCGACTTTATGGTCCGCAACGCAAGCCGCAAAAGCCGGTTGCACACTGATCAAAGCGACCTCTACACAGCTATCGGCACCGAGTGTGCCAGCCATGAGACCGTGAACCACAGCGTTACGGAATACGCTCGGAGCGATGTCACCACTAATAGCGCGGAAAGCTTTTTCGGCGTATTCAAGCGCGGTTGCAACGGCGTCTACCAACATTGTGGTGAGCAGCATTTCCAGCGCTACCTGGACGAATTCACCTTCCGCTACAACAATCGGTCGAAGTTGGGCATTGAAGACGCGGATCGGACCGTCCTAGCGATCAAGGGCGCCGAGGGCAAGCGACTGACCTATTAGGGATGTGCGACGGCCTAAGACCCCTCGGCAGCTTGCACGCGCTTTCCTTCGGTGGAGGCGACGGCATCCGCTAGTTTAACCTTCCCTTTGAGCTTCGGCGGCGGTGGCGGCGTGTTCGCGCCCGCAGGATCACCGCGTCACGCCGCTGCCTGATCTCTTCCTCGGTGAAGTACGGTTCATTTGTCATGGGACCAATATAGGATGTGATGCCGTGCGCCGCTAGCGCTTGATGATTCGACTTTTTCGCATTCTCATGGTCGGGTGGCGCCAACGCTTTGTCTAAAGGTGCAACCAATGTCGCCCCAAACCACGAATACATCAGAAAAAAATGTCAAAGCGCCTAAACGGGTTGCGGCGGAAGCCCCTTCGATTTGGAAACCGCCCCTACCGAAAGCGGGGGACGGCGATAAGGGCGTTATATTTCACGCAGTTGGTCATGCACTATCAGACTGGGGAAATTTTGAAGCGGCGCTCGGTGGGCTATTCTCAGCGTTTGTCGCTGGGGACGGATTCCCTGTTATCGCAGGAAGAGTGTTTGGCGCCATTCGAACGGCTGAAGGACGACGGGAAATGTTGAGCCATGCAGGCACAGCGTATTTCGCGATACACAGCGAAGACCAAGAAGACGAGCGGCTATTTAAAAAAATAGTGATGTCTGCTCAATCATCTGTATCTGTACGGAATAATATTGCGCACGGGGTCGTGTCAGTCTATTTCGCTTCCAGCGATAGTGGCCCGAATGGATTTTGCCTTCAGCCCCAGGACTATGATTCGTCAAAACGAACCGTTTGGGGCAGCCCTTCGTTTGCATATACGTCGGCAATCTTGCTCGACTTCGCGTCGGAATTCGCTAAGCTGACGGCAGACCCACATGCCCTCGCCAGAGTGATTAGGGCGCGTGCACGCGCATCACGCGATAAACAGAAGCAGCTAGGCTTCTGAGTTGGAAATCAGAAGCTGATTCCCAGATATTACGGATTATATCCCCAGCGGCTTTCTCCATTTCTTCTCTCAAGGAATGAGGGAAATCACGTTCCTCCGCTTCGATCTCATCATAAGTCACCGGCCTATCAGGCGAGCTATCAGTTAGGATGTCTATCTCCGCTATGTAAATTACATAATTGGGTAAAAATGCCCTGGTCTGCCCGGGCGCCATTTGCGTTCATTTGCGTTCATTTGCGGTTTTCCTGTCCGGTTTGCCCGGCGACTGCCTCCACCGAAGGGGTGGTGATCCAATGCGCAACCGCAAATGAACGCAAATGGTTCGGGGAAAGACAAGGTCGTGCCCCTGTTTTCCGTGCGGAGGCCGCGGAGGCGCAAAGACGCTGAGCAAAAAGGCCTGGATATTTTTCCCATCACCTCTTGAACGTCATCATCCATAACCAATTTCACTAACCATGGAACAGCAAACCCACCCCGATCCCGCCTGGCAGCGCACCCGCGACGCCTTTCAACACCTGACCCAGACCCTCATCGACGCGCTGCCGGCACCACCCGGCGAAACAGCGGAGGCTCGGGCAAGGCGCAACAACGCCATTATTGCCCAGGTCTCCGCCTTATGCCCCGCCAATGC
>CAIOZU010000072.1 GCA_903862885.1 uncultured Pseudomonadota bacterium
CCACCCGCACCTGAGACGACGGTGGTGCGTTTGACGACGTTGAAGAAAATAAGCGAGACTCAGATCGCTGCGTAACAGACATCAGAGCTGGACCAGTTAAAGCAGGTCGGTCACGCTCCTGACGATACAGACATAGAAAAAATCACACTGATGTGTGTGTCATTCCTTATTTTGTTAAGAATTTGTCAAGAAATGTGTAATAAAAATTACATATTTAAGAAAGAAAAACAATACCGGCCCCGTCGATCACCTGTATCCGGCGACGGGCTCAGCAGTCCAGTACAGATGTCTCGGCACCGCATGGGCGGAGCGAACCGGACAGCATGAGGAGACCATCGCAAATGATTTAGAGCGGCGGCAGGTCAGCGCCCTAAGCGGTCCGAGATCACGCCTTGATCTCTCAGCAAGGAGGACGGCTCAGTCGAGCGTGGTCTGGATCGTGTTGGACATAAATGACGATCGACGGATCGCCAAGCGCGGACAGTGCCCGAACGGCATGCACGCGTTGTGCAACGACGCTGCAAAGTAAGCTCACCACACTCACTGCGTGTATTTATGATTAGAAACCGTGTGCCCTAGAGACTCGAACTCCCTACCCCCTGATTCGTAGCCAGTGGGTCTTTGCCACTGTCGATAGACCTCTCTGCGGTTAGCAACCCGGACGAAGACGATCCGGAGTACGTCATCTTCAATGTGGGCGATGATTCGAGAGTCGCCAACCGGATACTTCCAATAGGTCCCCAAAGTCGAGCCTCTCAGTGCCTCACCAAGACTCCGCGGATCATTAATCGGTATCAGTCGGGTGTGGAGGAAAGCCCGAATGCGCTTCGCAATCGGCGGATCGAGTCGTCCGATGTCCTTCTTTGCTCGATCGCTGAACTCAATCCGCGAAGCCAAGCTCATTCTCCACTTCCTTCAGGGTATAGGTTTTGCTTGTACCCTTGCGGACGAGTTCCCTCTCTTTCTCAGCGAGGTATAGATCTTCCAAATCCTCGAGGTACTCTTAAATCGCCTCACGGGCGTAAAAGCTCTTGGTGCGCCCAGTCGCTTTGGCCAACGCATCCAGGCGCGCTTCGATATCCGCCGATAAACGCAAAGCCAACATATGACGCACTCCTACACTTGCTATACAAGTATAGCGTCTGATCCCTCCGCATCGGAATGAGGGCCGAACCGGTACCGGCAGTGTGCAACCGGTATGCAGCCCATAACGACCCCGGTTCGGGCCGGCGAGCCGCTGAAAATGCGTTGGGAAATGGTGCGCCCGGAGAGATTCGAACTCCCGACCCCCTGGTTCGTAGCCAGGTACTCTATCCAGCTGAGCTACGGGCGCGTAACTATATGATACTAAAAAAAATTCACAGGAACTCATTGACAGCGCAACGCCTGTGGGGCGCGAATTGTACACAGTTTCGGCCCTTGGATGCTAATGGTTCGACACGGGCCGGGTTTTACCGAGGAGATCGTTGCAGCGCGATACTTGTACGGGGCACTCAGCCACCGTAGGCTGATCGCTCGCTCGTCCTTAAAGACCACACACATGACATCGACCACTCACCCCACTTGTCAGGCCCTGTTACGGCGCACCACATTCGCCACCATAGTCATCGGCGTATTAGCCGGTGCGAGCCCAACGCCCTCAGCGGATCTGATTATAAGAAATGCCGCTATTTGGACCGGCAATCCAACCGCACCACAGGCCCAAGCGCTCGCCGTCATCGGTGATCGGATTGTAGCCATCGGCAGCGAGGCGACCGTCCACGTCTGGCAGGGCAGCCGAACCCGTATCGTCGATGCGCATGGCCATCGACTCATCCCAGGTTTCAATGATGCGCACGTGCACTTCTCCGACGGTGGCGCATCACTGGAAGCCGTGCAACTCAATGACACCCAAAGCGCCGACGATTTCAAAAGCCGTATCGCTGCGTATGCAGCCACCCGCCCCGCAGGCCAATGGATTACTCAAGGGGAATGGGATGAGACCAAATGGCCTTCAGCAGAACTCCCCACACGACAGTTGATCGACCCAGTCACGCCCAACAATCCGGTCGCCATCGATCGCTATGACGGTCATATGACACTGGTCAATAGTCGCGCACTGGCTTTAGCAGGCATCACCGCTGCCACACCGGATCCCGTGGGTGGCGTGATCGTGCGCGATGCCCATGGCGAGCCCACCGGCGCACTCAAAGACGCCGCCATTCCATTAGTGACTAAGATCATTCCAGCGCTGCCGCATGATGAACGTCGGGCCATCATTCTCCACGCGCTAAGACACGCTGCGTCACTAGGGGTCACCAGCGTCCAAGACATGAACCCAGGCTACGCCGACCTCGCCATCTACGCCGAGCTATTACGCGAACACCAACTCACCACTCGTATTTACGTAGCCCCTGCCATCGAGTCAGTAGATGATCAGGCGATTTTAGGCTTAGGACGTGCGTTCGGTGATCCGCTACTGCGTATTGGAGCGGTTAAAGCCTACGCCGATGGCTCTTTAGGCTCGCGCACGGCGTACTTCTTTGAGCCTTACTTAGATCAATCCGATAATCACGGCATACTCTCGGATACTTTCCAGCCTTTATCTAAAGCCCGTGATGACTTTTCCAAGGCGGATGCCGCACACCTACAGGTATGCACACATGCGATCGGCGATGCAGGGATCTCAACCACTCTCGATCTCTACGCCGAAGTGATTGCTCATAACGGCCCGCACGATCGACGCTGGCGTATTGAGCATGCGCAACATATGGCTGCCAAGGATTTTCAACGCTTCAAGGATCTGGGTGTGATTGCGTCAGTCCAACCCTATCAGGCGATTGATGATGGACGCTGGGCGGAAGTTCGCATTGGACAAGAACGCGGCAGTCGGACCTATGCATTTAAAACGTTTATGCAATACAACATACCGATGGCTTTTGGCACAGACTGGCCCGTGTCTCCCCTCAACCCCTTGCTGGGTGTGTACGCCGCCGTCACTCGCGCAACGCTTGATGGCAAACACCCAGACGGCTGGTACCCTACGCAGAAATTATCAGTGACAGACGCCCTTCATTTTTACACACAAGGGTCGGCATACGCTGAATTTGAGGAGCAGCGCAAAGGCACCCTCACACCAGGAAAACTCGCCGACTTTGTATTACTCAGTGGCGATGTGCTGACGCTCCCACCGACTGAGATTCGACACGTCCATGTACTCAACACATGGGTGGGTGGCTCCTTGGTGTACGAGGCCCCGCATTAAACAATACGGATAAGTCAAAGACTCACCACCAGGGTGGGTTCCAGTTGAAGGCACTGCCTTTGCTTTCTACGCGGTCGATCTTCCCTTCTTTATTGATAAAGAATACGCGATACGCTGTAAGCGTTTGTAGATCGGCCAAGGGACGCACCGGACTGATGTGAGCGGTCGGCGCGACATTGGTTCGACTGTCCACCGGCAGGTACACAAACACCTGTCCACCGCGAGCGTCAGGAACGACATACTGGGGTCGTGAGAATTTTTGAATCAGATCACTCTTGTCGCGGCCCTGCCAGCTATTGACCGCAGACTGAGCCCACGCGCCGCTGGCACTGCACAGCAGTCCAACGCAGATCATCCAAACGAGTGAGCGCTTCATAAAATTGCCTTGATAAAGAGGGCGATCTGCTCAATCAGGGGTCGACACACCCCGCGGCGTCGACCTCAGACACACACCCTCGTTGAGTCCGGTGAACATCATACGGGTACCGTCCCCTACGGCCAACGACTGCCAAAGGCGTCCCGCGCCCCTAGAGCCCTCGTCTTAGCCCCGGCCGGACAAGCCGCACCGGATGGTTCTATGGCCCGATCGCAGGGTACGACACCGCCTGGAACCCAGGTTGCGTCATCCAGCGCCGATCGTACCCCACCCGCCATCCGCGACACTCGCGACAAGCGAGTGGGTCCCATCCAGTCGTCGCCAGAAAGATAAATTTTGAATTTTATCATTTAAAACAATTAGTTACATAGTTTACAGCACATCGATCGCGCGCGTTTTTGGCAACCAAGCAGCCTGCCGATCGACGTATCGCCCCGCACCGCGATGCCGACCGCTCAGCCACCCGCAGCGCACCCGACGCCCCGACCGATAGAAGCTTTGTCATGGCCGCAAGCCCGTGTCAAAATGCGCGCCCATTAAACGTGCGCTACCGATGGCGTCGTCAGTCATTCCTCAGAGTCAAAGACGCCGCTCGCACTGAAATCCCGATCGTTTTAGATCTCACCGCCACTGTTACGGAAGTTTGCTATGCCCCGCACCACTGCCCTTGCTGATGTACGCAATATCGGCATCATCGCCCACGTCGACGCCGGCAAGACGACGACCACTGAACGCATCCTGTATTACACAGGCCGCAAACACACCATCATCGACATCCATGACACCAAAGATTTAAAGACGTCGACGACCACCGACTATTTGGAGCAAGAGCAAAAGCGTGGCATCACCATTCAAAGTGCCGCAGTCTCTGCTTTTTGGCGCAACAAAAAGATCAACGTGATTGATACCCCTGGTCACGTTGACTTCACCATTGAGGTGAACCGATCCCTGCGCGTCCTCGACGGTGCGGTCGTCGTGTTTGACGGCGTCGCAGGTGTTGAGCCTCAATCTGAAACCAACTGGCGTTTGGCTGATAACTACGACGTGCCACGCATCTGCTACGTCAACAAGATGGATCGCAGTGGCGCCAATTTCGTGCGCTGCGTGGACATGATCAAAAAGCGCTTAGGCGCTCGACCCCTGCCAATCCAGATTCCGATTGGTTCGGAAGACAATTTTAAAGGCATGGTTGATCTGGTTGAGATGAAGGCCTTGGTATGGGATTCAGACGACAAAGACGCAGAATGGCAAAGTCTCGATGCGACTGCCAATCTGGCTGACCAACTGGGTATCACCGTACCGAGCGACCGCGAACTACTTTCTAAAGTAGAGCACTATCGCACTGAACTGATCGACACTTGTCTCGAGCAGGACGACGCAGCGATGGAAGCTCATCTGCTCGATGGGCAGATGCCATCAGTCGAAACGATTCGCGCGTGCTTACGCAAGGGCACCTTGAATTCATCTTTCACGCTGGTTCTGTGCGGATCATCTTATAAAAACAAGGGTGTTCAGCAGGTTCTCGACGCCGTCGTCGATTATCTCCCAGCACCCACGGACGTGGCTTCCATCAAAACCGTCGACGCCGATGGATCACCGATCGGCGAACGCGCCTGCTCAGACGACGAACCTTTTTCGGCGTTGGCATTTAAAGTGATCAACGACGTCTATGGTGCGCTCACCTTCATCCGCGTGTACTCCGGCGTACTGACAAAGGGCGCTTCCATCCTAAACTCCACCCGTGGCAAACGCGAAAAAATCGGCCGCATGGTCGAAATGTTCGCCAAGGATGCTAACCCCGTTGAAGAGGCACGCGCGGGCGACATCGTCGCGCTCGTCTCCTTGGCTGAGACGGAGACGGGTGACACCTTATGTGATTCAGCCGATCCGGTGGTCTTGGAGCGTATGCGCTTCCCGGATCCAGTGATCAGCGTGTCAGTGAAGTCGAAAAACAAAGCTGAACAAGAAAAGTTTACCAGCGCACTCGGGAAGATGGTCAGAGCAGACCCCTCCCTGCACTTGGAAACCGATCGTGAGACCGGACAGACGATTCTTCGTGGCATGGGCGAACTCCACTTAGAAGTGACCCTCGATCGCATGCGTACGGAATTCAATGTCGAGGGGACCATGGGTGAGCCGCAAGTGGCGTATCGCGAGACCTTCACCAAGGCGCTTCAAGAGCAGTACATCCATAAGAAGCAGACGGGCGGTTCCGGCCAGTTCGCTGAAGTGTGGATTAAGTTCGAGCCGCTCGAGCGCAGCGCCGGTTTTGAATTCGTCGACAAGACCGTCGGCGGCTCAGTACCAAAGGAATTCGTGCCGGCCGTCGAAAAGGGCTTACGCATGCAGTTGCAGGATGGCGTGCTGGCTCATTACCCTACCGTGGACTTTCGCGCCACGTTGGTGGATGGCAGCTACCATGATGTTGACTCCAACGCACTGACCTTCGAAATCGCCGCAAAGGCCTGTTTCCGTGAGGGCATCCGCAAGGCCTCGCCGATCCTGCTGGAACCGGTGATGAAAGTGGAGACCGTGACACCGGGCGACTATCTGGGCGATGTCATTGGCGACTTGAATCGTCGCCGCGGCTCGATTCAGGACCAGCTGGAGCGCGGCACCAACATTGCGGTGGTGGCGGTCGTCCCACTATCTGAAATGTTTGGTTACATCGGGCACTTGCGCGGCATGACCTCGGGTCGCGCCTCCTACACGATGGAATTCTCGCACTACGATCCCGTACCACGGCAGGTGGCCGAGGCGGTGATTGCATCGGCGAGTAAGCCCGCCGCTACCTGAGCCATCAGGCAGCAGAGTCAGGAGGGCGTGCCATCCGGCACGCCCTTTTTTTTGTCCTCCGGCTCCCTTGTATCGCCGCCACGCACGCCTCCTCCCCGATAGATATCGACAATCCGCTACACTGAGCCTGCGGACACCGACGTCCGTCTTGCCATGCGGATATCGCCATGAGTGCAACCCCTTCCCCTCGCGGCGCGAGCGTCGTGGAACAGGAGGTTTTTCGAATTCGGTCGCTGCTCCAAGCGCAGCAATTCGCCGACGCTGAAGCGGCCGCCAGCGTGCTCATAGAGCGCGTGCCGTTAAACCGTGACGTGCTCTATTTATTGGCCATCGCACAACGACACCAGCGACAGATTCCCGAGGCACTCATCACTCTTGAGCGACTAGAGAGAGCGCATCCCACCTTCAAGCACGTGCATGAGGAGCGCGGTCACTGCTACGTAGCACAAAAAAATGCGCCGGCTGCTATCCAGGCCTACCTCACCGGTGTACAGACCAACCCAGCGCTGCCCGCCAGTTGGAGCATGCTCGAAGGACTCTATCGTCTGATCGGGGACCCAGAAAACGCCGCGATCGCCGCCGCGCATGTCGCTAAGTTAAACGAATTGCCACCGGATGTAGTCGCCGCCACCAGCTTGTTTTCTGATGGCGATGTGGTCAGCGCCGAGAAACTCATTCGAGCGTTTCTACTTAAAAATGGCGATCACATCGAGGCCATGCGCTTACTCGCGCGCATCGGACTGTCACTTGAAGCCTATGACGATGCCGAGGTGCTGCTCGCCGCGGTGCTCAAACGGTCACCTGACTATGTTGCTGCTCGCTATGACTATGCCCGTGTGTTACTCGAACGCCACAAACACGCAGAGGCCCTGATTGAACTCAAGGCGCTGCTGGCGCTTGAGCCCGATAAACGAGAGTATCGCACGCTGTTTGCAACCGCCTCTGTGGGACTGGGGGACCATGCAGGCGCTATCCAGATGTATCGCGACTTACTTGGTAGTGCGGATATCCCTCAATGGGCAAGCGCCGAGCTGCAACTATCGATTGCACATTCGCTTAAGACGCTCGGCCAACAAGAGAATGCCATCGCCGCGTATCGCGCGGCCATTTTGATGCGACCACGCTATGGTGAAGCCTACTGGAGTTTGGCTAACTTAAAAACGTACCGATTCACTGACGACGAGCTGTCAGACATGGCAGCCAGCGAGTCATCCAGCGAATGCACCCCCACAGATCGCTATCACTTATCTTTCGCACTGGGTAAAGCCTACGAAGATATCGGTCACTTTGAGACATCTTTTCGTTTTTATGAACGCGGCAATGCGGAAAAACGAGCTGAGAGCCGTTATCGGCCTGAACTCATCGAACTGAACACAAAAAACCAAATAAGCACCTGCACGCCAGCGTTTTTTGCCAAACACGCGGGCGCTGGTAGCCAGAGCAAAAAGCCTATTTTTATTTTGGGACTGCCCCGCTCAGGCTCTACCCTACTTGAGCAGATACTCGCGTCCCATTCTGCGGTCGAGGGCACCCAGGAACTGGCCAACATCCCGCGCTTCGCGCTCGAGTTTCAGGGCCCTCATTCGGACAACGACAATCCCCGCTATCCAGCGGTGCTTGCTGATACCCCAACGCCGGAATTTGAGCGCCTCGCGGAGCAGTATCTTCGCGACACGGCGGTCTATCGAACGGACAAGGCGCATTTCATTGACAAGATGCCAAATAATTTTCGGCACATTGGTCTGATCCATCTTCTGTTTCCGAACGCACGCATTATTGATGCAAGACGTGAACCCATGGCATGCTGCTTTAGTAATCTCAAACAGCTCTTTGCTCGTGGCCAGGAATTCACTTACAGCATCGATGATATTGCGCGTTATTACACCACCTACCTCGAGCTGATGCGTCACTGGGATCACGTGCTACCTGGTCGCGTGCTGCGTGTTCAGCATGAGGAAGTGGTTGAGGATCTCGAGGGCAATGTGAGGCGCATTCTCGATTTTTGTGGGCTTGAGTTTGAGGGAGCCTGTATCGAATTCCACAAGACGGCGCGCAGTATTCGAACGGCGAGCTCAGAGCAAGTGCGGCAACCAATTTTCAGAGATGGACTGGATCAGTGGAAGCATTTTGAGCCGTGGCTTGGGCCTCTCAAGGAGGCGCTCGGCGACGCGCTCTTGAATTACCGACGCTGACGCTGCCCACAGGCTTGCGGCCCGGCACCTCTCAGGCCCTATCTAGAACTCGCTACCCGCACCTTTAAGGATCAGAATACGCCAACTGATGGAAAGCGAGTGAGGCGCACTCGGCAACCTTTTCAGAATCTAGACGCCCGCCGCCCTAAGCCCCAGCGCTCGGCAGTCCCAGATCGTTAAGCGGTGGTGTTCCGGGGCGACAGTGATCGTTCGATAGTAAGAACGAGCAAATGAAGCCACTGCCTAGAAACAACACTCCAGTGAGAAAGCCATCGATGACTGCTCGATCTGGAAAGTTGTCACGCCACGCGGCCATAATCACCGGACCCGCAATGCCTGCGGCCGCCCATGCGGTGAGCATCGATCCATAAATCATCGACATCCGCTGACTGCCGAATACATCGAGGACGAATGAAGGCATCACCCCAAACCCGCCACCGAAACACAGCAGCACATAGCAGACTAAGGCGCCAAATAGCCAGGGATTATGTACCGTCAGCAGGAGACCAAAAACAATCATTTGGCTGGCGAGTAGCAAACGAAAACACTCCGCACGCCCGATTCGGTCGGCCACCATTCCCCACAGCAGTCGGCCGCACCCATTAAACAGTGAACTGATCGCAATCAGTGTCGCACCGTATCCTGCGAGCGTCGTCGGCTCAAGCGTAGGGTCATACGCACCCCAGACTTCCTCAAGCAGCGACGACTGAAAACTAATGACCGAGATGCCGGCGCCGATGTTAAAGAAGAAGGCGATCCACATGAAGCGAAACTCACGCGACAGCAGGTAGGCGCCAATAGGCTCCGCCATCGGTGACCGCGTAGCCACGGGGGCGGCCTTTGTGGGCACGGATGGCGCACCTGGTGCATAGCCGGGTGGCGGCTCATTCAGCACGAGTGCGCTAGGAATTGATACCACCGCTGAGACAACGGCGAGTGCCTCAAAAACCATCACCAGATCGCCCTTGAACACAGAAAGCAGCAAGGGCGCCAACAACTTACTCATCACAAAAGCCCCGAAGCCAAAGCCCATAACTACCACGCCGGTGACCAACCCTTTGCGATCCGGAAACCATTTAGCGACGGTGGCCACAGGTGTGACATAACCAAATCCAATGCCAATGCCGCCTACCAAGCTAAAGCCCAAATAAAACAACGGCACACTGTGGGCGCGCAATGCCCAACCGGCAAGTAGAAAACTTAAACTGAATAGCACCGCCCCGGTCAGGGCCAGCCGCCTTGCGCCGAAGCGCGGTAGGTTAAATCCCGCCCAAGCCGCCGATATACCCAGCGCGAGGATCTCAAAACTAAATGCCCAAGCCGATGCGGTGTTCGACCAGTGATACACACGAATAAGTATCGACTGGAAAAAGCTCCACGCATATACCGTGCCAAGGCATAACTGCAGAATGGTCCCAGCCGCCGCCATGATCCAGCGCGGGAGCATAGGCTGGGCGTGAGGCATCAGGGCTGCACTCCGGACTGACTGTTAGCTAAATGCCGATACAAGCGCGCAAGCTCACCCGCCTCATCGTTGCGGCCGAGCAATGCGACTGTTTCCTCTTCAGTGAGCGCCTTAGGTTGCAACCCAGCCAATTGGCGCGCGTAGTCAGCCAGCCGATGTAGAGGTGTTGTGGCTCGATTCAGCAGCCAGAACGACACCGCAATACTTAAAATAAAAAGAATCGAGATTAAATACACCTGCTTACCGACCGCAGAACGAATCTTAAGTGCCACCATAGATTCGTCCATGCCCACATGGACGCTACCAGCCAGACCCTCGACGATCGGACTACCGACCTCGATCACTTCGCCGATGCCGGTTAAGTTGCGCTCTACCGCCTCAAGACGCTTACCATGCTCAGAAAAGATTTCTGCAGGCACTTCAGGGATAAAGGTATGCGCAATAAAATCCCCATGTTCATCGGTGACGTATAGGTAACTGACACCCTGAATCTCATGATACTGATCCAGAAGCGCCTGCAGACTCGATACATCACGAGTCAACAAGACATCTTGGCTGGCATTCGCAATAGCATGTGAAATTGTCACGCTGTTGACTGCGTATTCATGCGAAAGCTGCTTATTGACCGTATAGATGCACAACGCCGAGGTCGATACGGCAATTAAGCCGAACAGCAAATAGATACCAAACAGTGACCCACGGAAAAGTTTTACGGTCTTCATGATTGGCTACTCATTTTGCACCGTGAATGGCGAACTGACCCCAATCATCGATCATCTGAAACCGACCACCTACAGTGGAGTTGTAATAGACCATGTCAGACGCCTGATTTCGACCCTGCAAAAACGATGCTGTGAATCCTGCGCCGAGATCTAGCCCGTGGATGCTAGCCGCAGCCGCTGCAAGGCCGGCTCGCGTGGGGTTAGCACCAAGCCGCTGCAGGATCTCAACCAATAACCGCGCATCTAGAAATCCCTCTAAGCCGATTGAGCTGTAACGCTCAGTCGGCTCACCCGGTGTAGCCTGTTCGAACGGCGGTTGCGGGTTATAACGATCAATTAACGCTCGATACTCGCGCACCGCACGAAGCTCAACATTGTTAATATCGGGCACAACCATCGTATTGATCAAGGCTTTAGTATAGTCACGGCCATCCTCGATGCTGCTGGCCTTAAGCAAGGCCAGCATGCTAGAACTGGAATTAAACGAGATATTCGCAATAAGGACATTGAGCCCAACACGCCGCGCCGCCCGAATGAATCCAGCAGTGGCCGCATGAGCACCGATTGAAATGATCGCATCAGGATGCGCTGCTGCGAGAATGGTTACCTGCCGATCAAAGGTATCCGAGTAGCGTGCACCGCGCGCGTAGGTCGCCTCACCGACAATATGTAGCCCGTGTTTTTTTAAGCCATCCTGAATCCCTACCCAGCCGCTGCGGCCGTAGGCGTCTGCTTGATAGAACACGGCAATGCGTTCGTGACCGACAGCCACCAAGTGGTCAACGAGGCCAGCTGTCTCCTGTCGATATGACGCGCGCAAGTTAAAGGCAAGCGCGCCGTAAGGTGGCCTGCGCTGGGCCTCCGCACCCGTCAATGGGAAGAATAACAGCGCACTCTGCAGCTTCTGGAGAATCGGCAGGGTCCGCTCTACCGCGTCTGTACCGACGTAGCCAAATAACAAGAAGGCTTGATCCGTTTGCAGGAGTTGCAGCGTATTGGTGACGGTGCGCTGCGGCTGGTAGCCATCGTCATAGGCGCGCAAGTTGAGCAGGCGGCCGTGCACACCGCCGGCGGCGTTGACGTCCAGAAAACACGCCATCGCGCCACGGTACAGCTCGCGACCCAAATTAGCCGACGTCCCCTTAAACGGCGCAGACATCCCAATGAGAATGTCGTGATCGGTGATGCCGTCCTCTGCGGCCTGAGCCTGCACAGCGAACAGCGCACAGAGCAACCAAGCCACCGCACTCGTGCGCATCCATCCAGCGGTTACCAATCTCATGACAGCGCTTCTCCTCGCCCAGTGCTGATTCATCCAAGATACCGCGAGCGGATCCTCAGGACCTACCGATGGCAGACAGGGCAGTATTGCATGAGCGCACCCCGAGCCAAAGACTTAAGTCATTGCTCCGCTATCCATTCCGCTTCAGTGAAATAAGGCCCTCCGCAGAAGACCGAACCGACCACTCCGCTCGGTTGCTGCAGCGGTGCCACGCCAAGCGTGCGCGATTCAGAGCCTGTTTTGCCTAAACCGGCGAAATCACGGCTCGGAACCCATGCCGAAAAAATCATGAGGTGTTGAGGCAAACGGGGCTCGAGACAGGATTATTAACCGCCGAAGGCTAACAATCCAACTGGTCCTATTTCTCAGGGCGGCTCAAGTGAACCATCCTCTCAAGCTTCAGCTGGTCCGGGAAACAGCCGGCAGGTCATCAGCACTACTTTTACAACTGCCTGTAGGCACTCCACCGAACTCTTCGGAGTGAGTCGCCTACTGCACCTGATCCGATTAGACTAGATCAGTCATGTCGCCCCAGAGACACACGCGACCATATCCATACCCGTGCAATCTGCACGGCCATTGCTGAAGCACGAGTACTGGACCTGAGCCTATAGAGCCCACTCGATAACACCACGTCGAACCGCCGACACGACCGATCTCCGTTAGACGCTAGAATCGCATAGATATGCGGCTATACGATCCTTGCACGGATTGGTTCTGGTGTTCGGAATGAACAGTAACGAAATTACCACCATTCGATACCACACCGGTCATGACATGCAATTGACTGTCTTCTGCAAAAAACCGTTTGCCCAGGTAGTTACAGCTAGCATCTACCGTGTAGGTGCCTTTTGCATTGGTTGTCACAAGGGTTTTTCCACCACCTGATGCGGTTTTACTAATGAGGTAATTACCGTTTCCATCGAAAGCGATCGTGCCTTTAGAGGCGTACTGCACGACCTTACCACGCACGTGAAAGGCCGAAATCCCCTTAGTCTCATAATTGTAGGTGCCCACGAGTGTCGCCGTGCTACAAGCGCCAGATCCATTACGCTGGGCCACAGCCGGAAGGCTGACACACACCAATAAAGCAGCAAGAGTAACGGCCAATGCGGTAAACCCAACGGCTTGCAGCCGACCGGTGACCTGCCTTGAGATAACTGGTCCAGCCTGATGTTCC
>CAIOZU010000073.1 GCA_903862885.1 uncultured Pseudomonadota bacterium
CGATACTGAACGCCAGGCAATAAGACTAAGGCGAGTCGATGCGCGTGCTTGGCGATCAACTCAAGAATATCCTCCGTACGCAACAGATCTTCACCAGCACGTGGCTCGGCATAAATAATGGCGTTTGTTGGATCATAACCATGAAATTTTATTTGTGATTCCACCGCATAGAGATCTGAGGGGAACGCACTGCGTTCAATTAATAGGGCATGACGTGTTGCCGTCGGCTGATAGAAACTGGCCATCATCAGATGCAGGTTGACGGTTAGAGAGTTCATCAGCACCACATCACGAGCGTCAGCGCCCACCAGCTTCGCGAGTGATGGTGCAAGATCGTCCGCATAGGGAATCCACGGGCGAGTACCCGACTCGTGGCCACGAACACCGAGTGTGGCCCAGTCATCCAACGTGCGGTTCATGACGTCGCGCACCGCATGCGGCATAGGCCCTAGGCTGTTGCCACAGAGGTAAATGGCGGTGGACTGACCATCTGCCTGCATAGGCAGCGCAAATTTCTGCCGAAAACGGGCGAGCGGATCCTGCCGATCAAGGTCAGCTGCGGCGCTCAGGGTGTGGATCACGTTTGGCATGGAATCTCTAATGGCAAAGGTGCGCTTAAGCGCTCAATCGATTGCAGTTTAACGGTTCTTGCCAATCGCCTTTATTGAGTGTATATTCTCTATTCGCGAATACAGAATGTTGTGGTGGAATGCCCCATGAGTCGCCCTAAGTCAAACCCACAGATGATCCTTCGTCCTCAGGACTTAGTGGTGCTGCTGCGGCTCACCCTAGATGAGGGATTCACACCGACGTATGCGGCACTTGGCGCGGAACTTGGTCTGACAGCCTCCGAGACGCACGCGTGCATTGAAAGATCGGTAGCGGCTCAGCTTGCCCACAAAGCCCCAAACGGTAAACCCATCATCGCGCGCGAAGCACTGCGCCAGTTCGTTGAATATGGCGCCCAGTACGCGTTCCCCGCGGTACGCGGTGGCATGACTCGAGGTATGCCAACAGCCCATGCCGCAGCACCGATGAAGGATCACATCACTGCTGATTTAGATCCAGTGCCCGTGTGGCCGCACGCCGACGGTACGGTACGAGGAATTGCATTGTATCCACTCTACCCAACGGTTCCCGACGCCGCAGGACGCAACCCAGCACTCGGTGAGCTGCTGGCGCTGTTCGATTGTGTACGCGGTGGGAGTTTACGCGAGCGATCATTAGCGATCGGCTTACTTCATGAGCGATTGACACCATGAATGTTAACGACCCCAATGTGGTGTCCCTCGAGCGCGTTGCTGCACGTCTCGGACAGGAAATGAGACAGTCGCTCGTGTTCGTCGGGGGTGCCGTAGTAGGGCTTTTGGTGACAGATCCTGCTATGCCGGCAATCCGGTCTACCTTGGATGTAGACCTGATCTGTCAGGCACTCGCACCCTCGGATTACTACAAAATCGAGGTGGCGCTAAGAGCCAGGGGGTTTGTCCATGATCTTGACCCGCACGCTCCGATCTGCCGTTGGCGTGCAGACGCGGTAGCCGTCGATGTCATGCCCACATTAGACACGATCCTTGGCTTTTCAAATCCCTGGTACCCAGAAGCCATGGATACCGCTGAAGCGCTCACGACGTCCCCCCTGTTTGA